>NZ_LNRD01000019.1:0-90928 GCF_001557775.1 Vibrio sp. MOR3 | reverse complement strand
TGAGGCGTTGAGCTAACCTGTACTAATTGCCCGTGAGGCTTAACCATACAACACCCAAGGGGTTTTGATGGACTCAATGCAAGAACGATTGAATGTGTAGTAGAACTTAAAATCAGTTTTCCGAATTAAAGAATTTGCTTGGCGACCATAGCGATTTGGACCCACCTGATTTCCATTCCGAACTCAGAAGTGAAACGAATTAGCGCCGATGGTAGTGTGGGGTTTCCCCATGTGAGAGTAGGACATCGCCAGGCTTTAAATTTAGACTTAAATGTCTAACCAGTGCGGAGCGGTAGTTCAGTTGGTTAGAATACCGGCCTGTCACGCCGGGGGTCGCGGGTTCGAGTCCCGTCCGCTCCGCCACTTATTCCGAGAGTCGTCTCACTAAACACGAACTACAGGGGTGTAGCTCCAATTGGCAGAGCAGCGGATTCCAAATCCGCGTGTTGGGAGTTCGAATCTCTCCACCCCTGCCATATTTAAGGCTCTAGCAGAAATGCTAGAGCCTTTTTCGTTTTATCACTTTTCTGCTTCTGCTTCTGCCTCTCCCTCAAATTGTCAGTCATACTTATGTCTCGCGGTATGTGTGCTATTTTGTAGTGCATAGCTAGTGCTCAACGTGATTAGAAGGTGACTTCCTGTTATTATCGGCGCTGAATTCTAATAATTAGGAAGTTATGTTATGCCACATCTTCGATTTCGCGCAGTAGAGCCTCAAACCGTTCAAGCTTTATCAAAGCCTCTTACTGACGAATTACAGCCATTAATGGAATGTCCTCGTGAAGACTTCACGTTTGAATACATCTACAGTACTTTCTTCAGTGAAGGTGAAGTAAGCAGTGCATATCCTTTTGTTGAAGTTCTGTGGTTTGACCGTGGGCAAGAGACTCAGAATAAAGTGGCTAAAGCGATTACTGAGCAAGTTCGTGGTATTGCCGGTGAAGATATCGATGTTGCGGTAATTTTCTCTGCACTCTCTCCTAAAGGCTACTATGATAATGGTGACCACTATTAAGGAATGAGCGTGATGAAGCTGAGTCTTTCTTTTTGTTTAAGTTTTCTATTCTCAGCTTCTCTTTCTGCTACTCCGTGGGAGCAGGTCTCTGGTCCCACAAATAACACATCCTCTTCTATCGGCAGTTATGCGAATGGCTGTTTAGATGGTGCTTCTCCTCTCCCGCTTGATGGTATTGGTTATCAGGTTTTACGCAGTAAAACGAAGCGTTACTATGGGCATCCTCATACAATAAGCTTTGTTGAAGAGTTAGCGAAAAAAAACAGTAAAGATCTCAACACAACGTTACTTATTGGGGACTTATCCCTAGCTCGTGGTGGACGTTTTTCTTCTGGCCACTCTAGTCATCAAACTGGCCTAGATATTGATATTTGGCTGCGATTGGCCGATGAACCGCTTTCTTATAATGAGCTTCAACTTCCGAAACCCATGAGTGTCGTAGATCTTAAAAAATACAAGATTCTAGAACACCGTTGGGAAGATAGGCACTTTGAACTGATTCGAAGTGCCGCGAAGAGTCAAGATGTTGCTCGTATCTTTGTTCATCCAGTGATTAAAGAGCAGTTATGTAAGCAAGAAGGTGAGAAAGACCGAAATTGGTTACGTAAGGTTCGGCCTTGGTGGGGGCATCATTACCACTTCCACGTGAGATTAACTTGCCCTGAGTCGAGCTCTAATTGTGTTAACCAAGCGCCACCACCTGCAGGAGATGGCTGTGGAGTAGAGTTAGCAAGTTGGAAGCCGAAAGCAACGCCTCCACCTGTGACCAAAAAAACTAAGGTAACGCCTAAACCGAAGAAGAAAAAGATACTGCCAACACAATGCCAGCCGCTCATTACGCAGAAATAAGTGGTGAGTCCTACCAACGAAATACCAAATATGCTTTCTCTGGATCTCTATTATGAAACTGGAGAAAGATCATACTTTTGTCTACAGTGAATAATACCAGTACAAAAACTGACCTTTAGGTTTTTGTGGCATATTATAGAAATCTTATATAAACAAAGAGTTGCATTATTTTAAAATGTTGTGGCAACTCATATTAAGAAAGATCTTTTCGTCGCGATTCTCTGATTTCTTAGCAATATGTCTGTTGGTTGGTGAAAGACAAACGACAACGCAGACAAGTGTATTGAGGTGGGTAAGGAGGCTTTTCCCATCGAGAGTTAATCAAGGATAAAACCATGACTATGATTTGTGCAAAAGAGTTTGCAGAGTGGTTAAGACACAGATTTAGCAGTGATACTAAAGGAGTCTTTTTGACTCGAGAGGATGTTAATCACCTGACTGGGCGCCAACGCCTTGACCCAGGCTTTGTTAATGACGTGCATTACGAGCTGATGCAATATGGAATGGCTTTCGTTACTGATACAAGTAGGGAGAACTTTTATCTGATCCCTGTCTCGCAAGCTGAAAATTGGCGTGAGAGGTTAGAGTATCACTTCGAGAAAGAGCTGTTTTGTAATATCTATCCTATCGAAAAATCGGGTTAAAAAAAGGTTCAACTTTGTCGGCAAAGTTGAACCTCTTTCGATTACGCTAACCCTTGAATAATCACAAACTTCTCTAGCAATTGCTCTTCAGTCTCGACATGATTTGGGTCGGTAATAATGCATTTTGTAATAGGACACACCGACTGACATGTTGGCTTTTCGTAGTGACCTTTACACTCTGTACATAGAGCAGGGTCAATCTCGAAAATACTGTCACCCATAGTAATTGCACCGTTAGGGCATTCTGGGTCACACATGTCGCAGTTGATGCACTTATCGGTAATAAGTAGTGCCATGATTACTTACCAGTTGGGTTACGGGTATCCTGACCTGCATTTAAGTTACGCATCAACAGGCCGTATTCCAGATCCATATCCTCTGGTACAGGGATAAATACAAAGTGGCCGTTACCTTTTGCGTCTTCAATTGATTCTGACTTACGGTTTTCCATCGCTTCTAGCGTAAAGATTACGTTACCTTTTGGCGTCATTAGCTCTAGGCTGTCACCAACGATAAACTTATTCTTAACTTCTACTTCTACCATGTCACCACGGCGCTTACCTGTGAACTCACCAACGAATTGCTGAGCATCTGATACAGAGTAGCCGTAGTCATAGTTTTGGTAGCTGTCGTGAGTGTGACGACGTAGGAAGCCTTCTGTGTAACCACGGTGAGCTAGGCTCTCCAATGTGCCCATTAGGCTTTCATCGAATGGCTTGCCAGCGACCGCATCATCGATTGCTTTACGGTAAACCTGTGCAGTACGAGCACAGTAGTAGAACGACTTAGTACGGCCTTCGATCTTCAATGAATGAACACCCATTTTAGTTAGGCGCTCAACGTGTTGGATTGCGCGAAGATCTTTCGAGTTCATGATGTAAGTACCATGCTCGTCTTCGAACGCTGCCATTTTTTCTTCAGGGCGATGCGCTTCAGAAAGCAGAACGACTTCATCGGTTGGCTTGCCGCGACCGATGGTTGTCTCAGGACGCTCGTCAGCGACTTCGATTGCTTGCGCTTCCGTTGGGTCAAACTTCTCTACGATGTCGCCAGTGTCGTTTTCTTTGCCTTCTTCTACTTTGTATTCCCAACGGCATGCGTTAGTGCAAGTACCTTGGTTAGGGTCACGTTTGTTGATGTAACCAGACAGTAGGCAGCGACCAGAGTAGGCCATGCATAGAGCACCGTGAACGAAAACTTCTAGTTCAGTTTCAGGACAGTGCTCGCGAATTTCTTCGATTTCTTCTAGAGAAAGCTCACGAGAAACAATCACACGCTCAACACCGTTAGCAGCCCAGAACTTCACAGTTGCCCAGTTTACTGCGTTCGCCTGTACAGACAGGTGAATTGGCATTTCTGGGAACGCTTCGCGAACCATCATGATAAGACCTGGATCAGACATGATAAGTGCGTCTGGGCCCATTTCTACCACTGGCTTAAGGTCACGGATGAAAGTTTTAAGCTTAGAGTTGTGCGGTTGGATGTTACATACCACGTAAAGCTTTTTGCCTAGGGCATGCGCTTCGTTGATACCGATTTGTAGGTTTTCGTGGTTGAACTCGTTGTTACGTACGCGAAGGCTGTAGCGAGGTTGGCCAGCGTATACTGCATCTGCGCCGTAGGCGAATGCGTAACGCATGTTTTTAAGGCTACCAGCTGGAGACAGTAGCTCTGGTACGAATGCTTTCTCTGTTGTCATTGCTCAATTCTCTTAGTATCTGATCACAAGTCAGGCCAATTCCACCTCATGGAAATGGGGCGCAAATTTTACGTCAAAATGTGACCTGTGACTAGGAGAATTATGGTTTAGATAAACAAACGCCCTCAAAAAAAGTGAGGGCGTTATGATTAATCTTTGTACGAAATTAAGCGTTAGGGTTTGGTAGACCGCCCAATGCTTCGTATAGATTTGGTAGGAAAGCGCTGAACTCGCCACACATTAGAGAGAAGTCTGCGTCGAAGCGAGCGGCTTGATCTTCGCGTGGGATGTCATCGTTTTGATCTTTTAGTTCATCAGAGAACTTCAGACGTTTGATGCCAGAATCTTCTGCCATGATGAATTCGATACGATCTTGCCAGTTCAGTGCTAGCTTAGTCACCACCTTATCCGCTGCGATGTGGTTGCGGATTTCATCAGTTGTCAGTTCTTGCTTCTTACAACGAATCACACCGCCTTCTTCTAGCACAGACTTAAGCTCAGCTTCGTCCATCATAGAAATGCCTTGTGGCGTGTCGCCAGTTTTCACCCATTCAGTCAAGGTCGTTTCAATCGCGACTTCAGGGATTGCAGGCACAACAGGTAGGCTACCCATTGTTTTACGTAATAGTGCCAATACATCTTCTGCTTTTTTATAGCTGCTTGCATCAACAAGGATGAAGCCTTCTTTTGGCATGATAAGTACGTAAGTGTGGCTGCTGCGGCTGAATGCACGTGGCAGTAGGTCCATTACGATGTCATCTTTGAGGTTGTCCTTCTCTTTCTTCTTGAGTGGGCGACCTTCTTGCGCTTCCATTGCTTCTACTTTTGCGTTTAGTGAATCTTTGATCACTGAAGCAGGCAGCATTTTCTCTTCTTTCTTCGCGCAAATCAGAATGCGGTTTTCTGAAACGTGCGTCATCATGTCGCCATTTCTACCCATCGCGCTAACCCAGCCAAACTTTTGTTTATCTTGGCTGCCACAAGGGGTGAATCGGAACTCGGCTAGTTGAGTTTCCAGTTGATCGGCGTTGAAGTTAACCTCGCGGTTAACACGGTATACCAGACAGTTTTTAAACCACATAAATCTTCTCTAGGCTTGATGACAAGGGACTAATCATAGGGAATTTTCCCGGCGTTGTCCTAATTGAATTGAAAAAGATCATGATGAATCTCAAAAGAAACTTATATGAAAATTTGTTTTCAAAGGTCACAAAAGTGTCATAATTGGTAGTAATAATGCTTATGCATAGAGGGGCGCTTTGTCCTTTAAATTCATTAGCTCAACTCACATAAGGTTATTCAATTATGTCTAGAAGGATTCTGGTTGTTGAAGACGAAGCTCCGATTCGCGAAATGCTATGCTTCGTGCTTGAACAGAAAGGTTATCAAGCAGTAGAAGCAGAAGATTACGACTCTGCGGTAACCAAGCTGGCTGAACCCTTCCCGGATTTAGTGCTACTAGACTGGATGCTACCAGGTGGTAGTGGTATTAACTTCATCAAACACATGAAGCGCGAAGAGTTAACGCGCAATATTCCCGTTGTGATGCTGACCGCTCGTGGTGAAGAAGAAGACAAAGTGCGCGGCTTAGAAGTTGGTGCGGATGACTACATCACTAAACCTTTCTCACCAAAAGAATTGGTTGCTCGCCTTAAAGCCGTTATTCGCCGCGTAACACCGACTGCGCTTGAAGATGTGATTGATGTACAAGGTCTGAAGTTGGACCCTGTTTCTCACCGCGTGACTGCAAATGATGAAGCGGTTGATATGGGACCAACAGAGTTCAAAATGCTGCACTTCTTCATGACGCACCAAGAGCGTGTTTACAGTCGTGAGCAACTGCTAAACAACGTTTGGGGCACCAACGTGTATGTAGAAGACCGTACTGTTGACGTACATATTCGTCGTCTACGTAAAGCGCTTGAGGCGGCAGGTCACGACAAACTCATCCAAACCGTTCGTGGTGCAGGTTACCGTTTCTCGACGAAGGCATAACATCGCTAGCAGCTTATCAATACCATTTCTGGAGTAATGAGTGGTTGAAAGATTAACTTGGAAAAAGCTGGCCTGGGAGCTGGCTTTTTTTTACACCCCTTGGGTGATCATAGGATGGATATTCGGTTATATGCCGTGGTTGCTTCTGGCGGCCACGGCTTTGCAGCTTGTCTGGCATCTGCATAATCAGGTTCGCTTATCGGCTTGGTTATGGGATGAAAAGCGTCTGACTCCACCATCAGGTAGTGGTAACTGGGAATCTTTGTTTAACGGTTTATACCGCTTACAACAACGTCAGCGTCGAAAACGTAAAGAGCTCACCAATTTAATTCGCCGTTTCCGTAATGGTGCTGAATCGCTGCCGGATGCGGTAGTGGTTTTTCGTGCTGAAGGCAATATTGTGTGGTGTAACAAGCTTGCGCAGCACCTTTTAGGATTCCACTGGCCAGAAGATTCTGGACAACCTATTTCTAATCTCATCCGTACTCCTGATTTTATCAAGTACATCAACAAGCAAGATTTCTCTGAGCCGCTAGAAATGCGCTCGCCGCTCAACGTCGAACGTATGTTGGAATTGCGTATCGTGCCTTACACCGAAGGCGAACATTTGATGGTGGTACGTGATGTGAGCCAGCTTAAACAGCTTGAAGGTATGCGCCGTAACTTTTTCGCTAACGTATCTCATGAACTGCGTACCCCTATGACGGTACTGCAAGGCTATTTAGAGATGACGGAAGATCCAGACATGATCGTTGGTCCAATGTGGAGTAAAGCACATGGTGTAATGACCGAGCAGCTAAATCGAATGAACAGTTTGGTGAACCAGTTATTAACGCTGTCTAAGATCGAAGCGGCGCCAATGCATGAGCTAGAAGACGTTGTGAACGTACCAAGTATGTTAGAAGTGCTTGAGAAAGAAGCGATCAGTTTGAGTGGTGATGATAAGCACCAGTTGACTTTCGATGTTGATTCTAGCTTACGTGTCCTTGGTGATGATGACCAGTTACGCAGTGCTATCTCCAACTTGGTTTACAACGCGGTGAAGTACACCCCTCCAGGTGCTCACGTTAATGTCCGTTGGTATCAAACCGCACAAGGTGCTTGTCTAGAGGTTGAAGACAGCGGTGATGGTATTGAGCCACAACACTTACATCGATTGACCGAACGTTTCTATCGCGTGGATAAAGCACGCTCTCGTGATACGGGGGGCAGTGGTCTCGGTTTGGCCATCGTGAAGCACGCATTGAGCCACCATGACTCTCACCTCGAAATCTACAGTGAAGTTGGTGTCGGCAGTAAGTTCTCTTTCATCCTACCAAGTCGTTTGGTGGTGAAGTAATGAGTGTCGTATCCAAAGCTATTAAGAAAATCACTCTAGCCATGTTGGTGCTCTCCAGCGTGGCATTTGCACAAGATCAACCGTTGCCGAATTATCAAAAGACGACGGGTATTGCGGGTAACTTATTGTCTGTCGGCTCAGATACGTTAGCAGGCATGACCACGCTTTGGGTAGAAGAGTTTAAATCTATTTACCCGAACATTAATGCTCAGGTTCAGGCGTCTGGTTCATCGACTGCGCCACCGGCGTTAACGGAACAAACGGCGCAATTCGGTCCAATGAGTCGTTCAATGCGTATGCGTGAGATCGAAGCATTTGAGCGTGTACATGGTTACAAGCCAACGGCACTTCGTGTTGCAATTGATGCGATTGGCATCTTCGTTCATCAAGACAACCCAATCAAAGGGCTTAATTTTCATCAGTTGGATGCGATGTTCTCGGCGACATTGCGCTGCGGTGAAAGTGAGTTCATCACCAACTGGCGTGAGTTAGGCATCAAAGCCGAGTGGGCGAAACGTAACTTGCAGCTGTTTGGTCGTAACTCAGTATCGGGTACGTACGGTTATTTTAAAAGCAATGCCTTGTGTGGCGGTGATTTTAAAACTCGTGTGAACGAGCAACCGGGATCTGCATCAGTGGTGCAGTCTGTTGCATCTACGATTAGTGGTGTAGGTTATTCAGGTGTAGGTTATCGCGTGGCGGGTGTTCGTTTAGTCCCAATTGCGAAAACAGGCACCGATTACGTTAGCCCTGTGCGTGAAAATATCATCTCAGGTAAGTACCCACTATCACGTTACCTCTATGTATACGTGAATAAACATCCTGATTACCCGCTAAGCCCAATTGAAGCTGAGTTCATTCGCTTTATGTTCTCTGCCCAAGGGCAAGCGCTGGTTGCGAAAGATGGTTATGTTCCGATTACTGCCGATTTCGCTGCAGAGGAATTAAAAAAGGTCGGTTTATAAGCCGACCTTTTTCTTTATCTCATTGAGTTCGTGGTTAGAAGTTCAATGCCCATCCTGCGCTTTCCCAGCGTTGCTGTTCTTCCTGCAAATCTGCATCGAGCAGCTTGTTGTTCTCCAACCAATCTTCTTCTACGCAGGTAAGTACCCACTTATCTTCTTGTATCGATAGTGTCAGCTCAGGCAGCGGATCATCATTGCGTTGACCGTTGACCACAATGGCTAGACGCAGAACCTTAATTAAGTTGATGATGTCACTCTCTTTGTAGAGATTGAACTCTGGGAACTCATTAAGCTTGAGGGATTTACGTTGGAAGCGAGCTAAAGTCGCCAATACCAATTGCTGTTCGCGGTTAAAGCCGGGTAAGTTGGAGTGCAGCAGAATGTAGAATGAGTGACGATGGAAACCGCGCAGACTGATGCTCAAGCCGACTTCATGCAGCAAAGCAGCCCATTCTAGTAAATCAAACAGCTCACTCTTCTTCTTGATACCAAGTTCAGAACGAACATTGCACAGCATCTCTCTTGCATGACCTTTTACGCGCGCTGCGTGTTCGATATCAACGCGATGTTGTTTTGCTAGATTTTCTGTGGTGCGCATACGAATATCAGAACGGGCGAAGCGTTCTTCCATCTCGTAAAGCAGACCTTCACGTAATGCGCCATCCGAGAAGAACATCTGGTTGATTTTTAGTGATTGGAAGATGGCAGACAAAATGGCTACACCAGCGGCAAAGACTGGCTTGCGTTCATCGGTCAGACCAACAAGCTCGATATCATCAATGGACTCAAATTCGCACAATGTGTCGATGAGCTTACCCAAACGCTTGTTGGTGATCAGCCCATCTTCATGACCCAATCCAATCAAGACTTCGCGAATCGCTTTAATAGTACCTGAAGAGCCGAGGGCAATATCCCAGCCTTTCTTGCGGTATTTTGCAGCAATGGACTCCATGCGTTGCTCTGCGGCGAGAATCGCTTTGCTGAAGTTCTTCCGCGACAGTTTGCCGTTATTGAAGAACTGCTCGGTAAAGCTTACACAACCCATTTGCTTGCTGTTCAGAAGCTCTGGGTCAAACTCTTGACCAATGATCATCTCAGTACTGCCGCCACCGATGTCGACGACCAGTTTGGAGTTAGATTCCGCTTGAGTATGTGCGACGCCGAGATAGATGAGGCGAGCTTCTTCTTCGCCCGGAATAATTTCAATTGGAAAAGGCAGCACCTCTTTGGCTCGTTGGATAAAGAGATGGGCGTTGTTAGCACGCCTTAAAGTGTGAGTGGCTGCAATTCTTACGTTTGAAGCTTCAAAGCCTTGCAAGCGTTCGGCGAACATCGCGAGGCACTCAAGACCTCGTTCCATTGCTGCATGGCTAAGATTGAGCTCTGAATCGAGTCCGGCAGCTAACCGTACGCGTTGTTTATGGCGACTGACAAGTTGAAGATCACTACCGACAACTTTCGCTACCACCATATGGAAACTGTTTGACCCGAGGTCAATTGCAGCGATATGGCGTACATCTTGTTCAAGTATTTGAGGCATCGGTTTTTTGTTTTCTTATTTGCTTCTCTATATTTTTAAGATAGTCGTAGATGGCAACTTGTGAGCGAACTTTTTTACGATTACCTCGCGGTACGTAGCTGTTACTCATCTCTTTATCTATCAGGCGAGCTTTTACTGTATCGGTAAAGTGAATGTTAGTTATATCAATAATCCTCTGTTTCAAACGTGGATCACGGACGGGGGCTGCAACTTCAATTCGATGATCGATATTTCGAGTCATCCAGTCCGCTGAGGAGATGTACACCTGTGGTTCGCCGTCATTGTGAGTAATTACAACGCGAGGATGCTCTAGGAAGCGATCGACGATACTGATGATCTGAATGTTCTCGCTCACCCCTTCAATGCCTGGGACCAATGAGCACATACCACGAATGATCATCTTGATTTTTACTCCAGCATTACTCGCGCCGTAGAGTTTATTGACGATGCCTTTATCGACGAGGTTATTGACCTTGATGGTCAGTGCTGCTTTTTTTCCTGATTTGGCATTGGCAATTTCGTTGTCAATTAAGCGATATAATTGTGTTCGTGAGTTTCGTGGAGAGACAATCAAATGATTGAACTTCACCGGACGGTATGGATTTTCGATATAGCCAAATACATTTCGTACCTCATCGGTGAGTTCTTGATCGGCGGTCAGCAAGGTAAGGTCCGTGTACACTTGTGCTGTTTTCTCGTGAAAGTTCCCAGTACCAATGTGAGCGTAGCGAACAATCTCTCCGTCTTCACGACGGCTTATTAGCAGTAACTTGGAGTGAATCTTAAGACCAGGGGCGCCGAAGACGACATGTACACCAGCCTCCGTTAGTATTTTGGACCACTCGATATTCGCTTCTTCATCGAAGCGAGCTTGCAGCTCCACAACAACGGTGACTCCCTTGCCATTATGTACAGCATCGATCAACGAGTTCATCAAACGCGAGTCTTTGGCGACGCGGTAGATGTTGATCTTGATGCTTAGGACTTTAGGATCGAACGAGGCTTGTCGAACCAATTCCGAAATATGATCAAAGGTATGATAAGGGTAGTGCAGCAGTATATCGTTGGCTTTGATGGCTTCAAAACTGTTTGCATAGCCCTCAAAGTCTGCACACTTCATTGGCGGCATCGGTTTGTTTTCTAAATAATCTCGGCCAACATTAGGAAAACCAATAAAGTCTTTGAAATTATGATAGCGCCCACCAGGGATGAGGTTGTCGTAATTAGAAATCTGTAGTTTTTTGCATAAAAAATCGAGCATCTTTTGCGGCATATCTCGCTCATATACAAAGCGTACAGGTAAGGCGGTAAGACGTTGATTCACCCCTTCAGACATTTGTTCAAGCAGGCTAAACTCAACCTCGTAACGCAAGTCGTACTCAGCATCACGGGTCATTTTCATCGCATAGCCGTTAAGAGCATCGTATTCGAAAAAGCCTTTAAAAAGTTCATCAAGGCAATAGCGAATAATATTGTCGAGTAAAATGATCGTTTTACGTCGCTTGCCTTTTTTTTCAGGCAACATAACAAAGCGAGGTAAGTGATCGGTTGGGATCTCAATTAAAGCGTATTGGGATTGATCGCCTTTTTGCAGATCGACCGTAATGTAAGCGTATTCGTCTTTAAGAAACTGCAGAACATCAATATCTTCTTTAATAAGAAGAGGGGTAATGTGCGGCATGACTTCTTTACGAAAATACTTGGTTACCCAACGTTTTTGTGTGTCATCTAATTGGTGCTCATTAACTAAAAAAATCCGACGTCGTGCCATTTCACGTATTAATTCACTGTATAATTCATCGAATTGTTCGTTTAGCTTCAACGCTTTGGTTTGCATCTTTGTTAACAAGTGCTTAGAGTTGTCGCTTCCACCGCGTTCTTGGCTGATCAAGATCCGACGTTTTACATCCGCAAAGCGTACTTTATAGAATTCATCTAAGTTATTGGAAAATATCCCGAGAAATCGAATTCGTTCAATGAGAGGGACGGTTTTGTCGGCAGCTTCTTGTAGTACTCGTTCGTTGAAAGATAACCAACTAAGTTCTTTTTCTATATAGAGTTTTTCTGCGCTCATAACCTTACCTAGCCTAAAAAAGAGTGAATCCGCACTCATCGAGGGATAAAAGAGGAGTGTGAACATTATGAGTTTTTCATTACAGATTTATTTCATACTACGGCATGCATAAGAGTTGTATTCTTTTCAGTTGTTTAATGTGATCTGTAATATAATTGTCATCTTAACGACATATTCTAGTACTAAGTCAAAAAGGGTAGAGAGATCAATGGCACAAGCCGAGTTTTCATTGCAGGAAAAAGATAAGAAGCGATTGATCAAAGATCGTTTAGTTCGATTTGCAGTGACATCCGGTGGTGTAGGCGTGTTAGCCGCCCTTGTTTTGATCTTTGTTTACCTTGCAATGGTGATCATCCCTCTGTTTTCTGATGCAGAGATCGAAACCAATTATGCCTCTAGAGCAACCCAAAGTGGGAAACCTCTCGCAATTTCAGTCGATGACTATTCTCAAATTGGACTAGTGTTAACCCAGTCGGGGGAGGTTCGTTTCTTATCGCTGGATCACCCGAGTAAGCCAGCTTTATACACACAGCAAATGGCTCGCAACCCTGTTGCGTTTGCTCAATCTGCCCCTGGTTTAGGTTGGTATGGATTAGTTGATGAAAATGGTTTCGCTCACCTTTTTAAGCCAGAATTTAATGCGACACTAAGAGAAAATACCCGTCCACCGGAGGTCATTCCTTTTCATTCTGGCATGGATATGCAGCTAACAAATGCCAGCGATCCGGTAACACAGTTTGTTTTTAGTGCTTCGACCCAAACCCCAACGTTAGTATGGCAGACTCAGACAGGAGTGCTTAAAGCTCGCTGGCAAGAGCCACAGCTATTAGACGCACCACCGATCACCATTGATTACACTTTTTCATCAGGTTTTGATTCGCCCGAACAAATGTTACTAACACCTGACGGAAAGAACTTGTACCTGCGTAATGGCTCCGAGCTGATTGTGTTAGTGAAAGGAGAAGGTAAGTTCTCTGTGCGTGAGGTCATCGATCTTACTCAAGGTGATACTAAACATTCGGTGAGAACCATTGACTTATTAGCTGGCGCTTATTCCATCTTGGTTACTCATAACGATGGTCACGTTTCTCAATGGTTTGATACCCTACAAGGTGATCAACGCACCTTGACGCACATTCGTGAATTCAAGTTGGCATCGGAGCTTAAGTACTTGTTGCCGGATTCCCACCGTAAAGGTTTTTACAGCTTCTACACTAACGGTACGTTGCAGAGCCATTACACCACCAGCGAGAAACTGGTGCTGTTTAAGCGTGCATACAAGCAGGCACCTGTGATGGCGGGAATGTCGAATAACGAGCGTTATCTAATTACTTGGCAAAATGACGAGTTAAATGTGGCGTTCGTTGATAACCCATACCCAGAAGTATCGTTGTCATCTTTATGGCAAAAAGTGTGGTATGAAGGTTACCCTGAGCCAGAGTTTGTATGGCAATCGACCTCGGCCAGTGATGATTTCGAAGCGAAATTCAGCTTGGTTCCTATTGCGTTTGGGACCATTAAAGCGGCGATGTTCGCGATGTTATTCTCGGTACCTTTGGCGGTACTAGGAGCGATTTATACGGCTTATTTTATGTCGCCTCGAATGCGTCGTGTGGTAAAGCCTTCAATTGAGTTAATGGAAGCTTTGCCGACGGTTATCATTGGTTTCCTTGCCGGGCTTTGGTTCGCTCCGATTGTGGAAGACCACCTGATTACCGTTGTGGTGATGCTGTTTGTTTTGCCTCTGAGCACCATGGTGATGGGCGGACTATGGGCGCTGATCCCACAACCAATACGTAACCGCCTGCCAAACGGATGGCATGCTTTGGTGTTAATGCCTTTGATTTTACTGTTGATTGGTTTAGGTGTGTGGGTATCGCCAATGCTTGAGCAAGCCTTCTTTGGTGGTGACATGCGTTTGTTCCTGACTGATCATGGTATTGGCTTTGACCAACGCAACGCGCTGGTGGTTGGTTTAGCGATGGGCTTTGCGGTTATCCCTACGATTTTTACCATTGCAGAAGATGCAATTTTCTCAGTGCCGAAGCACCTATCGGATGGCTCATTAGCTCTGGGAGCCACGCCATGGCAAACCTTGATTTATGTCGTCCTGCTGACAGCCAGTCCGGGGATTTTCTCGGCAATCATGATGGGGCTTGGTCGCGCTGTGGGGGAAACCATGATTGTGTTAATGGCGACGGGCAATACACCATTAATGGATTGGAACGTGCTAGAAGGCTTACGTAGCTTGTCTGCAACCATTGCGGTTGAATTGCCAGAGTCGGAAGTGGGCAGTTCTCACTACCGATTATTGTTCCTATCAGCATTAATTTTGTTTGTCTTCACCTTTGCGGTGAATGCATTGGCGGAATGGGTTCGTCAAAGGCTGAGAGATAAATATCGTGCGTTGTAATCAGTTAATGAAAGAGCGAGTAATAGCGTGTTAAATTGGATTCGTTCTGGCGCACCTTGGATATGGTTAACTGGGGGAGCGGTAAGCATCAGCTTGCTTTCTGTCCTTGGTTTATTGCTGTTGATTGGTTGGAAGGGACTCACATACTTCTGGCCCGCGCCACTTTATCAATGGAATGTTGCTGCGCTGACTCCTGTGCAGGGCGAAGTGTTGCATGAAAACTCGACTCTTGTTGGTCAAGTTTACGAGCGCAGTTTTGTACCAAGAAGTTACCTACCAGAAGATGCGGCGAATAAACTCGAGGATGATGAAGAATTCGCGACGCGCTTAAACATCAAAATTGCTAACCGTGAATTGTATCCATCAGATTTTATTTCTGTGCTGAAAATACAGTTGGATGATCCGACGACGCCGAGTGAATGGGCGGTGATCGAACGCAGCAGTGGTGGCTACTTCTTCGGTAAATTTGTAGCCTTCCAAGACGGAAAAAAACGCTACGAAAACAACATCCAAACGCTTTTGGATCAGAAGCTCGATGATGCAGAAACCTTACATCATGAAATTGATATGTTGGTGGATGATCAAGTAAAAGACTTGGGGTGGCAGTTAGAGCAGCTTCGCTTAGATAAACGCAAGCACGAGCTCAACGACACCATCACGGACGAGTTTTTGGTGAACAATAGCCAACGAAAAGCCGAAATTGAAGCGGAACTCGCGAAGCTAGATACTCAGCTTGATGGGTTACGTTTAGGCTTCTCTGATTATTCTCTCATTGTCGAAGACATGACTGGAACTCAGGTTGCGATTCCGTTAGAAGATATTTTGGACTACTGGTATCCAAACCAAATGTCATTGCCTGAGAAGGTTGCCCATTGGGGGAAACAGGTTTGGAAGTTCTTATCCGAAGACCCTCGCGAATCGAACTCTGAAGGTGGTGTTTTTCCGGCAATTTTCGGTACGGTTTTCTTGGTTATCATCATGTCTATCATCGTGATGCCATTGGGCGTAGTTGCGGCGATTTACTTACATGAGTATGCCAAGAACAATGCTCTTACTCGCGTGATTCGTATTGCAGTTATTAATCTTGCTGGTGTTCCTTCGATCGTTTACGGCGTGTTTGGTTTAGGCTTTTTTGTTTACACTATTGGCGCCTCTATCGATAACCTGTTTTACGCCGAGCGATTACCTGCTCCAACCTTTGGCACGCCTGGCTTATTGTGGTCAGCACTGACTCTGGCTGTCTTGACGTTACCGGTGGTGATTGTCACCACGGAAGAGGGCTTAACCCGTATTCCTAGCTCTGTTCGTCATGGTTCGTTGGCGTTGGGCGCAACGCAGTTCGAAACGTTGTGGCGTGTGGTATTGCCTATGGCAACCCCTGCGATCATTACAGGTTTAATTCTCGCAATTGCCCGAGCTGCGGGGGAAGTGGCGCCATTGATGCTGGTAGGCGTTGTGAAGTTAGCTTCTAGCTTGCCAGTGGATGGGCAATTCCCTTATGTGCACTTGGACAGAAAGTTTATGCACCTAGGCTTCCACATTTACGATGTTGGCTTCCAGACTTCGAATATCGAAGCTGCGCGTCCGCTGGTTTACGCGACTTCTTTCTTACTCGTGACGGTTATTGTCGGACTAAACTTAACAGCAATCAGCATTCGTAATAATCTGCGAGAGAAATACAGAACTTTAGGACAAGATTAAGCATGTTTAACTTTGATAATACATTGGGTTACGAGCCACCATTGGATGTGCATAACCTGACGGATGAACAAACGGCTATCTCGATTGAGAACCTTAATCTTTTCTATGGTCAGGCTCAGGCGCTGCATGATATCTCCATGCGTATTCCGAAAGGGCGCGTAACGGCGTTCATCGGCCCGTCAGGTTGTGGAAAATCCACACTGCTGCGCTGTATCAACCGAATGAACGACTTAGTTGAAGGTTGTAAAGTGACGGGTAAAGTACGTCTGCATGGTAAGAACGTCTACAACCCAAGTGTGGATGTCGCCACGCTGCGTCGCCGAGTTGGCATGGTATTCCAGCGCCCAAACCCATTCCCTAAGTCGATTTACGAAAACGTGGTTTATGGCCTTCGTCTGCAAGGTGTGAAGAACAGTCGCATGTTGGATGATGCGGTCGAGCGTTCACTACGCTCTGCGGCATTATGGGACGAAGTAAAAGACCGTCTGCATGAAAACGCATTTGGACTTTCTGGCGGCCAACAACAGCGTTTGGTGATTGCTCGTGCCGTCGCTATCGAACCTGAAGTTCTATTATTGGATGAACCGACATCGGCATTGGACCCAATATCAACTTTAACTATTGAAGAGCTTATCAATGAGCTCAAGACTCAATATACTGTGGTTATCGTTACCCATAACATGCAACAAGCGGCGCGTGTCAGTGATCACACTGCATTTATCCATATGGGTAAGTTGATTGAATACTCGGATGCGGATTCGATCTTCACTTCTCCAATGAAGAAACAAACCGAAGATTACATCACCGGTCGTTACGGTTAAGTTACGATCTCTTAAGGATTAAAGGAAAGCCATGCACTTTGGACGTCACATCTCAGGACAATTTAACGTAGAGCTAGAATCGATTCGTACCCATGTACTTACCATGGGCGGCTTGGTAGAACAGCAACTCTCGTATGCTATTCAAGCCTTGCATAAGGAAGATATCGAGCTGGCGCGTAAAGTTGTGCGTGATGATCATAAAGTGAACGCGATGGAAGTGTCTATTGATGATGCTTGTACCCGTATCATTGCCAAGCGTCAGCCAACTGCAAAAGACTTACGTTTGATCATGGCGATTATTAAGACCATCACCGATCTTGAACGTATTGGTGATGTTGCGACGCGCATTGCTTATGTCGCAATTGAAAGCCCATCATCGCAAGAACGTCAGTTTCATGTATCGTTAGAGCCACTATGTCGTCAAGCGATCCAGATGCTACACCAAGTATTAGATGCATTTGCGCGTATGGACGTAGAAGCCGCAGCAGAAGTGCATAAGCTCGATGATAAGTTGGATGCGGAATACGAAGCGGTGATTCGTCAGTTGATGACATACATGATGGAAGACCCGAAAAATATTCCGCATATCCTGCAAGTGATGTGGTCGGCACGTGCCATTGAGCGTGTGGGCGATCGTTGTCAAAACATCTGTGAATACATCATTTATTTCGTGAAAGGCAAAGACGTACGTCACCTTGGTGATCAAAGCATCGATGACGTACTGAAGTAAGTCTTAAAGGCGCAGGCCAAAGCCCAGAGAAAAGTTAATTGCCGTATCAGTAAAGGTGTGGGTTTTATCGTTCATGAAAACGTCTAAATCCGCCCCTGCTCTTACCGACAATATTGGGTTAACTTGGTATACGTAAGCGCCACCAATACTCAATCCGTTCGCATCTCTTCGTTCATTGCGATACGTTCCATCGTACTGCGCTAATCCTAAGCTCGCTTGAAATCCCATCTGTGGTTGATGACCAAATAAGTGTTGAAAGCCAATATGGTAGGCGTCAATGGTTTCATCATAATTACCGCTCTTATAAGTAATCTGAGAGTAATCAAAATACAGCGCATCAAAGCCCGCAATATCGGTTGTCCCCAGTTGGATACCAGCCCCTCGAAATGAGCCAATCTTAACTTCTGGAGAGACATAAATACCTGAAGCTTGGACGCTAATAGGAGCGAGAATAAGGGCAGCGAGAAAGAATTTGCGTTTCATAGAGTTACCTAAATAAAAGCCTTCCTTGGCTATGGACTTATTGAGTGCAGTTTTTATCTAAAGCTAATTTGGACACCAACGCCGCCAGCAACGTCAGAGGAGGAGTACTTACCCGATGATTCGTAGTGGAAGGTACCTGATAAACTAACTTGGTCTGTTAGACCGTAAGCACCGCCAACCGCGACCGCTTCTTTGCTACCTGAGAAGCCAACACCTGCACCGATAGCCAGTTCACCACTTGTCGCGTAAGGTCGAGCATTAGTGACAGCGTGTAAGCTTGCTCGGATTCCGTCCATTTGTTCTGCTTGTTGGTTTAAGCGGTAGCTGTATTCTGCAGCCAAGCCTTCTAAGTGGTTTAGACGGTCATCCGTTGGATTATTTTCGATAGGGTTTGATGGCAGCTGTGGCGTTGGGCGATCCGGAACATGAGGAACGCCATTATCTACTTCTGGAAGCGTTGGATGTTCAGGTGCCGCTTCAATTGGTGGTGTTGGCGGTAAATCTGGGCGTGGACGATCTGGCACACCAGGAACACCGTTATCAACTTCTGGTAGAAGAGGTTGCTCTGGCACACCTTGAATTGGGTTGGTTGGAATGCCTGGATTTGGGCGATCTGGGATAACAGCTGCAATTGAGCTGAAAGAAGCAAGAAGGGCACTAGCGGCAGTAAGCTTTACAAGTTTATATGTCATGTCTGAACTCTCAATAAGTAAACGAGGAACAGCATCCTTACTGTAAGCAATCGCTCTTTCTAAATTCCCTTTGAAGCAGGGCTATCTTATTGAGAAGTATATTTTATGACTAAGTAGGTCTAATTATTTTGGTGATAATAATTTCTTATCAGACTAAGGCTTGTTAGCTTGTATTGTTAAACCTTGTTGGATAAGGCCAACGAGCCAACTGACGAGTGGATTATTGCGGTTTCTCACATGCATATGAGCGTGAATAGACTTCATTTGTGGTTGACCATCAATCGTGACGTCAACGGCTCTTAATCCCGGAAATTGCTCAACCGGAAGTAAATTGGAGTGAGGTAAATACATGTCGGTGTGTTTGACGACATCAAGTATTGCAGAGACCATTTCTGAGCGAAATCCAATGCTGTGTTTAACGCCCATTTCGGTTAGAAGTTCAGATGCATAGCTAAATTTGTCGTTCCACCCTGGAGAAATTAAAGAAGCAATTGGGTAACCGCCAAGATCATGTGGTTCAACATGAGGTTGGGTGATTGGGTGATCTTCGCGGACAAAAATACGCCCTTTCAAATCCAGTAGCTTCGGCGTGTAGATCTCTTTGTTGGTTAGAAGTAATTCGTAGTTTACGCCCATCAGGGTTTCACCCTTTAAGATCTCATCCACAGTACTGTTTGACCAACCGACCAGTTCAAGTTGGGCGTTAGGGGCTAATATTCTAATTTGTTCGAAGAGGAAACCGGGCAAGCAAGTCATTGTAATTGGCGCAAGCGCAATACGTATTTTGTTGTCCACTTCGATAGGATCAAACTGATGGGAGCGATTAACTGCGTCAGCTAAACCATCGAGGTGCGGCGTAATATCGTTGGCGAGAGATTCGGCGAAAGGTGTCGGTTCAAGACCTGTTTTTACTTTCACAAAAAGTTCGTCATCAAAGTGATGACGCAGTTTTTGTAATGCTTGGCTGATTGCTGGCTGCGAGACCAATAGACGTTGTGACGCTTTACGCATGTTTCGCTCTTGCATCAAAATCATAAAGGTTTTGAGTAAGTTCAGATCAAGGGTATGAAACAAGTCTTTCGCCATGGTGTCTCTCTAGTATTTATCAGGGACAAAGGTTTGATCGTCGATAGGGGCACGAACATAACCTTCTTTACTCAGCTCTGGTAATTCGATAACGGGATGCTCAAGTTCTTCGTACTCGACTTGGCTGAGTAAATGACTGATACAGTTCAGCCGAGCTTTCTTTTTATCATCAGAAGGGACCACCCACCAAGGACAGTTTTTCGTGTCTGTGTAGGCAAACATCTTATCTTTTGCTTCTGAATATTCTGCCCAGCGGTTACGTGATTCCAAATCCATCGGGCTGAACTTCCAACGTTTGATAGGGGTATTGATACGTTCTAAGAAACGCTTTTCTTGCTCTTCATCGGAGACTGAAAACCAGTACTTAATTAAGATGATGCCAGAGCGTTGCAACATGCGCTCGAATTCAGGGCAGGAACGAAGGAATTCCTCATATTGGTCGGGAGTACAAAAGCCCATGACTTTCTCTACACCGGCACGGTTGTACCAACTGCGGTCAAACAACACGATTTCTCCGGCAGCAGGCAAGTGTGCTACATAGCGCTGGAAGTACCATTGTGTTTTTTCTTTTTCTGTTGGGGCGGGAAGGGCTGCGATACGGCAGACTCGAGGGTTGAGTTTTTCAGTGATGCGTTTGATGGTGCCACCTTTGCCAGCGGCGTCGCGTCCTTCAAACAGTACCACGACTTTAAGCCCTTTGTGTTTGACCCACTCTTGGAGCTTAACTAATTCAATTTGCAGATGTTCTAGTGCTTCTTCGTATTCCTTTTTCTTCAGTTTCGCCATGTTTCCTCCCGTCCTTAGTTATCAATATGTTAGCACTCAATAACCAAAGACGGGATTTGAAAGCGCTTAATTGAGAGCTGTTACCATGTTCGCGATAGCTTCAGTGTTAGTGACTGGAATCGAAAAGTCATTCACATCGGCAGCGCCCATTTTGCTTTGCTCGGCAATAAAGGTCATGTGGCTCGGGCGAGTTGTCTTACCAGATAAATGCACTTCAGTGACTTTGGCTTGTTCCACGATCTGGCCAACATTGTCTGCATTGACACCGGCGCCCGCCATGATCGCAATACGTCCCTGCGCTTGCTCAACCAAAGCTCTAAGCACATCGATCCCTTGTGGTGCTGAAGGCGCAAGTCCCGAAGTCAAAATGCGTTCACAGCCTAAGCTGATCACTTCTTCTAACGCTTTTTCAGCATCGCGACACTGGTCAAAGGCACGGTGGAAAGTCACGCCCAATCCGAGAGCTTGGGCAAATTCACACAACGCTGTCGCGTAAGGCATATGAATGTCGCCGTCTTGAGTGAGCACGCCGAGCACGACACCATTCAAGCCTGCTTGTTTAGCGGCTTCAATATCCCAACGCATCATTTCGATTTCTTCCTCACTGTAGAAGAAGTCGCCTTGGCGAGGGCGAATCATCGCGTAAACCGGAATAGTAGAGCGTTTAGCGGCTTGCTGCATAAAGCCATAGCTTGGGGTTAAGCCACCCAAAGCAAGTGAAGAGCAGAGTTCGATGCGGGTTGCACCACCGGCAATCGCGTTGTGGAGAGATTCAATGTTATCAATACAGACTTCAAGTTGAGTGTTCACGAGGTTGTCCTGAATTATTGTAATTACAGCAAATACTAGCAGGACGAAAGAGGAGAATCTTTATAGAGAGGCAGGGAAATAGAGGTAAACTTTTTGCACGCGGTTTACCTCTTTTGCTTTTCAAAAATACAGATAAAAAGAAAGCCCAGAGCGAACTCTGGGCTTTTTTATGACTTTACTTAGACTGATTGGCGTTTGCGGTTTTCCCGCTATAGCTTTTTGCTTTATATATACATCCAACCAACACGCCCATTGAGCTTGGGCGGCAGTGTCTATTACTTGCTTAGGTCGTCTGCGTGCTCAGATAGGAACGCTGCAACACCTTTTGGAGATGCGTCCATACCTGCTTTACCTTCTTCCCATTGTGCAGGACATACTTCGCCGTGCTTCTGGTGGAAGTTAAGAGCATCAACCATGCGTAGCATTTCGTCGATGTTACGACCTAGAGGTAGATCGTTAACTACTTGGTGACGTACAAGACCGTCTTCGTCGATTAGGAAAGAACCACGGAAAGCAACGCCTGCTTCTGGGTGCTCTACATCGTACGCTTTACAGATTTCGTGCTTAACGTCAGCAACTAGAGGGTATTTAACTTGACCGATACCGCCATCTTCGATAGCAGTGTTACGCCATGCGTTATGAGAGAACTGAGAATCGATAGAAACACCGATTACTTCAACACCTTTAGCTTGGAAATCAGCTAGACGGTTGTCGAATGCGATTAGTTCAGATGGGCAAACGAACGTGAAATCTAGTGGGTAGAAGAATACTACTGCTTTCTTACCTTTAGTGAATTCTGCAAAGTTGAAGTTTTCAACGATTTCACCGTTACCTAGAACAGCTGCTGCAGTAAAGTCAGGGGCTTGACGACCTACTAGTACCATTTTTTTGCTCCTAAAAATTTTGTTTGCTCCAAACCTACATTCAGTTATTTAGGTTTGGTCCGTGTTTGTGCGAGACAAACTATAGTACAGATTGTAGTATTGAAAAAAGCGAAATAAATAGATTGAGTTCATCGAAAAAAGCGATAACACCAAAACTATTATCTCGATCACTGGAACAGCAATAGATACAAATAGAATTATGAATAAATGGCCTAGCTTGAAGCAGTTACACTATTTGGTCACTCTGCACGAAACTCGACATTTTAGTGATGCTGCTGAGCGTTGTTTTGTTAGTCAATCCACCTTAAGTAAAGGCATCCAAAACCTTGAAGAGTTGATTGGTTGTCCACTTTACGAAAAGAAAGATAAAAAAAGCCCATTAGTCTTCACTCAAGCTGGTGAAATGGTGGTGCAGCAAGGTCGAGAATTGCTCGCCAAAGGGCAAGATCTTGTTGAACTGGGTCGCTTATGCCAAGGCGATGATATGGAAGGGCAGCTTAAAGTCGGTTGTATTCCGACCATAGCACCTTTCTTATTGTGCGATCTTGTTCAAGAGGTGAACTACCGCTTCCCGCAATTAAATCTTCTATTAAGAGAAGACACCACGACTAACTTGCTGCAAGCGCTTCGCCACGGTGAGTTGGACGTATTGATTCTGGCTCTGCCTGTAGAGATAGAAGGAATGGAAAGTCGTGTAGTCGGTCAAGATCCATTTCGCATGGTGATCAGCGCCAATCAAGCGGATTCTGTTCCTGTACCGATCCGTTATGCAGACTTGCCAGATGAATCCGTCTTCTTATTAGAGAAAGAGCACTGTCTTACAGAGCACGCGGTTTCAGCATGTAAGCTAACGGACAAAGAGAAGATCAACCCATTCACCGCAACCAGTCTTCATACATTGGTGCAAATGGTGGCGAATGGTCTGGGCACCACGTTTATCCCGCAAATGGCGATTGATCATGGTTTGCTACACAACCAGAACTTAGTGGTGATCGACCCTCCAGGTCAGCAAGCATATCGCGATATTGGTTTGGTTTGGCGTCCGAGCTCGTCACGATCAAACACTTTCAATCAATTGGCAGAAGTCGTCTCTGAACTGCTTTAGCGATTAGTATTAGCCTGCTACTCCCGATCTAATATCAAAAAGCGCACTAGAAATAGTGCGCTTTTTAGCATTTTATTCTGTACGTGAACTTTGACTTGTAAAATTTTACAGATGAACTTTCATGAAGCTTTCATAAAATAGTGAAATTTCACAATGTTAATTTTACACAACTGCCTGCGTAACGCGTTTAAGTCGCGTTTAATTTCCTCTTCCTAGCCCTTGTGAATACAAGGATTTTTCTCCTGCCTCACTATTCATACGCTTGTTTGAATTCAAAAATAACCTGTAAATTTAATGTAATTTAATTACGTAATAACTTACAAATTGAACTCAAAAATCAAACACTTGTTTGATACCGAATAAAACTTTGAATTTAACGTTTTGTTTACTTGAGGGGTTTCGCTGAAACCTTTGTTGGGTTAGCTTAATTAAAGGCTTGTAAGACTTATGTCTAGATTGAAAAAGCAATTCAGGTTGCGCAAGGTATAGACACAACGAAGCGAAGTGAACACCAAATCGAAGGATGTAATTTGTTGTTCATAAATTACAAATGTAGCTTTAGGCTGACTGCCCAAGATGGATAAAGCACGTTAAGGATGAATGATTATGCTTGCTCAGACAGAACAAAAAACACAACAACTAAAGCAAACCCAAGGCATGCTTGAGGTGAATGGAGTCGTTGCTCCTGAACATCAAGCAATTTTCCCTGTTGAAGCCCAAACCTTTTTATCTCTACTGTGTGAAAAATTTGCCGGACGTGTTGAACAGTTGCTGGAAGCACGAGAAGGAAAGCAAGCACGCATCGACGCTGGTGAACTGCCAGACTTTCTACCAGAGACACAAGACATTCGTGAAGGAAGCTGGAAGATCCTCGGAATCCCGCAAGATCTGCAAGATCGCCGAGTGGAGATTACAGGACCAACTGATCGCAAAATGGTGATTAACGCACTGAATGCGAATGTAAAAGTGTTCATGGCTGACTTCGAAGATTCGATGTCCCCTGCGTGGAG
The DNA here is from genome assembly GCF_001557775.1 of Vibrio sp. MOR3. Classification (NCBI taxonomy): domain Bacteria; kingdom Pseudomonadati; phylum Pseudomonadota; class Gammaproteobacteria; order Vibrionales; family Vibrionaceae; genus Vibrio; species Vibrio sp. MOR3. Next base: position 66,287 of record NZ_LNRD01000019.1, on the reverse strand, counting down.
TAAAGTTCTGGATGGTCAAATTAACTTGCGCGATGCTGTTAATGGCACCATCAGTTACACCAATCCTGACAATGGCAAGCACTATCAGCTGGCAGAAGACCCAGCGGTGTTGATCTGCCGTGTTCGCGGACTGCATCTAAAAGAAAAACACGTAACGTGGCACGGTCAGATCATTCCAGGTGCGCTATTCGATTTCGCTCTGTACTTCTACAACAACTACAAAGCGCTACTGAAAAAGGGAAGCGGTCCTTACTTCTACATTCCAAAACTGCAATCGCATCATGAAGCGAAGTGGTGGAGCGAAGTGTTCCATTTCACCGAAGAGTATTTCGGTTTGGATACAGGCACCATCAAAGCGACTGTACTGATTGAAACCTTACCAGCCGTATTCGAAATGGATGAGATTCTGTTCTCACTGAAAGAGCATATCGTTGGTTTGAACTGTGGTCGCTGGGATTACATCTTTAGCTACATCAAAACACTGAAAAACCACCCAGATCGCGTACTTCCGGATCGCCAAGTGGTGACCATGGATAAGCCATTCCTCAACGCTTACTCAAGATTGTTGGTGCGAACTTGTCATAAACGTGGCGCATTTGCGATGGGCGGCATGGCAGCCTTTATTCCGGCTAAAGACCCACAAGAAAACCAAAAAGTACTGGATAAGATCCACAACGATAAATCGCTAGAAGCTAACAACGGTCACGACGGAACTTGGGTTGCTCACCCGGGGTTGGCAGACACCGCAATGGAAGTGTTCAGTGCCACACTGGGGCAGCGCACCAACCAATTGGATGTGAACCGCTCAGAAGACGCACCAATCACCGCCGCAGATCTGCTTGAACCGTGCGAAGGTGAACGTTCAGAAGAGGGCATGCGCCATAACATCCGCGTTGCGCTGCAATACATCGAAGCTTGGATCTCTGGCAACGGTTGTGTGCCGATTTACGGACTGATGGAAGACGCAGCAACGGCTGAAATCTCACGTGCTTCTATCTGGCAATGGATTCAACACGGTAAGTCGCTCGACAACGGATTGAAGGTCACTAAAGAGCTGTTCGAACTCTACCTGAAAGAAGAAATTGAAGTCGTGAAACAAGAAATTGGCGAGCAGCGCTACCAAGCTGGTCGATTTGAAGAAGCGGCAGATTTGATGGCTAGGCTCACCACAAGCGATGAACTGACCAACTTTTTAACCATTCCAGGTTATGACTACTTGGATTAACCCAAAGATTTTAAACACTCAATTTATCTAACTAATACATGTTTATTTAACTAATACGTGTTTGTTTAACGACTACGTGAAAGATTCGAGGCAGATAAGGATGTACTGCCTGAGAACGGAAAACTCAACGCACATGCACAAGTGCACATTATAAGAGGGATAGACCAATGACTAACTTAACTCGCCGCCAACAAATTGAAGCTCTGGAAAAAGATTGGGCAACCAACCCACGCTGGAAAAACGTAAAACGCACCTACACTGCGGAAGAAGTAGTAACACTGCGTGGTTCTATGGTACCTGCGAACACGATTGCACAACGTGGTGCTGACAAACTTTGGTCACTGGTCAACGGTAGCTCAAAGAAAGGCTATGTTAACTGCCTTGGTGCACTAACGGGGGGGCAAGCCGTACAGCAAGCGAAAGCAGGTATCGAAGCGATTTACCTATCTGGCTGGCAGGTAGCGGCAGATAATAATACTGCGTCTACGATGTACCCAGACCAATCTCTGTATCCAGTAGATTCTGTTCCTTCGGTCGTTAAACGCATCAATAATTCGTTCCGTCGTGCAGACCAAATTCAATGGACAGCAGGTAAATCGCCAGAAGATGAAGGCGGCATTGATTACTTCCTACCAATCGTCGCGGATGCAGAAGCAGGCTTTGGTGGTGTACTTAACGCTTACGAGCTAATGAAATCGATGATCGACGCAGGTGCGGCAGGTGTTCACTTTGAAGACCAATTAGCATCAGTGAAAAAATGTGGTCACATGGGCGGTAAAGTATTGGTTCCAACTCAAGAAGCGGTGCAAAAACTGGTAGCAGCTCGCCTAGCCGCGGATGTTGCTGGCACAACAACACTGGTTATTGCGCGTACCGATGCAAACGCAGCCGACTTGCTAACGTCTGATTGCGACCCATATGATAAAGACTTTATTCAAGGAGAGCGCACTCCAGAAGGTTTCTACCGTGTTCGTGCGGGTATCGACCAAGCTATCTCTCGTGGCCTAGCTTACGCACCATATGCGGATCTAATCTGGTGTGAGACGGCAACGCCATGTTTAGAAGAAGCTCGTAAGTTTGCAGAAGCGATTCATGCCGAGTACCCAGACCAACTATTGGCATACAACTGTTCGCCTTCATTCAACTGGGAGAAAAACCTAGATGCAGAAACCATTGCTAAGTTCCAACAAGAACTGGCGAATATGGGCTACAAGTACCAGTTCATCACGCTAGCAGGTATTCACAACATGTGGTTCAACATGTTCGAACTGGCACACGCTTACGCACAAGGCGAAGGCATGCGTCATTACGTTGAGAAAGTTCAGCGTCCTGAGTTTGAAGCGGCAGAAAAAGGCTATACGTTCGTAGCGCACCAGCAAGAGGTAGGTACGGGATACTTTGACAGAATGACCAATACTATCCAAGGCGGGCAATCTTCAGTGACAGCACTGACAGGGTCTACCGAAGAAGACCAATTCTAACAAGCATAGAGTCTATAATTACTACGTTAGTAATGACATCTTGAGCGGCGAATTAGCCGCTCTTTTTTTGCTTTTTATTTGTTATGAGTGCAATAAGCTCTGCTCAAACTATTCTGTTTCTAGCTCTTCAGGTTCAACTTCTTCCTGAAGCTCTAGTAGGTTGATTGCGATGGAAACAAAGTCTGTGTCGGTGATAATTCCGACTAAGTGACCTTTAGTTACCACAGGCAAACAGCCTACTTTGTGTTTTTGCATATAGATAGCACTTTGCTTTAATCCAGCTCTTGGTTCTGCTGTCATGATGTTGGTGTGCATCATTTCATAAAGCGGGGTGTCGAGGGTAAAAGATTGTTCAGCCTCATCTGGGTGTAAACAGGATTCTTGTGCAGCAAGAATATCGCGTTGAGTCACCAAGCCTTGTAAGTGTTTATTGGCATCAACAACCGGAATATGTCGAATATCAAGCGCTTCCATCATGCTTTTTGCGTCACGTAATGTGTGCTCACGCAGCAAGGTATGAGGGTTGCGAGTCATCATGTCTTCAACCTTGATCATAGAGACCTCCAGCGGCATTGTCCTTCCTTTAAATATAGAGAATATTTTTCCGTATATCTGGGAGCTGCCTCGTTTTTCACTAATAAAATAAAACGATTAGATGGAGATCAATCAGAGGTGAGAATGTACTGGAGTTTTCCATAATCCCAGCTACTCATTTGGGGCGATGTTAGGATGTAAGCGCTATCATAAATAACCAAAGCTAAGGCGTTGAAACCTTAGCTTTGGTTACTCTTAACGTTGCTTAAAATGCACACAGATAAGACCATAAGCTTTCGCGTCCACACATCGGCCGATATAGCTTTTATTAGGAAGGTTGACCGCACATAAACGAGGGACCTGCTTTAAGTCACATGCTTGTTGCATTGTGGTGATCTTCTGGTGGTTAGAGTTTGCGAGTGTACCGGAAGAAAACACGAGTACGGCGGCACTTAACGCCATAGTTAACATCTTCATACTTACCTCAATCAATGTTCAAAGAGCAAATGCTCACCTTCACTATAGTTCAAAGAAATTACTACTGATTGGTTTGTTAATTATTGCTGTTTTACCGTTGAAAAACTCAATGCGAGTCAGTTTGCATTTTTCACTGATAAGGTATGTGGTCAGAATGTAATCTAATGAGTTGAATCGCACATTTTTACTTGCTTGATTCTCCAAGATAAGCCTGTGGAAGAAGATATGCTCAGGCTTACCAGATTGAAGATTACAACCTAAATGAAACGAACGAAATGCAACAAGATCATTGCTTTGGCAGTGGCGGCATTCAGTGTGCAATCCGCTCAAGCGATTGTGTTAGGAGATGAGCAAACCGACCCGGTTGATCGTGTGACTTTACGCGCAAGTAACATGGCAGAGTTTCCGCTGTGTGGCGGTACCATGCTGACGGAACAATGGGTATTAACTGCGGCACACTGTGTGGTGATGGGGCAGGGAACCAACGAAGCGAGCTATTATGTGACCCCTCCGGGTGAACTGTCCGTGAATGCCAATGTGTATGATCTAAATACTGCAGGGCTTGATAACTTCTATCCAGTTTCACATGTGGTAGTGCATCCGGATTACACGCGTATATCTAAAGCGGATATCGACAGTAGCGGCAACGTCAAACCCATCCAAACGGGTTTAGATTCTGATATTGCATTGTTGTATCTCACTCGTCCGGTCGCGAATGCAAGATTTGCGGACTTAGCAAACAAAACTGAGATGGAGAATATTGGAGCGCGTCTGGCTGCAGATTGGAACGACAATTATCTAACCAATCAGCGTGTGGAAAACGTGCAAGTATTTGGTTGGGGAACTACTCAACCTGATGCGTCTGAATCCTCAGATACACTTAAAACCACCATTAGCACCTTTTTACCCATCGACAAATGTTATGAGCGCTTAGAAATTGGCAGCAGCTTTCCGGGCATCATTGATTCACGTGAGAATTTAACCAAAATATGTACTTTGCCAACTCGGAATGAAGTGCTGGACTCAGAGAGTAATACCCAATATGGCAATTCTGCATGTAAAGGTGACAGTGGTGGTCCACTCATCGATGTCGCAACGGGGAAGCAGATCGGTATTGTAAGCGGTGCTCCTCTTATTCTTCCGACATGTGGTTCACTTACTATCCCAAGTTTCTACACCAAAGTGAGCCAATATCATGATTGGGTACAGTCTTACATTACCGCTGACGCCCCCCCAAACAGTTACATCATTGAACCCAACTTTATTAAAGAGGCCAATGATGACAATGGGGGAGAAGAAGAGTGTCACGATGGTATTGCGACCAACAACTGTGATTTTAGAGGCTCTGAAGACGATGGTGGTAGCTTAGGAATTTGGTGGCTGAGTGTTTTAGCCTCATTTACATGGTTGCGCCGACGTAAAGTATAAAATCAGGCCGCAATAGATAGAAAAGATAAGCAGCGAACTCCGCTGCTTTTTTGTTGCTGCTAATCCTGAGACTTTCACGTTTTATTACACTCTTAATGAAAGGTTTTACAGTCAATCTAAGGGGATTTGCTTGCTATTGCAGCATGTAAACATATACTAGTCTGCTGCGAAAAACTCGTCGCAATTTTATCGTCGTTTTCGACGTGATTTGACCAATATATAAGACAAGTAACATGCAAGTATCAGATTTCCATTTCGACCTTCCAGATGAACTTATCGCCCGCTACCCTCAACCAGAGCGTACCGCTAGCCGACTGCTGCAAATGGATGGCAATACTGGCGAACTTATTGATGGCACATTTACTGATGTGTTGGACCAAGTTCAAGCTGGTGATCTAGTGGTTTTCAATAATACTCGCGTTATCCCTGCGCGTATGTTTGGTCGAAAAGAGTCTGGCGGCAAACTAGAAGTGTTGGTAGAGCGTATGTTGGACGAAAAGAGCATTCTGGCTCACGTTCGTTGTTCAAAATCACCAAAGCCAGGTTCGACTATTATTGTTGGCGAGAACGATGAATATTCAGCGCAAATGGTTGCTCGCCATGATGCTCTTTTTGAACTGAAGTTTGAGTCTGATAAGACGGTTTTAGACATTCTGGAAGAAATTGGTCACATGCCACTTCCTCCTTACATCGACCGCCCAGATGAAGACGCAGATAAAGAGCGTTACCAAACGGTTTACAACCAAAAGCCAGGTGCGGTTGCAGCACCAACGGCAGGCCTTCATTTTGATGATGTTCTGCTTGAGAAGATCAAGGCGAAAGGCGCTGAGTTTGCTTACGTAACACTTCATGTTGGTGCCGGTACGTTCCAACCAGTGAAAGTGGACGACATTAACGATCATCACATGCACGCTGAGTACGTTGAAGTACCGCAAGATGTTGTTGATGCGATTAATGCAGCTAAAGCACGCGGTGGCCGAATCGTTGCCGTAGGCACTACATCAGTTCGTTCGCTTGAAAGTGCAGCGCAAGACGCACTGAAGAAAGGCACGGAATTGGTACCATTCTTTGGTGATACTGAAATCTTTATCTACCCTGGTTACGAGTACCAGCTGGTGGATTGTTTGATCACCAATTTCCACTTGCCTGAGTCAACATTGATTATGTTGGTCAGTGCATTCGCAGGTTACGAGAACACCATGAATGCTTACAAGCACGCTGTGGATAACCAATACCGTTTCTTCTCGTACGGTGACTCAATGTTTATTAAGAAGAAAACGGCATAATGTTTTAACCCCTCCCTACTAGCCCTTCCTTTGTAAAAGGAGGGAGGTTAGGAGGGGGAGAAAGCTAATGATTTACGAGTGCTAGCAGTACGCTAGGAAACAGAGTAGAACTTCTGCTTTGTCTCTCGCAAGGAAGGCGACCGCTCCTTAAAGTGGGGAACACCCCCAAGATACATAGTCAGACTGTTTCTCTGACACTCGGAGGCATCGTGAAATTATCATTCGATCTTAAAAAGAAAAACGGCAATGCGCGTCGTGGTCAATTGACCTTCGAACGTGGCACTGTTCAAACTCCAGCATTCATGCCAGTAGGTACTTACGGTACGGTTAAAGGCATGACTCCGGAAGAAGTAAAAGGCACGGGTGCAGAAATCCTGCTAGGCAACACTTTCCACCTATGGTTACGTCCTGGTCAAGAAGTGATGAAAATGCACGGTGACCTGCACGATTTCATGAACTGGCACGGTCCTATTCTTACTGATTCAGGCGGTTTCCAAGTATTCAGCCTAGGTAAAATGCGTAAGATCACCGAAAAAGGTGTTCACTTCCGTAGCCCTGTAAACGGCGACAAGATTTTCATGGACGCTGAAAAGTCGATGGAAATCCAAAAAGACCTAGGTTCTGACATCGTCATGATCTTCGACGAGTGTACGCCATACCCAGCGACACACAACGAAGCGAAAAAATCGATGGAAATGTCACTACGTTGGGCACAACGCTCACGTGACCACTTCGATAAGCTAGAAAACCCGAACAACCTATTTGGTATTGTTCAAGGTGGTGTTTACGAAGACCTACGTGACGTATCGGTTAAAGGTCTAACTGAAATCGGTTTTGATGGTTACGCAGTTGGTGGTCTTGCAGTAGGCGAACCGAAAGAAGACATGCACCGTATCCTTGAGCACACTTGCCCACAACTTCCAGAAGATAAGCCTCGTTACCTAATGGGCGTAGGTAAGCCGGAAGATTTGGTTGAAGGTGTTCGTCGCGGTATCGACATGTTTGACTGTGTAATGCCAACGCGTAATGCACGAAACGGTCACCTATTTGTGACTGGTGGTGTGATCAAGATCCGTAATGCGAAACATAAAACGGATACAACTCCGCTAGATCCGCACTGTGACTGTTACACTTGTCAAAACTACAGCAAGTCGTACCTTCACCACCTAGAGCGTTGTAATGAAATTCTAGGCGCGCGTTTGAATACTATCCATAACTTGCGCTACTACCAGCGTTTGATGGAAAGCATTCGCACGGCGATTGATGAAGACCGTTTCGATGAGTTTGTTCAAGAGTTTTACGCTCGTCGTTACCGCGAAGTGCCACCACTAAGCAAAGCATAAAAGAATTAGAGCCTTTGGCATGTCGCCAGAGGCTTTTGCTAATAAAGTAGGCTAACGTACGTTATTTTTGAGAAGGTGATCTCTATTACTCACTCTTAGACTTGAATCTAAATTACGAAAGCCCAACTTGTTGGATTATCAATAAAATATAATGAGGATGTTTTAATGTTTATTTCTCAAGCTCATGCAGCAGCAGAAGGCGCTCCAGCTGGCGGCGGTTTTGAAATGCTAATCATGCTAGGCATGTTCGCGGTGATCTTCTACTTCATGATCTACCGTCCACAATCTAAGCGTGTAAAAGAGCACAAAAACCTGATGTCTTCCATGGGCAAAGGCGATGAAGTGCTAACAAGCGGTGGTCTAGTGGGTAAAATCACGAAAATCGCTGAAGACAATGACTACATTTCAATTGAGCTTAACGCAAACAATGAAGTTGTAATCAAGAAAGACTTCGTAACTGCAGTGCTACCAAAAGGTACGCTGAAGTCTCTATAAAACAGCTAAAGGATCCTCGCTGTGCTAAACCGTTACCCATTATGGAAGTACTTGATGGTATTTTTTGCCATCATCACCGCTGCGTTGTACGCACTTCCAAATATCTACGGTGAAGATCCGGCTATTCAAGTTACAGGGGCACGTGGTGCCTCTGTAGATATGTCAACGCTGGATGCTGTCACCAAAGCTCTTGATAAAGAGCATCTCTCTCATAAATCCATTGCTCTCGAGAATGGATCAATCCTTGTTCGTTTCAATAACACTGACACTCAAATCAGTGCCCGCGATATCATCAGTGAAGCGCTTGGCAAAGATAAAATTGTTGCACTCAACCTTGCTCCAGCTACGCCAGATTGGCTAGAAGCAATTGGTGCGTCACCACTTAAGCTAGGTCTTGACCTACGAGGTGGTGTTCACTTCTTGATGGAAGTGGATATGGACGCGGCGATGGAAAAGCTGGTTGGTCAACAAGAAGAAGCTTTCCGTAGTGAACTTCGTGAAGCTAAGATTCGCTACCGTGCAATCCGTCCTTCTGGTAAAGAAGGCGTGGAAGTATTGCTACGTAATGAAGAGCAACTAGCTGAAGCGAAAGCTACGTTGGAAAAGAATCACCCAGACATGAATTTTGTCGATTCTGATTCTGATGGTCGTTACGCGTTGATTGCCACCTTTACCGAGCAACGTTTACAAGAAATACGTAACTACGCAGTAGAACAAAACATCACGATTCTTCGTAACCGTGTAAATGAACTTGGTGTTGCTGAGCCATTGGTTCAACGTCAAGGTGCTAGCCGCATCGTAGTTGAATTGCCAGGTGTTCAAGACACCGCTCGAGCAAAAGAAATCCTAGGTGCTACGGCAACACTAGAATTCCGCGAAGTCGACGACAAAGCTGACCTTTCTGCTGCGGCAAACGGTCGAGCACCAGCTGGTAGCGAGATTAAGCAAGATCGCGATGGCCGTCCTGTTGTTCTGAAGAAACGCGTAATTCTCGGTGGCCAAAGCATCACAGATGCAAGTTCAAGTGTTGATGAATACGGTCGTCCTCAGGTTAACATCTCGCTAGACAGCGAAGGTGGTAACAAGATGTCAGCGTTCTCTAAAAAGAACATCGGTAAGCTAATGGCAACCGTGTTTGCAGAGTACAAAGATAGTGGTCGTCGTACGCCAGAAGGTCGTGTGATTCTGGATAAACATGAAGAAGTGATCAACCAAGCAACGATTCAGTCTGCGCTTGGCCGTAACTTCCGTATTACCGGTATCGATTCTGCTGCTGAAGCTCACAACCTAGCACTTCTACTTCGTGCTGGTGCTCTAATTGCGCCTATCTCAATCGTTGAAGAACGAACCATCGGTCCATCAATGGGTCAGCAAAACATCGATATGGGTATTCAAGCGTGTATCTGGGGTATGGTAGCCGTAATGCTATTTACGCTGCTTTACTACCGTGGTTTCGGTCTGATTGCCAATATTGCATTGATGGCGAACTTGGTTTTGATCATTGGTGTTATGTCGATGATTCCGGGGGCGACAATGACGCTGCCTGGTATTGCCGGTATCGTATTGACGGTCGGCATGGCAGTCGATGCCAACGTACTGATATTTGAGCGTATCCGTGAAGAACTTCGAGATGGGCGTAGTCCACAACAAGCGATTCACCAAGGTTACGCAAACGCATTCAGTACTATCGCCGATGCGAACATCACAACGCTTATCACTGCAATCATTCTATTTGCAGTAGGTACCGGCGCGGTGAAAGGTTTCGCGGTAACACTATCTATCGGTATCTTAACTTCAATGTTCACCGCTATTGTGGGTACACGTTGTATCGTGAACCTGATTTACGGTGGCAAACGCGTTGATAAATTGTCGATCTAAGGCTGGGAATTAATATGTTTCAAATTCTAAAAGCAGAAAACACGATCGGCTTTATGCGTTGGTCGAAAGTCGCGTTCGTATTCTCTATTGTTATGATCGCAGCTTCTATCTTCACGCTATCAACCAAATGGTTGAACTGGGGCCTAGATTTTACTGGTGGTACGCTTATCGAGGTGGGCTTTGAACAACCTGCAAACCTTGAAGAGATTCGTTCAGCACTAGATTCAAAAGGCTTCGGCGATGCGACAGTACAAAACTTTGGTAGTGCTCGTGATGTAATGGTTCGTCTTCGTCCTCGTGACGATATGTCTGGTGAAACACTAGGTAACCAAATCATTGGTGCTATTAAAGAAGGTACGGGTGAAAGCGTAGAAATGCGTCGTATCGAGTTTGTAGGTCCAAATGTTGGTGATGAGCTGACGGAAGCGGGTGGTCTAGCGATTCTTGTATCGCTGATCTGTATCCTGATCTACGTATCAATGCGATTCGAATGGCGTCTAGCGGCTGGTGCGGTAATGGCACTGGCACACGATATCATTATCACGCTGGGTGTCTTCTCACTGATGCAAATTGAAGTGGACCTAACCATCGTAGCGGCGCTACTTACGGTTGTTGGTTACTCGCTCAACGATACCATCGTTGTATTCGACCGGATTCGTGAAAACTTCCGTAAGATGCGTAAGGGCGAACCTTCGGACATCATGGATGCATCAATCACTCAAACATTGAGCCGTACATTGATTACGTCTGGTACGACATTGTTCGTAGTTATTGCACTGTTCATGCAAGGTGGTGCGATGATTCACGGCTTCGCAACCGCACTTCTACTAGGTATCACTGTAGGTACTTACTCTTCTATCTATGTAGCATCAGCACTAGCGCTAAAACTGGGTATCCAGAAAGAGCACTTGATGCCACCTCAAGTAGAAAAAGAAGGTGCAGAGTTCGACGAGATGCCATAAGGCAGATTGAGAACCGAAAACAAAAACCGCTGAGCAATCAGCGGTTTTTTTATGTCTGAAAAAATTTGCTTAAGTGCCGTTTGAACTGGTTAGTGAACTTCAGAAATAAAAAAGCCCCGCTCAATGAGCGGGGCTATTCAAAAGTCATCAGCGTGACGGGCTTAGTATGACTTAAGAATCTTACTTAAGGATCGCGCTGTTGCCGTTTTCACGGATGTGTTTAAGCATTGATTTAACGCCACGAGCGCTAGAAGCAACGATGTTGCCTGACTTCATGTACTCAGTGCCGCCAGCAAAGTCAGTTAGGATTGCACCAGCTTCACGAGCGATAAGCTCACCAGCTGCCATATCCCAAGGTTTTAGACCTAGTTCGAAGTAACCATCAACACGGCCTGCAGCCACGTAACATAGGTCAAGAGCAGCAGAGCCGCTACGACGGAAGTCAGCACATTCAGTGAATAGAGAACCAACGATTTTGATGTAAGACTCAGCGTGTTGCTTCTGTTTGAATGGGAAACCAGTCGCTAGAACAGTACCTTGAAGGTCTTTCAGTTGAGCTACACGAATACGAGCGTTGTTTAGTTGAGCGCCAGCACCACGTTGTGCAGTGAATAGCTCGTTTTGCATTGGATCGTATACACAAGCCACTTCAGTTTTACCTTTGAAGCGAACCGCGATAGATACTGCGAACGTTGGGTAACCTTTTACAAAGTTATTGGTGCCATCCAGTGGGTCGATGATCCATTGTACGTCTTTATCTTTACCTTCGATAAGACCAGCTTCTTCAGCAACGATACAGTGCTCTGGGTAAGAGTGCTTGATAGTATCAATGATGATAGCTTCTGCTTCTTTGTCTACGTTAGTAACAAAGTCATTAGTGCCTTTTAGCGTAGACTCAACTTTATCTGTGTTTTCTAATGATTTAGCAATATGATTGCCTGCTTTTCGCGCAGCGCGAATAGCAATGTTTAGCATTGGATGCATACGAATTTCCCAACGGATGTTAAAGAACAATTTAAAGCGGCGGCGAGTATACCAGAGTGCAGAGAAAAAGGAAGTGGTTATTTTTTGGTCGTATGTAAAAGCCGCACTAATTAGCCCTACCTTAAAGCTGAAAAACAATTGATGAGAATGCGAATAGAAACCTGCTTCACCCTAGGGTGTGTTAAAAAATTATGGTAATATCCTTCGGTTTTAATTTAGGTAGCAATCACAGATGTTGGATCAAGTAAAAGTCGTACTCGTCGGAACTTCTCATTCAGGCAACATTGGCTCGGCAGCTCGAGCAATGAAAGTCATGGGTTTAAGCCAGCTTGTATTGGTTGATCCGCAATGTGAGGTCGACGACCAAACCCTAGCACTAGCGGCAGGGGCAGGTGATATTGCACAAAATGCCAAGGTAGTAAAAACACTAGAAGATGCCATTGAAGATTGTGGCCTAGTGGTTGGTTCTAGTGCACGTTCACGCACTTTAGAATGGCCAATGCTTGAACCACGTGAATGTGGTGAAAAGTTTGCCGTCGAAGGCCAAAAGCACCCTGTTGCATTGGTATTTGGCCGAGAAAGAACAGGCCTCACTAATGAAGAATTGCAGAAGTGTCACTACCATGTTTGCATTCCAGCTAACCCTGAATACAGCTCGCTCAACCTAGCAATGGCTGTACAGACGCTGAGCTATGAAGTGCGTGTTGCACACCTCAACCTAGAACAAAGCCAGTACACGCCAAGTGAGCCTGAAGAGTACCCTCGCCATAAAGAATTAGAAATGTTCTTCGAACACCTTGAAAAAGTAATGGTGGAGACCCAATTTATTAGCAAAGATCAGCCTGGTCAGGTGATGAACAAGCTTCGTCGTTTGTATTCACGAGCTCGACCAGAGGCTCAAGAGCTTAATATCTTGCGTGGTGTTTTGACGGCGATTGAAAAGAAGCTCTGAACAAATAATAACCACCTTAGGTGTAAGGATGAATACCTGACTATTTTAGTCAAATAAATACTTGACCATTTTAGTCGGGTATGGAAAAATCCTAATCATTACAAACGATGTGGATACGGTGTGGTATGAAACTTACATCTAAAGGAAGATATGCGGTGACGGCCATGCTGGATGTGGCACTGCACTCGCAACAAAACCCAGTACCTCTAGCTGATATCTCAGAGCGTCAGGGTATCTCGCTCTCATACTTAGAGCAGCTTTTTTCAAAATTGCGCAAAGCCGGTCTTGTTGCCAGCGTTCGTGGTCCTGGCGGTGGTTACCGACTGGGTACTGACGCTCACAGCATCGCTATTGGCACTGTTATCGCAGCGGTTGATGAGTCAGTTGACGCAACCAAATGCCAAGGCAAAGGCGACTGCCAAGGTGGCACTCGTTGCTTAACCCACACTTTGTGGCGTGACCTAAGCTCTCGCATTAGTGACTTCTTAAATAACATTACGCTCGGTGAGTTAATGACAGATAATGAAGTCTTAGAAATTTCTGATCGTCAGGACATTGATCTTGTGGTCACTCATGGGTTATCAAACAAAAATACAACCACCGCGCCCATCGGTGTAAACGTCCGCTCTTAGCGGTCAGCATTTTACATTGGAGTAGAGAATGAAACTGCCGATTTATCTTGATTATTCCGCTACATGTCCAGTCGATCCTCGTGTTGCTGAAAAAATGGTTCAGTACATGACAATGGATGGCACATTTGGCAACCCAGCTTCGCGTTCGCACCGTTACGGCTGGCAGGCAGAAGAAGCTGTAGATACTGCTCGTGAGCAAATTGCTGACCTTCTAAATGCAGATCCACGCGAAATCGTATTTACATCAGGTGCGACCGAGTCAGACAACCTTGCAATCAAAGGTGCTGCTCACTTTTACTCTAAGAAGGGTAAACACGTAATCACTTGTAAAACAGAGCACAAAGCCGTTCTTGACCCATGTCGTCAATTAGAGCGCGAAGGTTTTGAAGTGACTTACCTAGAGCCAGAAGCAAACGGCCTAGTTGATTTAGGCAAGCTGCAAGCAGCAATGCGTGAAGATACTGTTTTGGTTTCAATCATGCACGTTAACAACGAGATTGGTGTTATCCAAGACATCACCGCAATCGGCGAATTATGTCGTGAACGTAAGATTGTGTTCCATGTGGATGCTGCACAGTCGGCAGGCAAGTTGCCAATCGACGTTCAAGAAATGAAAGTTGACCTTATTTCACTGTCTGCGCACAAAGCTTACGGTCCTAAAGGTATCGGCGCACTTTACGTACGTCGCAAACCTCGAATCCGTCTTGAGGCGCAAATGCACGGTGGCGGTCATGAGCGTGGTTTCCGCTCGGGTACACTTCCAACTCACCAGATCGTAGGTATGGGTGAAGCGTTCCGCGTAGCAAAAGAAGACATGCAAAAAGATTACGATCACGCATTAGCACTTCGTAACCGTCTTCTAGATGGCGTTAAAGATCTAGAAGCAGTAACGGTGAATGGTGATCTAGAACAGCGTGTTCCACACAACCTAAACGTGAGCTTTGCATTCGTAGAAGGCGAATCTCTACTGATGTCACTAAAAGACCTAGCAGTCTCTTCTGGTAGTGCTTGTACATCAGCGAGCCTAGAGCCATCTTACGTTCTTCGTGCTCTTGGTCTAGACGACGAATTGGCGCACAGCTCAGTACGTTTCTCATTTGGTCGTTTCACGACTGAAGCAGAAATTGATTACGCAATTGAACAAATCCGCGTTGCAGTGACTAAGCTACGCGACATGTCTCCTCTATGGGATATGTACAAGGAAGGGGTTGATCTGAGCACTGTTGAATGGGCTCATCATTAATCTCACGGACTGAATAGAGGATTCGAGGTAATTTATCATGGCATACAGCGAAAAAGTAATTGATCACTATGAGAACCCACGTAACGTTGGTTCTTTCGATAAAGAAGACCCATCAGTAGGCAGCGGCATGGTTGGCGCACCAGCTTGTGGTGACGTAATGAAACTTCAAATCAAAGTGACGCCAGAAGGCATCATTGAAGACGCGAAATTCAAAACATACGGTTGTGGTAGTGCGATTGCTTCAAGCTCACTCGTAACTGAGTGGGTAAAAGGCAAGTCTATCGACGAAGCGGCATCTATCAAAAACTCTGAGATTGCAGAAGAGCTAGAGCTTCCACCAGTGAAAGTTCACTGCTCAATCCTAGCGGAAGATGCAATCAAAGCAGCAGTTGCTGACTACAAGAAAAAACACCAGGAATAAGTATTCCGTATATAATGGGAGCCCTTAAAACGCTCCCATTCCAAAACGTAATTTAGACAAACTTAAGGTGCAGTATGGCCATCACAATGACAGAAACAGCGGCAAGTCGCGTAAAAGCATTCCTAGACAACCGAGGCAAGGGTGTCGGTTTGCGTCTTGGAGTGAAGACGACAGGCTGTTCCGGCATGGCTTACGTACTTGAGTTCGTCGATGATCTTAACGAAGAAGATGAAGTATTTGACCTTTCAGGTGTGAAAATCATCATCGATCAGAAGAGCTTGGTGTACTTAGACGGTACCGAGTTAGATTACGTGAAGGAAGGGTTGAATGAAGGCTTTGAATTCAACAACCCGAATGCAAAAAGTGAATGTGGTTGTGGTGAAAGCTTCAACGTCTAATTGTTCGTCCTTCTGGACGACCGAGTCCAGAAGGCTTTACTAGGACCCGATCTTAATGAATCACTTTGAATTATTTGGGCTACCAAGTCAGTTTAAGCTGGATGGTAGCCTTCTTTCTTCTCAGTTCCGAGAACTACAAAAACGCTTCCACCCAGATAACTTTGCTACTGCTTCTGAGCGTGATCGCTTGATGGCGGTACAAAAAGCAGCGCAAATTAACGATGCTTATCAAATTCTAAAGCAGCCTATTTCACGTGCGGAATATCTCTTGGCTGAAAATGGCATTGAAATTCGTGGTGAACAGCAAACTATGCAAGACCCAATGTTCTTGATGGAACAAATGGAATTGCGTGAAGAATTGGAAGACATTGCTGACAGCTCTGATCCGGAATCAGCGCTTTTTGACTTCGACTCTAAGGTCAGCAAAATGTACAAACAGCATTTGGTGAGTGTAGAAAAAGAACTTGATAATAGTCTTTGGCCAGAAGCCGCAGACCGAGTTCGAAAACTCAAATTTATTGCCAAACTAAAGAACGAAATTGAACTGGTTGAAGACAAACTCCTCGGCTAGTTAGCGTGACAAGGACCCATCATGGCACTACTTCAAATCGCAGAACCGGGCCAAAGCTCGGCACCTCATGAGCATAAGTTAGCAGCGGGTATCGACTTAGGTACCACTAACTCTTTGGTTGCATCAGTTCGAAGCGGCGACGCAAAAACTCTGACAGATGACCAAGGCCGTAGCATTTTGCCTTCAGTGGTAAACTACACGCAAGATTCAGCGTCAATCGGTTACGATGCCAAAGCAAAAGCAGAGCTAGAGCCAGCAAACACCATCATCTCGGTAAAACGTCTGATCGGCCGTTCATTAAAAGACATTCAAGCTCGCTACCCATCTTTGCCTTACCAATTTAAAGAAAGCGACAACGGTCTGCCAATTCTGCAAACCGCTCAAGGTGACAAAAACCCGATTGAAGTGTCTGCCGACATTCTTAAAGCGCTTAGCAAGCGTGCAGAAGAAACGCTAGGTGGTGAATTAGCTGGCGTGGTAATTACTGTTCCTGCTTACTTTGATGACGCTCAACGTGCTGGTACAAAAGACGCGGCGAAATTGGCTGGTCTTCATGTACTACGTCTGCTTAACGAGCCTACAGCGGCTGCGATTGCTTACGGTTTAGATTCTGGCCAAGAAGGCGTTATTGCGGTTTACGACTTGGGTGGTGGTACGTTTGATATCTCTATCTTACGCTTGTCGAAAGGCGTATTTGAAGTATTAGCAACAGGTGGTGACTCGGCGCTAGGTGGTGATGACTTTGACCATCTTTTAGCAGACTACCTGATGGAGCAAGCTGGCTTAAAAGCGCCGCTTTCTGCTGAGAAAAACCGTGCGTTGCTGAACATTGCAACCGAGACGAAAATTGCGTTTTCTGAGCAAGACCGCGTTGATGTTGATGTATTTGGCTGGAAAGGCTCAGTGACTCGTGAGCAGTTCGAAGATTTGATTCGTCCTCTGGTTAAGAAAACGCTGATGTCTTGTCGTCGAGCATTGAAAGATGCAGATGTCGATGCAGAAGATGTACTTGAAGCCGTAATGGTGGGTGGCTCAACACGAACGTTACTTGTTCGCGAAATGGTCGGTGACTTCTTTGGTCGCAAACCGCTTACTACGATCAATCCAGACGAAGTCGTCGCAATCGGTGCCGGTATCCAAGCGGATATTTTGGCAGGTAACAAACCTGATTCTGAAATGCTTCTGCTTGACGTCATCCCATTGTCTCTTGGTATTGAAACCATGGGTGGCCTGGTTGAGAAAATTATTCCTCGTAACACCACAATCCCAGTTGCACGAGCGCAAGAATTTACCACATTTAAAGATGGTCAAACGGCTATGACAGTGCACACCGTTCAAGGTGAACGTGAAATGGTGGACGATTGCCGCTCACTCGCTCGTTTTTCATTGAAAGGCATTCCTCCAATGGCAGCAGGCGCAGCACACATTCGCGTGACTTATCAAGTGGATGCTGACGGTCTATTGTCCGTGACCGCGATGGAGAAAAGCACAGGCGTACAATCTGAGATTCAGGTGAAGCCTTCGTACGGTCTGAGTGATAATGAAGTCGCGAACATGCTACGTGATTCAATGGCGTTTGCGAAAGAAGACATGCAAGCTCGAGCTCTAGCGGAGCAACGTGTTGAAGCTGACCGAGTGATTGAGGGCTTGATTGCGGCAATGCAAACTGATGGCGATGAATTGCTGTCAGAGCAAGAAAAACAAGCATTAGTTAAAGTTATTGAAGCGTTGATCGAGTTGCGCAATGGCGACGATGTCGCAGCAATCGAACAAGGTATTAAAGACACCGACAAAGCAAGCCAAGACTTTGCGTCGCGACGTATGGATAAATCAATTCGAGCTGCACTGTCTGGTCAGTCAGTTAATGATATATAAGAGATAAGTAGTTATGCCTAAGATTATTGTATTACCGCACGAAGATTTGTGCCCAGAAGGTGCAGTGTTGGAAGCAAACACTGGTGACACCGTTCTAGATGTAGCACTGAAAAACGGTATCGGTATTGAACACGCATGTGAAAAGTCATGTGCTTGTACAACTTGCCACGTGATCATTCGTGAAGGTTTTGATTCACTAGAAGAGAGTGAAGAACTAGAAGACGATATGCTAGATAAAGCATGGGGTCTGGAACCAGAATCTCGTCTTGGTTGCCAAGCAAAAGTAGCGGATGAAGATTTGGTTGTTGAGATTCCAAAATACACGCTAAACCACGCGTCAGAAGATCACTAATACTATCTCCCCAATAATATAGGGGCGAAGCAAAAGGAAGATGAGCAATGAAATGGACAGATTCTCGCGACATCGCGATTGAGCTTTGTGACAAGTTTCCTGATACGGATCCTAAAACGGTACGTTTTACGGATTTACATCAATGGATCACTGAATTGGAAGAGTTTGACGATGAACCAAACCGTTCTAATGAAAAGATCCTAGAAGCCGTTATCTTGTGCTGGATGGATGAAGCTGACTAATGCTCGATTCGGCGGTAAAACGCAGCAGAGTTAACAATTCTCACTAAAAAAAGCGGACCTCAAGGTCCGTTTTTTTATCAAGTTGACATTTTTACCCTACATAATGCTAACATCCGTTAGTTATTAAAAAGAAGAGGCGTAGGCAACGCCGTTATAAGACAAGGAGAAACCATGTCTACACAGATGTCTGTATTTCTAAGCCAAGAACCAGCGGCACCACATTGGGGCGACAAAGCATTGCTTTCTTTCGCTGAAAATGGCGCAACGATTCACCTAGGTGAAGGGCATGATCTTGGCGCAGTCCAACGTGCAGCTCGTCAACTAGATGGCCAAGGAATTCGTTCAATTCTACTTGCTGGTGATAACTGGGATGTTGAAAGCGTTTGGGCTTTCCACCAAGGTTACCGCAACCCGAAAAAACACGGCACACTAGAGTGGATTGCTCTGTCTGAAAAAGACCAAGCTGAGCTTCATGCTCGCATCACTGCAACCGACTTTACTCGTGACATTATCAACAAAACAGCAGAAGAAGTTGCCCCTCGTCAACTGGCAACCATGGCTGCGGAATTCATCAAATCTGTTGCGCCTCAAGGTACAGTTACTGCTCGTATCGTAAAAGATAAAGACCTACTGTCGGAAGGCTGGGAAGGTATCTACGCAGTGGGTCGTGGTTCTGAGCGAACGTCAGCAATGCTGCAACTTGATTACAACCCAACAGGCGATGAAAACGCACCAGTCTTTGCATGTCTAGTAGGTAAAGGCATTACATTTGACTCAGGCGGTTACAGCTTGAAGCCATCAAACTTCATGACGGCAATGAAGGCTGATATGGGCGGTTCAGGTACGATTACTGGTGGTCTTGGTCTCGCTATTCTTCGTGGTCTGAACAAGCGTGTGAAGCTGATTCTTTGTTGTGCTGAGAACATGGTATCTGGTCGTGCGCTTAAACTTGGCGACATCATTACCTACAAAAACGGTAAGACGGTTGAGATCATGAACACCGACGCCGAAGGACGCTTGGTACTTGCTGATGGTCTTATTTACGCAAGTGAGCAAACCCCAGAGCTCATCATTGACTGTGCAACGCTGACAGGCGCAGCGAAGAACGCACTAGGTAATGATTACCATGCGCTAATGAGTTTTGATGACGAGCTTTCTCATCAAGCGCTAACGGCCGCGAACCAAGAGAAAGAAGGTCTGTGGCCACTACCTCTTGCTGATTTCCACCGTGGCATGCTGCCATCAAACTTTGCTGACCTGTCTAACATCAGTTCTGGTGATTACTCTCCTGGTGCGAGCACTGCCGCGGCATTCTTGTCTTACTTCGTTGAAGATTACAAGAAAGGTTGGTTGCATTTTGATTGCGCGGGCACCTACCGTAAGTCAGCGTCAGATAAATGGTCTGCTGGTGCGACAGGTATGGGGGTTCGTACTCTTGCCCGTTTCCTAAACGAACAAGCCACAAAATAAGACTTTTACCAGTGCAGACTTTTGTCTGTACTGGTATAACTAAGAGAGACGCAAGTCCCTCATATAAAACTATTATTACAAGTACAAAAAGGAAACTTTATGGCTCTAGAAAGAACGTTTTCAATTGTTAAGCCCGACGCTGTAGAACGCAATCTGATTGGTGAGATCTACCACCGCATTGAAAAAGCTGGTCTACGCATCGTTGCTGCAAAAATGGTTCATCTGACAGAAGAACAGGCGAGCGGTTTTTACGCAGAACATGAAGGCAAACCTTTTTTCCCTGCACTGAAAGAGTTCATGACATCTGGTCCTATCATGGTTCAGGTTTTGGAAGGTGAAGATGCAATCGCTCGTTACCGTGAGCTAATGGGGAAAACAAATCCAGAAGAAGCGGCATGTGGCACTATCCGTGCAGACTACGCACTTAGTATGCGTTACAACTCTGTTCATGGCTCAGACAGCCCTACATCTGCAGCTCGTGAGATTGAATTCTTCTTCCCTGAGTCAGAGATTTGCCCGCGTTAATCTTGTTCTAATATGAATGTTGAGCCTCGGAATTTTCCGGGGCTTTTTATTATCGAAAATTGACTGAGAACTGATCACACCTATTGTCTAAAATTTAATCTATAGGATTTTAATGCCTTAGCAAACTCAGGGTCTTAGAACCCTTGTTGTAGCTGCATAAAGGCTGTACAATTCGCGCCCTTATTCTTGTTTCAGTCATTGAGAGGCAACATGACCACTGAAAAAATCAATCTACTCGACTTTGATCGCAAAGGCATGCGTCAATTTTTCGCGGAAGAGCTAGGCGAAAAAGCGTTCCGTGCGGATCAGGTTATGAAGTGGATCTACCATTTCGGTGTTGATGACTTCGATAACATGACGAACATCAACAAGAAGCTACGTGAAAAACTGCAACACAAGTGCGAAATCAAAGCACCAACGGTAGCAGAAGCTCAGCACTCTTCAGACGGCACAATCAAGTGGGCGATGAAGGTGGGTGATCAGGACGTAGAAACGGTTTATATCCCAGAAGAAGATCGTGCGACATTATGTGTATCGTCTCAGGTAGGTTGTGCGCTGGAATGTAAGTTCTGTTCAACTGCTCAACAGGGTTTCAACCGTAACCTAAAAGTTTCTGAAATCATTGGTCAGGTCTGGCGTGCTGCGCGCGAAGTTGGTTTGCAAAAAGAAACCGGTCGTCGCCCAATCACTAACGTGGTAATGATGGGTATGGGTGAGCCTCTTCTAAACATGAAGAACCTTATCCCTGCGCTTGAAATCATGCTTGATGATCTTGGCTTTGGCTTGTCTAAACGTCGTGTCACCGTATCTACTTCTGGTGTGGTTTCTGGTCTTGATCAGATGACGGGTAAAATTGACGTCGCATTGGCGATCTCTCTACACGCGCCAAATGATGAACTGCGTAGCCAAATTATGCCGATCAACGACCGTTGGGACATTCAAGATTTCCTTGCATCCGTTCGTCGTTACATCGCTTCATCGAATGCTAATCGCGGAAAAGTAACCGTTGAGTACGTACTACTTGATCATGTGAATGATGATATGGACCACGCTCGTGAACTTGCGGAACTCATGAAAGATACGCCATGTAAGATCAACCTGATTCCGTTTAACCCGTATCCAGGTTCTCCTTACAAAAAACCAAGTAACTCACGCATCGACCGTTTCCAGAAAACATTGATGCAATACGAACACACGGTAACGGTTCGTAAAACGCGTGGTGATGATATCGATGCCGCATGCGGGCAGTTAGTTGGTGATGTTATTGACCGCACCAAACGTACAGCATCTCTAAAAGCTGCGCGTGGTGCAGAAACCATCGACGTAAAAGCAGTATAAGTTGTAACAAATTCTTGAATAGCCAGAGCCTTATGCTCTGGCTATTTTGTTTGTAATATCTACACTGTATCCTTATAGACACAGCGTTGTGAGTAGAAATATTACTTAGCTGTGTCAATTTTTGGACAAAAGCTTGAGCTATCTGTTAATTTGAGAGCAAAGAGTTTTTGTCTTCCTTATACATTCGCTTATCATGGTGAGCGAAATATAACAAAGACACTGACTATTCTCAGTATTCTCTCAATTACGTTTGCTGATTCATTGCAAGCGAGCATTCATACTCCGAACACTGAGAATTTCTAAAAGATTATTTTGGTTAACGCGTTTAGGCTAGCTATCTTTAAGTGAGGCTTAAGAACAAAAACGAAAATAAATAACTGTGTTAGCCACCAAACAGATTAAATACCGCCATTATGACAGAACACGAAAACACCAATGAAGTCCCGCTTTCTATGGAAGCTGGCACGTTACTAAAAAACAAACGCGAATCTCTAGGGATGACTCAGAAGCATGTTGCTGATCGCCTAAGACTTCGCGTTTCTGTTATTGAAGATATTGAAAGTAATCGATTTGAAGCACAGCAAGTTACTACGTTTACTCGTGGTTACTTACGTTCTTATGCAAAGCTTGTTGGGCTTGATGAAAAGATTGTTTTGGCAGCTTTAGAGCAGACTTCTGAAGTTCACGTTAAGCCACAAGAAACAGAGATGCAAAGTTTCTCTCGTAAAACCAAACACGAGAAACACAATAGCCGAATTATGCTGCTCACATGGGCGATTGCGATTGTGATTACTGGTATCTCTGGCGCTTGGTGGTGGCAGAACCAGCAAGAAAACAGCCTTGCTCAAGTTGTGACAGAATCAAGTTCAGAAACGGAACAAACAGCGGACGATGCTGATATCGATCTAATGAGTGCCGATGAACTTATCGCAAGCACGCCTGCGGAAGTTGCGCCAGTGGTAGAAGTTGCTGAAGCCGTTTCATCTGCTGACGAGACGGTAAGTAAAGCAGAAAGCGCGGTAGCAACAACTGAAGAAACGATGACAGAAGCTGTGGCAGAAGAGCCTGTTGCGGTCATCGAAGATGCTCAAGCAACTCAAGAACCAATGACGCCTGTTGTGCCAGAGGGCATGACGTTATTAACCATGAAGTTTAAAGCAGACTGCTGGATTCAGGTTAAGGACTCGAATGGCAAAACGCTAGTAAGCGGGACCCGTAAACCGGGTCAAGACGTAGAACTTGCCGGAAAAGCACCTTTTAAAGTGATATTAGGCGCACCAGAAGGCGTAACCATGACATTTGCAAGTGAACCTGTCGACCTTTCTGGGTATACTTCAGGCAAAGTCGCTAGATTCACTTTACCGTTATAAATATTATGCAACACGAATCTCCAATTATTCGTCGTAAATCGACGCGTATTTATGTGGGTGATGTGCCAATTGGTGATGGTGCACCGATTGCTGTACAGTCAATGACAAACACTCGCACGACTGATGTGGAAGCTACAGTCGCACAAATCCGAGCATTAGAAAAAGTGGGTGCAGACATTGTACGTGTTTCTGTTCCTACTATGGATGCTGCGGAAGCTTTTAAGCTCATCAAACAGCAAGTGTCTGTGCCGTTAGTTGCGGACATTCACTTTGACTACCGTATCGCCCTGAAAGTGGCAGAGTACGGTGTTGATTGTTTGCGTATCAACCCAGGTAACATCGGAAACGAAGAGCGTATTCGCTCTGTTGTTGATTGTGCCCGTGACAAAAACATCCCTATCCGTATTGGTGTAAACGGTGGTTCTTTGGAAAAAGATCTGCAGATGAAATACGGTGAGCCAACGCCAGAGGCATTGGTAGAGTCGGCGATGCGTCACGTGGATCATCTAGATCGTCTTAACTTTGACCAGTTTAAAGTCAGTGTGAAAGCGTCAGATGTGTTCCTAGCGGTGGATTCATACCGTCTATTGGCAAAACAGATTGACCAGCCACTACACCTAGGTATCACCGAAGCCGGTGGTGCAAGAGCTGGTGCTGTTAAGTCATCGGTTGGTCTTGGTATGCTTTTGGCTGAAGGCATCGGTGATACGCTACGTATCTCATTGGCGGCAGATCCAGTAGAAGAGATCAAAGTTGGCTTTGATATTCTTAAGTCTCTGCGTATTCGCTCACGTGGCATCAACTTTATTGCTTGTCCAAGCTGTTCACGTCAGGAGTTCGACGTGATTAACACAGTTAACGCATTGGAAGAGCGTCTAGAAGACATCATCACACCTATGGATGTGTCTATCATCGGCTGTGTCGTAAACGGTCCAGGTGAAGCTGAGGTTTCACACCTAGGTCTAGCAGGTAGCAATAAGAAGAGCGCATTCTACGAAGACGGCAAACGTCAGAAAGAGCGTTTCGACAACGATGATCTAGTGAATCAGCTAGAAGCGAAAATCCGTGCGAAAGCGTCTGTATTAGACCAAGCTAACCGCATCGATATCAAACAAGAAGATTAATCTCATAGCTTGAGCACGCTAAGTGTGCTCGGGTTACTAAGCGACGGTAATAATTGTGGCAAAGAAAATCCAAGCAATCCGAGGCATGAACGACTGCCTTCCAACTCAGTCTCCGCTGTGGCAGAAACTTGAAAACGCAGTAAAAAGTACTGTAAGCGCATACGGCTACAACGAAGTGCGCATGCCAATCGTTGAAGAAACAAACCTATTCAGCCGCGCGGTTGGTGAAGAGACAGACGTTGTTTCAAAAGAAATGTACACCTTTGATGATCGTAACGGAGACAGCCTAACACTTCGCCCTGAAGGCACGGCGGGCTGTGTACGTGCATGTATTCAAAACAGCCTGATCAACCGTGACGAACAACGTCTATGGTACATGGGCCCTATGTTCCGCCACGAACGTCCGCAGAAAGGTCGTTACCGTCAATTCCACCAGTGTGGTGTTGAGGTGTTCGGTCTAAATGGTCCAGATGTTGATGCTGAGCTTATCATGATGACAGCACGTCTATGGCGTGAGCTGGGTATCCATGAACATGTTCGTCTTGAGCTTAACTCTATCGGTTCTCAAGAAGATCGCGCAGATTACCGCACGGCACTGGTTGCGTTCCTTGAGCAACATATTGATGTGCTAGACGAAGATTGTAAGCGTCGTATGCACACGAACCCACTGCGAGTTCTGGATACGAAGAACCCTGACGTTCAGGCTATTTTAGGCGATGCACCTCGTCTTTCTGAGTACTTAGGCGAAGAATCTAAAGCACACTTCGCAGGTCTATGTGAACTTTTAGACGCTGCAGGTATCGAATACACAGTTAACGAGCGTCTAGTTCGTGGTCTGGATTACTACAATCGTACGGTGTTTGAGTGGATCACTGAGAGCTTAGGTGCTCAAGGCACAGTATGTGGCGGTGGTCGTTACGATGGCCTTGTAGAACAATTAGGTGGCAGTGCAACACCAGCAGTTGGTTTTGCAATGGGTCTAGAGCGTCTTGTTTTGATGCTAGAAACACTAGAGCTAACAGATGTTCGTCGAAGTGTTGATGTTTACGTAGTGACAGCTGGCGAAGGCACAATGATGGTAGGCATGAAGCTAGCAGAACAGCTTCGTGAAGCTGTTCCTGGTGTTCGTGTGATGAATCACTTCGGTGGTGGTAACTTCAAGAAACAGTTTAAACGCGCAGACAAAGTCGGTGCTGTTGTAGCATTAGTGCTGGGCGAAAACGAAGTTGCGGAGAATACCGTAGTACTAAAAGATTTGGTTGGTGGTGAGCAAGAGACTTACAATCAAGCAGAAGTTGCTGAGAAGATCGCAGCACTTATCTAAGTCTTTTAATAAGCTAAAGATTATATCCTAATTTGTAATAACGAGGCTCCCAAGATAGGAGCCTTTCGACGAATAGGAGCAATGGTAGCCCTTGCTGCCATTTACATGTTTTAAGAGGACAGGAAGTGGAACTTTACGATACTGAAGAACAACAAGTTGAAGCCATTAAAGACTGGTGGAAGGAAAACGGCAAAGCCGTCATCATCGGTGCGGTTGTTGGTTTAGGTGGTCTATTTGGCTGGCGTTACTACCAGGATTCTGTCGTTCAGGCGAGTGAAGCAGCTTCTCAAAGCTACACAACAGCGATGAATGCTTTGCAAACGAAAGGCGCAGATGCTCAAACAGATATTCAAGCGTTCATTGATTCAAACAAAGTGAAAGAGTACTCAGTACTTGCTGCACTTCAATTAGCAAAAGTTCAGGTTGATGCAAAAGATCTTGCCGCTGCGCTTGAGCAATTGAAATGGGCTCAAAGCAACACGAAAGATGCCGCGCTAACTCCACTTATCAGCTACCGTATTGCGCGCATTGAAGCGGAAATGGGCAACTTTGACGCAGCAAATGCTGAGCTAAGCAAAGTAACAGATGCAGCATGGACGGGTCGTATTGCAGAACTTCGTGGTGATATCGCACTTCGTCAAGGTGACAAAGAAGCGGCATACGCAGCTTACACGGAAGCTCAGCAAGCAGCAGATGCTAGCCCGACGCTACAAATGAAATTGGACGATCTGGCGAAATAAGGACCGCATTGGATGAAAAGAGTCTTTAAGAAAGCCTTGTTAGGGGCATTAACAGTGGGAATTCTTGCCGGTTGTGCTAGCGAGGAAGACACCATTGTTATGGCTCCACTGCCTCAGGTAGATAGCCAGTTCACACCAAGCAGTGAATGGAGTACATCAATTGGAGATGGCGTAGGTCATTACTTCTCTAAGCTGTCTCCTGTCATGGCCAATGACACTCTGTTTGTTGCTAGTCGTGATGGTTTAGTTAAAGCATTGGACCCAGAAAACGGCAAGCAGAAGTGGCAAGTAAATCTAGAAGAAGATGTGATTGCTCGTCTTTCTGGCGGTATTACAGCGGCTTACGAAAATCTTTATATTGGTTCTGAAAACGGTGAAGTGATCGCGCTTGACCAAGACACTGGTGACGTGATTTGGCGTATTGAAGTTGGCGGTGAAGTATTGGCGAAGCCAATCGCAGACTCAGGTTTGATCATCGTTAATACTAGCCGTGGCACTCTCATTGCGCTTGACGAAAGCACAGGTGAGCAACGTTGGGCACTGAGCACTGAAGTTCCAAACCTAACCTTGCGTGGCGATAGCACACCAACTGCAATCGGTGGTGGTGTATTCTGGGGTACTGCGAATGGACGTCTTGCGGCGGCAATCGTTGAACGCGGCCAGTTGATTTGGCAACAGCCAGTTGGAACACCAAAAGGCGCAACTGAGATTGATCGTCTGGTTGACGTAGATTCTTCTCCTATCGTTCTTGGCGGTACTCTTTTCACTGTTGGTTACAACGGGCAGTTGATTGCTATCGACTTGCGCAGCGCAAACCCAATTTGGAAACGTAACTACTCATCAGCCACAGATATTGCGACAGATGGTAGTCGTATCTTTGTGATTACAGAGAAAGATCATGTGGTCGCTGTTGATGCACGTAGTGGTACTGAGCTTTGGGAAAACAGCAAGCTTGAGTACCGTCAGCTAACAGCTCCTGTCCTTGTTGATAACTATCTTGTTGTTGGTGATACATTGGGTTACTTGCACTGGATGGATCGTTCAACGGGTGAGTTCGTCGCACAACAGTTTGTCGATGACAGCGGTTTCGCTGTAGGGCCAACCTTGTTGTCAGATGGTTACGTGATTACCACTCGCAATGGCGATGTAAAGAAACTAACCATTAACGAATAATATCGTGATATAATTCACATTCGGCTCCTGGCTGGTAACAGTTAGGGGCCGTTTTGTTGTTTGAAATTATTATTTATTAACAGTTATTCCTGACGTGGTTATAGGTAAAAAGCTGGTTTGATTTGGCATTAGGCAAGTCGTTACCTATAACTACAGAAGAAAGATTATTGTAGAGGTTGTTATGGTACCTGTTGTTGCTCTTGTGGGGCGTCCAAACGTAGGTAAATCTACGCTATTTAACCGATTGACTCGTACTCGTGATGCGTTGGTTGCGGACTTCCCTGGCCTAACGCGTGACCGTAAATATGGCCAAGCTCGCCTTGGTGAGGAACACGAATTCATCGTTATTGATACCGGTGGTATTGATGGTACGGAAGAAGGCGTAGAAACAAAGATGGCAGAACAATCGTTAGCGGCTATTGATGAAGCTGACGTAGTACTGTTCCTTGTTGACGGTCGTGCTGGACTAACGCCATCGGATGAAGCGATTGCTGCGCATCTGCGTAAAATCGAAAAGCCAGCGATGTTGGTAGTAAACAAAATCGATGGTATTGATGCTGACGCCGCATGTGCCGATTTCTGGCAGCTTGGTGTTGACGATATGTACCAAATCGCTGCGGCACACGGTCGTGGTGTAACGGCATTGCTAGAGCGTGCATTAGCGCCATTTTTCGATGATCTACTGGCAAGTGAATCTGAAGAAGGTGAGATTGAAGATCTGACTGAATTCGAAGATGAAGAGTTAGCGATCGAAGATTACACCGAAGAAGACGCAGAAGCTGAGTTCAAACGTTTGCAAGACCAGCCAATCAAACTGGCAATTATTGGTCGTCCAAACGTAGGTAAATCAACGCTGACTAACCGTATTCTTGGTGAAGAACGTGTAGTGGTATATGACATGCCAGGAACCACTCGTGACTCTATCTACATTCCAATGGAACGTGATGGTCGTGAGTATGTGCTGATCGATACTGCGGGCGTACGTCGTCGTGGTCGTATCAACGAAACAGTAGAAAAATTCTCTGTTGTTAAGACGCTGAAAGCCGTAGAAGATGCAAACGTGGTTCTATTGGTTATCGACGCGCGTGAAAACATTTCTGACCAAGATCTTAGCCTACTTGGCTTCGCACTGAATGCTGGTCGTTCAATCGTACTAGCGGTAAACAAGTGGGACGGTCTGGATAACGATGTAAAAGAGAATGTGAAGAAAGAACTCGATCGCCGTTTAGGCTTCGTTGATTTTGCACGTATTCACTTTATCTCTGCATTGCACGGTACTGGCGTTGGTCACTTGTTCGAGTCGATTCAAGAAGCTTACAAGTCGGCAACGACACGTGTAGGTACATCTGTTCTTACTCGTATCATGAAGATGGCAACAGACGATCCCCAACCGCCAATGGTTCGTGGACGTCGTATTAAGCTTAAATACGCACACGCGGGTGGTTACAACCCACCAATCGTGGTTGTTCACGGTAACATGGTTCGCGATCTACCTGATTCGTACAAACGTTACTTGATGAACTACTTCCGTAAGTCTCTGGAAATCATGGGTACACCAATCCGTATTAACTTCCAGAACAGCGATAACCCGTACGAAAACCGTGGTGGCAAGCTGACTCTTTCTCAAGAGCGTAAGCGCAAACGTATGATGTCTGCAGTGAAGAACCGCAACAAGTAATCGCCTAAGATTTTATGAATACCCAAGTTTCGACTTGGGTATTTTTTTATTCGAAGCTTTCATAAGAAGTAATTAACACATGACAATCACAGCAACCAAGACGTGTTTCTGTCATCAAACTTGGCAGTTAGAGGCGCACGTACAATTTGTTCAATCTACATCAGAAGCTACCCATGTTGTTACTGATGTCACGCCTTTTCATCCAGTCAGCCATATTTGGCCAGATCATCCAGCGGATAAAGGCACACTAACTATAAAAGGAATGAAGTTTGAAGTGGTTGACTGCCAAGTTGGTGCTGTAGAACTAGCAAGCGGCGAGTTATATATTGGCCAAGCTATTCCGGTAAAACGTGATACGGAAGGGTGGGCGTTTGTTGTAGTGCATGTCTTGCCATTCACCGATACGTTTGATGCTGGTGATATTGCGTTGCTGGAAGTAGACAAAGAATACCAACTGTCTCTAAGTCGCGGTCATAGCGCAGGACACATCGCATATCTTGCGCTCAATAAGGTGCTGGCGCAGAACTATTGGCGTAAAGATGCTGACCGTAAAGACCCGCATGGTAACTACGATTTCAATAGCTATGCGCAAGAAACCAGTTTTGTCACCCAAGACAAATGTCTGGATACGTATCGTTTAGGCAAAACACTCCGCAAAAGGGGTTTAAACAGTGCAGATATGCTGTCTGACCTGAAAAGTATCGAACAACAGGTGAATGTTCTGTTGGGGGATTGGTTAAAAAGAGACGCTGCGATCACTGTCGATTGCCATGGGGAACACCTCACGGACTCACGTTATTGGCAATGTGATTTAGGCGAAGGAGAAATCGCTGTCATCCCTTGTGGGGGAACGCATGCGAGTCATTTGAGTGACTTTGGTTCTATCCTAGTCACGCTAGTGGAAATAGACTCACAAACTATCGAAATGCACACCGATGTAATACGCTAAATTTGGATTCTGATCTTTTTATTAAATCCTGTTCTTGTTGTTTTTGGTTCGAAAGTGTAGTTTTTAGTTCTGAATAAAATTGAGAGACAGAATATGTAACTTATGCTTTCGGTATGTGGTTATATAAATATTCTTTTAAGGGGTGATCGCTGATCAAAGGGGAAATATCCGAAGATCAGTATGTGATCTTTTATAGTGTCGCGTGCGCATAATGTGAGTTAGCTACCTGTGTAATATTAATAGATTTATTATATTCCTAGCTAACAAACATAATAACAATGTGAATGCGCAGTACGATGGATAAAGATAGACTGTTAGATGCTCACCGAGCAGTCAATCGTCTTTTAGGTAAGCTTGCTCTTGGGATGAGTCGCGATAAACTTAATCATGAAGTGATTGAGTTAAGTGAACATTTGTTCGGAAAGAGGCAAGCTTCAATATTACGATTACAGCCAGATACAAACACACTTCATTTAGAGTTTGCCCCGCATTTGCCTGATTTTTATAACCAAGCGATTGAAGGCGTTCCTATTGGACCTGATATTGGTTCTTGTGGGGCTGCCGCATTTTTAAAGCAAACCGTTGTAGTGAGTGATATTGATCATCATGTTAACTGGGCGGCTTTTCTTAAACTTACTCAGCAGGCTCAACTCCGGGCTTGTTGGTCTGTCCCTATTATTGCTTCCGATGGTCATGTGCTTGGTACATTCGCGGTCTACAGTACTGAGCCGTCAACACCGCACCCTTATGAAATTGAAGTACTAGAAATGCTTGCGGCTTTGTATGCGATTGCATTGGAGAAGTTTCGCCTGGAAGAGCAGCTCCACTTTCATGCAAGTCGAGATTCATTAACTCACTGCTTCAATCGTCGAGCTTTGTTGGCCGAGGTTGACCACAAAGTGAATGGTGAATGTGGGCGGAATGCCGTTGTCGGTTGCTTTTTTGTCGATATCGATGAATTTAAGTACATCAACGATCGTTTTGGTCATGAAGCGGGTGACCAAGTGCTTATTTTAGTGGCTGAGCATTTAAAGCAGGTCTTTCGTTCATGTTCAGTGATAGGGAGATATGGAGGGGATGAGTTTGTTGGCTTTAGCTGCTTTGCTGATGATCGCGCTTATCAAGAGTTTGGTATCCGTTTAGAAGCGGAGCTCAACCAAATCTGTCATTTAGAAGAATATTCAGTTAGGGCAAGTATTGGTTGGGCTTGTAGTTTAGCGAGTGAACGTGCAGTGTTAGAGCAGCTTATCCAACAAGCTGATGTGGCAATGTATCAAAACAAGCGTGCCAAACGAGCGTGATTAAGATCAAAGCACAAGATTGCCTTATGATTAAACTGTGAGTCAGTAAATAGAAGTTTTTAGGGGTAACCATGCAACCGAATATTTGCCCAACATGCGATATTGAGCTGGAGTGGACAGGTCAATACCACTGTAATCAATGTGAGTCGGATTATAAGAAAGTGGGATTTTGTCCAGATTGCGACGCTGAACTAGAAAAGCTACAAGCTTGTGGTGCGGCGAACTATTTCTGCAACAGTTGTAATGAACTCAAATCGAAATCACGTGTTCGATTTGAGTTTCAGAAAGTCAGTTAATTAACGGTTGAGCGAAGCTCACCATCAGATAAGCGGGTGACCAATACGTCGCCCGTTTTTACATCTTTCGCTTGAGTAACAACCTGACCTTGCTCAGTTTGAGTGATCGAGTAGCCACGTTTTAGCGTTGCCAGTGGGCTTACCGTATCTAGCTTTTCTGCTGCAATTGCCAGTTGGTGACGCATGGTCAGTAGCTTACGGTCCATCGCATCCAGCAATTTTTGCTCAACTCGATCAAGCTTCGACTTCTGCTCAGCCAAGCGTTTTACTGGTGAGTTCAGTTGTAGGCGATGATGCTTACGCTCAACAGCTTGTTGGCGTGTAGTAATGAATCGTTGCATCGCGCGTTGTAGGCGCATCTCCAACTCATCAAGTTGTTGCGTCTGGCGTTGCAATTGATAGCTTGGGTGTTGGCGCTCTAAACGGTGTATAAGTTGAGCTGATTGCTGTTTTTGCTGCGCTAGGTAGTAACGCATTGCACTGGCTAGCTTATGTTGACGAGTCACCAAAGCTTGATCTTTGTGGCTGTTATCGCGGCTTACCAATTCAGCCGCCGCTGATGGAGTCGGCGCTCGCATGTCCGCTACAAAGTCGGCAATAGTCACGTCAACCTCATGACCAACTGCACTGATGATCGGAATTTGGCTTGCAGCAATCGTGCGAGCAAGAATTTCGTTGTTAAAGCACCAAAGGTCTTCTAACGATCCGCCACCACGACCAACAATCAATACATCACATTCATCACGACTGTTTGCACGACCGATCGCTTGCGCAATTTGAATGGCCGCTTCTTCACCTTGCACCATGGTCGGGTAAACCACCACGGGTAGGGAAGGATCACGGCGTTTCAATACGTCTAAGATGTCGTACAGCGCTGCACCGGTTTTTGAGGTGATCACACCAACGCGTTTTGGGTGCTCAGGTAAAGGCTGCTTATTGGTTTGAGCAAACAAACCTTCTGCTGCCAATTTCATCTTAAGTGCTTCGAACTCTTGTTGCAGACGACCATCACCTTCAGGTTGCATGCTTTCAATGATCAATTGATAGTCACCACGAGGCTCATACAGAGACAGACGTGCTTTAACTAATACTTGATTGCCGTTAGCAGGTTTGAAAGTGACGCGACGATTGTTACCACGGAACATGGCACATTTAACTTGAGCGCGAGAATCTTTAAGAGTGAGATACCAGTGACCAGAGACAGGAGCTGAGAAGTTGGATATCTCTCCGACAAGCCAGACGATCCCCATTTCGTTTTCAAGTAACAGGCGGACTTCCGCATTGAGTCGAGAAACAGTGAAGATGTTTTGATTGGTCTGGGAGAGCACAGCTAATTCCGTAGACGTGAGTATGGAAATTAGCGGCAATATAATACATATCAAGGGGGTAATTGCAAGAAAAAAATTAAAAAATTTGTGGTCAAGCGATTGCGTTAACCGTATAATCCCTCCGCAATATCTAATCCAAATGTAGCCAACAACCTAAAACTGGTTACCCTCATTATGCGAAACGATGAGATTGGATTGTTCTTTCTACTCCTCTAATTGTGAGATATTGCAAATGCTAAGAATTGCCAAAGAAGCGCTGACATTCGATGACGTACTACTCGTGCCAGCTCACTCCACTGTTCTCCCAAACACAGCTGATCTTCGCACTCAGCTGACTAAGAACATCACCCTAAACATCCCAATGATTTCAGCGTCTATGGACACTGTTACTGAAGCTCGTCTAGCTATCGCGCTAGCGCAAGAGGGTGGCATTGGCTTTATCCACAAAAACATGTCTATTGAGCAGCAAGCTGCTGAAGTTCGTAAAGTTAAGAAGTTCGAAGCTGGTGTCGTTTCTGACCCAGTAACGGTAAACCCTGAAGCGACAATCGCTGACGTGGTAGCTCTAACTGAAAAACACGGCTTCGCTGGTTTCCCTGTCATCACAGAGAACAACGAGCTTGTAGGCATTATCACTGGTCGTGATGTGCGCTTTGTTACTGACCTTTCTAAGAAAGTGTCGTCAGTAATGACAGCAAAAGAAAACCTTGCAGCAGTTAAAGAAGGTGCAACTCGTGAAGAAGTGCAAGAGAAGATGCACGAAGCACGCGTTGAAAAAGTACTGGTTGTGAATGATGATTTCCAACTAACCGGTATGATCACTGCGAAAGACTTCCACAAAGCAGAACGTAAACCAAACGCATGTAAAGATGAGCGCGGTCGCCTACGTGTTGGCGCAGCTGTTGGTGCTGGCGCTGGTAACGAAGAGCGTGTTGCTGCTTTGGTTGAAGCTGGTGTTGACGTTCTACTTATCGACTCTTCACACGGTCACTCTGAAGGTGTACTAAACCGTATCCGCGAAACTCGTGTTGCTTACCCAGATCTAGACATCATCGGTGGTAACGTTGCGACGGGTGCTGGTGCTAAGGCTCTTATCGAAGCGGGTGTTAGCGCAGTTAAAGTTGGTATTGGCCCTGGTTCAATCTGTACAACTCGTATCGTAACGGGTGTTGGTGTTCCTCAAGTAACAGCAATCGCAGACGCAGCAGAAGTGGCGAATTCATTCGGCATTCCAGTTATCGCTGACGGCGGTATCCGTTTCTCTGGTGACATCTGTAAAGCAATCGTGGCTGGCGCATCTTGTGTGATGGTTGGTTCAATGTTCGCAGGCACAGAAGAAGCCCCTGGTGAAGTGATTCTTTACAACGGTCGTTCTTACAAGTCTTACCGTGGCATGGGTTCTCTTGGTGCAATGTCTCAAGGTTCATCTGACCGTTACTTCCAGTCTGACAATGCAGCAGACAAGCTAGTACCAGAAGGTATCGAAGGTCGTATCGCATACAAAGGTCGTCTAAAAGAAATCGTACACCAACAAATGGGTGGTCTACGTTCAAGCATGGGGCTTACTGGCTCTGCAACGATTGAAGATATGCGTACTAAAGCTGAATTTGTTCGTATCTCAGGTGCGGGCATGGCTGAATCACACGTACACGACGTTCAAATCACTAAGGAAGCTCCAAACTACCGTCGCGGTTAATTTTTACTGTTGTAAAAATAAAACCTATACACTCGACGTAAACGTTTGCTTTTTTCCTTGAAGCATTAATAAGAGGCGAGTACACTCGCCTCCGTTTTAATAACCTAGCTTATAAGACTGCTCAAAATGACTAAAAATATTCATGACCAACGTATTCTGATCTTGGACTTCGGTTCTCAGTACACTCAGCTAGTAGCGCGCCGTGTACGTGAAATCGGTGTTTACTGTGAACTGTGGAGCTGGGACGTTGAAGAAGCGGATATTCGTGAATTCAATCCAGACGGTATCATCCTATCTGGTGGTCCAGAAAGCGTAACGGAAGATAACTCTCCACGCGCTCCTCAATACGTATTTGACTCTGGTGTGCCAGTACTAGGTGTATGTTACGGCATGCAAACTATGGCTGAGCAGCTAGGTGGTAAAGTAGCGGGTTCTACTGAACGTGAATTCGGCTACGCACAAGTTAAAGTTTCTGGTGAATCTGCACTGTTTAAAGATCTTGAGTTAACTCAAGACGTGTGGATGAGCCACGGTGACAAAGTAGTAGAAATTCCTGCTGACTTCGTGAAAGTCGGTGAGACCGACACATGTCCGTACGCTGCGATGGCGAACGAAGAGAAGAAATACTACGGCGTTCAGTTCCACCCAGAAGTAACGCACACGAAAGGCGGCCTACAAATGCTAGAGAACTTCGTTCTTGGCGTATGTGGCTGTGAGCGTCTATGGACTTCTGAATCTATCATCGAAGACGCGGTTGCTCGTATTAAAGAGCAAGTGGGTGACGACGAAGTTATCCTAGGTCTATCTGGTGGTGTGGATTCATCTGTAGTAGCGATGCTGGTTCACCGTGCAATCGGTGACAAGCTAACGTGTGTATTTGTAGATAACGGTTTGCTTCGTCTAAACGAAGGCCAACAAGTTATGGATATGTTTGGTGACAAGTTCGGCCTGAACATCATCAAAGTTGACGCAGAAGAGCGTTTCCTAAATGCATTAGAAGGCAAAGCGGATCCTGAAGAGAAGCGTAAGACAATCGGTCACGTATTCGTAGACGTATTTGATGAAGAGTCTAAGAAGCTGAAAAACGCGAAATGGCTAGCTCAAGGTACGATTTACCCAGACGTTATCGAATCTGCTGCATCTAAGACTGGTAAAGCGCACGTGATCAAATCACACCACAATGTGGGTGGTCTTCCAGATGACATGGAAATGGGTCTTGTTGAGCCACTTCGTGAGCTTTTCAAAGATGAAGTTCGTAAGATCGGCCTAGAGCTTGGTCTTCCATACAACATGCTTTACCGCCACCCATTCCCAGGTCCTGGTCTAGGTGTTCGTGTTCTTGGTGAAATCAAGAAAGAGTACTGTGACTTGCTACGTCGTGCAGACGCTATCTTCATTGAAGAGTTACACGCTGCGGACCTATACAACAAAGTATCTCAAGCGTTCACAGTATTCCTACCAGTTCGTTCTGTAGGTGTAATGGGCGACGGTCGTAAGTACGATTGGGTTGTCTCTCTACGTGCGGTAGAAACTATCGACTTTATGACTGCGCATTGGGCGCACCTACCATACGACTTCCTAGGTAAGGTTTCTAACCGTATCATCAACGAAGTTGAAGGTATTTCTCGCGTGGTTTACGACATCTCTGGTAAGCCACCAGCGACAATCGAATGGGAATAATATTCCCTTCATATTTGAAGTAGCAACGTTGTTGACTTCTCCATTTCACCCTAATCACATAGTAAACCTATGCTCATAGGGCTGAAATGGCTTGTCGCCTAGTTGCAACTCCAACTATTTTGGGAATTAGCTTTCGTATTTGACGTAAAGATTAAAATAGTAAAGCCAGCCTTCGGGCTGGTTTTTTTATGCCTGAAAAGTGTGAACGCAGGTCTCAACTTTTTTATTAGAAAATATATACATGCGAGATTGTTGAATGTATATTCATTTTTAATGTTTAAATATTAAAGTTGGTATTGCTATGGAACAGGCAGAAGTTACCTCCCTCATCCCCATCATTATTACGTTAGTCCTCGCGCTAACTACAAGAAACGTTGTTGTCGGTCTTTTTGCCGGCGTTGTTAGCGGTGTGGCTATGTTAGAAGGCACATTCGTCGATAAAGGTCCGCTCGATTCGTTTAGCGCACTGATGAAAAGTTACCTGTTGCCGCAACTGACTGACAGTTACAATGCGGGCGTCATTTTGCTCTTAGTCTTTATTGGTGGCTTTGTGGCCTTGATGGAAAAATCTGGCGGTGGCGTGGCGTTCGCTAAAAAGGTCACTCAGTGGGTTGCAAGTAAATGCCAAGCGCAGCTTTCTGCTTGGTTTGGCGGCGTTGTTATTTTCTTTTCAGACCTTGGTACACCGTTAATTGTTGGTCCTGTCTTTCGTCCTCTTTTTGATAAGCTGAAAGTCTCTCGCCAGAAACTTGCGTTTATTATTGATTCCACTTCATCCCCCGTGGCTATCCTGATCCCTTTCATCGGTTGGGGCGTTTACATCATGAGCCTGATTCAAAAAGAGTTTGCTGCACTGGATGTGGGTATCAGTGATTGGGATGCCTTTATTGGCGCGATTCCTTACCAGTTTTATGCCTTTTTAGCGATCGCGATTGTGCCGATTGTCTCTTTCTTCAAACTGGATTTTGGACCAATGGCGAAAGCGGAACAACTTGCGGAGCAGGGTTCTGATTTTGGAAAAGTGCAAGATTCATTAAATGTGTTTGAGCATAAAAATGCAAAAACAAGTTTTGTTTGGGCACCGCTGCTCGTCATGCTTGTGGTGCTTTGTTCAATCTTGGTTCCTCACGGTTTTCCATTTCAGAAAGTAGCAGGCTCAACTTTCCGTGCTGCACTGTCGTCGGCGTATTTCTTTGCTGCAATTACCCTAATTAGTTTGATGGCGTTTTATGGCGTGAGAAAGCTCTCTGATGGCATTCAGGTTTACCTAAAAGGGATGTCGAACATGATGTCCGTTGCGGTGATTCTAGTTCTCGCTTGGTCGCTGAGTTCTGTCGGTAAAGAGCTTGGCGCTGCGGCTTACATTGCAGAGCAGGCACAAGCTGGCTTCCCATACTGGTTATTACCAGCGGTGGCATTTTTATTGGCGGGTATTATCTCTTTTGCCACAGGGTCGTCATGGGGCACTTTTGCCATCATGATGCCATTGGTCATTCCAACTGCAGTCGCGATTGATGCGCCATTATTGGTGTGTATCGGTGCGGTGCTATCTGGTGGCTTATTTGGTGATCATTGTTCGCCAATTTCGGAAACTACCATCTTGTCCTCTACGGGTGCAGGTTGTGAGCAGTATGAGCACTTTAGAACTCAATTGCCTTATGCGGTACTCAACGGCGCTATCGCTCTGACAAGCTTCCTTGTTGCGGGTGTGATGGCTTCTCCTGTAATTGTGCTGGTGGCAATAGTCGCGCAGTTTGCCATTTACTTGGTGCTCTCTAAACAGCAATCTTCACCGACGCTAGAGCAAGCAACAGCAGATCAATAACAATAAATGAGAGCGGGGGATTATCCCCCGTTTTCTTTTGAGTCGAGGTAACAGTTTTTGTGATACCCACTGTGTAACAGTATTTATTTATGAAATTTGCGTCGCAGAATTAATTCACTTCACTCGGCGTTTTTTCTACATGATCCACTATGTGTCTAGTTATTCCTTGTATATTGTATTGTTAAATACGGAGATTAGACATGTTTGCACTCAAACATCTGCCTCTCGCATTGGGTTGTGTACTCGCTGCACAAGCTCATGCCAGCATGAATATCCAACCTGATCCACAAAACCCAAATGGTTACGTGATTGCTCGTGGCGACATCCAAGCTATGGAGCAAAGTAAAACCTCTGACCCTATGTATGCTATTTGGTCACAAGCGCTAGAGACTCGTCCAAATACGGTTGTTGAAGCGATTGTTCCAGGAGCAGCAAGCAATCCGGAAAACGTTAAGCGAGTTGAACGTGTCTTCCCTGAGAGCGAGTGGAATTTCCTTACTCAGATGGCGGCACCAGAGTATACGTACACACGTTTCTTGCGTGCGATCGGTAAGTTCCCTGCATTCTGTGGTGACTACACTGACGGGCGTGATTCAGACGCGATTTGTAAGAAATCCATCGTGACAGCATTTGCACACTTTGCTCAGGAAACCGGTGGTCACATTGCGGTCGATAACGTATCTGACAACCCGCTTGCACTTGAAGAGTGGCAACAAGCATTGGTTCATGTGCGTGAAATGGGATGGTCAGAAGGTCAAGAGGGCTACACCACAGGTTGTGGTCAGAACGATTGGCAAAATAAGCGTTGGCCTTGTGAGCCTGGTCAAGGGTATTTCGGTCGTGGTGCAAAACAGCTTTCTTACCACTTTAACTACGGCGCTTTCTCTGAAGTGATGTTCGATGGCGATGCATCGGTATTGCTGAAGAATCCGGGCTTAGTCGCTGACTCATGGTTGAACTTAGCTTCTGCGATTTGGTTCTTCTTAACCCCTCAAGCGCCAAAACCAGCAATGCTGCACGTGATTGATCGTACTTGGGTACCATCGCAGCGTGAAATTGATGCGGGTATTGGTTATGGATTTGGTACCACGATCAACGTTATCAACGGCGGTATTGAGTGTGGTGAGCAAAACAAAGATAAAGGTCAGCCAGTTAACCGCATTCGTTACTGGGAAGGTCTAGCAGCGCACTATCAGATTCCTATCGAAGCCGATGAGACCAATACCTGTTGGCAACAAACGCCTTACGGTAGCTTAAACCTTAACGGTGCCACTGACGTGCTTTACACCAACTGGGATGGTAACTGGAAGTACTACTCAGATCGCCCGGGCGGTCACTCATTTGAATGTGAGTTGGTTGGTTTCCAAACCGCGTATTCGGCACTGGTTGCTGGTGATTACGAGAAATGTGTTACCAACTTCTACCAATCTCATGCAGGTTGGCCTGAAGTTCGCGTTGTCGATAAATTAGACCCAGTCGATCCGGTTGACCCACCTGTAGGCGGTGTTGCTGCATGGGATGCTGGCAAGGTTTATAACACGGGCGACCAAGTCTCTTACAAGGGAGCGGTATATGAAGCGAAGTGGTGGTCACAAGGTAATGAGCCTACTAAAGGTGACCCATGGAAATTGGTCTCAGGTACGCCAACAGAGCCACCAGCGACTGAACCGCCAACGACTGAGCCTCCTGTAACAGAACCACCCGTCACCGAGCCGCCAGTGACAGAGCCTCCGGTTACTGAACCACCAGTATCGGGTGACTTTATTGCATGGGAACCAGGTGTGACTCAAGTGGCTAATGGCGACAAAGTGACTTATCAAGGCAAATGCTTTATCGCGAAAAATGGACCGGGTGTATGGGAATCACCGACACAGAGTAATTGGTTCTGGGATGAGATCTCTTGCCAGTAATTGAACAATAAATAGTCTAACCATCTATAAAGACTCTGCTTTTTAGCAGGGTCTTTTTTTATTCGTTTGGTTGCTTATTTGTGCAATCTAAGTTTTCAATAACGTCTTTTCTCTTTTGTTTTTGAGTCCATTAAAATTCGCGCGCAATTTTTATCAACATTTTTGAAAAGGTAATGTACATGTCTACAAAACTGGCTAACCCAGCGCCACTAGGTCTAATGGGTTTTGGTATGACTACCATCCTGCTAAACATCCACAACGCAGGTTTCTTCCCAATGGATTCTATGATTCTGGCTATGGGCATCTTTTACGGTGGTTTAAGCCAAGTACTTGTTGGCATGATGTGCTTCAAGCGTGGTGACACGTTCGGTACGACTGCATTTACTTCTTACGGCCTATTCTGGCTAACACTGGTTGGTCTAATCGTAATGCCTTACATGGGCCTTCCAGCAAGCCCAGCACACTTCATGGGTTGGTACCTACTACTATGGGGTATCTTCACTGGCTTCATGTTCATTGGCTCTCTATGCTACCCAGTAGCGAAGCAAGTAGTATTCGGTTCTCTTACTATCCTGTTCTTCCTACTAGCGGCACGTGACTTCACTGGTAGCGAGCTGATCGGTACTATCGCAGGCTTCGAAGGTATCTTCTGTGGCGCGAGCGCAATCTACTTTGCAATGGCTCAAGTACTAAACAACGAATACGGCCGTACCGTACTTCCTGTTGGCGAAAAGCAAAAGCCACAAGTTGCTACGCAAGAAATCGCTGCATAATCGCTTCGAATTGAATGCAAAAGAAAAGGGTTAGCCACTGGCTAACCCTTTTTTAATGTCCGTTGTTCGGACCACTGCTTTTTCTTATATACCTGCCAACCCATTGGGGGAGGATGTTAAGTGAAGCATTAGGTAGATGGTTGCTCTACCGTTTCTGTTGTATCGCTTTCTGCGGTTGGTGCTTTACCTGTTTTGCGCTTGTACTTCTCTTCCCAGTAAGTCGCGCCTTTAATACCAAGTGCTACTGGGTTGAACGTAAACTCAGTCACACCACGTTTCTGTTGCTCTTCGTAGTCAGCCAGCGCTTTTAGTGCAGGCTTCGACATGAAGAAAATGATCAGAATGCCGACAATGTTCAGCCATGCCATTAGACCTACGCCCACATCACCCATTGCCCACGCAAGGTTGGCAGTCTTCACGGTGCCGTAGAATACCGCAGAGATGAGTACCAGCTTCAGAATGAACATCAGACCGTTTACTTTTACAGTGCGACGGATGTACGCGATGTTCGTTTCTGCGATGTAGTAGTAAGCCAGAATCGTCGTGAAGGCGAAGAAGAACAAGGCAACCGCGATGAATGGTTTACCAACCCCAGGTAGCGCACTCTCAATCGCCATCTGTGTAAATACAGGGCCATTAGCACCGATATCTGCAGGTAGGTTTTGCACTAAGAATGAACCCTCTACTGCGCCTTGTACGTTGTATGCACCCGTGATAAGAATCATAAACGCGGTTGCTGAACATACTAACAACGTATCGATGTAGATAGAGAATGACTGAACAAGACCTTGCTGTGCTGGGTGGTCAACACTTGCTGCCGCTGCTGCGTGAGGGCCAGTACCTTGACCTGCTTCGTTAGAGTAAACACCGCGTTTTACACCCCAACCAATCGCAGCACCAATACCAGCCATCGGCGTGAATGCATCACCAATGATCATGCCAACGATACGCGGAATCTCTCCGATGTTAAGTAGGATGATAACGAACGCGGTGATGATGTAAGCCAGCGCCATGAACGGAACCACAATCTGCGTGAAGTTTGCGATGCGCTTTACGCCACCAAAGATAATGAAAGCAAGAATGACACAGACAACCGTACCAGTGAAAATTTTAGCGAAACTGAAGGTACCAATAGCGGTTTCAATCATGTCACCTGAGCCAAAGGCTGCTTCTACTGCGTTACCAATACTGTTTGATTGAACGCCGGGAAGTAGAACGCCACATGCAAAGATGGTTGCGATAGCGAAGACCCATGCGTACCACTTCTGACCCATTGCTTTTTCGATGTAGTAAGCTGGACCACCGCGGAATTCGCCTTCGTCTTCCTCTTTGTAAATCTGTGCGAGTGTTGATTCTGCGTACGCCGTTGCTGCACCAAAGAAGGCAACAACCCACATCCAGAATACTGCACCTGGGCCACCGAAGCCGATAGCAGCAGCAACACCTGCAATGTTACCTGTACCTACACGGCCAGATAGTGAAACGG
The DNA here is from genome assembly GCF_001557775.1 of Vibrio sp. MOR3. Lineage (NCBI taxonomy): Bacteria > Pseudomonadati > Pseudomonadota > Gammaproteobacteria > Vibrionales > Vibrionaceae > Vibrio > Vibrio sp. MOR3. Next base: position 23,522 of record NZ_LNRD01000019.1, on the reverse strand, counting down.
CCAAAGCCTGAAATGATGAAATCCCCTTGGTTGAACTCTTACCATTAAGTAGCAAGCGCCACATTTCAAAGAAGTGACGAATCTGCACAAAGCGCGTCATGATCGAGTAGAACAAGCCAGCGCCAAGACACAGATAGATCAGTGCCGGACTCCAGATAATTCCATTCAGAAAATCAACTAATGACTGCATGAGTATTTTCCCTGTTTGTTATGGTTGTGGTTGTTTTTCGTACAACACATTACCCTTTTTTGTAATGCAATTGTTAACCTTTTTGACTAAAAATCCCTTGTAGCGTGATGATGGGCACAGAATGGTTAAATATTGTTAAAAATTGGTTCTTGTTATGTATCTGTGTGGTTTTTATTGGAAATAACAATGAATTGATTGAATATGCAGAACATTGTCATGAAAATGTTCCGCGAGAGATGATAGTTATATCTTCTGAATGCTATTCAACTTATGGAGTAATGCACTGTTTGAAATGGTTTGCAGGTGTTTAGGCGTAACGACTCAGGTTCAATTCTGAGTGATTTGTCACTTTGGGAACGGCGTTCATGATGACGTCTGTTAGTATCTGAGCTGAGCCACAAGCCATAGTCCAACCGAGCGTGCCATGCCCTGTGTTTGTAAACAAATTCTTGTAAGGTGTTGTCCCTATAATGGGCGTACCATCGGGTGTCATAGGGCGAAATCCACTCCAAAACTCGGCTTTAGTAAAATCGGCGCTTTGCGGAAACAGATCTCGAATCACCATTTCAATCGTATTTTTGCGCTTTTGCAGCAACGAAGGATCAAAGCCTGCTAGCTCAGCGGTTCCTGCGACACGAATACGGTCATCAAAGCGCGTCATTGCGACCTTATAGGTTTCATCCATGACGGTAGAACGAGGCGAAAATTGCTCACATTCAATTGGTACCGTCAGTGAATATCCTTTGACGGGGTAAACAGGAATGTCGATCTCAAGCTGTTTGAGTAACGCTGTAGAATAGCTGCCAGAGGCAAGGACAAACTGGTTTGCTTTAAACAAACCACGGTCCGTTTGGACACCCATGATCTTTTTGCCTACGGTAACCCAATTGCTCACCTCCGTATTGAATTCAAACCTTACACCATGGGCTTTTGCTAGCTCTGTTAACTGCTGACAGAATTGAAAACAATCACCCGTTTCGTCATCAGGTAAATATAACCCACCGACCAATTTTTCTTTTACTAATGCCAATCCTGGTTCTTGCTTGATGCACTGTTCGACATCCATTAACTGAAAACGTGTACCACTTTGCTCTAACAACTCAAGGTCTTTCTCTATGGCATCGAGCTGCTGTTGAGAGCGAAATACTTGCAAGGTGCCTAACTGCCGCCCTTGGTATTCAATCGCATGATCACGGCGCAACTGCTCCAAACACGCGCGGCTATGATTGGCGATAGAGAGCATTCGGGCTTTGTTGATTTGATAGCGGGACAAAGTGCAGTTCGACACCATTTGCGTTGCCCAGCGGATAAGCTCCGGGCTGAGAGATGGTTTTATTTTGAGTGGTGCATGCTCTTCAGTGAGCCACTTTATGGCTTTGAGTGGAATCCCCGGCGCAGCCCATGGTGAAGAGTAACCATAAGAGATTTGCCCGGCGTTAGCGAAGCTGGTTTCCATCGCACTGCTTGGTTGACGATCGATCACGGTAACCTGATAGCCTGCCTGAGATAAATACCACGCCGAGGTTAAGCCGATAACACCACTGCCTATTACGATGACTTCCATTGATGCGCTCCACACATTTTCGATGTTGCGCAGTTTCTCTTCTTTACCTTTTGTTAACAATCGATATAAATTACATTCAGCGTTTAGAAAAACTATAGGCTCAAAGATGAAAAGCAGTGTCGTTAGCGGATTGTGGTTATTCAGCCAAGTGGCGGAACACAGCAGCTTTACCAGTGCTGCAAAGGCATTGCACCTAACGACAGGGGCGATCAGCCAGCAAATCATTCAGTTAGAAGAACAGCTTGGTTTTACTTTGTTTGAACGCCACTCGCGCGGAATTCGACTGACGCCTAAAGGATTACAGCTGTATCAATCCTCACAATTCCACTTCTCAGAACTAGGAAAGACACTTAAAGAGCTGCAAATTGAAAAGCCCCACAATGAAATTCGCCTCAAGCTAACGCCTTCTTTTGCGTTTAAATGGTTAGTTCCACGCCTTGAAAGCTTTCATCTAGAAAACCCCGATCTCCAAGTGCAGATTTTTGCAGAGGGAGCCCTAGTGAATAGTGAGCTAAAGGACTATGACGTTGCGATAGACTATGGTTCTCATCCCTATCGAGATAAAAGCGCAGAGCGGATTCTCAATGAGCAACTTCTACCGGTGATGAGCCCAAAATACCTTGAGGATCATAGGTGGCTAAAAACTCTTAAAGCGTCACCAGAACAATGGCGAGACGCGACGTTACTGCACGATGCTATGCCATGGGATAAGGCTCCGCGTGACTATGAATGGCTGTACTGGGCATCAAGCATGGGGTTTGATTTCAAAACAGAGGTAGGGCACTTCTTTAATCGTACGGATATGGCAATGTCTGCCGCCGAAGCTGGAGTGGGGATAGCAATGGCACGTATGGCGCTGGTGGAAGATGAACTTGAAAGTGGTTGTTTAGTCTCGCCATTTGAACCAGTGGATGCTAACGCAGGATACTACCTGATCATTAATACCAAAAGTGAGCCTACAGCACGATTTAGACGTTGGCTTTTACAGCAAGTTCAATCATCTATGTAGAGAGAGAATTGGCACAAGTTTTTAAGAAATAATAAAAATAAATTTCTTAATTACATGATACTTCGAATTGCTTCCCACAAATTGCCTTCCGTTTATTAACTCCTCTCACTCTGTCTTCTTTTTCCATATCATCCAAAAATTAATCAATGGATGAGAAAGACTATGGCTAAAAGAATCTCTCTTATGTTGGCCCTAGCTCTATTTTCGGTAGGAGCAAGTGCAATGTTTTGGCCGTTCAAAAAATACGATGTGGAAATGTCTCCAGAAGTTCGTGGTGTTATCAAGCTTGATGGCGTTCCACAAGCTGGGTTAACGGTTCATCGAGAGCTTTATTACGAAGGGTACAAAAAAGGCAAAACCTTATCAGACGAAGTTCAGACCAATGAACTAGGAGAGTTCTCTTTCGAACGGCTCGTTGTTCGTTCAAGTGCTCCTGGAGATCTCTTTGGAGGTAGTTTGAAGGTCTATCAAAACATCTGTGTCGATTGCGACTCTGAAAAGAAAGAGATCTGGGGCGCATGGGTACCAACTGAGGGTGCGGAATCACTGCGTTGGATGCTAATGAACGTAGATTGTGAATTATCAAACAGTAAGCGAATTCATGAAGTTGAAATATATTCTGATAGTAATAGGCGCACACCTGTTCATTCTGTATGTGATTGGCACAATCAGAAAATTGATACATACGAATATGATGAAACGACTGATACCCATGTGTTAAAAAGCAAGAGCAAGGAAGAGTAATAAATGAGCGCTATTTCTCCTTTAATGGCTAGTGAACTAAGCATTACTGCTTATGAGGTAAAGCATAATCTTGAACGTGTGAAACTGCCTGCTGTAGTTGATAATCACTTTAGTTTTTCGAAAGTAGAAGTCGGTACATCTGGTGGTTTTTTCTTTCGTCCTGAAACTGGATTTGCTTTGTTGGGGAAAGGAAAAAGTCAGCGTCACAAGAACGACTTAGTCCTAGCTTTTAGAGGTACCGCAGGGTTAGCAGATGGAATTACCGACTTAACTTGCAGTGGAAAGGGGACGGGGACAGGAGAGATCGTGCACTCTGGGTTTCAAACGACTTTCTATTCTATGAAAAAGGGCCTAACTCGTTTTCTGCGTGATAATCCAGTTGTTGGTAATGGTACTATTCATTGCGTCGGACACAGTTTAGGTGGCGCACTTGCCACTTTGGCTGCGAACTGGATATCGGCTTCCCCTGAGTTTAAAGGAAAAGTGAATTTGTATACCTTTGGCTCACCAAGAGTGGGAATGAAGCCGTTTTCTGTTAACTCATCCTCGCGCATATCGTCCCATTTTCGTTGTGTGAATGGTGCAGACCCAGTGACAAAAGCGCCAGTGTGGCCTTTTTATCATGTGCCTTATGATGGTTCAGAATACATATTAAATCGTGCACAAGGACTGCTTCCTAGCGCGCATTTTATGTCGGAATATAGTTCTTACACACAATCAGCAACGTGGGATAGCCTAGGGTTTCAAAAAGCGAACTCAGCTTTTAAACGTGTTGTCCTGAATTACGAGAATCGATTGCAAGCGAAACCTTCTGCTGATTGGGCAGATAAGATTTCAGCGGCAATCCTTACACTGTTAATTGATGGTGGCTTTGCAGCAACAGTCTTTGCATTGCAAAGTGGTGGTGCTGCAATCGCAACTATCTACGATGCGATGGCGCGCTCAATGGTAAAAATCTCAGAACTTTCTAGTGAATTTGCCTCTCGCGTAAAAGGCTTACTTGGTCATATGTTGGTGTTTGCAGGTAAAGTCGCCCAAATTGCGATTAAATTTACTTACTCCTTTATCCGTTGGGTATTCGAACTAGTTTTAGGCAAACTGAATAAAGCAGTAAAAGCCGCACTAAAAACTAGCTTTTAGTCTTCAATATAAAACCGCCTCATTCGAGGCGGTTTTGCTTTGTGCAATTCATATCTTGATAAGTACTTTCTAAAACCAATCCTCTCCCTGTGACTTGAGCTACTTTTCTTTGCTGAAAAAATCGGCAATATAAAAGAATAACCATTCACTCAATAGTTCAGGGAAGATGCATGAAAGACGAAACACTCTCAATCCATTTTGGCTACGAAACAGACCCAACAACCAAATCTGTTGCGACACCGATTTACCAGACCGTTGCGTATGAGTTTGATAACGCTCAACATGGTGCTGACCTGTTTAACCTCGAAGTTCCGGGAAACATTTACACTCGAATTATGAACCCAACCAATGATGTGTTGGAAAAGCGCATGGCAGCATTGGAAGGCGGTATTGCTGGTCTTGTCGTGAGTGCTGGTAGTGCAGCAATCAACTATGCCATTCTCACTTTAGCGCAAGCTGGAGATAACATCGTTTCTACTCCTCAGCTATACGGCGGCACTTACACTTTATTTGCACATATGTTGCCGAACCAAGGTATTGAGGTACGTTTTGCCAAGGATGACAAACCTGAAAGTCTCGCTGAGCTTATCGATGAGAATACCAAAGCGGTTTACTGTGAAAGCATTGGTAATCCGGCTGGCAATATCATCGATCTTGAACGTGTTGCTGAGTTGGCTCATGCGCAGGGCGTGCCTGTGATTGTTGACAATACGGTCGCAACTCCTGTGTTATGTAAACCAATCGAATTTGGTGCAGATATCGTGATGCATTCACTGACTAAGTATGTGGGTGGTCACGGTACGACATTAGGTGGCATCATCATTGATTCTGGCAAGTTTCCTTGGGCGCAGCACAAAGATCGTTTCCCGGTATTTAATCAACCTGAACCTTCTTACCACGGCGTGGTTTACACCGAGGCATTTGGAGAGGCAGCGTTTATTGGCCGTGCTCGTACCGTTCCTTTGCGTAATACCGGTTCTGCTTTGTCACCGATGAATGCGTTTATGTTGATGCAGGGGCTGGAAACGCTGTCGCTGCGTATGGAGAGACACACCGAAAACGCACTCAAAGTTGCGGAATACTTAAGCCAGCACGATAAAGTGAGTTGGGTAAGTTACGCAGGCTTGCCAGATTCTGAGTTCTATCCATTGGCAGAGAAATACATGCAAGGTAAGCCGTCGGCGATCTTGTCGTTTGGTTTAAAAGACGGTTACGAGGCGGGTGTACGTTTTTACGATGCGCTTAAGATATTCAAGCGACTGGTGAACATTGGTGATGCGAAGTCGCTTGCTTGTCATCCTGCATCAACTACACACCGACAGTTGAGTGAGGCGGAACAAAAGCAAGCAGGCGTCTCTCCAGAGATGATTCGTTTGTCTGTCGGTATTGAACATATCGATGACATCTTGGCAGATCTTGAACAAGCCCTTAATGCTTAATTATTGAATTAAATGTGAAAAGCAGCTCTTTGATGGAGCTGCTTTTTTGAATACACCGCCTATATTCCACTTTCGCCTCAGACTCTTTTTTCTTTTCTAAATCCCATTTCGTTTCTATTCCAAATTGTGACCGAGCAGCATGCCTTAATCCCATAAATTCATTATGGTTGAATGCGCAAATGATAATAACTATCATTCTCAATGTTTTATTGTTTTTAAATAGGTGAATAGTCATGGTGGGAGTCAATTCAGTAGACAGCTTCGATCCTAGCAACAGTTGGCAAGGGCTGACTCTGACCGATAAAGCTGCTAATCAAATTAACAAGTTGCTCGAAAAGGATGATTCTCTTTGTGGCTTGCGACTCACAATTAAGCCGTCAGGTTGTGCAGGTTATGCGTACGTGCTTTCCACAGTGGATGAAGTAGTCGTAGGCGATCTTGAGTTCGAGCATCTAGGAGCCAAGTTATTTGTGCCTCTTGATGCCATGCCTTATCTCGATGGAACAGAAGTGGACTTCGTTTCACAAGGGTTGAACCAGATGTTCCAGTACAACAACCCTAAAGTACAAAGTGCTTGCGGTTGTGGTGAAAGTTTTAATGTGTAAAAGCGAGCACTGCCCTTAGGTAGTGGCTGGTTTGAAATGGTACCGACAATGACACAAAGTGGTATGGAGATCCAAGAAGACGTTCAAGCTTGGGTTGATGATGATAGTTACAAACAAGGTTTCTACAGCAATATTGCGACAGACCAGTTAGAGAAAGGCATCAATGAAGATGTTGTACGAGCGATCTCTGCCAAAAGAAACGAACCTGAATGGATGCTGGAGTTCCGACTTCGGGCGTTTCGAATTTGGCAAACCATGGAGGAACCGCATTGGTTAAAAGCACACTACAAGCCGCTCAACTATCAAGACTATAGCTATTATTCCGCGCCATCTTGTGGCCAGTGTGATGATACTTGTGCTGGCGATGATGCATCACAAGATCCGGAGTTTTTGACCAAAGAAGTAGAACAAGCTTTTGATTTGCTTGGTGTGCCAGTTCGTGAGGGAAGTGAAGTAGCGGTTGATGCGATCTTTGACTCCGTATCGGTCAAAACCACGTACAGCGAAAAATTGGCAGAGAAAGGCATTATTTTTTGCTCATTCAGCGAAGCGATTCATAAGTACCCTGATTTAGTGCAAGAGTACCTAGGGACGGTCGTCCCGCCCGAAGACAACTTCTTTGCGGCGCTAAATGCTGCAGTAGCATCGGATGGCACCTTCGTTTACATCCCTAAAGGTGTTGAGTGTCCAATGGAACTCTCGACCTACTTCCGAATCAACTCGGAAAAAACAGGGCAGTTTGAGCGCACGATTTTGATTGCCGACGAGGGCAGTTACGTCAGCTATATCGAAGGTTGTTCAGCACCCTCGCATGATAACTATCAGTTGCATGCCGCAGTTGTGGAGGTCATTGTCCTCAAAGATGCTTACGTGAAGTATTCGACCGTACAAAACTGGTTCTCAGGCAAAGACACCAACGGTGGCATCCTCAATTTTGTGACCAAGCGAGCGTTGTGCAAAGGCAATGGTTCAAAGATGTCTTGGACTCAATCCGAAACTGGCTCTGCCATTACATGGAAGTACCCAAGCGTCATTCTCCAAGGAGATAACTCGATCGGTGAGTTTTATTCTATCGCGTTAACGTCGGGTAAACAGTTGGCTGATACTGGTACTAAGATGATCCATATCGGTAAAAATACCAAGTCCACCATCATCTCAAAAGGCGTCTCCGCTGGGCACAGTGAAAACAGCTACCGCGGATTAGTGAAGATCTTACCGAGCGCTGAAAATGCGCGAAATTTCACACAATGCGACTCGATGCTCATCGGTCCGGATTGTGGGGCGCATACCTTCCCTTACGTTGAAGTAAAAAACAACTCCGCTCAGGTCGAGCATGAAGCAACGACAACCAAAATTGGTGAAGACCAACTGTTTTACTGTTCACAACGAGGCATCGCAGAAGAGGATGCGATCTCAATGATTGTGAACGGTTTTTGTAAGGATGTGTTTTCCGAATTACCGCTGGAGTTTGCCGTAGAAGCACAAAAATTATTGGCAATCAGCTTAGAACACAGCGTTGGATAATGAAAAATGTTAACAATTAACAACTTAAAAGCCCAAATTGAAGAACAAGAAATTCTAAAAGGAGTCAATCTTCAGATTAATCCTGGAGAAATTCACGCGATTATGGGGCCTAACGGCTCCGGTAAAAGCACGCTGGCAAGTACGCTAGCGGGACGTGAAGACTACGAAATTACCGATGGAACCGTCGATTTCAACGGCAAGGATTTATTGGAATTAGATCCTGATGAACGTGCAGGCGAAGGCGTGTTCTTGGCATTCCAATACCCTGTCGAAATTCCAGGAGTAAGTAACCATCTCTTCTTACAAGCATCAGTGAATGCGGTGCGAAAATACCGTGAACTTCCTGAATTGGAACGCTTTGAACTTGCGGATTTAATTGAGGAGAAAATTGAGCTTCTCAACATGCCGAAAGACTTGCTTTCTCGTTCGGTAAACGTCGGCTTTTCTGGCGGAGAAAAGAAGCGTAATGACATATTACAAATGGCGGTACTTGACCCACAACTTTGTATTTTGGACGAGACCGATTCTGGATTAGATATTGATGCGCTTAAAGAAGTCGCTAATGGTGTAAATAGCCTAAAAGACGGCAAGCGTTCTTTCATCATTGTGACCCATTACCAACGCATTCTTGATTACATCAAACCTGACTTTGTGCACGTGCTGTATCAAGGAAAAATCATCAAATCGGGTGATTTCTCTATGGTGGCTGAGTTAGAGGAGAAGGGCTATGGTTGGCTCACCGGAGAGGAGTAACAGTCTATTGCCATTCAGTGACTATTTAAAGTCTCGTCTGACTGCGTTAGATGAGGTTGCCGAATACCATTGGCAAGCCGCATTAGCACAAGGATTACCGACTCGTCAGCATGAAGATTGGAAATACACCTCGCTTGAAGGCTTCGATGCCATTGATTTTTCCATCCAGCGTGAGACTGATGTATCGATGGCTTTCGTTCAGGCTCACAAGCTCGATATGGACGCAGAAAGGTTAGTATTTGTGAACGGTCAGTTCCAACCTAATTTGAGTGATATTGATAGCGAGGCATTTCGACTTTCTTTACTTAATGGTGATGCAAAACAAGCGTTGCCTGCCGCGATTGCACCAGAAATCTTTTTGCATCTCACGGAAGCGTTTTCCGATACGACTTTGTTGATTGAGGTGGATGCCAAACATACCGTAGCCAAGCCTATTTACTTGATGCAAATTGAGTCTCGACCTCAAGGTGGTATGGCACATCATCGTGTACACCTAAAAGTCGGACAAAGTAGCGAAGTTAACATTGTTGAGCACCTTCTTTCTGCTTGTCATGGCAATCGTGTGGCAGCAAGTTATTCCGGTTCGCGGCTTACGATGGAGGTTTCGGACAACGCTGAACTTACCCATTACAAGCTCTGCTTGGGTTCTGCGGAACATTACCATTTTGCTCACAATGATCTTTTCGTTGGACGAGATGCAAATGTATCAAGCCAGACTTTTTTGCTCTCTGGTCAATTGACACGCCACCACACCAGCTGCCAGTTAAATGGCGAAAATACAGAGATTGAAATCAACAGTCTAGCGCTACCTAGCCATCAGCAAACGTACGACACGCGTACTTACCTTGAACACAACAAAGGGCATTGCACGAGTCAGCAACTGCACAAAATTATTGCCAGTCAGCAAGGCAAAGCGGTATTTAACGGCATGATCAAAGTCGCCCCAAATGCGCTCAAAACTGACGGACAAATGGACAATCACAACTTGCTGCTAAGTAAAGTGTGTGAGGTCAACAGTAAGCCTCAACTGGAGATCTATGCGGACGATGTGAAGTGCAGTCACGGTACTACCACAGGAGCATTGAGCAAAGAGCAGGTGTTTTATTTGCAGGCTCGCGGATTGCCAAAGCACCAAGCTGAACAATTGATCACCCTTGCCTTTGCCGCGGAAGTCGCAGAGGCGATTAATATTGACGTTATTCGTGCGCTGGTTTTACAGCATATAGAGTCAAAACTAGCAGAGGTAAATGCATGAGTTCTTCCATAACAGCGCAACGAGCACATTTTCCAACCTTACATCAGGAAGTGAACAACAAGTCTTTGGTTTACTTAGACAGCGCAGCAAGTGCACATAAACCATCGGTCGTGATTGAACGAGTCGACACCTTTTATCGACATGAAAACGCAGCGGTTCATCGTGGAATTCATCATTTGAGTGCTCATGCGACAGACTTGATGGAACAAGCGCGTGATAAGGTTCAGCACTTCCTTAATGCCAAGCAGCGTGAAGAGGTGGTTTTTGTTCATGGAACCACGCATGGCATTAACCTTGTTGCGAATGCTTATGCGAAAGCGCAGTTGACTAAAGGCGATGAGATCATCGTGTCTGAAATGGAGCATCACGCCAATATCGTGCCTTGGCAAATGCTAGAACAAGACATCGGGATTAAAGTAGTGGTGTGGCCGCTAGAGTTTGATGGAAGCTTGAGTTTGGATACGCTGAAAACACTGATGACTGGTCGTACTCGCTTATTGGCGGTCACCCACGTCTCTAATGTGCTTGGTACCATTAATCAGGTCAAAAATATCATCGAGTTGGCTCATCAGAATGGCACCCGAGTGCTAGTAGATGGGGCACAAGCAGTGATGCACCAAGCGGTCGATGTACAAGAAATTGACTGCGACTTCTATGTATTTTCAGGGCATAAACTCTATGGTCCGACAGGTGTTGGGGTGTTATACGCGAAGAAAGAGCTGCTTGATATTATGCCTCCGTGGGAAGGTGGTGGTGCGATGATAAAAGAGGTCGATCTTTACCAAGGAACCACTTATAACGACGCGCCATGGCGTTTTGAAGCTGGCACTCCTAATGTTGCTGGCATTATCGGTTTAGGGTGTGCGATTGATTATGTGCTCGATCTTGGGTTTGAAGCGATTGGTCGCTATGAACAAGCATTGGTTGACTACCTCTACGATCAATTAAAGACGGTGCCAGATATTGTCATTTATGGTCCTCAAGAGCGCTGCGGCGTAGTGTCATTCAACCTTGCACAAGTGCATGCCTTTGATGTGGGTAGCTTTTTAGATAAGTACGGTGTTGCGATTCGAACGGGGCATCATTGCGCTCAACCTCTGATGAAATACTACCAAGTACCTGCGATGTGTCGTGCATCGGTTGCTTTATATAATAATCAACAAGATATTGATGTTTTGGTTTCTAGTCTAAAACGTATCCATACCTTGTTAGTCGGATAGGAAAGGGAAAGCAGTGGACCAAAAACAATTAATTAAAAACTTCAATCGATGTATTGATTGGGAAGATAAGTACTTATACATCATTTCGCTTGGCGAGAAGTTTGCTCGTTTACCGGAAGCGCTACAGACCAAACAGACGGCGATCTACGGCTGTCAAAGCCAAGTATGGATTCAGGTACAAGTGGAACAAGGAAAAGTGCAATTGTTGGGTAGCAGCGACGCGGCTTTAGTGAAAGGGCTTGTCGCTGTGGTGTGCTTGTTATTGCAAGATAAAACACCGAAGCAGTTGTTGGAGACTGATATTAAAGGTATTTTTTCTGAGTTAGGCTTACAGCAACAACTAACCCCAGCCAGAAACCAAGGCATTGAAGCCATGGTTAAGAGTATTTTTAAGCAAGTACAAGCGCTAGAAATGGCGTAATTCCCGCAGAGCTTCTGTGTTAGGTAATGGACGAGCGTTTGGCAAAGTCAGTGCGAAGGATCTTGGCTTTGTCCATCACGTCATAGCCTTTGTAGAGTTGACAGGTGAGATTGAGTGAATTAAGCGCGTAGGCTTTACATTGGGAGCGGCAGCAAAGCTCGTTATTGGCGTCATTCAATTCAGCCATCATTCTTGTGTAGAGCTTTTTTAGGCAAAGTAGATAACTCATATCATCACCACTATCACGAGCAGTCAGGGCGACGTCGAGACTCGCATGATAATACTCTGATAACCGTTTTTCAGAAGGACCATGACGATTAAGATTCATCTCTGCAAGAAAGAACTCTGAAGTGGTCGTTTGTAATCTATCCTTATAGTCGTCAATCTCTGCAGTTAGCCATGTCATCACGCAATACATAAAACACCTTCCATTTGTTACTTAATCTTAATGATAATTATTATCGTTTATAAATCAAGACTTCTTACACGTTTTTATCGTTACTCTTTAGTGTTATTCCAAATGCTCATGATGGTGTACTTTTCTTACCTTGCGTATAAGTCCCGTCTTACTGACTATGCTTAGAAAATAGTCACTAGGAAGGGACGCTCATGTCTTACGTGTTTCACCGTCATTGCCACGCCAAATTGCCCACTATCGCCAGAGGGGAAGGGGTTTACCTGTTCGATAATCAAGGCAACCAATATCTCGATGCTTGCGGCGGTGCTGCTGTATCAAACCTTGGGCACAGCCACCAAGCTGTTAAACAAGCCATGCTCGACCAAATCGAAAAAGTACCTTTTGCTCATACTGGCTTTTTTACTAGTGAAGTAAGTGAGCAGTTGGCTGAGTTGATTTGCCAGCAAATGCCATCGCAATTCAATCACGTCTACTTAGTCAGTGGGGGCTCTGAAGCGGTTGAATCTGCACTAAAGATGGCAAGACAATACTTTGTGGAATGTGGTAAGCCAGAGAAAAAGCAGTTTATTGCTCGCCAGCAAAGTTATCACGGTAATACGCTTGGTGCGTTGGCTGTTGGTGGTAACGAATGGCGGCGTGAGCCTTTTAAACCCATTTTGCACCCAAGCCATCACATTGCGCCGTGCTATGCCTATCGTCATCAAAGAGAAGGTGAATCAGAGCTCGATTACTCACTGAGAGCAGCCAATGAACTTGAAGCTAAAATTTTAGAACTGGGCTCGGATAACGTCATGGCATTTGTTGCAGAGCCGATTGTTGGCGCAACAGCTGGCGCAGTACCTGCCACTCAAGGTTACTTCAAACGAATACGAGAGATTTGCGATCGCTATGATGTGTTGCTGATCATGGATGAAGTGATGTGTGGCGTTGGACGTAGCGGTAGCTTTTTTGCTTTTGAACAAGAGCAAGCCGTCCCAGATTTAGTCTGCATGGCGAAAGGATTAGGTGCGGGTTATCAACCTATCGGAGCCGTTGTTGCCAATGACAGAGTCTATCAAGCAATCGCGTCTGGTAGTGGCTTCTTTCAACATGGGCATACTTTTATGGCGCATCCCGTCGCATGCGCAGCCGCCGTTGCAACCATTCAGACCATCGGTGACCAAAAGCTCCTGCAAGCCGTCAACCAACAAGGAGCAATGTTAAAAAGAGAACTCGAATCGGCGCTTTCAGACTTCCCGTATTTTGGAGATATTCGTGGTAAAGGGCTGTTTCTTGGCATTGAGCTTGTCGCAGACAAAGTAAGTAAAACACCGCTGCCTAATTCAACTTTGGCAGACAAAAAGATCAAGCAACAAGCGATGGCAAATGGGTTGATGTGTTACCCAATGGGCGGAACGATTGATGGTGTAAGCGGACATCATATCCTTCTTGCCCCACCTTTTATCATCGAACGAAACCACATTGACGAGCTGGTGGAAAAGCTCTCTCGTACACTCAAAGAGGTGTCGCAAACATGGCAATAAGTTCCCCAACTGAAAGAGCTCGAATCGCGATTATTGTTGCGCCCAATGGAGCGAGAAAAACCAAGCAAGCCCATGCTCAATTGCCGATGACTATTGAAGAAATGGTTGTCGAGGCGAAAGCATGTCAAACGGCAGGGGCTGCCATGATCCATTTGCACGCGAGAGATGCGCAAGGCAGGCATTCTCTAGAGGTTGATGACAACTTAGAAATCTACCACGCGGTGAAAGCTGCGGTTGGTGATTCGATGATTGTTCAGCTCACGACTGAGGCTGTTGGGACGTATTCGCCACAACAGCAAATGGCGCTGGTTAAAGCGGTAAAACCAGAAGCCGCTTCTTTTGCTTTGCGTGAACTGATTCCTGATGAGCAGAGTGAAGAGCAAGGTTTTGTCTTTTTTGACTGGGTCGCTGAACAGGGCATTCTCAACCAAATCATTTTGTATGATCAGGCAGACATTGAGCGCTATTTATCCCTAAGAGAGCGAGGCGTTTTACCAAAGCAAAATAAACACGCGTTAGTGGTACTTGGTCGATATCATGAGGCTCAACAATCTTCGCCATGGGATTTACGGGCACTGCATTTAGAGCGATTTATCGAAGAGAAGGTTAGGTGTGCCGTGTGCGCGTTTGGCGCGAGAGAGCAAGACTGTTTAACCCATGCATTGTTATTGGGATTGGATATTCGGGTAGGCTTTGAGAACAACCATTTGAGTGCTGATGGTCAGCCCGCGAACAGCAATGCGGAGCAAGTTCAACGATTAAAAGAGATCTGTGAATTGCTCGATGTGCCACTGCATGATGCGGAGAGTTTTCGAGAATCCATTTAGCAACAGGTACAAAAAAGGCTCCAATCGGAGCCTTCTTCAAATGTATTTTAGTTTTCAGCCTGAGTCACTGTTTGGCGCGCTGGGTGTTTGATAAACACCGCTACGACAGCGGCAATTGCCAGAGCAAAACAGTAGTAAGAGTTCGCAACAACTTCTAGTGGAGAAAGGTTAAATACCGAGCCCAATAGCAGAACCTGTGCACCGTATGGCAATACACCTTGGATAACACACGAGAAGATATCCAACAAACTTGCAGAGCGACGCGGTGAAACGTTGTTCTCTTCTGCCAGTTGGCGAGCCACGCTACCTGATACGATGATGGCAACGGTGTTGTTAGCGGTACAGGTATTCACCATCGAAACCAGACCGGCAATACCTAGTTCGCTTGCACGGCCATTTGCTTCTTTCGAGTGGCTAGAACCAAACGTACGGATGATGCCGCTCACTAGGTTAGTTAGGAACGCGAGGCCACCTTGGCGACGCATAAGCTCACTCAAGCCACCAATCAGCATAGATAGCAAGAAGATCTCTTGCATGTTGCCAAAGCCTGAGTAGATGTCTTGTGCGAAGTTGGTTAGACCGTAATCATCGATAGAAGACAAGCTCACGCCACCCGCTAAAACGATACCAATAGTAAGCACGACAAACACATTCATGCCTGATACAGCAAGGATAAGAATCGTCACATATGGCAGCACTTTCAGCCATTCAATAGGGCCCGTTTCTGGTACTTGAGTTGCTGTGCTGTTGAAGGCAAAGATCACAAGCGCCACCAGTGCTGCAGGCAGTGCGATACGGATGTTCTCTTTGAACTTGTCCTTCATCTCACAGCCTTGAGAGCGTGTTGCCGCAATGGTGGTGTCTGAGATGATCGAAAGGTTATCACCAAACATTGCGCCGCTAAGTACTACACCAGCAGTCAATGGAAGGCTCATACCCGCTGATTGAGCAATGCCAAGAGCAACAGGCGCAACTGCAGCGATGGTGCCCATTGAGGTGCCCATTGCCGTCGCGATAAACGCAGAAATCAGGAAGATACCCGGCAAGATCATGCTAGTTGGAATCGCAGATAGACCAAGGTTAACGGTCGCATCTACGCCGCCAGACGCTTTTGCTACCGCAGCAAAGGCACCAGCAAGCAGGTAGATCATACACATCGCGATGATGTCTTGATGACCAACGCCACGCATAAAGTGTTCGATAGAACGATTGAGTTTGTCTTTGCTTAAGATGAGCGCAAGGATCACCGCAGGCAATACCGCGATAGGCGCTGGCAATTGGTAGAACGCGAAATCAACGCCTTGCAAAGATAAGTAAGTGCCCACGCCAATAAACAGCGCAAGGAATAGCACTAAAGGTAAAAGTGCGACCGCTGATGGTGCGATTGCTTTATTAGAATTTTGAGAACCAGACATGTGAACGACAACATAATCAATAAATAAGGCGAGCAGACTAATCTGACACCAAAGACTTGTCAACGTCTAGACGTCTAAATGGCTGGTTATTTTTAATCGAAAAGACCAATAAAAAAGGCTCACATAACATATCTTATTGATACCGTGAGCCTTTGTGGAATTATATTGGTTTAGAGCATTTACGCTTTTTTTCGTTTGAGAAGCGCGAAGATCATCAGTGAGAACAGCAGTGCTGCGCTAGACCAAACCACGTAGCGATGATCGGTATAGAACTGGCTAAGGACGCTCAAATGCTCAAACGCGAAGTTGGTGAGCAAACTGAACACGGCAACCCAAATGGTGGTTGCAAGCGCGTTACCTAATAAGAACTCTTTGCGCGGCATTTTAGCAATACCGCAAGCAAGCGGCATGAACTGCTTCATCCCTTCCACGAATCGGCTAACAACCAAACAAGCAGGACCATACTTCTGAATTGTACTTTGTAGCTTCTGCATTTTGGGACCAGAAATATAGCCTTTCTTGTCTAACCAACCTTCAAAGTAATAGCCAATCAGGTAGCCGCACGTGTTGCCAAAAAAGCAACTCAACCAAGAGACTATCATCACTAGGCTAAGGTTCATGACATGCTCAGATGAAATGATAGACGCCGCAATCATCAGCGATTGCCCCGGCATCGGAATACCAATGCCTTCAAGAAAGATGCTGACGATAAGGGCGAGATAGCCATATTGCTCAAGCAGAGGCTTCATCGCCATCAATAGTTCATTTATGTGTTCCAAACGCTTTCCTCTAACAAAAGTGGAACGAAGCTGGAGTGATACTCCTGTTAGTTAGCTTGGTCAATCGACGTTGTTCTCAGTCAGTAAAATCTGACACGCCGTTGATAATAGTGCTGCGTATTTAGTCTTTTAGGTTACGCCTTACTAAGTCGTGCATTTGCTTAATGGTCATCAATGCTAACCAGATGATCTCTTCGACAGACCGTTGACCAGCTGTTGAGGAGGGGTGATCGGCATCGGTTTTATTGCTCAGCACTGGCAGCTCATGCACGCGATTGTCACGAATCGTACCGATCAACGCATCCATCGCATCATGAATCAGACGTTCGACTTGGAGTGAGCCTTGGTAGTGGGTGCCCGTTCTCACTAGAGGGATAAGCAAGCAGAGGTAGTGACTCAACAAGCGATAATGGCTCAACATATCTTCGTAATAATGCGGATCAGCGCGAGTGTGCCTTGGCTCTTGCTGCATCTCATTGTAAATCAGTTCAAGGTCGCTTTCAGCAGTGAGCATAGCGGCACGTTGCTTAGTGAGCGCCATATGATCACGTTGCTCTGTGTCGACTTGTAACTGCTCATAGCAATACACAAATAAGCTTTTTGAACTATCTAGTGCTTTTAATGCTTGGGTATGAATCTCCTTACCTCGCCACTGCGGCCACAATAAGCCATAACCGAGCAAGACAATTGCGCCTCCGACGACATTGTCGATCAGGCGTGGTGCGGCAAAGTCGAGCCCTTGGTGTGCCATGGTCTGATAAACCAAAATTAACAGTGCGGTAATACAGCCAATCGCCAGCGAGTAATGACGCATAATATTGAGCATTGCGACAGGTAATAGAACTGCGATCAATGCAAGCAGAATGGTCGTCGGAACACCAAGGTGAATCAATGAGGTGGCGAACAATACCCCAAGCGCTGTACCTAAACAGCGTTGCCAAGTTTTACTTCGGGTTGCCAAGAAACTTGGCTGGATCACCATTAACATGGAAATCAACACCCAATCCGGGCGAATCAATTCAAAGTATTCAGCAATCCCAGCGCCAAGCGCAAACATCAAACCAACGCGAGTCACGTGGCGCCAAATCGGGTTGCCTTGACTTGGTAAACGGAAAGACAGTTCGAATGGTTGCACATCAAAGGAACGTTCATAAGCGGGTTCATTGAGCTCAATACGACGAGAAATATGCTTGACCGCGTATGCCCAGTAGCGAAAGCGAGGTTGGTCTTCTAGCTTCACCGCCTCAATCAAGTCATGAGCTTCCTGCTCTAGTGAGCTCAAGTGCTCCATCTCTTCATGCGTGTTATGCAAAAGCTGCTTGGCTTTGTGCCTTAATCTTTGCTGACAGTGTTGGCTCCAAACCAAGAGCAGATCTCGTTTCGGTTTACTGGATTGAAATTGCTTGAGCAGATCAGGGTTGCTGGTATGGCTGCTCAAGATGACTTCAAATGTATCGAGCGCCAAAAACAAAGCCTGACGTAATGAGTTGGCGTCTTCATGTTTCGAGCGAAAAGATTCCGATTGCAGCGCTTGTTGGAATAGTTCAATCAACTGATATTTGATGCGTCGTTTCGGAGCATCGTTTTCGCTTCCAAGCAAGAAAGCTTGGCGATATTGAATATAGTCCGCTAGTGTCTCGTAAATCGCAGAAAGACAAACGCGCAGTGCGTAATGCTTCCATAAGGCAAACCAAAGCCAACTGAACAGCGCAAAAGTGAGTGGCCCCAACACCAACATAGGATAGAGGCCCACTACCGCACTGGAATTATGCAGCGACAAGCTCACGACCGCGATCAGTAAGCTCGACATGCCAAGACGTCCCCAAAACGGACCATTCACTGCTGTACTGGCCAATACTGCTCCCATCGCGCCGTAAGTCAGCCACAGTGGTAAGCCCATATTCAGCAGAGCATAACTGATGACGAGCGTAATGCTCCACGTAAAAGCGGTAATCGCAAAGCGTGTCCAGCGTCTAGGACCGGCAGTGTCTAAACCGCTGATCAAGGCTGCGGGCATGGTCATTAAAGCCGTCATAGCGAGATTGATTTGGTTGAATAGCACACCCAAACCCATGAACAGAACAATCGCGCTGGTGGCACGCAGACCAAGGTTGACAGAAGGGGAGTACCAGATTTTACGCAGAAAGGCAGGAGATAACGTCATAAACCCTCATTACAGTTGGCAACCCCTTCAGTGTAACGCGAATATCTTTAGATGTGCTGGCTTCAACCACAGATTGAAAAATTGAAGCGGAGTCGTTACTTAATCGACGCATCTCCAAGCTGAGTAAATAGCCAATCATTGAACAGCGATACTTTTCGCGCTGCGAGACGGTAGTTCGGCACAAATACGTAATAGCCATAATGGCTAAGCATACTCAGTTGTTGGATGTGGTAGACCTCATCTCTCGACATCGCCTGTTGCACCATAAAATCAGGCAGAAGAGCAAGCCCTTTGCCAAGCTTGACCGCTTCATAAGAAAGATAGAAATGCTCATGACCGACGGGGTGATAATGAATCGCGCTTTGCAGACATTGTTCTAGTTTGAACTGCTCCCACAACTGCGGGCGTGTCGTTTGAGGAATAAATGCGAAATCCGCAATGGACTGTTTGTCGTTACATGTTGAAGAACTTGATGAGCCCGTTAGCAGCAGCGTTTCTTGACGCAACAATCGACCATGTTCGTAGTGACTAGAAAGAGGAAGGCAACGGATGGTGATGTCGCTGTCTACGTCTAGCTGATTTACTGGACCATCACTGGTGCGAACTTTAACGCGGATATTAGGATGGATTTGATGGAATGCATCAATGTTTGGCACCAACCACAAACTGGCGAAAGAAGGCGTAACATCGACTACCAATAATTCTTGCTCTGTGTCCGTTTGGATCAAGCTTGCCGTCGCATGTTGGATGATCTCCAACGCTTCAGTTACCTTGGGTAAGTAACGTTTTCCTTCTTCGGTGAGCTCAATACCGTTGATACCACGTTGAATTAAAGGCAGCCCAACCAGTTGCTCTAACGTCGCAATCTGTTTGCTCACTGCACCTTGAGTTACGCACAAACTCTCTGCCGCTTTAGAAAAACTCAGATGGTTAGCAACCGCAACAAAGGTTCGAAGTGCACGAATAGAAGGGTATTTACTGCCTTTTAGCATGATCTCATGTCCATTGATGAATGCTTAACCACAGACTAAGAGATTTTGGCTAGGAATCAAAGCGATGAGTTGAGGGGGAGATACAAATTGCAGATACAAAAAGGGCCAACCCTTTCGAGTTGGCCCTTTCCAAACGTTTGGTGGAGCTGGCGGGAGTTGAACCCGCGTCCAAAAATCATTCATCATTGGTACTACATGCTTAGTCGATCTTTAATTTCACCAGCAACCTGCGAACCGACACGCTAGTTAAAGGCTAACCTGAATTATAATTCGCGCTTTTCCTCTCAGGTGGGAGAAGCCACGCTAGCTAGTTTGGGTTTGATCTCTTATTGGTCCCCGTCTTACGAGCGGAAGCTAGGGTAAGAGAGCTCTAAGCAGGTTATTAAGCTGCTAGTGCGTAGTTTTCGTCGTTTGCGACTATTTTTTTGCGGCTTTTTACGTGGCCAACCGCCCCACGGCATGCACCTCAGACTTCAAAATTCCTGTCGAATCCTAAATCAGCCCCAAGTGTTATCCGCATAGTACCAGAAAAGCTTTCCTTGTCTAGCTCTGTGCGTTTAAGTGCTCAAGATTAACGCAAGTTACTCTTCATGATACGTGCTTTATCGCGAGCCCAATCTTTTTCTTTCATATCAGTACGTTTGTCGTGAAGCTTTTTACCTTTTGCAACACCGATTTTGATCTTCACCCAAGAGCGAGACCAGTACAGTGACAGTGCTGCTAGCGTCATACCTTCACGGTTAATGCGACCAAGAAGGTTGTCGAGTTCACGACGACTCATCAATAGCTTACGCACACGTGTAGGGTTTGCGACAACGTGAGTTGATGCTTGATTAAGAGGAGTGATGGTCATTCCGCTCACAAAAGCCTCACCGTCACGCATGAAAACATAGCTTTCGGCGATATTAGCTTTTCCTTGGCGAAGGGCTTTCACTTCCCAGCCTTGTAGCTCCAAGCCGGCTTCAATTTCATCGTCAATGAAGTATTCGTGGCGAGCTTTTTTATTCAGCGCGATAGTGTTGCTACCCGCTTTTTGCTTTGATTTTTTCTTTACCATAATGGGCTCATTATACGGGTTGGATATACGTTAGGAAATCCTTTTATTTGCGCTATCGTGGAATAAAAGTAAAATTGGCACAAGCCTTAAAACATGTACGCGTATCGATAGGAGTGTGTATGAAGCAAATCAGCCGTTCTGCTTTGGTGTCTTTTAGTGCAGAGCAGATGTTCGATCTGGTCAATGATGTTTCGAAGTATCCTGAGTTTCTACCTGGTTGTTCAGGTTCACGAATCATTGAGTCTTCGGGCGAGGGTATGGTGGCTTCTGTCGATGTTGCGAAAGCGGGTATCAGCAAAACGTTCACAACTTCAAATGAACTCATCCCAGGTCAGGCGATTATGATGAACTTGGTGGATGGTCCCTTTAAGACGCTGCGTGGTGGTTGGATCTTCACTGCTTTGGATGAGCAAGCGTGTAAAGTAGAACTAAAACTTGAGTTTGAGTTTTCGAGCAAAATGATCGAAATGGCTTTCGGCAAAATATTTAATGAGCTAACCAGTAATATGGTGAACGCTTTTACTAAACGTGCGAAACAGGTGTACGAGTGTTATGAGTATTGAGTCGGACATGATTCACGTTGAGGTGGTGTATGCGCTTCCTCAAGAACAACGTGTGTTTAATCTAGTTGTGAACAAACAAGCGACAGTTGAAGAGATCATTCGTCAATCTGGTGTTCTGGAACTGTACCCTGAAGTTGATTTGAAAAAGAATAAAGTCGGCGTATACAGTCGAAATGTTCGTTTAGATGCAACTATCCGTGATAAAGATCGTATCGAGATATACCGACCGTTATTGGCCGATCCAAAGGAAATTCGCCGTAAACGTGCAGAGCAAGCAAAAGCAGCTAAGTAACGCTTATGGACAGCTGAAAAACCTCCCAAATGGGAGGTTTTTTGTTTTAAGGCGCTATCTTGGAGAGTCAATAGAGCTTGGTGTTTCTGTTCTGGTGTAGATGATGCCGTCGGCCAGTTCTGTAGCGTAGTTGATTGGCTGCTTAATGATGCTATTTGGGTACGTTAAGTTTGCGATATCTTCCATTTTTATGAACGCATTCTCGACGCCATTTTTTGCTAAGAGTTTCTCGACACTTCCCAGCTCATTTGTTGCGAAATGAGGGATAGCACGTAACTCAGGGTCTGATTCCATTGGTGTAATGTAACCGTCTTCAAAAGCATGGATTAAGCTATATACCTCATTAGGGTTTACTTGCTGTTTTAAGTGCCAAAATGCCCCTGTGCTGTCTGGCCAAGCACCAACATAACTGCTGATGTGGACGTTATGTCCCCACGCCAAAATACTTTTTTGTGGTAACCATTCTTTTTGTAACCAGCGCAAGTTGTCCGCTTGCATGATCTCATCTGGATTGTAGGTGTCAAACCAACGGCTTTGAACGTGGGCTTGCATGCTTTTGACTATCTGTAACCAAAAAGTCGCATACTCACGAAAATCTTGGCGCTCTGTGAGTGGAGGAAGGTGTTGTTCGGCTTTCATTTGAGACATTACGGAGTTGAGTGAAGCCAGTTGGTTGATAAAGGCTTGTTGTGCGCTGTTATCTGGCTTATCGAAATACCAAGGGCACATCATGGCTTCGCCATTGGCGATAAAACTTTGCCAATCAAGGTTGATGAGTTGATATTTTTCGACGAAGGTTTGCATCTCCGGCAGCATGAGGCTACAAGCTGGATCGCTACTGTGTCTACCATCAAAAGCAACCAAATACAGTGGTGTGTCGGTAAACGCTTGCTGTTCTACGTATTCATAGAGTGGGTAAATCTCAGGGGTTTCAGCGTACAAGAACATGAAGGAGTACAGCATGGCATCTCGAACATCGGTCACTTCTCCATCCATTAATCTCTGCCAAAGGCGAAGGCCGTCATACAGTCCACTTTCCATGGCGAGTACATCTATTTCACCTTCTTGATGCAGGTATTTGGTTATTCGCGACTTGGCTTTAAAGCCTTGTGCACCACCATGCGTTGCTTCTCCTAAACCAATGAATGATTTTCCAGCGACAGCTTGTTTTACGGCCTCCAAGTCGGAGTTATCCGTGTGGTTAAACTCCAAGCTTTTTATGTGAGATGTTATGTGGATTTGTTCTTGGTTATCGTCCTCACCACATCCAAGCAGAGCTAGAGAAGATAAGGCAAGCAAACCGCATGATAGTGCTTTCATTTTCGTGTTCCTACATGAAAAATTCTACACTCAGAATAGGTGTGCTTAGTTGCATAGAAAACTAACGTGAAAATGATCTGCGAGTTTATTCAAATATTCCAATGAGTAAGAGAACAAATAACGAGATAGTTTGTGATTGGGTTTATGGGGTTATGGAAGCAATAAAAAAGCCTCCGGCGAGGCTGTCTCTTATACACAAATCCCCAAGCTTGTAGCTTGGGGATTTTTTTTGAACTCTTTCAAGTGTGTGTGATCTGATCACTTAGTAATCCTTACTGAAACACTAAGATGACACACTCAGACGCTAA
>NZ_LNRD01000018.1:0-95503 GCF_001557775.1 Vibrio sp. MOR3 | reverse complement strand
ATGGTTCTGAAGAGCTTACTTTTACAGCCACAGATCCAAGTGGTTTGGAAGTGAGTCAGAAAGTTGATTTCACAGTCAATGCCGTTGCCGATATTGTCGCTGATAGTGCAGATATCGTTGAAGATACGCCAACAATTTTGGATGTGTTAGACAACGATAGCTTCGAAGACCAATCACCAGTTGTATCCGTAGAAGCGGGCAATGGCCCATTAAATGGCAGTGTGGTTGTGAACGATGATGGCACCATTATCTACACACCAGACCAAGATTACAACGGTGCTGATGAGTTCACTTATACAGTTACCTCCGGTGGTGTCACTGAAACGACAACAGTATCTCTAAACGTTACACCAGTTAACGACAAGCCAGTGGCTGAGAATACCATTGCTGACCAAGTTCTATCTGAGGACTTTACGCCTTATACCATCGAATTAAATGACGCATTTAGCGATGTAGATAACTTAGATAGCGAACTGACGTTCAGCGTTTCTGGTAACAGTAACATTCAGGTTTCAATTGTTGATGGTATTGCGACGATCACACCAACCGCAGACTGGAACGGTTCTGAAGAATTGACGTTTACCGCGACAGACCCAAGTGGTTTGGAAGTGAGTCAGGCGGTTGATTTCACAGTCAACGCAGTTGCCGACATTGTCGCTGACAGCGCGGATATCGTTGAAGATACGCCGACTGTTTTGAATGTGTTGGGTAACGACACCTTCGAAGGTCAATCGCTAGTAGTATCAGTTGAAGCGGGCAATGGCCCTGCAAATGGCAGTGTGGTTGTTAACAACGACGGCACCATTACTTACACACCAGACCAAGATTATAACGGCGCGGATGAATTCACTTACACAGTCACTTCTGGCGGCGTCACTGAAACCACAACAGTTACGCTGAACGTTACTCCTGTAAACGACAAACCAGTGGTAGAAAACACTATTGCTGACCAAGTTCTACCTGAGGATTTTGCTGAGTACACGATTAACTTAAATGATGCATTTAGCGATGTTGACGACGCAGATAGCGAATTGACGTTTAGCGTTTCTGGGAACAGTAACATTCAAGTGTCAATTGTCGATGGTATTGCGACGATCACACCAACAGCAGACTGGAATGGTTCTGAAGAGTTAACGTTCACTGCAAAAGACCCAAGTGGTTTGGAAGTGAGTCAGACGGTTGATTTCACAGTCAACGCCGTTGCCGACATTGTCGCTGACAGCGCAGATATCGTTGAAGACACACCAACAATTTTGGATGTGTTAGACAACGATAGCTTCGAAGGTCAATCGCCAGTTGTATCAGTAGAAGCGGGCAATGGCCCTGCAAATGGTAGTGTGGTTGTTAACAACGACGGAACAATCACCTACACACCACACCAAGATTACAACGGTGCGGATGAGTTTACTTACACAGTCACCTCCGGTGGAGTCACTGAAACCACAACGGTTACGCTAAACGTTACTCCTGTTAACGACAAGCCAGCGGTAGAAAACACCATTGCCGATCAAGTTCTACCGGAAGACTTCGCTGAGTACACCATCAACTTGAATGATGCATTTAGTGATGTTGATAACTCAGATAGCGAGCTAACGTTTACTGTTTCTGGTAACAGCAACATTCAAGTATCGATTGTCGATGGCATCGCGACGATCACCCCAACCGCTGACTGGAATGGTTCTGAAGAGCTTACTTTTACAGCCACAGATCCAAGTGGTTTGGAAGTGAGTCAGACGGTTGATTTCACAGTCAACGCCGTTGCCGACATTGTCGCTGACAGCGCGAATATCGTTGAAGACACACCAACAATTTTGGATGTGTTAGACAATGATAACTTCGAAGGTCAGTCGCCAGTCGTGTCAGTAGAGGCTGGCAATGGCCCTGCGAATGGCAGTGTGGTTGTGAACAACGACGGCACGATCACTTACACACCAAACCAAGATTACAACGGTGCGGATGAGTTTACTTATACAGTCACGTCTGGTGGTGTCACTGAAACCACAACAGTTACGCTGAACGTTACTCCGGTAAACGACAAGCCAGTGGTGGGAAACACCCTTGCTGATCAAGTTCTACCGGAAGATTTTGCTGAATACAGCATCAACTTAAATGACGCATTTAGCGATGTTGACGACGCAGACAGCGATCTGACGTTTAGTGTTTCTGGTAACAGCAATATCCAAGTTTCGATTGTTAATGGTATTGCGACTATCACACCAACAGCAGATTGGAATGGTTCTGAAGAGTTAACGTTTACCGCGACAGATCCTGATGGTGAAAGCGTTAGCCAGACCGTTGAGTTCACAATCAATGCCGTTGCCGACATTGTCGCTGACAGCGCGAATATCGTTGAAGACACACCAACCATTTTGAACGTGTTAGACAACGATAGCTTCGAAGGCCAATCGCCAGTTGTATCAGTAGAAGCGGGCAATGGCCCTGCAAATGGCAGTGTGTTTGTGAACAATGACGGAACGATCACTTACACACCAAACCAAGATTACAATGGTGCGGATGAGTTCACTTACACAGTCACGTCTGGTGGTGTCACTGAAACCACAACAGTATCTCTAAACGTTACCCCAGAGAACGACAAGCCAGTGGTGGAAAACACCCTTGCAGACCAAGTTCTACCTGAGGACTTTGCTGAATACACCATTAACTTGAATGATGCCTTTAGCGATGTTGATAACGCAGATAGCGAATTGACGTTTGCCGTTTCTGGTAACAGCAATATTCAAGTATCGATTGTTGATGGTATCGCGACTATCACACCAACAGCAGACTGGAACGGTTCTGAAGAGTTAACGTTCACTGCAAAAGACCCAAGTGGTTTGGAAGTGAGTCAGACGGTTGATTTCACAGTTAACGCTGTTGCTGATATTGTCGCAGATAGTGCAGATATCGTTGAAGACACACCAACAATTTTGGATGTGTTAGACAACGATAGCTTCGAAGGTCAATCGCCAGTTGTATCAGTCGAAGCGGGCAATGGCCCTGCAAATGGCAGTGTGGTTGTTAACGATGACGGCACCATTACCTACACACCAGACCGAGATTACAACGGTGCGGATGAGTTTACTTACACAGTCACGTCTGGTGGTGTCACTGAAACCACAACGGTTACGCTAAACGTTACGCCTGTTAACGACAAGCCAGCGGTAGAAAACACCATTGCCGATCAAGTTCTACCGGAAGACTTCGCTGAGTACACCATCAACTTGAATGATGCATTTAGTGATGTTGATAACTCAGATAGCGAGCTAACGTTTACTGTTTCTGGTAACAGCAACATTCAAGTGTCAATTGTCGATGGTATCGCGACGATCACCCCAACCGCTGACTGGAATGGTTCTGAAGAGCTTACTTTTACAGCCACAGATCCAAGTGGTTTGGAAGTGAGTCAGAAAGTTGATTTCACAGTCAATGCCGTTGCCGATATTGTCGCTGATAGTGCAGATATCGTTGAAGATACGCCAACCATTTTGGATGTGTTAGACAACGATAGTTTCGAAGGACAATCACCAGTTGTTACAGTTGAATCTGGAGATGGTCCGACTAACGGCAGTGTGGTTGTGAACAACGACGGCACGATCACTTACACGCCAGACCAAGATTACAACGGCGCGGATGAGTTCACTTACACGGTTACTTCTGGCGGTGTTACTGAAACCACAACAGTTACGCTGAACGTTACTCCTGTAAACGACAAGCCACTTAACGAAGACTTTGACCATAGCGCTGACGAACTTATTACTAACGTAATTTTTGATACTGATGATAAGCCTTTGGACCAAGGCTCAGAAAGCGATCATATTTCTGACGTTGAGGATGACTTAAATGGTGATGATCTTCAGATCCGGATAACAGAGCTACCAACATCTGGCACCTTGTATTTCAAAGATGAAAATGGCGATCTTCAAGAAATTACATCGGCCGATGGCTCGTTGTACAACAAAGACAGCATCTACTACGAAGCGGATAATGTTGGATTCTTGCTTGGTATCAAAGACAGACCTAATTCTCCAAATGGAGAAGAGTCAACGACGGATTTCTACAACTGGGGTTTAAGTGCAGACGGTGGTGAGTCACACAGTCGAACCGAATATCTAGTAAATGGAGCGTCTATTGATATCTCCTCTGATAGTGGTGTGCTAGCTCAATACAACCGAGAAGTCTCACATATTGGTCATGGTATTGCTGATAACGATGGGCAAGGCATTCAGCGCGGCGAAACCATCAGCATTGATTTGTCTGAGAACCCTGTTGGCAGCGTGAATCTTGGTCTGGATGGTCTAGGAGGCTTGTTTGAGCACGGCGACAACAATGCTGCTCTTATCACGGTGACATACCTTGATGCTAACGGCACAGAGCAAACTCAAGTTATTGAGTTCTTGAAGCCAGAAGGCAACAACATGCTATTCCAGGCGACCAGTATTGGCTTCGGTAAGGATTACCCTCTACCTGAAGGGGCGGTAATTACTCAATTAGACTTCTCGACCAAAACATCTGGGAATTGGGAGTTGCGTTATGTAGAGGGCTTCCCACCTAAAGATAGTTTTGACTACGTTGTAGTTGATTCTGGTAACGCTGAAAGTGACCCTGCAACGGTTACTATTGCTAATCAGGTTCTAGACGGCAACGTGTCGGAAAACGGTCCGGATCTATCTTTAACAGGGAACACTGTTACAGAAGGAGAAGACGTTACGTTTTCTGTGGTACTGGATGAGGCGACAGAAACGGCGGTTAAGTATCCAATAACTACATTGGCTCCAGGCTCATCGGCAGATGATTCAGACGTCAACCTCTCAAATGCAACCTACACGAATGGTGTTGTTTTTGCAGGCGGCTACCTGATTGTTCCTGCCGGTGTTAGTAGCTTCGAAATCATTGTGCCGACGATTGATGATCTTGTTGTTGAAAATGACGAGACGATGAAAGTTGAAATCGGTAGCGAGTCGGGCTCATCAACAATTTTGGATAATGATAGTACGACACTTTCAGTGAGTAATGCTGGTGACGTGAGTGAAGGTTCTGACGCAGTATTCACGGTGTCGCTGTCTAACGAAGTTCAAAGTCCTGTTGTCGTCAATCTAAGTCCAAAGACAGATGGCAGCTACACCGCTGAAGATGAAGATCTTGGTAACATGACGGTGACTTATATTGACGGAGAAGGCCACGAGCAGACTCTGGATGTAAGTCCAAGTGGAGACGTTACTATTCCTGCCGGAGTTACTGATATCACGGTAACAATAACAACGACACAAGACGATGTTTACGAAGGTGCAGAATCTTTTGGTTTGGTTGTGACCGAAACTGGCGGTATTACATCAAACGGCGTGGCGAGTGGTGAGGCAGTGATAAAGGATGATGGCTCAGCTGTCGGTCCAACAACGCCTGATAACGATAAACCGCTGCTATCTATCAGCGGTGGTGGTGATATTAATGAAGGGGAAGAAGCAATATTTGTTGTTTCTTTATCTAATCAAACAGAGTCACCAGTCGTCATCAATTTGGCTACGAGCACGAGTGGCGCATATACAGCAGAAAACTCTGACATTAAAGATTTTGTCGTAACCTACAAAGACAGTGAAGGCGAAACGAAATCACTAACCGTTTCAGACAATGGTGATGTCACTATTCCTGCTGGTATTACTGCAATCGAAGTATCTGTTCCTACGACTCAGGATGATGTCTACGAAGGCTCTGAGAGCTTTGGTTTAGTCGCGACGGAGTCTGCTGGCATCACTTCAAATGGTTCTGCCGTTGGTCAAGCGAACATAAAAGATGACGGCTCTGTTGTGGGGCCGACAACACCAGATAACGACAAGCCTACGCTAATCGTAGATGGTGGCGGGAATGTCGATGAAGGTGAAAATGCAGTCTTTACGGTTTCGTTATCAAATCAAACTGAAAGTGCTGTTGTTGTTAACCTATCGGTAGAGACGGACGGAAACTATTCAGCAGAGGATAATGACCTTGGCGACTTAGTTGTGACTTATGTAGACACTAATGGCCAAACACAATCATTGAATGTTGATGGAAATGGGAATGTAACAATACCTGCGGGAATCCAGGATATCACGGTTACTGTGCCGACTAACGAAGATCATATCTACGAGGGAAATGAAACGTTTGGCCTTACTGTTACAGAAAGTAATGGGGTGACAACTAATGGTCAAGCGACTAGCCAGGCAACAATTTTAGACGCAGAGAGTGCACCAAAAGTCAGCATTGTTGCCGACCAAGACAGCGTCAACGAAGGTCAAACAGCAGGCTTTACTGTGAGCTTGGATCAAGTCGCTGATGAGAAAGTAACGGTTGAGTTCGAATACTCTGGTACGGCTCAAGATGGTACTGACTTTACTGGTGTTGCAAACATTGAAGTACCGGCAGGCCAGTCTTCTGTCGACCTCGACATCACTACGCTTACTGATGGCACTTATGAAGGTGCAGAGTCATTTACTGTCACCATTAAAGAAGACGCAACGGCTTCGACAAATAACAGTGCGAGCGTGACTATCAATGACGCTCAGCAAGCACCGAAAGTCAGCATTGTCGCTGACACTGGCTCTACCGCAGAAGGTAATGATGCGAACTTTACTGTAAGCATCGACCAGAAAGCGGATGAAGATGTCGTGGTGACATTCACAATTGGTGGTGATGTTGACAGCGATGATTACTCCGCGCCAAACACTTACACCGTGACTATTCCTGCGGGCCAAACTTCAGTCGCCCTTGATATTGAGACGCTAGATGACGGTATCTATGAAGGCGCTGAAGATCTGACAGTGACGCTTATTGGAACGAGTGGTGCAGATTCTTCGTTGAATGCGGCTTCGAAAGAGGCATCGGTTTCTATCGCAGACGCTCAGCACGCACCGGAGTTTATTTCTGACGGTGATCTTCCTGGCGATGCAGCAAACAATGATGTTTATGACTTTGGCACCGTAAATGAAAACAGTGTTAGTGGCACTGTTGTGGGTACGCTTGTTGCTGAAGATCTAGATAACGATGAACTTACTTACAGTTTTGCTGATGGAACAACAACGAACGGCCTATTTGATATCGACCCATCGACGGGGGAGGTTTCACTCAACAAGACTATTGATGATGTTGATTTAGGCGACTATACACTGCAGGTGAAGGTTGCCGATGGTACGGGTGGCGTAGACACAGCAGAGGTTAATGTTTCACTTGTAAACGTGAATGATGCACCAGAAGCTTCGCCTTCGTCAGTTACCACTCTAGAAGATTCCCAAGTCACTCTGGATTGGGAATCATTTGGCGTCACGGATGCCGACTCAGAAACATCGACGCTGTCTGTCCAAATTACGTCGCTTCCTAGCGACGGTGTACTTGAGTACAAAGATGAGCAAGGAAATTGGCAGACGGTTCAAACAGACCAAGTATTGAGTAAATCGCAGTTTGATGCCGATAGTGTACGTTTCACTCCAGAGGTAAACGAATCTGGTGATGACAGCTTCACTGGAAATGGAGTTGGTAATCAAGAAGGGAGCTATGCGCAAATTGGTTTTAAACCAACGGATGGGGAAGATACGGGGCAAGAATCTGTATTGACGATTGATGTTACCCCAGATGCAGATGCGCCGAATTTGGTTACAGTGACTCCAGGGTTATCTCTTCCTCAACAAGATTTCAACGTGACTTCTTGGACAAATGTCATTATTGGTTCTGATAACGGTCAAGGTGTTGCGGGACAAGTTTTGGTTGATGCTATTGAAGCTTTAGATTTAGAAGATGGCAGCCAATCGACCACCACCAATGTTCAGGATACCGCGTCAGGTGCAACAGCAGCGGATGAAGCCGTATTAGTGACAGCATTAGTCTCCCTAGAAGCTGGTACAAGCTACGACTTCGTAGGTACCGCTGATGATAGTTTAGCAATTAAAATTGGTGGAACACTTGTTGATGAGGCTCGCTGGGGTAATGGGAGTGGCGACATTAAAGGTGGTGAATTTGTACCTTCTGTTTCCGGCTTTTACGCAATAGAGATTTATCATCACAACCAGAGTGGGCCTGGCAATTTTAATGTAGATGTCTCTATCAATGGCCAAACGCCAGTTAATTTAAGTAACAGCAACTTGTATGTGGTGAGTGACTCAGTTGCTTTGGATGCAATCGATGCAAGAACTTCTGAGTTAAAAGAAGTGGACGGCGTTCAGTTCTATGAGACGTATGAAGTCAATGAAGGGTTGCAAGATACCGCTATTCCAATTTCAGAAATTCGAGCAAGTCTGACTGATACTGATGGCTCTGAATCACTTGCAGTGACATTAAAAGGTTTGCCAATTGGGGCGGTGCTCTCTGATGGAGTGAATTCTATTACGGTAGCGACAGTGAACGAAGCACTGGATGTTACAGGATGGTCACTTGACTCTTTGACGGTGACACCACCAGCGGGATCGCACGATGACTTTACCATTACGGTAACGGCGACAAGTACAGAAAGCTCGAATGGTGATACTGAAGACTCACATGCCACGATTAATGTCGTCGTGCATGAAAATCTAGCGACAAACACAACTAGTGATGTTGGCATCACGAATGAAGATGTGTCGCTACAGGGTAATGTTTTATTGAATGATACTGATGGCGATAATGTCCTATTGGTCGACCATATTACCGTTAACAATACAGACTACGCTGTTGGTGAAACGGTCTCGTTAGATAGTGGTTCATTGGTGGTAAACCAAGACGGTAGCTACAAGTTCGAACCGGTTGAACATTGGTCTGGTGATGTTCCATCGATTACATACACCACGAACACCGGCGCAACAGAGACATTGGATATTGAGGTCGTTGCTGTCGCAGACGCGCCAAAAGTTACGATTTCAGTTGGCGATATTTCAAAGAACGATGCGGTTGATTCAAACCACAGCCTAGTTACATCAGCGATTGATAGTACCAAACCCCAGAATGCATCAGTTGCTGCTGGGTTGGGGCTAGACAGTGTTTATCAAGAAGACAATCCACCAGCAAACGTAATGCTCGGCAATAATAACGACATTTCAGATACAGATAGTCTGTTTGTTGGTACCGATTACAACGATACCTTCTATGGTGGTGGCGGTGACGATGTCTTTGTTGGAGGTGGGCAGAATGACTCATTCTATGGTGATGATGCTTCAACCATCACGGAACACGATGGGACAGATACGGTTTACTTAACAGGTAACTTTAGTGACTACGAGTTTACCTTCAAGAATAACCACGGTGGTGATGTTCCATACTGGATCTTCTTGGATAACCGCTCCATCGATTCGGTTAATGACAATACAGGACAAGAAGACCGTGGAGATCACTTATATGAGATCGAGCGTGTCGTCTTTGCCGACAAAGTAGTAGAACTTAACCCTGACGGGACTTATCAGATACTGCAAGATCGTTGGATTCCTATCGATATTAATGTCGATTTAGTCGACGCTGATGGCAGCGAGAGCTTGAACCAAACTGTTCTCATCGACGGCTTACCGTCGGGCGTAGAGCTATACGTAAATGACCTGATAGTTACTCCAGAGCTCAATGGCAGTTACCTTGTCAATATCGATAGTCAAGGCCACGCATCGTTGGAGATTAAAGTACCATTCGATTATGAAGGCAGCTTTGATTTTCCTATGAGTGTTACCGCAACGTCTGTAGAAGCATCAAATAATGATGCCGCAACGACAACGGAATCGGTTGACATTACTGCTCGTGAGTTTGAGCTTAAGTCAGGTTCGCACGGAGATGACACGATCAAAGGTAATGCCGACAATGACCTCATTGTTGGTGATGTCCAAGGTTTAGAAATCATCGCAGGACAGGATTACAACATTGCGTTTGTGCTTGATACGTCTGGCAGCATGGGCAGCTGGGTTGGTAGTGCAAAAGATGAAGTTCTGGACGTTTTTGACGAGCTACTTGCATCCGTTAACCAAGGTGTTGAGCCCGGTACGGTAAACATATTGCTTTCTGAGTTTGCTACTGGGGCGACGAAGGTGATTGAAGTGGATCTGAGTTCTGCAACTGCAAGAACTGATTTTGTCGAGGAACTCAATGAGATCGGTGATTACGGTAGTGGTAATACGAACTATGAATCTGGTTTGCAATCGGCAGTCGATTGGTTTGGTACTCAGCCAAACGTCAATGGAGAAAATATCACATACTTTATTACCGACGGTCAGCCAAATACATACGATAACCTCGACAATATAAAGCGTCCTGAATTCTCTAAAGTCATACTTGATGTGGGTGACGATGGGCAGCTTGTTACGTTGCAAGATGTGGTTAATGATAACAGCTACAGCTTTGGTCAAACCGTTAGTTACAAAGGTAACGTCTTAATCAACAGTGATGGGCATCTTTTCTCTCCTCAAACGGGGCAGAAAATCGGTGATATAGACCGTAAGAATGGAATCCTTGAATACGATGACAGAGGTGGAAGTTCCGTTCAGGCTCAGCATATGTATCAAGTTCTAGCTCTCCTTTCGAGTGTGGAGGCAATCGGTCTGGGAAGCGGCGTATCGGAAAGCATACTGCAACAATACGACACCGATGGCGTTGTCGAATCAGAAATTGATGTTACGAAACTTGCAGAAACGATACTTGGTCAAGATGTTCCATTGAAACAAGGTTCGGATATCATCCGCGGTGGAGAGGGTGATGACATCCTTCTTGGTGACTTGATCGAGTTTGGTGGCAATGAACAGGGAATCAGTGCAATTCAATCCCATGTCGCACAAGAAACTGGTCAAGATATTTCTAAAGTTGATGCCGAAGCTATTCATACTTATGTGAAAGATCATATCGATGAATTTAATCAAAACCACCAAGGAGATAAAGCAGATTCACTCTATGGAGAACAAGGTGACGACATCTTATTTGGTCACGGCGGGAACGATATCTTGGTCGGTGGCGAAGGGGACGACATCCTTATAGGTGGTTCTGGTGATGATATCTTTAAACTTGTCGATGAAGGTTCCGGAATTCGAGATGGTGAGATTGATACGATCACAGACTTCACTAAAGGCGAAGATAAGATTGATATTTCTGATTTGCTTCATACTGATAATTCAGACTCTATTGATTCACTACTTGCGAACAATGAGATTGGGTTGGAAGCCGATGGAGAGAACCTGATCCTAACGATTTCAGAATCGGATGGTTCATCTAGCCAGAAACTCGTGATTGAGGGAGGCTCAAGTCAGTACGGTGAATACCTTAACGATGGCGTATTATCCCCAATAGATGGCAGTGCAATCTTGAATGATCTGCTTAAGATCAACGATTTATCTAGTAACTAGGTAAACCGTAAGGCAGCGCTATCAATCAAAAAGGTCTAGTAAACACTAGACCTTTTTAGTTTATGTGAGCGTATGGGCTTAGCTAGCTTTTAGGAAGAGTGGTGAAAATGGTCCATTCTTTCTTCACTTCTCCTTTGTATCCGACGACGGTAGCGGTGACTCGTCGGTTAAGCGCATGACTTGTTTCATCCGTGCCAGTAGACGCCAGAATCGTATCTCCGTAGCCGACAATGGTTACTCGGTTCGGTGATATGCCATTTTGAAGCAAGATTCTTCTTACATTTTCAGCTCGGCGTTTGGATAAGTCTAAGTTATGTTGCGAAGTCCCTGTTCGGCTCGCATATCCTTGAAGTTCAATAGAAGTGCTTGGGTATTCTTTTAAGAACTCAGATAACTCACGGAGCTGTTGTGAAAAGATAGGATTGATTTCGTCTGAATCGTTCGCAAACAAGACTCGAATTTGCATTTCTTGGGACGTTTTTAAGAATTCCCCACATCCATCATTATCGATTTCTGAACCAATCGGTGTACCAGGACACAAATCTCGAGCATTGATGACACCATCTCGATCATCATCGATCAGGTCGGCAATTTGATTGGCGGTGGGTGTTTCAATGTACTCGTATTCATCGCCCGTTTCGGTATTAGAATTAGAACTGCACGCTGAAATCAAACACGCCATGAAAAAAATAGGTATTACTCTCATATTAATACTCCACTTTCTCTAGCCACTCTTGCGGAATATCGACGCGCAAAGAGTTGAGCAGTTGTCCTGTAGCATTCATTACGCGGTATTTTGCGTATTGCTCGGCGTATTTTGAATCCAGATAATCCTTACGTGCTTCGAAAAGTTCATTCTCAGTGTTGAGCAAATCCAAGAGAGTTCGTTTGCCAATGCGGTATTGCTTTTCGTAGGCAATTACGGTCTCTGCTGCGGAGTCTACGTGATCAGATAAGAATTCTTTTTGCTGCAAGGTTAAATCTAAAGCACTCCAAGAAAGTCGTAACCCTTCTTCTATATTCTTGTATGCGGACGCGCGTAAATCTTTCGCCTTGTTTAATTGGTAGGCGAAATTTTCTGAGTTTGCCGCATCGCTGCCTCCGTTATAAAGGTTGTATCTTAAACGCAACATTGCGAGTGTTTCGTCACTTCGACCTTCAATACCATCTGCATCATCTCGCCAAGTTTGTGAAGCTTCGATAGAGACAGTAGGGAGGTTAACCCCTTTGGATTGCTTGTACTGGAACTTAGCTGAGTCGACATCAGCAACCGCTACTTTCACCACTGGGTGTTCCTCAAAAGCGATTCCTACAGCTTCATCGACAGTATATGGAATGAAGTTCTCATCAGCTCTAGGGAAAATTAGGCCTTGTGGGGATTGACCCACTAACCGAGTAAACATGGTATGTGTGTCATAGAGGTTGTTTTGTGCAGCAGCAAGATTGCCGTGCGCTTTTGCTAAACGTGCTTCTACCTGCGTCAAATCTGCAGTGGAACCGATACCGGAGTTCACACGCTTTTTAATATCTGAGTAAATGCGTTTGTGCACCGCTAGATTGTTTTCAGACAAGGTCAAAATTTCATAGGCTTTCACCGCATCTAAATAAACTTTTGTCACCTCTAGCGCTTTGTCCGATGCATCAGCAAGGAGTTGATAACGCAGTGACTCTGCGTCTGCCGCAGTTCGATCGATGTCGTTCAGAGTTGCAGACCCATCCCAGATAAGTTGGGTTAAGGTCACGGCCGCTTCTTTACGGGTTAAGTCGGTTTGTCCACGTCCGACACTCTCGGCTGGATCAATTCCCTCGTAACCAATACCAGCGTCCAAATCAATTTGTGGTAAATATGCGCCTGATGAAGCGTCGTTAACGTAACGACTACTTGTGAATTCGTTAAATGCAGCTTTCAAATCAGGGTTTGTTTTCAGCGTTAAGGCTACAGCCTGTTCTAACGTTTGACCGAAAATAGGAAATGACACTATTAGGCAACTGCAGCACGCTATGCTTAGTCGGCTCCACTTCACGGCGATTCTCCCAGAAAAATCCATACAATTTGCCGCTCTCACAAATGAGATTCAACGACATTAAACAGCGGTTGAATGCATTATTTATCAACTCACTGTTATCCCTAGGCTTTTGAGGTTAATTCTCAGCCTGACCCCTTATAACACCGTAGCACATATGACTAAGTTTGCTTATGTTTTAAGCGAAATTCCTCAAAAAAAATCCTGATTTTTTAAGGTCATAGCGCTTTTGAACCGTTTGGCTTGATCGATCTTCACTTGTCCCGCCCCTAGGAAAGTAAAGCTCTGAGAACCGTGTAGGTAAGCAAAATTTGCGATTATTTTGACTAAACTATAGTCGTAAATGATGAGGTGACAAACTTTTGACGCAGCACGATGCGAGTCGAGGTAACTATGAATAATGCAACCTTACGCTCATTATTGGGCCAGACAGTGGTTATCGGTTTAGACGGTAATTTAAGAGAGTTGGAACAGGGCGAAGCTCCGGCTCAAGGTGAAGTGCTAGTCTCTGATTTATCGAATGAATCTACGCCTAACGTGCGGATTGTGACTCAGGAAAGTCAGGAGCCTATAGAAATTACAGACGACGTTGCGAGAGTTGTAGAGGCGATAGCACAAGGTGATGACCCAACACTGTTAGGAACAGAATTTGAACCAGCAGCGGGTGAGAGTGAGGGTTCGAGTCCTCAGGCGAGTGGCGTAATCGATCGGACTGGTGCTGAAAGTCTTGCTGCGACTGATTTCGAAACAGTAGGGTTGGCCTCTCTTGGCCTTTCACAGACACAGATCTTAACCTTGTTAGAGTTGTATTTTAGTGGTTTTGTCTCACAACCGAGTCAAATTGCTGACGTCATCATACAGGACATATCAAGTCCAACGGTAAGCGAAGGTGAAGATGTAAACTTTGATGTCACTCTTGATGGGCCAACAAGCGAAGAAACCGAGTTAGTGTTTTCTTTGGATGATGGCAGTGCGTCAGGTGGACAAGAAGACAGTGGCGTTGACTTCCTCAATAACATCGTGACGATTACTTTTGAAGATGGCACAGAGCAGCAAGCGAGCGTCGATGAAAATGGTGATTTCATTATTGTTGTACCAAGTGAGACGACCACTTTTACTGTCACTGTACAAACGTTTAATGATGAACTTTTAGAAGGTGATGAAACTTTCACTCTCAGTGGTTCAACGCCAAATCAACAAGCCCCTGTCACTGGCACAGCAACCATCAGCGATGATGGGGATGGTCCGGGAGAGAATCCTGATGATGATCGCCCTACTGTGCTTTCTATCTCAGATGTCACCGTTAATGAGGGAGAGCCTGCGGTTTTTGAGGTCGTCTTAAGCAATCAAAGTGAATCTGAAACGTCTGTCACTCTTACACTTGCCGACGGCAGTGCAACAGGAGGGAGTGACTTCGATAACACATCTGTTTTGGTTACCTTCTCAGACGGTACATCGCAATCTGTAAGCGTTGCAGAGGACGGTTCTTTCACAGTGATGGTTCCTGCAAATGATACTGACTTTTCTATCACGGTCGTAACGAACAATGATGAAATACTTGAAGGGGATGAAACGTTTACGCTCACTGCAAGTACACCTACTCAAGAAGAGCCCGCAGAAGGAACAGCAACCGTAAGCGATGATGGTGATGGTCCTGGTCAAAATCCAGACGATGATCGACCTAATGTTGCATCTATTACGGATGCAACGGTAAATGAGGGCGAGGCGGCTACGCTTGTCGTAAATCTCAGTAACCCGAGTACAACAAACACCGTAGTTACCATGCAACTTGCAGGTGATACTGCGACAAGTGATGTGGATTTTTCGGACACAACCGTCACGATCACGTTTTCAGATAATACCAGCGAAGTCGTGTTACTGAATCCAGACGGTACGTTTGAGGTAAATGTACCCGAAAACACAACGACTTTCAGTGTTACGGTCGATACCTTCGATGACGATATTTTGGAAGGTGCGGAGACTTTCACGCTGACTGGTACAACATCGACACAAAGCACACCAGCACAAGGCACGGGTACCATTGTTGATGACGGTAGCGGCCCGGGACCTGATCCAGATGATGACCGTCCAGTTGTTGCTTCAATTAGCAACGCGACAGTCAACGAAGGTGATCCGGCAACGTTAGACGTTACCCTGAGCAATCCAAGCACGACCGACACAGTTGTGAGTATGACGCTTGCTGATGGTACTGCTGACGGTGGCGTGGATTACTCCGATACCTCAGTCACCATCACTTATGCGGACAATTCAACACAAGTGGTGGCTGTAAATCCAGATGGTACGTTTGACGTTACTGTGCCTGCGAATGACACGACTTACAGTGTTACTGTGAACACCACCGATGACGATGTTTTTGAAGGACCTGAAACCTTTACGCTGACTGGTTCTACGTCAACTCAAAATACTCCTGTCCAAGGTGCCGGTACGATTGTCGATGATGGTAGCGGTCCGGGCCCAGATCCTGATGACGACCGTCCAGTCGTCGCGTCAATTAGCAGCGCGGCAGTTAATGAAGGTGATCCTGCCACATTAGATGTCACACTAAGCAATCCGAGTACGACGGACACAGTTGTGAGCATGACACTCGCTGATGGTACAGCAGGTGGTGGCGTTGATTACACTGAGACCTCAGTAACTATTACTTATGCGGACAATTCAACGCAAGTGGTGGCTGTGAATCCAGATGGTACTTTTGACGTTACCGTACCGGCGAACGATACAACTTACAGCGTTACTGTAAATACTACCAATGACGATGTCTTTGAAGGCCCTGAAACCTTCACATTGTCAGGTTCCACTTCAACTCAAAATACTCCAGCACAAGGCACGGGTACCATTGTTGATGATGGTAGTGGCCCGGGACCTGAGCCAGATGACGACCGTCCAGTTGTCGCTTCAATTAGCAACGCAACAGTCAATGAAGGTGATCCTGCCACATTAGATGTCACGTTAAGTAACCCAAGTACGACGGACACAGTTGTGAGCATGACACTTGCTGATGGCACTGCCGATGGTGGCGTGGACTACACAGACACCTCGGTCACTATCACTTATGCAGACAACTCAACCCAAGTGGTGGCTGTAAATCCGGATGGTACATTCGATGTGACTGTTCCAGCTAATAACACCACTTACAGTGTTATCGTTAATACGACCGATGATGATGTCTTTGAAGGACCCGAAACCTTCACACTGTCAGGCGCTACCTTAACTCAAAATACCCCAGCGCAAGGCACAGGTACGATTGTCGATGATGGTAGCGGCCCGGGACCTGATCCAGATGATGACCGTCCAGTTGTTGCTTCAATTAGCAACGCGACAGTCAATGAAGGTGATCCTGCCACATTAGATGTCACGTTAAGTAACCCAAGTGCGACAGATACAGTTGTAAGCATGACGCTTGCTGATGGCACAGCAGATGGTGGTGTGGACTACACAGACACCTTTGTGACGATCACTTATGCAGATAACTCAACCCAAGTTGTGGCTGTAAATCCGGATGGCACATTTGACGTAACTGTTCCTGCGAATGACACGACTTATAGCGTCACCGTTAGTACTACCGGTGATGATGTCTTTGAAGGTCCAGAGACTTTCACGTTGTCAGGTTCTACGTCAACTCAAAATACCCCAGCACAAGGCACGGGTACCATTGTCGATGACGGTAGCGGCCCGGGACCTGATCCAGATGATGACCGTCCAGTTGTTGCTTCAATTAGCAACGCGACAGTCAATGAAGGTAACCCAGCGACATTAGATGTCACACTAAGCAATCCAAGCACGACCGATACAGTTGTGAGCATGACACTCGCTGATGGTACTGCCGACGGAGGTGTGGACTACACAGACACCTCAGTGACTATCACTTATGCAGATAACTCAACGCAAGTGGTGGCTGTGAATCCAGATGGTACTTTTGATGTTACCGTACCGGCGAACGATACAACTTACAGCGTTACTGTAAATACTACCAATGACGATGTCTTTGAAGGTCCTGAAACCTTTACATTGTCAGGTTCTACGTCAACTCAAAATACCCCAGCACAAGGCACGGGTACCATTGTCGATGACGGTAGCGGCCCGGGACCTGATCCAGATGATGACCGTCCAGTTGTTGCTTCAATTAGCAACGCGACAGTCAATGAAGGTGATCCTGCCACATTAGATGTCACCATGAGCAATCCGAGTACGACGGACACAGTTGTGAGCATGACACTTGCTGATGGCACAGCAGATGGTGGCGTGGATTATACCGACACGTCAGTCACCATCACTTATGCGGACAATTCAACGCAAGTGGTCGCAGTAAATCCGGATGGTACGTTCGATGTGACTGTTCCTGCGAATGACACGACTTACAGTGTTACTGTGAACACCACCGATGACGATGTTTTTGAAGGACCTGAAACCTTTACGCTGACTGGTTCTACGTCAACTCAAAATACTCCTGTCCAAGGTACCGGTACGATTGTTGATGACGGTAGCGGCCCGGGACCTGAGCCAGATGACGACCGTCCAGTTGTTGCTTCAATTAGCAACGCGACAGTCAATGAAGGTGATCCTGCGACATTAGATGTCACACTAAGCAATCCAAGCACGACCGACACAGTTGTCAGCATGACACTTGCTGATGGCACTGCCGACGGTGGTGTGGATTACACCGATACCTCAGTCACCATCACTTATGCGGATAACTCAACCCAAGTGGTGGCTGTGAGCCCAGATGGTACGTTCGATGTTACTGTACCTGCGAACGACACCTCTTACAGCGTTACTGTGAATACTACCAATGACGATGTCTTCGAAGGTCCTGAGACCTTCACATTGTCTGGCGCAACATCGACT
Source organism: Vibrio sp. MOR3 (assembly GCF_001557775.1). Taxonomy (NCBI): domain Bacteria; kingdom Pseudomonadati; phylum Pseudomonadota; class Gammaproteobacteria; order Vibrionales; family Vibrionaceae; genus Vibrio; species Vibrio sp. MOR3. Next base: position 77,307 of record NZ_LNRD01000018.1, on the reverse strand, counting down.
CAAAATACTCCAGCACAAGGCACGGGGACCATTGTTGATGATGGTACTGGCCCAGGTCCTGAGCCAGATGACGACCATCCAGTTGTTGCTGCAATTAGCAGCGCGACAGTCAATGAAGGTGATCCTGCCACATTAAATGTCACGTTAAGCAATCCGAGTACGACAGATACTGTTGTGAGTATGACACTCGCTGATGGTACAGCAGATGGTGGCGTTGATTACACTGAGACCTCAGCAACTATTACTTATGCGGACAATTCAACGCAAGTGGTGGCTGTGAATCCAGATGGTACTTTTGACGTTACCGTACCGGCGAACGATACAACTTACAGCGTTACTGTAAACACCATCAATGATACTGTCTTTGAGAGTTCTGAAAACTTCACGCTTGATGGTGCAACCTCTATCCAAAATACGCCAGTGCAAGGTACTGGTACGATTTTAGATAACGACGCGCCTCCGGCCATCGGCAATGTGGTTGATGCGATTGTTTCTGAAGAAGGGTTACCTGATGGTATCGCCGATACTATGGGAACTCCTTCAGACTCCACGAACTCGGCGAGCTTTGTTGGCTCATTCACAGTCAGTGACCCTGATACGACGAACGTGAGTGTTGTACTTTCCGGACCAAATGGATTGGCATCTGGAGGTGAACCTGTTACTTGGTCTTGGAACGCCAATACTCAAACACTCACCGCATCAACGGCAAGTATTGCCAGTGTAGCAACAGTCGTGTTGACAGAACCAAATGCCGCAGGGCAAGGAACATGGGGTTACACCATCACACTCTTAGAGCCACTCGATCATCCAGTTAATGACGTCGAAGATTTGATCGACTTTGATGTGCAGATCTCAGTGAGTGATGGTCAAACCACGAGCTCCCAAAGTATGAACGTGGTTGTCGAGGATGACTGTCCACATGTTCCAACGTCTTCTCAAGCCGTAGATGTGTCGCTGGCAGATATCCCGGAAATCCTCACCGGCAATATTAGTTTTGTTGGTAATGAATCCGATGCATTCAGCCGAACTTTCGGAGATGTCGAAGTGACTGCCTTGGGATTTTTGTCTAATGAGTCTACCGATCTTGGCGCCGCAGAGATTAATCAAACTTCATCAGGTATTGGTGTGAAAAGTGTCGGTAATAACGGTTATCCGCTTGCTAATGAGGTGGATTATCGTTTTGCCAATGATACCGGTGTCTCAGAACAACTGATCATCGACTTGGGCGATAAGATTGCCTTTGGTGCTGAGATCGAATTCGAGAAAATGTTTGGTGGTGAGTTAGAAGAAGGTCTTGCATCTTTCTATCGAGATGGTGTTTTGATCGCACAGCAAGCCTTTAACTCTGATGCGGCAAGTGGTGATTATGCGGCTAACTTCAGTGTTCAACAGGGTGGTTTTGATAAGGTTATTCTTGAAGCCACAGGTAATGGTAACGGGTCAAACACCGCAGACAACAGTGACTTTACCGTCAAATCTATCACCTTTACTGGGGCTGACTCCGCCATTCCAATTGCAACAGCAGAGGGGAATTTAGGCGCACTCTATGGTGCTGATGGCCCAGGAAGTATCGTTCTTAATGGTGCAGAGAGTGGTCTAGAAACGCTTGATGGCGAGGCTATCAGTGTTGCGATTGATCCTCAAAACCCAAACAGGTTAGTCGGTGAAGCGAACGGCGAGTTGGCGTTTGAAGTTCAATTAACGCCAAGTACCGGGAAGTGGGAATTCTTCCAGTACGTACCTCTGACTTCTCCAAGTGGTGATGGTGATATCGACTTCAGTTACACGATTACCGATAACGATGGTGACAGTAAAACGGGGAATTTTGCGGTTAATCCATATGCGCCTCCGATTGTTGAAGGCGTCACGCTTAATGTTTCTGAAGAAGGTTTGGGTAATGCCATTGCCGATGACTTCGCGCTGAATGGTTTTATGGACACTACAGACTCAACGTTAGATATGGATCAGTTAACACTTGGTCAAACGGTTGACTCTATCGCACTGAATGTCCCAACTGCGAACCTAACCAGTAACGGTGAGGCAATCACATGGACCTTGTCCAACAACGACCAATTGCTTGTTGGTTCAGCGGATGGAGAAGAGGTCATTAAGATTTCGGTTAGTGATACGGGGGCAATCTCTACTGAACTTCTTGGCCCAGTAGATCATCCAGATACTTCTGGCGAGGACTCTTTAAACATTGAGGTGCCTGTCGTTGTTTCGAATGCTCTTGGGTTGACGAATTCCGCGGTAGCAAATGTTGTTATTGAAGATGATTCACCTGATTCGACATCCATTGTTCATGATGTGGTCGCGGAAACAAAAGAGAGCGCTAACGTTCAATTGATCATGGATGTTTCAGGCTCGATGCGTACGGGTAATCGACTTCAAATAATGAAGGACTCGGCAACTCAGTTATTAAATCAGTACGAATCGATTGGCCAAACTCGGGTTCAAATAATCAAATACAGTGGTTCGGCAACAACGTACGCTATTGCTGGGGCAACATGGTTAACCGTAGATGAAGCGAAAGCGTACATTGATACGCTTAGTGCTGGCGGTGCAACCAATTACAATCGCGCAATTAATGAAGCGAAGGACTCTTGGGATGATGCGGGTAAATTACCTAGTGCATCAAACGTGAGCTACTTCTTATCTGATGGTCAACCAAATCCAGCCTCATCATTCATCAACGATGCTCGTGAGAACAGTTGGATAGATCACTTGACCGATTCTGATAATAAGATCACGGCGCTGGCTTATGGTATGGGTGTGAACCTGATGCCTGATCAGTTAGACCGTGTTGCTTACGATGGTTTCTTAAACCAAGACCTTGATGGTGTAGTCGTGCCTGACGTTACTCAGCTGCCTCCAGTTATGTTGCAGTCCGTGATTCAACCTGTTGGTGGTAACCTCATGTACACCACATCACCGGATACAGGTATTGGTGCAGATGGCGGTTACATCAGCGAAATAGAACATGACGGTGTCACTTATTCATTTGACGGTACAGACTTGACGGTTGTAGACAACAACAACGACATCTCACATGCGTTTGACGATATCACGAAGTTGCTCACTATCTACATCGACAGTAAGCACTCGTTGGAAGTCGATTTGGATGATGGCGCATATGCCTTCTATGGTGCGGTAGGCGACACAGTAGAAACGTTAGACTTCGATTACGTACTGACCGATAACGATGGTGACCAATCTGAAAATACACTTCAGTTTGTGATTGACGAAAATGGTGGCGTAAACGCGGCGAGCGGTGGTATTGCGAACATCATCGAAGCGGAAGTGGATGTAAGCCATGACATTTTAATAGGTAATGACAACGAAGCGGACATATTTAGATGGGTTAATGACTCACTAGATTCCGGCACGGACTTGGTGCGTGGCTTTGAACGAGACCTCGACACTCTAGATCTAAACCAAGTTGTTGAAGATGCAGGGCATAACACCATTGAAGAGCTGCTCAATAGTATCGACCTAAATGTGGACGGCGAAGATCTATCGCTTGAAATCACCCACAACGAGGGTAATTCCATCCAAACGATCGTCATTGAAAAAGGAGCTTCCGAGTTTAGCGACTTGATCATCGGAAATATGGACTTTGAAAGAGATGTCTTATCGGCTCTCACGAAAGTTTATTTAGATTCATAATAAAAAAGGGCCAACAGGCCCTTTTTCTTTGTTTCAATTCTTTATCGTTGGCTATGACTAAGCCCGATTATAGGACCTTACACGCAAAACCTTTTAGGTAGAAACCTTCTGGGTAAGCCGTGTCCGTTGGGTGATCGGCAGCTTGCTCAAAACGCTCTACGAACTTAACTTGGCGGTTTGCATCTACTGCGGCGTCAGCAATGATTTTTTGGAACAGAACTTGGTCCATTAAGCCTGAGCAAGAGTAGGTCAGTAGTGTGCCACCTGGGTTTAGAATTTGCATCGCCAACATGTTGATGTCTTTGTAGCCACGACATGCACCGTTTAGCTGTGCTTTGCTTTCTGCAAACTTTGGTGGGTCCATGATAACAACATCGAACTTCGTACCTTGGTCACGGTATTCGCGTAGCAGTTTGAACACGTCAGCGTTTAGGAACACAGCGCGTTTTTTCGAGATGTCAAACTCGTTCAGTTCTGCGTTGAACTTCGCTGTGTCTAGAGCAGGTTGCGACACGTCCGCATTGATAACGCGTTTTGCGCCGCCTTTTAGTGCGTACAGACCAAAACCGCCGGTGTACGAGAAACAGTTCAGAACTTCTTTGTCTTTCACGTACTTCATCGCTTGTTGGCGGCTGTCACGTTGGTCTAGGTAGAAACCCGTTTTATGACCACCAACGATGTCTACGCTGATTTTTACGCCGTTCTCTTCAATCACCACTGATTTTGGTGGCTCTTCACCGTGCAGTACGCCAGTGGTTTCTTTCAAACCTTCTTTCTTACGTACCGCGACGTCTGAACGCTCGTAAACGTTGCAGTCAGGGAAACACTCAACCAAAGCATCAACAATCACTTGCTTGTTGTATTCTGCGCCCGCACTTAGAAGCTGACACACAAAGAAGTTTTGGTAACGGTCGATAGTAACGCCAGGCATACCATCAGATTCTGCCGCGATAAGACGGTAGCCAGTTAGGCCATCGCGTTCGATAATGTCTTCACGAAGAAGCTGAGCGTTGTTGAAGCGCTTAACGAAGAAGGCTTTGTTGATTTCTTCTTTTTCAAAACTCCAGATGCGAGCACGAATTTGAGACTCTGGTGAGTACGCTGCTTTAGCTAGCCATTTTCCGTCGTGAGTGAATACATCAACGGTTTCGCCGAGCGCTGGTTCGCCCTCAACTTTACTGATGCCTCGAGAGAAGATCCAAGGGTGCTTGCGCTTAACCGATTTCTCACGACCTTTTACCAAATAGATAGCAGCTGTCATTTCTTTAGCTCTTGTTGAATTTTGAAAGGGGCGTATTGTCCGGGATGTTGCCCGCAAAAGCAATATCCATCGACAATCCAATCATTTGTAGAGGCTTTAATTATAAACTGATGAGTGGAGTAACGGATGGGTTTTCCAGACACAAAAAAGGGCCACCGAAGTGACCCTAGTTATTCGTTTTAGCGATTACGCTTTTAAGCCAGTCAGTAGCGACTCCATGGTGTCACTTTGAGCTCGAAGCTGCTCAACGTTTTGCGACGTTGTGCTGATCATCGTACATACATTGTTTGCTTGTATGCGAATCTCTTCAACGCTTGATGCGATATTGTCTGCCACGACACCTTGCTCCTCAGCTGCTGTCGCAATTTGAATGCTGCTGTCTGAGATAGTTTGGTTCTTGTCTGCTAGTGAGCCGATTTCGTGGTTCACTTCAGCCATCAGAGTTTGGCCTTCGTTCGCATTGTGAACCGTTACTTCCATCAGTTTAGTCAGTGATTGGCTGTTACGTTGTAGCGCTTCAATCATTGCTTGAATCTCAACTGTCGCTTGTTGAGTGCGGCCTGCAAGAGCACGAACTTCATCAGCAACAACCGCAAAGCCACGACCTTGTTCGCCTGCACGAGCCGCTTCAATTGCAGCGTTCAAGGCGAGTAGGTTAGTTTGCTCAGAGATACCGTTGATGGTTGTGACCACTTCATCAATCTGCGCTGCGTTTGCATCTAGCTCTTCAACCGCTTGAGATGCCGATTGGATCTCAGTAGAAAGGTTCGAGATAGAGTGAAGGGTATTTTCCACTTTCACCTGACCTGATTGCGCGACGCTGCGAGCATCATCAGTTTGTGTGCTTGAGTCATGAGCCAGCGTTGCCACTTCACGAATCGTGGAAGCCATCTGCTCTGTTGCACTTGCTAGTGAGTTAAGGTGCTCTTGTTGGGTATTAGAGATCTCAGAGCTGTTGTGAATCGAAAGGTTAAGGTCAGAGCTGATTTGCTGCATCAGCGCTACGGATTCTTGAATCGACTGAACCATCTTTTGTTCGCGATCCGCTACTTTGTCGATAGTAATCGCGATTTCGCTGAACTCATCACGAACACGGAAGAAATTCATACGCGCGGTTAGATCACCATCTGCCAGCGTGTTGAGCGCTTTGTTCATCGTAAACATCGCACCACCGATGAAAGTCATGATGTAGTAAACACCCATCGCCATGATGAATAGAGTCACAAGAATAATACTGACTTGCGTTGTAGAAAGTGCGGTCCATAAAGACTGCTCATGGTTTGCTACAAGGCTAAATGCGCCATTCAGCACGGACACGGAATCTGGACCAGTACCAAAGGTAATGGTGTCTGAGCCAGCAATAAGGTTTGCAACTTGAGATTGCGAAAGGTTACCAGCCTCGATTAGCCCTTTCATCAGCATTAATTCTTCCTGATACAAACCAGAAATCATGGAGTCAGCAGCACTGTTTAAGACTAAAGTGAGAATGACCAATGCAAGAAGAGGAAGAAAGAAGAGTAAATAGAACTTTTCTTGAATTTTTAAATGGATGAGATACTTATCAATCCAACGGAAGGGAATTTCTTTCATAATTATTATAACCATATAAAAACCCACTATCCTTAGTGGGGTAAATAGACGCAAATAATATATCACTCAAATATAGGGAGCGGTATACGGATGGTACTAAAGTGTGAGAAGTTTCTGATAGTAGGGCATGTTCAAGGGGTAGGATTTCGATACCACACGTCACATCAAGGTTTGAAGTTAGGTTTAACGGGGTATGCAAAGAATTTGAACAATGGTGATGTTGAGGTAATCGCTTGTGGTACAGAGGCGCAAATCGCAGCGTTTTCGGCGTGGTTGGAGGATGGACCGCGGACGGCAACAGTAGATAGCGTTACCCAAGAGAGTGTATCTTACAAACCTTTCCGCGGATTTAAGATCTTATAGTTTTATAAGCAGTGATCTTTTTAGTCGTGTTTTTGCAAACTAGAGTACTACAAGCATTTCGCTGGTTTTGGCAATCCTGCCAATTTTGTCGCTTGTTTTGCAGGGCCTTTTTTAAATAATTTGAATAGGTATTTACTGTTACCTTTTTCTGGGCCGTGCGCTTTTTCCATCGCCTTCACAAGCATTCGAACTGCTGGTGATGTATTGAACTCTTCATAAAAATTACGCACGAAGTGAACTACTTCTAAGTGAGCTTCGGTAAGTTCGATTTCTTCATCTTTTGCTAGAAGCGCAATCATACCTTCTTCCCACTGGGTGTGATCAAGTAAGTAACCTTGAGAATCGGTTTCTATTTCTTTGCCGTTGTATACGAACATCGCTTTGTATCCGCTAAGTAAACACTGGTGTGTATAGGGTAGCGTAGAGCGAAGCTTAGACTCAACAAAAGAATCTATGAAAGCTTCTGAGCGAAGTAAATTTACACAATCGAGAGCTCACGTAAAGGTAAAGGCGTTGAGCCTAACTACTTTTTCATTATTCACAAAAATGTAAGTTTATTCACGTTGTTGGAAAATTATCGGGGTGAGTATTTTGGTATCTGCATTTTTATGCTGAATTTGGAATAATGTCTCTGTTTTATTAGTGGGAATAGAGCAGAGTTATCGTTATTTCACTGCCTTTTGTTTTATTCAGCTATTGCTGGCGATGTGTATCGCACTTTATCGTTACTGGACGTGAACTTTTTCATTGTTCGTTTACCTTTTTGATAGCACTACTCAACAATGAAGGAAATCGAATGACAAGCCGTGTCTATGTTTTAGCTCAATTTAAACCAAAAGAAGGAAAAGAAGCCGAGTTATTTGAAGTACTCAAAGCACTAGAGCCAGATTCCTATCGAGAAGAGGGATGCATCCAATATATGCTCACTCGGCAAATTGATCACCCCAGTGCGATGAGAAATGACTATCCGATTGTGTTTAATGAAATTTGGGAAGATGCAGAATCTTGGGCAGCGCATGGGCGAAGAAAGCAGATTCAACATTTCTTTGAAACTCAAGTGAAAGCCGAGACAGGATTAGTTGAAGACGCGATGGTTACGGCATACAGCGATGAAGGGTATGACTACGATGCGCCCATCTATGAACCAGAATAGACACTGCTAAAAAGTGAAAAGAAAAAGCCCGAAGTATAACTTCGGGCTTTTGAGTTTTGGATTCAATCTAACGAATTAGTCGTCGTTCATGATGCCTAGAATGCTTAGTAGGCTGATGAAGATATTGTAGATTGAAACGTATAGCGTAATCGTTGCAGAGATGTAGTTTGTTTCACCGCCACGGATGATGCCTTGTGTAGTCATCAAAATAGCCATGGTAGAGAAAACAATAAACAAGCTGCTCATTGCTAGGTGCAGGATAGTTGATTGGATGAAGATGCTCGCAATCATGCCCACCACTAGAACAACGAATAGAGACAACATCAGGCCACCCATCATAGATAGGTCGCGTTTGGTCGTTAGAGCGTAAGCAGAAGCTGCCATGAATGACAGTGCGGTACCGCCAAGTGCAGTAAGAACCACATCGCCCATACCAGCACCGATGTACATGTTTAGAATTGGACCGATGGTGTAACCCAAGAAACCAGTAAATAGGAATGTGAATACCAAACCCATGCTGTTGTTACGGTTCTTTTCAGTCAAGAATAGTAAGCCGTAGAAACCAACCAACATCAGGATAATGCCCGGACGTGGCAAGTTAAACGCCATTGAAACGCCAGCAACCAGTGCTGACCATAGTAAAGTCATTGAAAGTAGTGCATATGTATTACGCAATACTTTGTTGGTTTGTAGAGCACTCTCTTGAGTAGTAGTGCGTGAAAACATAGGACTGTTCATAATCTTCCTCTATAAGGGACCGTCTTATCTTTGATATATAGACATATATGGGCCCGAAAGTTCAAAAAATCAAGCCCGACACGTCTATCTCTAGAACAAAATAATAATAGAAATAGTGTGTTATGTATGTGGCAACTTGTAACACAATATTACTGTCTTGCATAGTTAGGAAGGGCTTGGCAATCAAAGGGATGAAGGTTACCTCACGAACTTTTTTGTAAAATCGAACAAATTTACAACGTATTGAATCAACTGGATTTTAGTAACATCGACCTGAGGCAAACAAAAAGCGCCGATTTTTTCGAATCGACGCTTCACTATTTTAGCGTTTTTGCGACTAATTAATGGTGAAGGATTTGCGCAAGGAAGTTCTGGGTTCGATCCGATTGCGGATTCTCGAAGAAGTCGACAGGGTTATTCTCTTCGATAATTTCACCCGCATCCATAAAGATAACTCGGTCAGCCACTTCTTTAGCAAAGCCCATTTCGTGTGTTACACAAAGCATGGTCATGCCTTCTTCCGCCAGTTCAACCATTACATCAAGAACCTCGCGTACCATTTCTGGATCGAGCGCTGATGTCGGTTCATCAAACAACATTACCTTTGGGCTCATGCAAAGAGAGCGTGCAATCGCTACACGTTGTTGTTGACCTCCTGAAAGCTGACCTGGATACTTATCTGCTTGATCTGGGATCTTAACACGCTCTAGGTACTGCATCGCGATGGCTTCCGCTTCTTCCTTTGGCATCTTCTTCACCCAAATTGGGGCAAGTGTACAGTTCTCGAGGACCGTTAGGTGAGGGAAGAGATTAAAGTGCTGGAAACACATGCCGACTTCGCGACGAACGGCTTCGATGTTCTTTAGGTCTTCGGTTAATTCGGTGCCTGACACATAGATATTGCCTGCTTGATGTTCTTCCAAGCGGTTGATACAACGAATCATGGTCGATTTGCCAGAGCCAGAAGGACCACAGATAACAATCTTTTCGCCTTTCTTTACATCGAGGTTGATGTTCTTTAGTACGTGAAACTCACCATACCACTTATTCATGTCCTTCAGCTGGATCATATAGTCTTGTTGTTGCGTCATAATACGTCCTTGATCTTGATGAGTTATCGTTTGTGACCGGTATGAAGTCTATTTTCGAGCCATATCGAGTAGCGTGACATGCCAAAACAGAATACCCAAAACACTAACGCGACAAATACATAACTTTCTGTAGCGAAGCCTAACCATTCAGGGTCAGTGTTCGCTGCTTGTCCTATACCCAGTACATCAAACATACCGATAATAAGTACAAGGCTGGTGTCTTTGAACAAACCAATAAAGGTGTTCACGATAGAAGGGATAGTAATTTTAAGAGCTTGAGGCAAGATGATCAGTCCCATCTTTTTCCAATAGCTTAAACCCAACGCATCGGCGGCTTCGTACTGGCCCTTTGGAATGGCTTGTAAGCCACCACGAACCACTTCTGCCATATAAGCGGCACTAAACATCACAACACCAATTAGGGCGCGGATGAGCTTATCTGTTTCTGAGCCTTGGGCAAGAAAGAGCGGGAGCATGACGGACGCCATGAAGAGTACTGTAATTAAAGGTACCCCACGCCATACCTCAATATAGATAGTACAAATACTGCGGATGATCGGCATATCGGAACGACGGCCTAACGCTAACGCCACACCAATAGGTAAGGAGACAACGATACCGACTAAGGCGATGATCAGAGTAACCAGCAAGCCACCCCATTTGTGTGTTTCAACCACTTCTAAGCCAAATACCCCGCCATACAACAATGCTGCGATAATGAACGGATAAATGTTCACAAAGAACAACCAAATCCAAATACGTTTTGGAGTCTTTTCGTAAGCAAGGAGTACTGTGAATATCGCCAAGGTAATGTAGAACAGACGTGGCCGCCACAGTTCAGCTTCTGGATAGAAACCGTACATAAACTGTTCCCAGCGTACGCTGATAAATACCCAACATGCGCCTTCACGGGAACAGTCATCTCTCGTTGTGCCAACCCAATCGGCATTAATGAATGCCCAATCCGCAATGTTCCAAAGTGCAGAAAACACGATGTAGGCAAGGATGATGGTAACAACCGAGTTAACTGGGCCATTGAATAGGTTTTTGCGCAGCCATCCCACAATACCGACGGTATTGGACGGAGGTGGGAGATCAGGCTGAAATTGATGTGTGCTCATATTATCTCTCCACCAGCGCTACTTTTCGGTTGTACAAGTTCATCAACGCCGACGTTATCAAGCTCAATGTTAGGTATACACCCATCGTCATTGCGATGATTTCGATCGCTTGTCCAGTCTGGTTCAGCGTTGTACCGGCAAAGACCGAAACAAGGTCTGGGTAGCCGATTGCCATTGCCAACGAAGAGTTCTTCGTCAAGTTCAAGTATTGGCTTGTTAGAGGAGGGATAATGATTCGCAATGCTTGCGGAATCACCACCAGTTTCAATGTTTTTGCTCTTGGTAAGCCCAGCGACATAGCGGCTTCGGTCTGACCATGATTCACTGCATTAATACCAGATCGAACAATCTCAGCAATAAACGATGCAGTGTAAACACTTAGCGCTAACAGAAGGGCTGCGAGCTCCGGAATAATGCTGATACCACCGCGGAAGTTGAAGCCTTTTAATTCTGGGTACTCCAAAGAGATCGGCATGCCTGTTACAAAGTAAACCACCAAAGGCAGACCAATCACTAGACCGAACACAATTCGTCCCATTGGTGTTTGTTGACCTGTTAATCGCTGTTTGTTTTTAGCCCAACGATTGATTAAGAAACTTGCAATGACACCTATGATGAGTGCTGCAACCACAAGACCACCGCCAGCTTCAATTACCGGTGAGGGGAAGTAAAGACCGCGCACATTCAGGAAAACGGATTCGCCAAGACTTAAGCTTTGTCTTGGAGATGGAAGAGCTTGTAGAACCGCGAAATACCAAAAAAAGATCTGTAAAAGTAGAGGGATATTTCGGAACGTTTCAATGTAAACAGCCGCCAAACGACTGACCAGCCAGTTAGAAGAAAGGCGTGCAATCCCCATAACGAAACCTATGACGGTTGCTAGGATAATACCCAACACAGACACGAGTGCAGTATTAAGTAAGCCAATGACAAACGTACGCCCATAAGAGAACGTTTCGTCATATTCGATGAGTGTGAGTCCAATACCAAAGCCCGCTTCTTGATTAAGGAAACCAAAGCCGGTGGCGATACCACGAGCGTCAAGATTGGTTAGTGCATTGTTGATGATTGTGTAAAAGAAAAATACCAGTGCGGCGATGGCAATGATCTGGAAAATAGCAGAACGAAAAGCTGGGTTATAAATCAGACTCTTGCTTCCGCTTGGTTTGGACATCGTACTTTGCGATGCATTATTCGTCGGTTTCATACAGCGATAACCTCAAACCCTTATATAGAATAGATTCAGCCAAGAAAAAGGGCGGCATGCACCGCCCTTATTTAACTCGTTTCTATCGGATAGGTGGTGCGTACATAAAGCCGCCTGCATTCCACAGCGCATTTACGCCGCGAGAAATCTTAAGAGGCGAACCAGTACCTACCGTACGCTCAAAGCTCTCACCATAGTTACCGACTTGCTTGATAACTTGGTAACCCCAATCGTCACGGATACCTAGACCTTTACCTTTAGGGCCGTCAACACCAAGAATGCGTTTGATGTTTGGATCTTTCGATTTCAACATTTCATCGGCGTTCTTAGAACTGATGCCATATTCTTCCGCATTCACCATTGCAAATAGCGTCCATTTAGCGATGTTGAACCATTGATCATCACCTTGACGAACAACAGGACCTAGTGGTTCTTTTGAAATGATTTCTGGAAGTACGGTTGCTGAAGAAGGGTCTTTAAGGTTTAAGCGAAGGGCATAAAGGCCAGATTGGTCAGTAGTAAGAACATCACATCGACCAGCATCGAAACCTTTAGAGGTTTGCGCGGCGGTATCAAATACCACTGGCTTATAAGCCATACCTTGGTTACGGAAGTAATCTGCTAGGTTAAGCTCTGTGGTTGTACCTGATTGCACACATACAGAAGCGCCATCAAGTTCTTTTGCACTAGAGATACCAAGATCTTTCTTCACCATAAAGCCTTGACCATCGTAGTAGTTAACGCCTACGAAGTTCAAACCAAGAGCAGTGTCGCGATGAAGTGTCCAGGTGGTGTTACGTGAAAGCACATCGATTTCACCCGATTGTAAAGCAGTGAAACGTTCTTTCGCGGTTAGGGGTACATATTTAACTTTCGTTTTATCCCCAAGAACGGCTGCGGCCAGTGCTTGGCAATATTCTACGTCGATACCTTCCCATTCGCCTTTAGAGTTAGGGTTTGAGAAACCAGGTAGACCGGTACTTACGCCACAAGTGATAAAACCTTGTTTTGTGACTTTGTCCAGAGTCGTGTCTGCTGCTTGCGCTGATGTCGCCATCATGGCAGTAGAAGCCGCTACGACGGAAGCAAGAACTGTGAGTTTATTTGCCATTTGTATCCTTCCTGTATGATCCATGTTTAATCAGGAGCGACCTGATACAACGTGTCCAATTTATTTGTGTTATCGTCCTATCTGGTTGATTTTCAATGAAACGGTAATCGACAAATCAACCAGTTATAAGCGTAGGTAAGGATCTGCTAATTCTCAAATATATAATTTAAAAAGAGTTTTGGAGAGAACTTACAAAGAACCTTGCGATTTAGAATGGCGAAATGTTAAATGTTTGTAAATAGTGCAACTGGTTGTCAAATTAGTGCATCAGAACAATCACTAAAAGAGTGTCAAAAACAAAAGGATAATAATTTGTTATTAAAAGTGTCATTAGTAGAGGCGGGCTGAGTAAGCCGAAAATTTGAACAAAAATTATTTGTGACATCGAAACTAGGTGAACAGGTTGCCCTGTTTTTGGTAGCATGAATTTCGACAGTTATTTGAAGTAATCATGGATTGAAATGCGATATTTTCCTCTGTTCTTAGATTTAGTAGATAAACCCGTGCTGGTTGTAGGCGGTGGTGAAGTAGCAAGCCGTAAAGTAGAAGCCCTACTTAAAGCTGGGGCGGACGTTACGATTGTCTCCCCAAGCCTTGTCGACTTTCTTGATAAGCTTGCGCAAGAGCAACAAGTGCGATGGATTCAACGTTTTTATTCTAGTGACATTGTCACGAAATCGTTCATTCAAGTTTGGGCAACCACGGATAATCCAGAGTTAAACCATCAGGTTTACAAAGACGCTAAAGAGCTTGGCATATTAGTTAACGTTGTTGATGACAAGCCGTACTGTGATTTTATTACGCCTTCAATGATTAATCGTGGCCGCATTCAAATTGCCATTTCAAGTGGTGGCGCGTCTCCTGTTTTGATTCGAAATATTCGTGAAAAGCTTGAAGCTATTCTTCCGCAAAATATGGGATTGATGGCGGAGTTCGCTAACTCCAAACGCAATTCGATTAAAGAGGCACTACCGAGCGTCGACTTACGCAGGAAATTTTGGGAAAGTTATTTCTCTCATCCAGAAGTAGAGAACGCTCGCGATAATCGCGAATTGGAAATCATTTATCAACAAACCATGGCAAAACCTTTGGACGAGGAGGGAAGCTGTACCTGGATTCAAGTTGGGCAAGATGTCGAAATGCTGCCTATCAAAGCAGTCCGTTACATGCAGCAAGCCGAACTTGCCTTGTATTCGACGATGTGCGAAGTGGACGTCATGGAGTTGGTAAGAAGGGATGCTGAACGTGAACCTTTTAGAAGTGCCACCGAACTTTCTGATATGTTGACTAAAGCGAGAAAAGAAAACTTACGTGTGTGCGTGTTTGTACCTTCAGGGACGAGTGAATTCTCTTTATTGCAAGGGCAAGACCTAGTTATCTGATTATTTTGCATATAGTTTACGGACATAAAAAACGCCGACGAATAACTCGTCGGCGTTTTCAATTCTCGGTTTCCTCAATCGACAGGTGTTAATTGAGGAACCGAATTAATCACGGAAGTTGTTGTACTGAAATGGGATACCCATATCTGCTTCACGGATCGCTGCAATCGTCGCTTGGAGATCATCACGCTTCTTACCTGTTACGCGAACTTTGTCGCCTTGGATAGAAGCTTGAACTTTAAGCTTTGCGTCTTTGATTAGCTTAACCACTTTCTTTGCGGTTGGTGTATCAATACCTTGGCGGAAAGCAACGTTTTGATGCCAGTTTTTACCTGTTGCTTCTGGATTTTTTGCGTCCATAGCATTTGCATCAATGTTGCGTTTAGCCAAGTGGCTACGCAGAATGTCACGCATTTGCTTGAGCTGAAACTCGCCTTCTGCTGACACTTTTACATTTTCTTCTACTAGCTCAAAGCTCGCATTCACATTGCGGAAATCGAAACGAGTAGACAGTTCACGGTTAGCGTTATCAACCGCGTTACGTAGTTCGACGGTATCGATTTCTGAAACAATATCAAACGATGGCATGAAGATTCCTTGATTATCTTGTTATAGGGAAATTACTTACTGGATTTAACTGCGGCTGCCAGCATATCTAGCATGGTTACAGTATCATCCCAACCTAGACATGGGTCAGTGATCGATTGACCGTAAGTTAGGTTGTTAATATCAGTCATTGGCTGATTGCCTTCAATAATGAAGCTCTCTGCCATAATACCAGCAATACGTGTGCTGCCTGACTTAATTTGGTCGCAAATGTCTTGAGCAACATCGATTTGTTTACGGTGTTGTTTTTGGCAGTTTGCGTGACTGAAATCGACGATCAAACGCTGCGGCAAATCGAACTCTGCTAGCGCGTCACAAGCTTGCTTAACAGAAGCTTCTTCAAAGTTAGGGCCTTTCTCACCACCACGAAGAATAATGTGACCGTAAGGGTTGCCGCTAGTGCGGTACACCGTCATACGCCCATTCTTGTCTGGGGAGTAGAAGTAGTGTGATGCTTTAGACGCACGAATCGCATCAATGGCAATTTTCACGTTGCCGTTAGTACCGTTCTTGAAGCCAACTGGGCAAGATAGGGCAGACGCCATTTCACGGTGAATTTGCGATTCAGTCGTACGAGCACCAATTGCGCCCCATGTGATCAAATCAGCAATGTACTGGCCTGTAATCATATCAAGAAACTCAGTAGCAGTCGCAAGACCAAGCTTGTTGATATCCAGTAGCAGTTTACGCGCTTTGTGAAGACCGGCTTCAAGCGCATAAGAACCATCTAGGTTAGGGTCAGTAATCAAACCTTTCCAACCAACTACTGTACGCGGCTTTTCAAAGTATGTACGCATAACGATGAACAGTTCGTCTTTGTACTGATCTTGAATTTCGCTAAGACGCGTCGCGTAGTCAATTGCCGCTTCAGTATCATGCACTGAACATGGGCCAACGATAGCGAGGATACGGTCATCCTCACCAGTTAAAATCTTTTCAATTTGTCGACGAGATTGAGCGATACGGTCAGCTACATCATCAGTGATTGGATGTACACTACCTAGCTCTGCGGGTGTCGGCATTGGACCCAAAGGTTGGGTTCTCAATTCATCTGTTTTTATAGGCATGTTATAGCTTTATTCTCTATTGCGAAGCGGTAAAGATAACGGAATTATAGTTAGGAATAAACCGTTTCACGGGATTCTTATCTAGTAAATACCGAATTGTATGTACTGCTGTTGGTATTCATTGGTGTTGCTTATATATAAATGACAAAACATGCTCTGGATATCAATACATAGTTGTTTGAATTTATAACCGTTTTTTCTATTTACTAACAGAATAATTGTGCCAAATCGTAAGCAAAGCGTTGTAGGTTGGGAGTTTCATATGTTGTGACCATGTCACGCGAAAATGCGCAAACGATTTGTTTTTTAACCAAGATCGATTTCTCGTTAACATTTCTTTGACATCTTTGAAATTTGTTGATTGACTGGTCAGACTAGTTTAAGGGGAGTTTCAAAATGTTTTCAGCGGTTCGTCGTGCAAACCTTTACCTCAATCTGTTTGGCTTTTCAAAAGTGCCTTTAATTTGGCTATGTCGACCGAAGATCCTTGCGATTGATGATCAGCATGTCGAAGTAAGAATCCCGCTCAAGCGAAGAACCAAGAATCATCTTAATAGTATGTATTTTGGCGCATTGGCTGTTGGGGCAGATGTTGCTGGTGGCTTTCTTGCTATGAGTAAAGCACAAGAGCAAGGAGAGAAGATTTCACTCGCGTTTAAAGGAGTAAGTGCTGAATTCTTAAAACGTCCTGAGGGTGACGTACACTTTGTCTGTCATGATGGCCCTGTGATTGATGAAATGCTCAAAATCACGCTAGAAACCGGTGAACGCGTTAATCGAGATGTGAAGATCACCGCATTGTGTCCAAAGATTAATGGTGATGAACCAATGGCCGAGTTCTCTTTAACGCTCTCCATCAAAAAAGCAGCCCAAAAGCAGGCTGCTTAACTTAAGAATGGTGACTGACGTTAGTTTAATTCAACTCTATTTTCTCAATAGACACGATTTTCGAACGGTTTAACACGACTTTCCAACGATAGAAGCCAGGCTCGTCAGTGTGGTTGTCTTCTTTCACAATCACGTTGACCAAGTGTCGCTTCTCTACAGACTCTTTACTCACTTGCCCTTCGTTCAGGCGATATACGCGGTTAGAGCTTTTGTCCATCAAACGGATAATTGGGCGCAAACTGATGTTTAGCGTTTCACGAGTTTGTTCATAGCCACTCAAAAATAACGACGTCGCCATCTCAGTTTTTGCGTGGTAATGAAGAATTTGTTCTTCACGTTGGACGACGCGTTTCTTACGAATGTTCTGAATGCGATCAGGCAAGCTCGAAAGGGAGCGATAGTCCAACCATTCCAATTTTCGACCCACCACTTTCTTTGTTGTCGGGTCCATGTACTTCTTACGCCACTTCGGTTTGCCTTTGCGGATCCAACGCCACATCGCGTCGCGTAGGTCATCTTTAAAGATTTCACGTAGAGCATAGATAAACGACATCGCAATGATAAAAGATGCAGAAATCTCTCCTAAGTAATCTCGGGCAAGAATAACGGTACTTGTGACCACGACCATCACCAAGCCGGTGGCTATGCCTTTAATCGCACGCTTGATGTTGTTTCCCATCGACATCGTTTTTTCGCTTAAAACGATAGGGTGCTCAATCAAACGTCTCAGCAAACGCATTTTATTCGACAAACGAGTTACATCTTCAACGACACTCGGCGAGTTATAGTTGTTGAGTTTACGGTGGGCTTGCTCTTTCTCACATAAAGTAATCAGACGATCTTTAATTGTGCTGTAATCGCCTTCGCGAGGAAGGTGCGCGACAAGAGACAAAAATTTTTGCTCTGTGTACCAAGACAAGTAGTTATCAATGTTCACGTAATAACGCTTGAGATTTTCTTCGTAAGGAATGGAACGTCTCAAGCGCTTAAGAATGTCGATAGTCAATTCGATGACTTCATCTACTTCTTCTGCGGTAACACTGTCGTTGTCATGCTTATTCAATGCTGCAACGGCTTTATCCAGAGCCGTGACGTATTGATACGCAAACAAACTCAAACTTACGCGATACTGTCGATTAGATAAGCGCCCTCGTTTGGCCAAGCGGCTATGCACGAGAGGGAGTAGCACTTCTGTACTGTAGTAAGAACGTTTTTGCGTGATGGAAGTGTAATAGAACTCAGACTCGCTGATGATGTCGGAGTTTAAACCTAATTCACCAGGCACAAAAATATAGATATCAAGATCAAGCGTTTTGCTCTTTGCCAATGCGTGGCTAATTTTTAAGGTTATCGAATCCTGTTTGTCGACGGTGACCAAGGAAGGCTCCTGATTTTGCTAAAGCATCCTATACCCATAAGCGTCCATTAAGCACAATAACTTAAGGTCGACTAGGATAAGTAGTTGAACGACGACAGCATAGCAGAGAGGATGGTATTTCTCTCTGATTTTCTTGTCAGTTTGGGTATAATTCCCAGTAAATTTAAAAAGAGACAAATTCAATGATTAAAATTGGTCAAATTAACAGCTTAGAAGTCACTAAAACGGCTGATTTTGGCGTATTTTTGGATGGTGATGATTACGGTTCAGTCATGCTGCCTAATAAATATGTACCAGAAGGTACGAATGTAGGCGATCATATTGACGTATTTCTTTACTTTGATTCAGAAAGTCAGCTAGCTGCGACCATTGATAAACCCATTGCTCAGGTTGGCGAGTGGGGCCTAATGCAAGTCGAAGGTGTCAGTAGCACTGGTGCTTTCGTAAATTGGGGCATCAAAGAAAAAGATCTTCTTATCCCGTTTAGTGAGCAACGTGCGCGCTTTACCGCTGGCCAAAACATTCTGGTTTACGTGTACACAGATAAAGCATCTGGTCGTATTGTCGGTACAACTAAGTTCAATAAGTGGCTGGATAAAACGCCAGCAAACTATGAAGTGAACGAAGAAGTTAACCTAATCATCGCAGAACGTAGCCAACTTGGTTATAAAGCGATTGTGAACGGCGAGCATTGGGGAATGATCTTCCCATCGGATGTGTTCGGTAAGCTGTTTATTGGTAAAAAGCTGAAAGGCTACATTAAGCAAATTCGCGAAGATGGCAAAATCGACCTTGCGCTACAAAAAGTAGGCGTGGCGAAAATGGATGATCTTTCGAGTAAAATCCTAGAGCTTTTAGAGAAGAAGGGTGGTTTCCTACCTCTAAACGATAAATCTACGCCAGAAGCGATTTTTGCAGCTTTCCGTACAAGTAAAGGCACGTTCAAAAAAACCATCGGCGCTTTGTACAAGCAAGGTAAGCTCGTGATTGAAAAAGACGGTATTCGTCTCGCTGAATAGAGCTTTAAGTTGCTGGTGGCGGAGGTTCATCACGTTCAAACTCGATTTGGACGAAAATAGCAGTCAAAAAAATGGCCCAAACTCGTCCTTATTTTGGGCCTAGGGGAAACGGCTCCTTTCATAGAGCCTGCGCTAAACTTTTGACCAACACATATTGTTGGTGAACATAGAGAGAAATGCCGTTTCAAAGCGATGCTTTGATATCTTCAGTTTAGTACAGGGGACTCGAATCGCTAGTGAACCCAGTTCCAATCATGCTTTAGAACCAAAAAGCCATCGTAAATACGATGGCTTTTCATTTATTTATAGCATTTCACTTTGCTACTAAAATAAGTTCTTATCTCGCACTAATTCTCGTGGAAGGCCGTTTTTAATGCGGTTACTTACCCATTTACCAAGGCCAATGATCGCGCCTTCGTACTTCACTAATACTTCGCCTTTGCCGGTTTTCATCTCAGCTGGAATGTTTTGAGGGCGAACGTCTCGGCCCATATACCATTCACGAGCTTCGTCGATCGTAAGCTCAATCGCATTTTTCTCTAAACCTGTCACCAGCGCCGTTGCTACTTGATGTTGCCAACGGTAGCCATTCTTATGCGCTTCGGCAATCTTGATACCCATGCGAGAGAAACGCAGTTCACCAATCATCGGCTCTAGTGCGTCTGGGAAAAGCCACACATCTTTATCACGAATCCAAACCGTACTGTCTTCAGGTAACTTGATTTCCATTGCGCTTTGAAGCTGGTTAGCGATATCAGTGGATTCTTTGTTAGACGCTTTAACAAATGGGAATTTACCCATGCGTTTTTTGACTTTTGGTGCTTCTACGGCAGCAAGCTTACGTATACGTGCAACAAAGAAACCCTCACAGTCATACACTTGAGGGAAGATGTGCAAGAAGCCTTCTTCAGTCAACGCCGCCTCGGCATTATTAAACAGATCTTTTAAGCTCTCGAATTCAACCGCGTCACCAAATGTTTCTTTAAGATGATGGCAAACTTGTTGGTTTTCTTCCGTGCTCAACGTGCAGGTTGAATAAACCATCACGCCGCCGGGTTTAAGGGCGTGGAACGCACTTTCGATCAAATCTTTTTGAGTGTCTGCAATTTCAATGACTGATGTTTGCGTCCAGTTCTTCATTGCGTCTTCATCTTTACGCACTGTACCTTCACCGGAACATGGTGCGTCTAACAGAACGGCATCAAATTGTTCTGGTAGCCAGCCACCAAACACACGACCGTCGAAGTTACTTAATGCTGCGTTACGCACACCACAACGTTCGATGTTTGCGTGTAGCACTTTTACACGACTTGCCGCGTATTCATTCGCGACCAAAACGCCTTCATTGTTCATTAAGGCAGCTATTTGAGTTGTTTTAGAGCCCGGAGCCGCAGCGGTATCGAGCACTGCGTCATACGATTCGTCATTCATGAATAAGGCGGATACCGGCATCATTGAGCTGGCTTCTTGAATATAAAACAACCCAGACATGTGTTCTGCGGTATTGCCTAATGGTACGAGCGATTCATCTGCTTCGATCCAAAAACCAGTCTCACACCAGGGTACAGGAGATAACTTCCAACCTTTTGCCTTTGCTCGCTCTAAAAACGCTTCTACGCTGACTTTCAACGTATTAACGCGAATACTCTTGCGCAACGGCTTTTGGCACGACGTTACGAAGTCATCCATGTTGAGGTGAGCAGGAAGAATAGTTTTGATTTTTTCCAGAAATGCTTCTGGGATGTAAACATTAGGATGCAAAGTGGAATCTCGATTGCAGAATTTGCTGCAAATGATATACGAAACTGGGTTAGAAACGAATAGCCACAAAGGCTACGGTAATAAAAAAGAGCAGCGATTGCTGCTCTTTAGTCTATCTTGGTTATCTATGAATCATGGTCTGGGGATCGCTGTGCGCCATTCCAACCAACTCTCTTCAGCTTGAGGGTACAAGTAGAAAGAGTGACCTTTTTTTGCTGCTGGTGGAATTTGAGATTGCTCTGGTGTTGAGAAAGCGATACCACCACGTACAAGGCTATCAATTGTACCTGCTTTAATGTTTGCTCCACCTAAACCAATCGAAACATCAACGCCAGACACGTTCCAGAATACACTGTTCTGACGAACTAGGTAGGCATATTCTGGCTGAATCTCAATCTGGGTAATCACACGATCAGCGAATTCTCCTAAATGCACATCCGTTACCTGACCAACCTCCATTTGACGGTATAGGATAGGGGTGCCAATCTGCACTGAGCCACGCTGTTCACTTTGTAAGGTAAAACGCATCCCTTGTGAGCGCGCATTACCTTTCTCTAGATCAAATTTGAATGCCGCGGCACCTTGGCCCGGTTCTACGCTAATGGATTTAGACACTAATGCGCCTAGGTTTTTAACGCCGCCTAAGCCAATTTCTGGTTCAGTTAGCCAAAAGTGTGACCCGGTAACGGCAATATCTTCCACATATTCAGGCAAAATGCGGGCAGCCACTTCAACCATTTCTCGGCGGAAGTTAGGGACCACTAAAGTGACTTCACCGACTTTGACACCTTGGTATTTGATTGGCATCCCTTTGCTAACTTCCTGAGAACCGTCTGTTTCCAAAGCGATGACACGTCCAAACTTACGCGCTTGCTTTTGATCTTGATAGAGCTTCCAGCGTTGGCCAATTTTGTTCTCAATACCTGGAATTGAATCGAACGCGATACCACCTTTAATTAAGGATTTAAGCGGGTGTGCCTTAACGGTGATTCCAGCAAGTGAAGCGTCGACCTCAACGCCTGAGCGATTCCAAAATACGGTTTGAGCCGTAATCAGATGTGCGTAGCGGTTTTCAATCGTGGCTTTTACGATGACGCCACCATCGACTAAATTGAAATCAGACACGCTGCCCACGGGCAGATTTCGGTAGAGCAGAGGACTGCCTTTCGAAATCGGAGGCAACTCAGAAGCAAATAAGTTAAGCGTTTTCGAACCACTCTGGTTGTATTGCGCTAATTCAGCTAAAGATTCGCTTTGGAATAGCTGGTACTCTTTTTGAATCTTTTCCGCGCCTTGGCTAACAAAGCTGATTGAACCTGTTAAAAGTTGTTTGGCCGGTGGGACCGTCACACTGAGGCCCGATTCAGTGAGCTCGGCCGATGCACTGCCTGTTACATAGAAGCGGTTGTTGGATTTGATGAGGTGTTTGTATTCTTGATCAATCAACACATCCATGAAAACTTCATGATTCGCTTGTTGAGCTTTCTCTTCATCGAGTAGTCCTACTTTAATGATTGAACCCACAACAATGCCTTTGTAGAGGACGTTTGCACCGCTATCTAAGCCGAATGAGTTATCCGAAACAAGGCGAATCGCTATCGATTTCTCCTGCTGCTGATTAAAGACGTTTTTACGAATAGCAGTAAACTGACGTGCACGTTCACCTTCACCTGGAACGATGGTTAAGAAATTGCCACGAACAAGGTTAGCGATATTTTCGACGCCAGAGAGTGATACTTTTGCTTCTTCAAGAACAAAACGTGTACCAGAGGTAAGCATGTCACTGAATGCGGGTTGGATTGCAGCAGAAGCAAGAATGACCTCACGACCTTCAGATAGGTTTAAATCCGTGACTTGGCCGACTTCAATCCCACGATACATGATCGGAGCACCTTCAGCGCTGATTTTGTTGTCATCTGGAAGGGCAATTTTGATTGCGATACCACGGCCTGCGGTTTTAAGGTCTTTATATAAACGAAATTCTTTATAATCTTCGACTGGCTCACCATCGTCTGGTGAGTCGACTGCGATCGCACCACCAAGTAGGGCGCTCATGCTTTCTAGGCGGACATCAACGCCTTCAAAACCGATGCTTGCACCAATACCACTCACATTCCAAAAACGACTGCGGTTGTTGATGATGTGTCGGTATTGATCCTGAATGTTGGCTTGGATCGTAATGGATTTCGCATCTTCGTTTAATTGGTAGCTGTAAACTTCACCAATAGGGATTTTTTTATAAACAATCTGAGAACCAATAGAAACGCCGCCTAAGTCACGACTTTTTAGTTTGATATTGAGCCCTTGAGTGACGCGAAGATCAGTAGGTGCGGAGTCAAGTGCGTGGAACGACGTTTCAAACTCTTTACTGTCACCCGGTTGGATAGAAATGTAGTTACCGGAGACAAGAGCATCTAACCCAGATACACCAGTTAAACTTGCGGTCGGTTTAACGAGCCAAAAGCGTGTTTTCTCATTAAGCAATTTGGTTGCTTCTGGGTAAATGTCTGCATCGACATAAATGCTGCCTAAATCCTCAGACAAGTTGATGTCGCGTACCATACCCACTTCCAAGCCTTGATAGCGAATCGTCGTACGGCCAGCAATTAAACCGGCTGCATCAGAGAAGTGGATTTGTACCCGCTGTCCAGCGTCATGAATGGACTTAACGACGAGCCAACCGGCTAAAATCATCGTCAAGATCGGCAGGAGCCAAAGAGGAGAAATGCCTTTACTCCTCTTTATCTCTGGCTCGTATGACGTTTGAGAACTGTTCTGATCACTCATTAATTGACTCTTTTTCTGATTGTTTTGGGGCTTGGTCCCAGATAAGCCTTGGATCAATGCTCTCCGCGGCGAGCATTGTAAGAACGACAACTACACCAAACGCTACCGCACCGTAGCCTGGTGTGAAATCGAGAATTTGTCCACGATCGACCAATGTCATCATGATAGAGATAACAAACAAATCCATCACGGACCATTTACCGATCCACTTTACTGCAAAGTAAACCATCATTCGCTGTCTTCGAAACACCGAACGTTTAAATTTTATACATAGCAAGATGTAGGTGAGACCAAGGATTTTTGCCACAGGTACGACAATACTGGCAACAAAAATGATCACTGCGATACCGTACATCCCATTTTTGACTAAACCAGCAACGCCCGAAAATATCGTATCTTCTAAACGTTTGCCGTTCGTAAGCAAGATAGAGATAGGGATTAGGTTCGCCGGAAAAATAGCAATGGTTGCTGCGATTAGGTAAGCCCAAGTTTTTTGGATTGAATTTGGCTTACGATGGTAAAGCGCATGATTACAACGGCGGCATTTAT
Source organism: Vibrio sp. MOR3 (assembly GCF_001557775.1). Lineage (NCBI taxonomy): Bacteria > Pseudomonadati > Pseudomonadota > Gammaproteobacteria > Vibrionales > Vibrionaceae > Vibrio > Vibrio sp. MOR3. Next base: position 52,569 of record NZ_LNRD01000018.1, on the reverse strand, counting down.
CACCTTCTGGTTGAGAAAGGTGACACTCGTGACAATGTACGTCCTTGTGTTCAAAGTCATAGCTCGTCTCAGACTGCCATGACTCCCAGTAGCGACGGACGCTAATACGAGAAATCAACAAAACAGTGAAGATTTGCAGTAGTACGAGGCCGATCAATCCTGGTCCGACGAAAATGTCAGAGTAGTCCTGAAGCTTGAAACAGGAAATTGCGATACTGACCAAAAATACATCCAGCATGACCCAATGTTTAAGGTGTTGGATTAGCCACAGTGAAACCCTTAGTCCTTTAAACCAACGCTTGTGTAATGACCAATGTGCGGTTACGACAGAGCTGCATACGATGAGTGGGGCGAGGGAGCTGCAAAACAGAATTAAGATAGAAAGAAGGACAAAGCCTTCTTGAAACAGCGTAATCATCCCAGATGGCAGTGTTGCCGGTATCATTACACCGAACAGACGAATGCTGATGAAATTAAAAAAATGTGAAGGGATGAACAGGAGAATGCAGGTAACCGCGATAGCAAGATTACCAGACAAGCTTGGACTGCCACCTCGATACAACTCAGTACCGCAGCGTGGGCAGTGCGCATTTCTTCGATTAGGTAAATCGACAATATCGACAGGTAACTCGCAACCTTGGCATAAGCGAACATTATTGGGTTGCGACGCATGTTTAGACAGAGAGGTCACAACGACCTCTCCACTAAGAATGGTTTAAGCGTGGGACTGAATGCCCCCGTATAGGGTTTGATATAAGCCTTCTTGCTCAACAAGCTCACCATGGGTTCCTGTTTGCGTCACTCTTCCGTCCTCAAGCACATAAATCAAATCAGCTTGCTTAACGGCAGATAAGCGGTGCGCGACGATTAGTGTCGTTCTACCACGTAAGAATTCAGTTAACGCCTTATGAAGAGCCGCTTCAGTTGCGGTATCCAATGCAGACGTTGCTTCATCTAGGATAACAAATTGTGGATTACTCAACACCATTCGTGCAATAGCTAAACGTTGACGTTGGCCCCCAGATAGGCGAATACCATTGCGTCCGATTTGCGTATCCAAACCGTGGTTTAGTTGAGAAATTACATCTTGCAACTGCGCAACTTCTAGAGCGCGCCACAATGACATTTCGTCAAAATCCCCACCGAGGGTCAGATTATGCCTCAACGAGTCATTAAATAGTATAGGTTGTTGTAAAACCACGGCAATTTTGTCGCGTATCACTTCAAAGCTAATGTCGTCTGTCAGTTCATCATTAAAACGGATTGAACCTGCGTTTTGTCTGTATACGCCAATCAACAGCTGAATCAGCGTCGATTTACCACCACCACTTGCACCGACCAAGGCTACTTTCTTACCAGCAGGGATGTGTAACGATAGATCGTCCAACACTTTGTTTTCATTATTGTATGAAAAATCAACATGTTCGATTTTCACATCAACTTCTTTATTTTCTTTGAAAGGATTTACCTTAGAGACAGGTCTATGTTCTTCTTCCAATTCTAATAGGTCGTTAATGCGTTTTAGTGCGGCTTTTGCGCTATACCAAGAGAATTGGATACCCAGTAGTTCCTGGACAGGAGAGAGCATAAACCAAAGGTAACCAAATACTGCGAAGATTTGACCAATGGTGAGGTCACTGAACATCACCATTAACATCGCAACAGCACGGAACAGCTCAAAGCCAATTAAAAATAAGAGGAAAGAAACTCGACCCGCGGCTTCGGATTGCCATGCATACTTGTCCGCATCAATACGAACTTGGTCAGCGTTGTTTTTCAATTGCTGTAGAAATTCGCGCTCTTTGTTTGCTGCGCGTAATTGATAGATACCATCTAGCGTTTCGACTAATCGATTCTGGAAGATTTCGAACGAATGGTTTTCCTTACGTTTTAGGTGTTTAACCATGCTCCCCAGTTTGCGAGAGAAGTAGATAACGATAGGGTTAACCAAAAGAATAAAGAGGCCGAGACGCCAGTCGAGCCATAGAAGGACAATGGCGGTACCAATCACCGTTAGAAAACTGATAACAAATTTAGCTAACGTAGAACCAATGAATTTATCAATAGTCTCAATGTCGGTGATAAGGTGAGCATTGATGCCACCGCTGCCTTTTGTCTCGTATTGTCGAATACTGATGCGACCGAGTTTGTCGATCATTTTACTTCGCATTTCAAACGTGATGGTTTTGGAGACTAAAGTAAATTGTCGGCTCTGAAGAATATTGAACGCTTGGCTGCCTGCCCGCATGAGCACAACCAAAAAGAGAGTAAAGAAAATATATCCCGTAGGTGTATGCCACGTTTCAGGTAAGACTGCATTCATTGCCGCAAGGCCTGATGCCGGTTTGTCCAATAAGACTTCATCCACCATTAAAGGCATAAGAAGAGGGATTGGAACACTAATCAAGGTTGCAAGAACAGCAATCAAGTTCGCCACAATCAACTTGGACTTGTGCTTTTTGACTTGTGTTATCAACCAAGAACGGCTAATAGTGTCGTTTTTCGGATTCATTGTAATTGAGAATAAGTCCTATTAAAAAGTAGGGCTGCATTGTAGCGCCATACTGTAAGAATGGAAGCCTAAATAAAAAGTAGGAAGTTAATATGAACATAGAACAATACCAAAGACTTACCAAACAAGCCGTAGCGCTGATCGAGTCAGAAAAAGACTACGTCGCGAACCTTGCCAACATCAGCTCACTACTATTTATGGAGCTTGACGAGCTCAACTGGGCGGGTTTTTACCTTAAAAAAGGAAATGAACTGGTACTTGGGCCATTTCAAGGCAAACCTGCTTGCGTTCGTATCCCAATGGGGCGTGGTGTTTGTGGTACAGCTGCTCAAACTAATACCGTACAAAGAGTATACGACGTTCATGAGTTTGAAGGTCACATTGCCTGTGATGCTGCGAGTAATTCGGAAATTGTTATTCCTTTTACTATCAATGGAGAAGTGGCTGGCGTATTGGATATTGATAGCCCAAATATCGGCCGATTCGATGAAACAGACGAAGAAGGACTCACTCATTTTATGTCAGAAGTAGAAAAGCTGCTTAATTCGCACGCTAACGACGCATAAATTCGTCCTCTAGTGTGGTTTTTCCTTGGCATGTCACTATAATACGAGAATATTTTTTCTTAATGCTTCGCGGAAATCCGCTCAAACCAGGAACCCTCATGACTGAAAAGTTAAAAAACAGCAAAGAAGTTATCGCATACATTGCTGAATGTTTCCCTAAGTGCTTTACTTTAGAAGGTGAAGCAAAGCCTCTGAAAATTGGTATTTTTCAAGATCTTGCGGAACGTCTAAATGAAGACGAAAAAGTAAGCAAAACTCAGCTTCGTGCAGCGTTAAGACAGTACACTTCATCATGGCGTTACCTACACGGTGTAAAACCAGGTGCAGTACGTGTTGATCTAGATGGCAACCCATGTGGTGAGCTAGAGGAAGAACACGTAGAACACGCAAAAGCAACACTAGCTGAAAGCAAAGCGAAAGTTCAGGCTCGTCGTAAAGAACAAGCACAAAAAGCTCGTGAAGAGGGTAAGGCGAAAGCAAAACCTGCGGCTAAAAAGCCACAACAGCCTCGTCGTACTAACAAACCAAAAGTACAAAAAGAAAGTAAGCCTGTTGAAACACGCGCGCTAAACGCTGATGAAATCACAATCGGCAATGCAGTAAACGTGAACATGGGTAAAGGAAACATGGCAGCGACCATTGTTGAAGTCAATAAGGAAGATGTACGTGTTCAACTTGCTAACGGCCTGCAAATGGTTGTGAAAGCGGAGCACTTGCGCGCATAAGGGAGATACTCCTACGCATGAATTGCCGTTCAAAAGTGACACTGATTGCTGCTAGCTTCTGGCTAGCAGCATCAGCTCAGGCTCTCGAAGCCAAACTAAACAAAGATGACTTGCCGGTTCTTGCTCCTGAAGTTCAGCATGAAACAGCCAGCAAACGAGTAACTTCTCGATTTACCCGCTCTCATTATAAGCACTTCAATCTGAATGATGATTTCTCTAAAGCGATCTTTGAACGCTACGTAGAAATGCTTGATTACAATAGAAATATTTTTACTCAAGCGGACATTGATTCTTTTAAAGATTGGTCGATCAATCTTGATGATCAGCTAAAAGCTGGTAACAACAAGATTGCATTTGATGTTTATAACCTTTCGATGCAAAAACGTTTCGAACGTTTTGCCTATGCGTTGACTCTGCTTGATAAAGAAATCAAATTCGATACTGAAGACTTTATTGAACTGGATCGTTCTGAAGCGACTTGGCCTAAAGACGAAGCAGAGTTAAATGAGCTTTGGCGTAAACGCGTTAAATACGACGCTCTAAACCTAAAACTGACTGGTAAAGACTGGCCAGAAATTAAAGAGGTTTTAGAGAAGCGTTACAATAACGCAATGAAGCGAATCACTCAGACTCGTAACGAAGATGCCTTCCAGCTGTACATGAATGCATTCGCTCGAGAAGTAGACCCGCATACTAGCTACTTATCACCTCGCAACGCTGAACAATTTCAATCTGAGATGAACCTCTCTCTTGAAGGTATTGGTGCGGTGCTCCAAATGACGGATGACTACACAGTGATTCGTTCACTTGTTGCAGGTGGTCCGGCATCTAAAAGTAAGCAGTTAGGTGAGGGTGACCGCATCATCGGTGTTGGGCAAGATGGTGAAGATGTTGTTGACGTAATTGGTTGGCGTTTAGATGACGTTGTTCAGTTAATTAAAGGCCCTAAGGGGACTAAAGTTAACCTAGAAATCTTGCCGGATGGTAAAGAAGCTAAGAGTTACGTTGTCACTATTGTGCGTGACAAAGTTCGTTTAGAAGACAGGGCAGTCAAATCTGAAATAATAGAGAAAGACGGTAAGAAAATTGGTGTATTAGAAGTACCAAGTTTCTATGTTGGTCTCTCGAAAGACACAGATAAACTGATTTCTGAACTCAAAACGAAAAACGTTGATGGCATTATCGTCGATTTGCGTAACAACGGCGGTGGTGCTCTAACCGAAGCAACGGCACTGACTGGTCTATTCATCAAAGAAGGCCCTGTTGTTCAAGTTCGTGATAGTTATGGTCGCATCAAAGTTAACGCGGATACTGATGGCCAAGTCAGCTATGATGGACCACTGACGGTATTGATTAACCGTTATAGTGCCTCTGCTTCTGAGATCTTTGCCGCAGCACTGCAAGATTACGATCGTGCTGTGATTTTGGGTGAAAACTCATTCGGTAAAGGGACGGTTCAGCAACATCGTTCATTGAATCATATTTATGATCTTTTCGATAAAGAACTCGGGTATGTTCAGTACACGATTCAAAAGTTCTACCGTATTGATGGCGGAAGTACTCAGAACCGTGGTGTTGCTCCAGATATTGCTTATCCAACGCCTGTGGAACCAAGTGAAACTGGAGAGAGTGTTGAGGACAATGCACTACCATGGGACAGCATTGATAAAGCGAAATATCAGATGTTCCCAAGTAATGACGCTTTGGTTACCAAACTAACAGAACTTCACAACAAACGTATCGCTGATGAAATGGAGTTCCGTTTTATCAATGAAGATATCGAAAAGTATCGTAAAGAGAAGGATGATAACTTATTGTCTCTTAACGAAAAAGTTCGTGAAGAAGAATCTGATGAAGCAGAAGCATTACGTTTGAAGCGCATCAACGAACGCCAAGTTGCAATGGGCAAAAAACCATTTAAGACTTTGGATGACGTGCCGAAAGACTACGAAGCACCAGACGTATACCTGGACGAATCAGTAGCGGTCATGGTTGATATGTTGAAAGGCTAAAAATTTAGTCATAACAACTAGCAATTCTGTTGTTTAAGAGCGAGTCATAGTGATTCGCTCTTTTTTTATGCGCTTTTCGCTAGGAGTATTCACTGCAAATGAGTTAATTCTGCGCTTAATTTTCTTAAACAATTTACGTGATGTAGATCAAATATTTCGCGAAAGTGAGATCTAAAGCCTAAGCTAAAAGAAAACGATAAGGATACCGTTATGAAATGGTTCATTATTTTACTTAGCTTTTGCTGCTTTAGCGTTTCTAGTGCGGAAACCAACAAAGAAGACGAACTCAGTCACTTTGATACTCCTTTTCTCATAGGGGATTGGTACTTAATGAACCCAAACCCTGAGGATTCAGCGGAGAATTTTCGCGCAATCAAACTGACACTTGGTTCTAATTATACTTTTTCAATAGATATCCAAAAGAAAGACTATTCTATCGATCATTGGGAAGGACTATACAACGCTAATGAGGACACCATTGTTCTTGGGTTAAACACAGATGAACCGCAAATCTACGCCTATCAAAACAACCACAACACGCTTGACCTAAACGGTGTGACTTTTACCAAAGGACTCTCCAACGCACTAGCTGGTATTTGGTCGAGTTCTCATGTTGCAGGAGATGGTATGTTGGCGAACAACATCAACCAAATGGACCTTATCCTCCAGCCTGATTTTGTCTTTATGTTCCGTGTCGCTAATGAATCTGGAGAAGAATCAGTGAAACAGGGTGTCTTTTATACCGAGGGTGAACACCTAGTCCTTTTGTACGAAAACGGTGAGCATGGCACGCGCTATAAGCTGAACCAAAACGAGCTTACTATTGAGGATTCTAGTGGAGAGATGTACGCGGTACTCAATCGAGTCACACCCTAAATGATTCATTTCCATTATTTCACGCTGGTTTATTAATAGTGAAATATTCTGATGTTGATTAAATGTTAAACAGAAAGCGGAGCTAAGCCACTAAAAGCTCCGTTTTTTTATAGAAAGACTTGTATTCTGATACCACAACCCCTACAAATAGCTTATATCGTGATACCAGTGTGAGGTGTTTGAGCCTCCGGTCCTGGTATTTTTGTGGTTCTATATACAAGGATTTATGGACATGTCTCAAGCTCCCCAAGCAAAATATCGCAAAGACTATCAAGCGCCTTCGCATGCGATTATTGATATCGATTTAACGTTTGATCTTTACGACAACGACACTATCGTGACCGCAGTATCAAAAGTAGTTCAAAAGGGTGAATCAACAACTTTAGAATTAGACGGTGAAGGGCTAGAGCTTCGCTCCGTAAAAGTAAATGGTGAAGATTGGGCTCATCACGAAGTAAAAGAAGCCTCTTTAGTTATTACCAATTTGCCTGCGGAATTTGATTTAGAAATCATTACTAAAATCGACCCAGAAGCAAACACGGCACTTGAAGGTCTTTACAAATCAGGTGGTGCGTTTTGTACGCAGTGTGAAGCAGAAGGCTTCCGTCGTATTACTTACTACCTAGACCGTCCAGATGTTCTTGCGAAATACACAACAAAAGTGATTGCAGACAAAGCTGTTTATCCGTTCCTACTTAGCAACGGTAACCGCGTTGCAGAAGGCGAAGCAGAAAACGGTCGTCATTGGGTTCAATGGCAAGACCCTCATCCAAAGCCTGCTTATTTGTTTGCACTAGTTGCAGGTGATTTTGATGTTCTACGTGATAAATACACGACGACATCTGGCCGTAAAGTTGACCTAGAAATCTTTGTCGACAAAGGCAACCTAGATCGTGCTGGTCATGCGATGACTTCGCTTATCAACTCAATGAAGTGGGATGAAGACCGCTTTGGTCTTGAGTATGATCTAGATATCTACATGATCGTGGCCGTTGATTTTTTCAACATGGGTGCAATGGAAAACAAAGGTTTGAACATCTTCAACTCGAAGTTTGTGCTTGCGAATGAAAAAACCGCGACTGACCGCGAATACCTTGGCATTGAAGCGGTAATCGGTCATGAATACTTCCACAACTGGACGGGTAACCGTGTTACTTGTCGTGACTGGTTCCAGCTGAGTTTGAAAGAGGGCCTAACGGTGTTCCGCGATCAAGAGTTCTCATCTGATCTTGGTTCACGTGCAGTAAACCGCATCGACAACGTTCGCATTATCCGCGGTCCTCAATTCGCGGAAGATTCAAGCCCAATGTCGCATCCAATTCGTCCGGATAAAGTTATTGAAATGAATAACTTCTACACGCTAACCGTGTACGAAAAGGGCAGCGAAGTGATCCGCATGTATCATACGCTACTTGGCGAAGAAGGTTTCCAAAAAGGCATGAAACTGTACTTCGACCGTCATGATGGTACTGCAGCAACGTGTGAAGATTTCGTTTCTGCAATGGAAGACGCAACGGCCGTTGACCTTAAGCAATTCCGTTTATGGTACAGCCAGTCTGGCACGCCAACACTTCGTGTAAACAGTGAATTCAATGCGGAAGCAAAAACTTACGCACTAACGGTTGAGCAATTTACTGAAGCAACGCACGACCAATCAGAAAAACAATCGCTACATATTCCATTCGATATTGAGCTATACGCGCAAAACGGTGACGTGATTCCACTGGTTATCAACGGTGAATCGGTACACAACGTTCTGGACGTGAAGCAAAATAAACAGACTTTCGTATTCGAAAACGTTGCAGAACAACCAGTGCCATCATTGCTTCGTGAGTTCTCTGCACCGGTTAAATTGGAATACGATTACAGCGATGATGAACTGATCTTCTTGATGAAGCACGCAACAAACGATTTTGCTCGTTGGGATGCAAGCCAAATGCTGCTAGCGAAGTACATTCGTCAAAACGTAACTAACGTTCAAGCGGGTGATGAGGTTAAGCTATCAGGAGACTTAATCGATGCATTCCGTGGCGTGTTACTTGATGCGAATCTTGAGCCAGCGTTTATCGCACAAGTTCTGTCTTTACCTTCAATTAACGAAATCACCGGTTGGTATAAGCAGATTGATATTGATGCGGTAGATACGGTACTGAATAACATTACAGTGTCACTTTCTAAAGAGCTAGAAGATGAACTGAGTGCTACTTACCATGCATTGAACCAAGCAGAGTACAGCATTGACCACGACGCTATTGGTAAACGAGCTTTGCGTAACCAATGTCTGCAGTTCCTAGCTCACACTGAAAAGGGCAATGAACTAGCTAAAGCGCAATACGAGTCATCAAACAACATGACAGACACGATCGCGGCAATGAGTGCAGCGAACAATGCACAACTTGCATGTCGTGAAGCCCTAATGGCGGACTACAGTGACAAGTGGAAGCACGATGGTCTGGTTATGGACAAATGGTTTGTTCTTCAGGGCAGCAACCCGGTTGAAAACGCACTTGAGAAAGTGAAAGAAACCATGAGCCACGAAGCATTTAGCTTGAAGAACCCGAACCGTACGCGTAGCTTGATTGGTTCTTTCTTAAACGCAAACCCTGTGCGCTTCCATGATAAATCAGGCTCTGGCTACCAGTTTGCTGGTGAGATCCTTCGTCAGTTGAACGATACCAACCCACAAGTGGCGTCTCGTATGATCGATCCTCTATTGAAGTTCCGTAAATACGATGAAGGCCGCCAAGCGCTTATCCGTGCAGAGCTTGAAAAGCTTAAAGCGATGGACAATTTAGCGAAAGACCTATTCGAAAAAGTGACTAAAGCACTAGACGAATAATCTACAAAAGAATAGGGTGGTCGTTAAGGTCACCCTAGTTTTTTGTTCTGACAATAATCCATTCTAATGAACCAGTATTACTTCTCTCTCAATATCTCTTATCAAACATTTCTTTCACACTATTCCGGTGCCGCTAGTTCGGTACAAGTCATCACTGACAATGGTTTAAGAGTGCAACTAGATGCATCAAAATTTAGACCGTTTCTTAGTCAATTAGGCGTTAGAGGTCGTTTTAGACTCACAACTGACCAAAATAATAAGTTTCTAAAGTTAGAAACTCTGTGATGCCTGATATTCCTAGTGAGTTAAACAGGAATCTTAGTCACATAATCAAACATTTCACCTCTTACCACTGCGAATTTTTGTTAAACATTTGTAATTATGCTTTTACAATAAGTGTATGCATTACCTATGCTTAGTTTCGGGGTTAAACCCCAAACTAAGTCCCCCTACAAAACAACAATTCTAATGTGGAGTGTGAATATGACCGCGCGTGAAAATGTAGTGCCGGTTCTGCTTGAAAAGGTATACCAACTAATTCAAGACAAACTCGAGCTTTCTCACCAACCGCTTGTAACTAAACTTGCTCAACACTTATTTAGTAACATTGCTGATGATGACTTGATTCAGCGAAACGAATCCGACCTTTATGGTGCCGTGGTTAGTCTGTGGCATCACGTCAATGAAAAGAAACCAGAAGACATCTCTGTAAGGGTATTTAACCCAGCAGTCAGCCGCCAAGGTTGGCAATCGACTCACACTATTGTTGAAATTGTTGTTCCAGATAGCCCATTTTTGGTGGATTCCATCAAGATGGCGCTAACGCGACTCGATCTTGTCTCTCACTTAATGCTTAACAACCCAACGCAACTAGAACGCGATAAGAAAGGGCAAGTGACAGACATTAATGGTGAAGGCGGCGTCCTTCAATCTCTATTCCACATCGAAGTTGATCGCTTAACCAGTAAAGATGAAATGCAAGCGTTAAAAAATGAGCTGCTCACTATCTTGTCTGACACGCGCTTAGTCGTTGATGACTGGAAGCAAATGGTTGAAAAACTTAAGATCGTCACCAACGACCTTGAGAAGAATAAAGATCGTGTTTCAATGAAAACAGATCGTTTAGATGAAACGATCGAATACCTACGCTGGTTAGGGGATCATAACTTCACCTTCATGGGGTATAAGGAATATGATCTTGTCAGTGTCAATGGTGATACTGAGCTTCAGCCGGTGAAAGAGAAAGGCCTTGGCATGTTTGCTGATGACAGTCGCGTTCGCAGCATCAAGCTTTCTGAGCTGTCAGACTCTGCGCGCCTTGAAGCGAAAAAACCTTACGCGCTGATCATCACTAAGGGCAATCAAGCATCACGTATTCACCGTCCAGCATACACTGACTACATTGGTGTTAAAAAATTCGATGAGAACGGCAAAGTAGTCGGTGAGCATCGCTTTACTGGTCTATACACTTCTGCGGTATACAACCAAGCCGTACAAAGTATTCCTCTGATCCGCGAGAAAGTGGATCGTATTCTAGAAGCGAGTGGCTACCGTAACGGATCGTACTCGTACAAAGCCCTGCACAACATCCTAGAAAACTACCCACGTGATGAACTGCTTCAAGCTCGTGAAGAAGAGCTACTAGAAGTGGGGATGGGCGTCGTGCAAATGCAAGATCGTGACTTGTTACGTCTGTTTGTTCGTAAAGACCCGTTTGGCCGATTCTTCAGCTGCATGGTTTATGTGACAAAAGATCGTTACAACACCGAGCTTCGCCGTCAAACACAACGTATTCTTAAGCAGTATTTTGGCTGTGAGCAAGAAGTTGAATTCACAACCTTCTTCTCAGAGAGTCCGCTGGCGAGAACCCATTACATTGTTCGTGTAGACAATAACAACATTGATGTAGACGTGAAAAAGATTGAGCAGAACTTAATGGAAGTATCGACTTCATGGGATGATCGCCTAAAAGAATCTATTATTGCTAACTTCGGTGAAAGCAAAGGTCTTCCGCTTTCGAAAGAGTATATGAGCGCATTCCCACGTTCATATAAAGAAGACATGATGCCAGGTTCTGCGGTTGCAGACATCGAACGTCTAGAAGCGTTAAGCGATGACAACAAACTCGGCATGCTGTTCTATCGCCCGCAAGAAGAGGCGGCAGAATCGAAAGCGGTGCGCTTGAAGCTATACCACCGCAACGAGCCAATTCACCTATCTGACGTGATGCCAATGTTGGAAAACCTAGGATTACGTGTGATCGGCGAATCTCCATATGAGATCGAAACCAACAATGGCCAAACGTTTTGGATCCTTGATTTCTCAATGCTGCATAAGAGCGACAAGACCGTTGATCTTCGTGAAGCTCGCGATCGTTTCCAGCAAGCATTTGCTGCGATTTGGGCTGGTAATTTAGAGAGTGATGGCTTCAACCGCTTATTGCTGGGCGCTTCACTGTCTGGTCGTGAAATCTCAATTCTTCGTGCATACGCTCGCTATATGCGCCAAGTTGGCTTCCCATTCAGCCAACAATACATTGAGGATACCCTGAGCCATTACCCAGATTTGGCAACAGGTTTGGTGAATCTGTTTGCTAAGCGATTCGATCCAAAACACAAGGGTAGTGAGAAAGGTCAGAACGATCTTATAAAGAAAATAACCGAGCAATTGGATCGCGTTGAAAGCCTAGATGATGATCGTATTATCCGTCGTTATATGGAAATGATCACAGCAACGCTACGTACGAACTACTACCAGTTAGACGAAGATAAGCAGCCAAAACCTTGGTTATCATTGAAGATGAAACCAAGCGAAATTCCAGATATTCCTCAACCAGTGCCAGCATTTGAGATCTTTGTGTATGCGCCTGATATCGAAGGTGTTCACCTGCGCGGCGGTAAAGTCGCACGTGGTGGTCTGCGTTGGTCAGACCGTCAAGAAGACTTCCGTACTGAAATTCTTGGTCTGGTCAAAGCTCAACAAGTTAAAAACACGGTGATTGTTCCAGTGGGAGCAAAAGGTGGCTTCGTATGTAAACGTCAGCACACTCTAACTAACCGTGATGAAATTTTTGCCGAAGGTCAGCGTTGTTATAAACGCTTCATCCGCGCACTATTGGATGTTTCCGATAACATCATCGAAGGTGAAGTCATTCCGCCGAAGAGTGTCGTGCGTCATGATGAGGACGACCCATACTTGGTTGTTGCAGCCGATAAAGGCACTGCAACTTTCTCTGACTTGGCAAACTCTGTATCTGACGAGTATAACTTCTGGCTAGGTGATGCGTTTGCATCAGGTGGCTCTAATGGTTACGACCACAAAGCAATGGGTATCACTGCGAAAGGTGGTTGGGAGTCGGTAAAACGTCACTTCCGTGAAATGGGTATCAACTGTCAAACCACTGATTTCACGGCTATTGGTGTCGGTGATATGGCTGGGGACGTATTTGGTAACGGCATGTTGCTCTCTAAGCACATTCGCTTACAAGCTGCGTTTAACCACATGCACATTTTCATTGACCCGAATCCTGACTCTGCTACCAGTTGGGTAGAGCGTGATCGCTTATTCAACCTACCTCGATCAAGCTGGGAAGACTACAACACGGATTTGATCTCGAAGGGCGGTGGTATTTTCTCTCGTCGCTCTAAATCGATCCAATTAACGCCAGAAATCCAAAAAATGCTGGGCACGAAAAAAGCGTCTCTAGCGCCAAACGATCTGATTAAGATGATCCTGCAAATGGAAGTGGATCTGCTTTGGAATGGTGGTATCGGTACTTACGTTAAAGCTTCTAGCGAGACACACACCGATGTTGGCGACCGTGCAAACGACGTACTTCGCATCGATGGACGTGATTTGAAAGCGAAAGTCGTTGGTGAAGGCGGTAACTTGGGTATGACTCAGCTTGGCCGTATCGAGTACGCAACCACAGGTGGTCGTGTAAATACTGACTTTGTTGATAACGTTGGCGGCGTAGACTGTTCGGACAACGAAGTAAATATTAAGATCTTCTTGAACGGCCTTGTATCAAATGGCGATTTAACGGTTAAACAACGCAACCAGATTCTTGAATCGATGGAAGACGAAGTAGGCGAAATCGTATTGGACGATGCATACCGTCAATCTGAGTCGATTTCGGTGACTGAACAACAAGGTGTTGGCATCGTTAAAGAGCAAATCCGCTTTATCCACACTATGGAGAAGGCAGGGTACTTGGATCGTGCTCTTGAGTACATTCCAGACGATGAAACCTTGATTGAGCGAGAAAAACAAGGTCTTGGTCTGACACGTCCTGAACTTTCAGTGCTCGTAGCTTACGGTAAGATGGTTCTGAAAGAGCAATTGGTTGCTGACGAAATCGCAAATGATGAATTCCATGGAAAACAACTGGTTGCTTATTTCCCAAGTGAGTTACGCCGTAACTATAAAGATCAAATGGTAAACCACCCGCTGCGTGCCGAAATCATCGCAACAGCTCTGGCAAACCAAATGGTTAATGAAATGGGCTGTAACTTCGTGACTCGTCTTCAAGAAGAGACGGGGGCGAGTGTGGTTGATATTGCGAACGCTTACAGTGCGACGCGTGAAATCTTCGAACTGGAAGATATTCTTAAGCAAACCCGTGCACTTGATAACGTTGCAACCGCAGAAGCACAGTATGAGATCATGTTCTACGTACGTCGTGCATTGCGCCGTATCTCTCGCTGGTTACTACGTAATCGTAGCAGTAAGAGCACAGTGACTGAGCTGGTTGCTTTGTATAAAGACGATGTTCACACTATCACTGAAACACTAGACACCATGCTAGTTGAGTCTGAAGTAGAAGAGCACAACGAACTTGCGAAGAAGTGGGTTGAACGCGGAGTAGAAGAGAAGCTAGCACATCATGTTGCTCGTCTATCAAGCTTACAATCAGCACTGGATATTTCAACAGTAGCAAGTGAAACAGGTAAAACAGTAGAGCAAGCTTCGAAGTTGTACTTCAACTTGGGTGACCGTTTATCACTTCACTGGTTCTTGAAGCAAATCAATAGCCAAGCCGTTGATAATAATTGGCAGGCATTGGCGCGAGCGGCATTCCGTGAAGATCTAGACTGGCAACAACGTCAGTTGACGGCTCAAGTGTTGACTTGTGGTTGTTCAAGCGAAGATCTTGATGTGATTCAAGCGTTAGAGGATTGGATGTCAACGAATGAGCTGTCTTTACATCGTTGGGAGAGTATTCTAAACGAATTTAAAGTCGGTTCAGTTCATGAGTTTGCGAAGTTCTCAGTAGCACTTCGAGAGTTGGTTTTGCTTAACCTAAATTGTTCCTCGAACGAATAGGGTAAGTTGACTCAGATAAAGGCCTCGCAAATGCGAGGCTTTTTAATGCTTAAAGCAATCGAAACCACAAACCTTAGTGACAATGTAACGTAGAGTTTAAGTTTTCATCGCGTGAAATCGTTTGCTTTTAACGAAAAAGCCATCAGTTTTGTATAGGTATTAGCGCTATAATAGACTGTTTTTATAAGAAAAATTAAAATAAGAAGTACAATTTTGCTGAATTCATTCATTTTCATTGAATTGAGACGAAAAACAGTAAATAATATTGTCCCGTTTACACGGGGCTTTTTTCTTTCGGAGGCACAATGCTTTACCGTCTAGCCAGAACTGGCTTTTTTCAACTTGATGCCGAAAAGGCACATGATCTTGCAATCAAAAACTTCCAACGCTTCAACGGCACTCCTCTCGATCTTTTCTATCGTCAACAATTACCGAACCGTCCAGTTGAATGCATGGGACTTACATTCCGTAACCCAGTTGGTCTTGCTGCTGGCTTGGATAAAAACGGCGAATGTATCGAAGCATTTGACGCTATGGGCTTTGGTTTTGTCGAAGTTGGTACTGTTACTCCTCGTCCGCAACCAGGTAATGACAAGCCACGCTTGTTCCGCCTAGTTGAAGCGGAAGGTATCATCAACCGTATGGGCTTTAACAACCTAGGTGTGGATCATCTAGTTGAGAATGTGAGAAAGGCAAAATACAACTGCGTTCTTGGTATTAACATTGGTAAGAATAAAGACACACCAATTGAGAACGGGGCAGAGGACTACCTGATTTGTATGGAAAAAGTGTACGAGTACGCAGGTTACATCGCTGTGAATATCTCGTCACCAAATACACCAGGACTTCGTTCACTTCAGTACGGTGAAGCGTTAGACGAATTACTGTCTGAACTTAAAGAAAAACAGTCAGAACTTGCAGAAAAGCATGCCAAGTACGTACCACTTGCTCTGAAAATTGCACCAGATTTGAGCGATGACGAAATCAGCCAGATTTGTGAGTCTCTGATCAAGAACAACATTGACGGCGTTATAGCAACAAACACAACGCTGGATCGCACTGTTGTTGAAGGCATGAAACATGCAAACGAAGCGGGTGGTCTAAGCGGACGTCCGGTTCAATCACGTTCAACAGAAGTTGTGCGTAAACTTCATGAAGAGCTTGGCGACAAACTTCCGATCATCGGTGTGGGCGGTGTTGACTCATACGTTGCCGCAAAAGAGAAAATGATGGCAGGTGCGCAACTTGTTCAAGTTTACACAGGCTTTATCTACCACGGACCTGGTCTCGTACGCGATATTGTTAAAAATCTATAAGATCAATCGCTAAATCGTTGAGAAATCGACGCTTGTTACTAAAAAAGAGGAATTCGTTTCCTCTTTTTTTTTGTCCGTTCGTTTGTAAAATTTAAAAATCATGAGTAGGTAATTAAGCGTCTTACCTCTTATTGCTGTTTAATTAGTCACAAGAGAACGGAATAATGCTTAAACCCAGCGACAAATGGAATTGGTATTTTGACGAGCACAAAGCTTGCTTAATGCTGGATTTAGGGGAGGAAATGATTTTCCAAACCAATCTATGCCGTAAGCTGTTGGTCAATTGCGCCTTCTCAGAAAATGAATTCACAGTTGATGATGCAAGCGCGTTTCAAACATACAACGAACGAATTCGCTGTCTCGACATAAACGAATACCGCCAAGCAGAGTTAACACTTTATTGTGTGGCCGCCAAACGCTTCCACAAACCTGTACAGCCTAAGAGCTGGTTCTTCGATGCTCAAGCATGCGATCACGAACCGGAAGAAGGGGATATGGTTTTCTTAACGAATCAACACTCCGAAGGTGTGTTTATTGTCCTTGAGGCAGGTGATACTTCTAGCCTTTGTGCTTATGTAGGGCAAGAAGAGTTCTTGCTCAATGGAAGTAAAGCACTTGGTTTCGGCCAGCCTATCAAAGTCATGCATGACAGAATGTCATGTGCTAATCACTTATTTATAATGACACCAATGGCAATGGTAGGGTAGTTTCCTTTTTGATTTTCTTTGTATTTCGTTCCTTTGTTTGCATTAATCGACCGTACTAGGTCGATTTTTTTTGCCTAGAATTTTCCAAATCTCTCCTAGTACATGCTCCAAACTCACCCCTAGGTGAGGGGGATTTCGTATCTCATATATGAAGCAGCTCACTTTTATTTCACTTTTTTCATATTAGCGCTTCCTTAAATTAGGCAATTTTGCGCCTAATATTTCACCTTTTATTCCCCTATACGTTCGCTTTGTAAGTAAATTACACGATCAACTCTCAGCTGGTATAGACCAAGTTTAAGGTAAATAAGTATTCACTCCTTCTGGAGAGCTTGTTTTTATTAGGTAATGAAAAAGAGACTTATTTCTTGATGACAGGCGTTGTGTTTTGACTTTCAGCGGGAAGGGTTGGTGATGGATTGCGCTAACAAATCGAAAAAGCCTTTAAAAACGAGGCATTGATCGTAAAGTCAGGTATAATCAAAGCCATTTTTTATCGACGAAAGAACACTATGAATCAATATCTCGCGGTAACTTCAAATGGCATGGAAAACTTGCTGGTTGAAGAACTGACTAAACTAGGCATTGAAAACGCCAAACCAGTACAGGCAGGCGTAAAATTTAAAGCAACGAATGAGCAGATTTACCGTTGCTGTTTGTGGAGCCGCTTGGCGTCTCGATTTGTACGTGTTTTATCGGAGTTTACCTGTAACGACGACATGGACCTTTACCTGTCAACGTCTGCAATCAACTGGGTAAACCAATTCCATAGCTCAAAGCGTTTTGTGGTTGACTTCAACGGTACTAACCGCGAAATCCGCAACAGCCAGTATGGTGCAATGAAAGTAAAAGATGGCATCGTAGACTGCTTCGAGAAAAAAGGGCTCCCTCGTCCTAACATCAGTAAAGAGAACCCGGATATCCGTGTTCACGTCCGTCTGCATAAAGACAAAGCGATTCTTGGTGTCGATATGGTGGGTAGTGGTCTTCATCAACGTGGTTACCGTCCAGAATCTGGCCGAGCTCCACTTCGTGAAACGCTAGCCGCAGCTATTATCATGCGCAGCGGTTGGGACACTCACCAACCGCTTTTGGATCCTATGTGTGGTTCTGGTACTTTATTGATTGAAGCAGCAATGATGGCCGCTAACATGGCCCCAGGTGTTAAACGTAAACAGTGGGGCTTTGAAGCGTTAGAAGACTTCGAACCTGAGCTTTGGGCAGAGATTAAATCTGAAGCTAATGTACAAGCTCGTCGTGGCGTCAAAAAAGTTGACGCTAAGTTTTTCGGCTTCGATAACGACCCAAGAGTTCTGAAAGTAGCGCAAGACAATGCTCGCAGAGCTGGTGTCGAAGAGTTGATTGAATTCGCTCAGGGTGATGCTGCAACTCTTACCCGTCCGGCTGGTTTCGAAGCAGGCGTTATCGTTTCTAACCCTCCTTATGGTGAACGTCTTGGAACTGAGCCAGGTCTGATTGCGCTATACACAGCATTTGGTGGCCAATTAAAAGCAGAATTTGGCGGTTGTAACGCGTCTATCTTCTCTAGTTCAGACGAACTATTAAGTTGTCTTCGCATGCGTGCTGATAAACAGTTTAAACTGAATAACGGTGCGTTACCGTGTCACCAGAAGAACTACAGCATTGCAGAGCGTAGCGCTGATGAAGTGAAGGGAGCGAACGGTAGCACAGTTCAAATCGCACCTGACTTCTCAAACCGTTTGAAGAAAAACATTGGTAAGATTGGTAAGTGGGCTCGTAAAGAGAAGTTAGACTGTTACCGTATCTATGACGCAGACCTTCCAGAATACAACGTAGCAATCGACGTTTACGGCGACCAAATTGTGATTCAGGAATACGCAGCTCCGAAGAATATCCCAGAAGAGAAAGCGAAACGCCGTTTGACCGATATCATCCGTGCCACAATTCAGGTGACAGGTGTTGAGGCGAATAAAGTTGTTCTTAAAGTTCGTGAAAAGCAGAAAGGTCGTAGCCAGTATCAAAAATTAGGTCAGGAGTCTGAAACTCTTGAAGTGAACGAGTACGGCGTGAAGTTGATCGTAAACCTTCACGACTATCTAGACACAGGTCTGTTCTTGGATCATAAAATCACTCGTCGTCGCTTGGGTGAAATGGCTCAGGGTAAAGACTTCCTTAACTTGTTTGCTTATACAGGTAGCGCAACCGTACACGCAGCAATGGGTGGCGCACGTTCGACAACCACGGTAGATATGTCGAATACTTATCTGAACTGGGCAAAAGACAACATGCAGTTAAATGGTCGTGTTGGTCGTCAACACCGTTTTGAACAAGCAGATTGTTTGCAATGGTTAGAGAATGCGAAAGGCGAGTATGATTTGATTTTTATTGACCCACCGACATTCTCCAACTCTAAGCGTATGGAAAGTTCATTTGATGTGCAGCGTGATCACATTAAGCTGATGACCAATCTCAAGCGTTTGTTGCGTTCAGGTGGCACGATCGTTTTCTCAAACAATAAACGCCACTTTAAAATGGATGAAGCTGCGTTGGCAGAGTTAGGGCTAAAAGCGCAGAATATTTCTTCGCAAACATTGCCACTAGACTTCTCTCGCAATAAACATATTCACAACTGTTGGTTAGTGTCTCACGTAGAATAAACAAAGGATTAAAGATAAAAGGATGTTACAAGCGTTCACACTATACAGCACTGAAGGATGCCATCTCTGTGAGATGGCACATGACCTTATGGGTCAGGCAGGTCTCGCCGAACACACAAACATTGTCGATATTGCACTAGATGATGAACTCTTCTCGCGTTACGGCGTCACAATCCCTGTGTTAAAATATCAAAATTCTGAGTTGAACTGGCCGTTTGACTTGGAACAACTCAAAAATTGGTTGGAAAATAATGGCATTACTTACCATTCATAATGCACAACTTGCATTTGGGGACCATCCACTGCTTGATAAAGCAGAATTTGCTCTACAAGAAAACGAACGGGTTTGTTTAGTAGGGCGAAATGGTGCTGGTAAATCAACTTTGATGAAAGTACTCGCTGGAGACATTTTGCTTGATGATGGCAAAATTCAAGTGACTCAAGATGTGGTGGTTTCGCGTTTAGAACAGGATCCCCCTCGTAACCAAGAGGGCACGGTTTACGAATTTGTGTCTGGCGGGTTGGCAGAAGTCGGCGATTTACTCAAGATCTACCATGATCTTCTTGATCTTGTTACGCATGACCCGAGCGAAAAGAACATTAATCGTCTTGCAAAAGTGCAAGAACAACTCGACCACTTGAACGCTTGGCGTTTTGATGACCGCGTTAATAACGTTTTGGGCGCTCTCAAGCTGAGTCCCGAAACAAAATTGACGGATTTGTCCGGTGGTTGGCAACGTAAAGCAGCACTCGCGCGTGCGCTTGTATGCGATCCAGATGTATTGCTTTTGGACGAACCGACGAACCACCTTGATGTGACCACCATTGAGTGGTTAGAAGGCTTCCTCAAAGACTTTAAAGGTTCGATCATCTTTATTTCGCACGACCGCACGTTTATCAAGTCAATGGCAACGCGTATTGTCGATCTCGACCGCGGTCAATTAGCATCATTCCCTGGAGATTACGAGAACTACCTTGTAGAGAAGGAAGAGATGCTTCGTGTTGAAGAAATGCAAAATGCAGAATTCGACAAAAAACTTGCTCAAGAAGAAGTGTGGATTCGACAAGGCATTAAAGCACGTCGAACTCGTAACGAAGGCCGAGTAAGAGCTCTAAAAAAATTACGTGAAGAACGCAGTGACCGCCGTGAAGTTCAGGGTAAGGTAAACTTAAACATCGATGATGCCTCTCGTTCAGGCAAGATTGTCTTTGAAGCAGAGAATATCTCTTTTGCTTTTGACGGTAAAAATATCGTTGATAACTTCAGCTTCAACATTATGCGCGGCGATCGTATTGCACTAATTGGTCCTAACGGCTGCGGTAAAAGTACCGTGCTCAAGCTGCTATTAGGTCAGTTAGAAACTCAAGGCGGCCGTTTGCATTGCGGTACAAAACTCGAGGTGGCTTACTTCGACCAGTACCGAGAAATTCTCGATCCTGAAAAAACGGTTATCGATAACCTAGCAGACGGCAAACAAGAAGTGATGGTTGGTGGTCGCCAGCGTCATGCATTGAGTTATTTACAGGATTTCTTGTTTGCTCCGAAACGTGCTAGAACGCCAGTTAAAGCACTTTCAGGTGGTGAAAAGAACCGTTTGTTACTTGCTCGTATATTGTTGAAACCAAACAATTTACTTATTCTTGATGAACCAACTAACGATTTGGATATCGAAACGTTGGAACTTTTAGAAGAAATGCTTGCCAATTATCAGGGTACGTTACTATTAGTTAGCCACGATCGTGAGTTCGTCGACAACACAGTAACGACCAGTTGGATTTTTGAAGGTAACGGTATAATTGAGGAATTTGTTGGTGGTTATCACGATGCAAGACAGCAACGTGAACAAGCTCTTGCTTCGCGCAGCTCGGTTGAAAAAACAGCGAAGAAAGAGAAAGTGGTTGAGGAAACTCCCAAAACTACGCAACCTAAGAACAACTCGAAGAAGTTATCGTATAAGCTGCAAAGAGAATTAGAGGCTCTTCCAGCTAAACTAGAACAATTAGAGTCGGATATTGAGGCACTACAAGAACAGGTGAATGACCCATCGTTTTTTGCCAAATCTGTAGAAGAAACTCAACCGGTATTGGAACAGCTCACTGCTGTAGAGCAGGAGTTGGAAATCGCATTCGAGAGATGGGAAGAACTCGAAGCAATGCAACAGGACAGTTAAGAATTCGATGAATTGTAGTAACAAATTCAAATTGACCGCCGTCGCGATGATGGTTGGCACGGCAATGAATGCGAATGCAGCATTGTATCAAGTGGTTGAGGTGGATCCTGGAGTCAACGGGGACAATATTGATTACTCAACAGCTTATGGTGTCGCGATCCAACAGGGGGATGTAGAAAACCCTGGTACAGATGCTCCGTATGCCTTAGGTTGTTTCAACGATTCAGCAGGGTGTACGCCAGAACAATTCAAGCTTGCTCTCGAGACTCGTACAACACCGTTATCTGCAAGTGAAGCCGTTGATGGTGTTAGCTACCGAGAGGAAGTGCCTTTTGCGATGGACTCTGGCTTCTATTATGTACAAGAATATGACGACTTCGAACGCTATTGTTACAACGAACGTCGTTATTCAACATGTGAGTCCTGGGCATCAGTTCATTGGCAGCCATGGAGTAAAGAGCTAAGTAAAGACTTTACAACAAATGCTTTTGCATTCGTCGAAGGCGATGAAAACGCTTACGAAAACAAATACAACAATGTCATTAACAGCCTTACCGAGGACGGAGAGGCTGTTGGTAACCAAAGTATTGTGAGTAGCTCTGATTCTTCTGAATTGGAAACTCGAAACACAGTAGTAGCTCCTGTTCTTCCAACAATAGTCCCAAGCGATGAAGATGCAACCGTCGTCGCTAGCCGTGCATGGCGTACTGATGGCAAGTTTACGGTAGGTAGTATCTCAGAGAAAGCCTCAAACGATAACGGGACCCATCACACATCAAAAGCAGCGATTTGGGATCAAACTGGAGCCGTCAGTCAGGTTGAATGGCCAAGCGGAACTGCGAAAGATGGTGAGCGTTTAGCGCAAGGCAGCATGCGTGGTATCGCTGAAAGTGGTAACAAGGTGTATGGCGTAGGTTACAACACTTACAAAGATGACAACTACATGAATGCGACTGTTTTTGTTGGTACATTGCCGACAGCAGGTTCTATCGCAGGCGTTACTTGGGAAAATAAACAAGTTAGTGGTGCACAGCAACGTATAGATGGTGATACAGTCCATTCAAACTCTCGCTTAACCGACGTCAATGACAATTTTGTCGCCATTGGTGAAGCAAAACGTTCCGGTGGTTATTTAATGCCAACAGGCTCTGCTCCTAATCGATTGTTTATCGTTGATAACGTGACTGCTGAGTCTGTTAGTGCGTTTTATCCAACAACAGGGATTTTCTTCAGTGGCGCCGGTGGTCACATGGGTAGTATTAACGCTTACAATGAAATTGTGGGTCAGTTAGATGCAGAGGCCACTCGTGAAGATGATGGTAAACCTCGCCGTAAACGTGGTTTCATTTATCCGTATACCCAAGATGGACAGCTGACAAGTGATCGTTCTACAACACTATTTGATGGTAAGCCATGGTTCTTAGATAACTTAACGAATGGTGGTGATCACTCTGATGAGAACAATGCATTCCGTATCATTAATGCTACGGACATCAACGATGCAGGCGTAATTTCCGGTACAGCGATGATGTGTAGTGGTGGCTATAAAACGACCTCGCATAACTCGTCATGTGATGGTGAAGAGAAGATCGTTGCCGTTAAGCTAATCCCAATTGCTGGGGCAACGGCTGCTGATATTGAAACGCGTAGCGTTGAAGAAGATTCGGCAGAACGACAAGGTGCGGGTCTAGGTTGGTTGGCTTTGACCATGCTAGGTTTGTTCGGGTTCCGTAGAAAATAGTCAGTATTTTTTAAATCAAGCAGAGGCTCACAGAAATGAGCCTCTGTTTTTTTATGCCTTGAGAAAATCCTCAAATTGATCGATTCTTATAAGTGGAGTCATAAAAGCTCCATCAAAGTTTCACAATATCAGCTGTACGTTAGTAAATGGACCTGTATGAGGAATTAACTA
Source organism: Vibrio sp. MOR3 (assembly GCF_001557775.1). Taxonomy (NCBI): domain Bacteria; kingdom Pseudomonadati; phylum Pseudomonadota; class Gammaproteobacteria; order Vibrionales; family Vibrionaceae; genus Vibrio; species Vibrio sp. MOR3. The sequence goes on along the minus strand of NZ_LNRD01000018.1, from coordinate 28,969 downwards.
TGAAGAGACAAAAGCGTGATCGCCTAGAACGAGCTCAATCTCAAGGCTATAAAGCTGGGTTGAATGGGAGGTCTCAAGAGGCTTGTCCGTATCAACAAATTGATGCTCGGTCATATTGGTTAGGTGGTTGGCGTGATGCCAGAGATGAAAAACAATCTGGTCTCTACAAATAACTCTCCACATACAAACAGAAGGATTTGAAAAGGCTCTTTAAGAGCCTTTTCTACATTTGTAACGAGGATGAATGTAGAAATGAAAAAGGCCCCAAAAAGGAGCCTTAAGAATAATCTGTAAGCAGGGGATTAAAAGCTAGAAGTATCTTGGAATAAACCAACTTTCAAATCTTTCGCAACGTAGATCTCTTTACCATCAACACATACACGACCATCAGCTAAGCCCATTACAAGCTTGCGGTTAACAACGCGTTTCATGTGGATTTCGTACGTTACTTTTTTCGCTGTTGGTAGGATTTGGCCAGTAAATTTAACTTCGCCGACACCTAGAGCACGACCTTTACCTTTGCCGCCAACCCAACCGAGGAAGAAACCAACCAGTTGCCACATTGCATCTAGACCAAGACAGCCTGGCATTACTGGGTCGCCAGGGAAGTGGCAATCAAAGAACCAAAGATCCGGAGTAATGTCCAACTCTGCAAGGATCAAACCCTTACCGAAATCCCCTTCAGTTTCAGACATTTTACTGATGCGATCCATCATTAGCATGTTCGGCGCAGGAAGCTGTGGATAACCAGGACCAAACAGCTCTCCTTGGCTAGAGGCTAAAAGATCATCACGGTTATAAGAATCACGTTTGTTTTGCATTATCAATTACTCCAATTTTTGATAGCTGCATCTTAGTGAACACGTGTACGCTAAACAACTCCGATCAGTACTAGACAAACCAGTTTTTGATGCGCTCCACAATTCCTAAAGGATGCTCATGTCTTTCAAAGTTTTCAATACGTTCGGCGATCTTGCCAATGATGCTGTCATCTTCACCACGGAATGGCTTCGACATCAGAATTGGGATAGCTTCATCTACCGTAGAAACCGACCAAATATGGAACTCGCCATTTTTAATGCTTTCTATTACATCTTTATGTAGCGCAAGGTGTTTAAGGTTTGACTTAGGTAAAATAACCCCTTGCTCCCCGGTAAAGCCTTGGTGCTTACAGACTTGGTAAAAACCTTCGATTTTTTCATTTAAGCCGCCAACGGCTTGGACACGGCCAAATTGGTCAACCGCACCAGTAACCGCAATTTGTTGGTCAACGGGAGACTCAGACAGGGCACTCACCAAACAGCACAATTCCGCTAATGAGGCGCTATCGCCATCAACTTCACTGTAAGATTGCTCAAATACAATAGATGCAGAATATGGCAGAGGCTCATCAAGGTTTAACGCCGAGCTCAGGAATGCTTGCATGATCATCATACCTTTGGCGTGCAAGTTACCGCCTAATTCCGCTTTTCGTTCAACGTCGGAGATATCACCATCACCAAAATGAATCACACAAGAAATGCGAGCGGGCTCTCCGTAAGAAACAGGGTGTCCGGCCATATCAATAACGGTTAGGCCATTGATCTGCCCAACTTGTTCACCGGTAGTTTCAATGATCACTTGCCCATCAAGAATGTCGTCAACGGCCCGCTGTGGTAGATATGACTCACGATAGTATTTGTCATCAATGGCAGCATCAATCGATGTAAAATTGATAGTGTCACATTCAGTATATTGACTGGCTAAACTAATCAATTGATTGTGCCAAAGAACACCAAGAGGTAGGTAATGTTGATCTTCCGTATAACGCATACCGGCAAGCATTAAGCGTTTAAATGCCGAATCGTCCAAACTAGGGTGCTGATATTTTTTACATATCCAATTCACTAAGCCGAAATAAAGAGCGAGGCTACGCTCAGAGATGTGAATATCTTCTTCTACTTCGGTGTACATAGTCATTCCCGTAGAAAAATCGTCATCTACAAACTCAATCTCTGCCAATTGAGTTCGGTCACCTGTGATGATCAACTTAACGTCATAATGCTGAGCTACAAAAGGTGAGGATGCAATACGATTCGGGGTTAAGTTAATCGGAGCAAAAGCTTCCCCTTGTATCGCAGCTTTCACACTCGGCCATCTTACTGCGTTTGCCAAAATGAGGTTAGCAGGAACGATTAGATAGCCACCATGAGCCTTCGATAATAAGCCATTCTCGAAAGTTGATTGACCTTCAGTATTGACGCTATATCGATCAAATAGATCTTTTGCGTCTAGAGACTCTGTTGAAACCACTGGCAAAGACGCAATATCGATTACAGCTTCTCGAACGAATTCACGGTAAATTGCATTATCTGCGCAGTTTACGAGTAGGACTCTTGTGAGGCCATTTACCCGAGCAAATCGACTCAACGTTGCCGTCAAGCGAGGTTGTAGGTCAGTGAACGTCTTTGCAGGGAGAAATGGGGCGGTTTCTAATAGTGCTTCATATGGCTTAAATGAAGGAGTTACGTCTTGCCAGTCAAGTTGGTTCATTAATAATCGTCTTAATTCAATGTTGAGGTCATTATAACGAAACGTCCTATAACTCCATAGCGAGAATTTGAGCAATATAAAAATACTGAATATTCATATGATTAAACCTTCGACAAATGAGTGATCAACATCGATACTTTATGGAGTTTTAATTGCTGTATAGCAACATCTGGGTTACGCTGTCACCAGATGTGTTTTAAGGGTCGAAAGGATGAAATATCAGCAGCTTGAAAATCTAGAGTGTGGTTGGAAATGGAAATATCTGATCAAAAAATGGAAAGATGGTGAGTCGATCACCAAGTATATTGATACCAGTGAAGCGGATGCTGCCGTTGCAGAACTACGAAAATTAGAACATGAACCAACTTTAGTGCTTGCTTGGATTGAAAATCATATGTCTGAAGAGTTAGAGAATAAACTCAAACAGGCAATTCGTGCCAAGCGTAAACGCCATTTCAATGCTGAACAAGTTCATACCAAAAAGAAATCGATTGATCTTGACTATCGAGTTTGGGAGAAACTGTCAAATCGTGCGAACGAGTTAGGTTGTACACTCTCTGACGCAATTGAATATTTACTCTCAGAAGCTTCTCGCAGTGAGAAGGCCAGTCAAAAAGTAACCTCGATTAAAGAAGATTTAAATAAACTATTGTCTAGTTAATGGAGTATCAAATGCTTTATGTAATCTTGATTGCTGCTGTTGTTATTTTTTGGCTTATCGCTGTAGATAGACCTGTCTTAAAAATATCGTTTGAGAAAGGGCACATTACAAAAGTGAAAGGTCATATTCCTCCTTCCTTTAAACACAACTTGCAAGACATTGCTGAGCATGACCCTTTTGATGGTGAGATGAAAGTTTATAATCAGCGAACAGGAATGCGTTTGACCTTTTCGAAACAAGTTCCGAAGAAAGTGCAGCAGCGAATTCGTAACGTCTTCCCTCATCAAGGCTTTAAGTCAAGCAAAGGGAAAAAAAGAGCTTAAGAAAACTATCAGTTACTTATTCTTGTTAAATGGGGCGCATTAATTGCGCCCCGTTTTATATCTATTAAGTCAGTAAGTTAGAGTTTTTCTTTTATGAATCATAAGGAAGCTCCATGCGATACACTGTCACTTTAATCTGTTTTTTAATTGGGGCATCAGCCGCGAAAGCCGATGATTCAGAGACGAACCCCATTGCAAAGAAAATTAAAACAGAATTGCAAAAGAAGACCAATAGACGATTTGATAGCTATGAAGGTTATTGTGACCTAATGATTGAGATGGAGCATAAAGGTAAGACTGCGAAGATTAAAAAAGTAAAGGGAAGTGGTGATAAAAGCGTATGTAAATTTGCAAAATCAAACTTAAAAATTGGTAAACGATATCGTTATAAGTTTGCGGAAAAATACATACGACTTCACATAACAACGGGTGATTAGCATTCACTAATAATATTTCGATAACTTGGATATATTTATAAGTGGAATTAATGTCACATTCCATTTACTGCTTGTGTCTTTATAGATAAACTTGCCAACAGGAAAATAAAAACAACGTTAGGAATAGCAGTTTGTTGCTCACGCAGAAAAACTATACACCAGAAGCAATGGACATCGCAGTCAAGGTATCGAAAGAAGTCGAACTTAGACATGCCAAGTGGCTAGCTAGTATGAATCACCAAGTGGATCAGTCACAAGTGGATAAGCTCCTTAGTTTACAGGGGCGATATTGTGACGACGTGATCTTTAGTGAAGAAGACAGAATCACGCGCAACCAAAGAATACTTCTCATGTGCGAACAAGAGCGAGTAAAAGAAAAGCGCCAAATCGTGGAAGACAAGCAGAAAACACTGCAAAAAGTCATCAGCGATGTATCGAAAGTCGCCGATCGAATGTTAATGAAAAAGCTTGAAACGCTTCCAATTGATAAATTATCGAGCATTATACCCGCATTTGAGCTGTTCGCATCGTTTGCCTATTCTCCATCTCTAAGCTTTTCAAAACTGACAGACTTGGCTAACAATAGCCATCAGCTAAGCTCAACGATTATAGACCTGATTGAAAACTCAAGACTGCGTGAGCGAGGAAGTGCTGCTAAAACTAGTTCAGATGCAAGAGTCGCGATTGGTCGCCTTGGAATTGAAAATTGCCGCAAACTATTCCCAGTTTTAATGGCGCGCCCAATGATGAGATGGTCAGATAGTAATACTAAAATCCTGACTCCCAAGTTTTGGCAACAATTGGTTTTGACTGCCAACGTCACCAAAATGCGATTGGAATCGGCAGATGTTCAAGATTCCGATTGTGGTGCTTTGATCGGAACGCTTCGTAGCTTAGGTAGCATCGTATTGATTAATCACTTCACAGATACGTTTGAAGACGCACTCATTGAAGTCATGCTGAACTATAGAAAAACGAACAGGAAAGATGAGTATTATGCCTGTGCAGATGTCCGACCAAATTCCGCTTTTTTGCCTAAAGTCATTGTCGATATGGAAGCTCTGGTGACAAAAAGACTTTTAGAAAACTTTCAATGGCCGAAGAATGTAGAACATATAAAAGTTGCTGTTCTTGAAGACATCGAAAGCAAACCCATCTTAGAGCGTAGTGTCTATGGCGCAGCATTAGCGCAGGCTAGGGCATATGCAATCTATGATGGATTATCAAGAAGTGCGGTGTTTGCAGAAAAGCACAAACCATTTTGGTTTGCTAACGTCCAGATATCGGCGGAAGCATTATCATTAATTAGAATGAGTGCTCCAGGGAAGATGACTCTTATGATATAAAGAAGCGACAGTGTCACAAAAAGTTTGAAGCGACTATATCAAGTCGCTTTTTTAATGTCGTAATAAATAGAACTGAATAACACAAGGTTACGTCGTCACGGTCCTTCAAACCAATCGTGGTGCGATCCATCAATTTGAATGAGTTCGCCTAAACAATCACGTCGGTAGCGAGGTTGGTAAACTTTAGGTTTGCGTTGCGAATGAGGCGTCCATAAACCATCTGCAATCATCCAACTTCGTAAGGTCTCGTTAGATACTGGAAGGCTATGTAACTCAAATAGTTTTTCTCTAGCAAGCGTTGGAGAAAAATCAGAATAGTGATCACGAATCAGTTTTAAAACTGTGTCTCGGTAGTCACTGGGATAGCGGTTATTACTTGGCTTACCTCGAGCTTGGTGAGTCAATCCTACAGCACCGAATTCTCTCAGGCGATTCATAAGCCTTTGAACTTGGCGAACACTCAAATAGTCACTAGCATCTTAAACGCATCCTTAGCTGGTTGTAAGCAAAGCTTAGTGACTACGAGCTAAAGAGACATTTTAACTTTGGTAAATAGTGACATTACAACTTTGCGCCTACACTTTCAGTGCGCATTATGTATATTATGTTAAATGCAGTATAGACGTACGCCAAATCTTCTCTACATTGGTCTCCTATCCCTCTCAGATTTCAAATTCAGACATCGTTTGTTAGGTTCATTAAACATAATGGTGATTTACCATAAAATACTTAATATAGATCTTAATAATCTTGCGATTGTTAAGATCTATATTAAGGAGCTATGCAGTTTCTACTAGTGACTGAATCACTTCATAAATATCTTGCCTGCGAACTGGCTTTGAAATGAAGCCATCCATTCCGGCCTTCAAACACATTCTCTTATCACTCTCCAACGCATGGGCTGTCAGAGCAATGATGGGAATTGAAATCCTTTTTTTTCTGATAAGTCTTGTCGCTGTTATGCCATCCATTACCGGCATTGAAACATCCATGAGTACCATGTCGAGTTCTTGGCTATTTTGCTCCAAGAATTTGATGGCCTCAGATCCGTTGTTTGCTATACAAACATTATGTCCCAACTTATTTAGAATCAGTTTGATCACCAACTGATTTGATTCGGTATCTTCGACAATAAGTATATTCAGAGCCTTCGATGGTCTGTTCGCTTCAATCTTTACTGGGCGCTCTTGGTTACTACGTGTGAGAACTGGAATCCTTATAGAGAAATGAGACCCGACATTTTCTTTACTGCTCACGGAAATCGAACCACGCATCATTTCCACTAAATGTTTGGTAATTGCAAGCCCCAAACCTGTACCACCAAAACGACGCGTGATTGATCCATCACCTTGATGAAATGCAGTAAATAAGTGATTCAATTTTGCCTTTGGAATACCTATACCGGAATCCATAACTGAAACTTTAAGTTCGTTATTTTGTTCTTCGACCGTAACATTAACTTCACCAAAGTCAGTGAACTTTATGGCATTCCCGATCAGGTTGAACAACACCTGAGAAAGCCTGGTGGAATCTATCCAATATTGTTTACTTTTTTCTAATCCGAAGCTTAAATTAAAGTTCAAATTTTTACTGGTAGCTACTTGTTTTTGTTGGGAAATAACAAATGTTACAGCGTCACTCAAATCAACCCACTGTTCATTTAATTGAAAGCTGCCCGACTCTATCTTAGATAAATCAAGGATGTCACTGATGATCGCTAATAGGAGTTCTGCCGAGCATTCCATTTGATCAAGGACTTCGGACTGGTCATCGGTAAGCATGGATTGGCGCAGTATATCTAACATTCCCAATACCGAGTTTAACGGCGTTCGAATCTCATGACTCATCATGGCAAGAAATTCAGATTTCGATTGGTTTGCCTTTTCCGCTTCTTCTCTTGCTCTGGCGAGTTGAGATGTACGCACGTCAACGATACGTTGTAACTTCTCTTTGGTTTCAATATCTATAACAGCGCGTTCAATTAAGGGGCTAAAGCGTCTTAATGTCTCTTTGTTCTCGATGCTAAAATGCCCTTTTTGAGCACCGATCAATAAGATGATATTTTGGGTTACCTCGGTTCTAATCCCAGTTAAGACAACTGAATTAACATGGCTTTGTATGAAGCTGTTAAGGTTTTCAAACTCACGTAACCTTAGCGGCTCAAACAGTAAAATACACTCACCGTTTAAAGCTCGCTCGGAAACGCTACCCTGTAACCAATCTAAGTTATCGAACACACTATTTGTAGAGATTAAGGTTTTAAATGCGTCTCTAGTATGGTCTCGAGTGATCACGATGAAGTCATCAAAATTGATGTACTTTTTAAGTACGTTGTTAAGGCCGGAAAATATCTCGTGTCGATTTCGAGCCTCACTCATTGCAGAGATAGCAGATAGAATGGCTTTGTTTTCATCTGCCAGAAGTTTTTCTCGTTGCCTTGCTTCTTTAAGTTCGACTAACGCTTCTTGCAACGCTTCTTGTTGATATATCTCTAAATATTTATTTTTCATAAGGTTTATGGAAAATCGCTGATGATATCATCAAGTTTCCATGTCCATTTTCACCACCAATGAATCTTCCTTGCTCACCAAATGTGAATGGGCAAATAAAAGGCAGGTGTTCTAATTCTTGGTTAATTTGTTCGCAAACACTGTTTATATCTTGCTTTAAGTGCAACATAGGACCAGCACAAAAGATATTGATCACACCTATTTTTCGAGACTCTTCTAATTTTTGATTAAAAGCGGCATTAACAACCCTTGCAGCTCTTGCAATTAGATGCTCCCTACTCCCTTTCATTAGCGTTAATTGCTCGCCTTCTTCGATAGTTGTGAACAACTCGATGCCACCGTGTGAGGTCTCGCGAATGGGATGGGACAGCTTGTAATAAGGCCTTTCATATAAGTACCCGGCAACACGACCTAACGGGTAAGCACTGGCATTAGTAAACAGAAATTGTTCGTTATCTGGTTGATTATTTTGGTGGTTTGTCCATCTTCGATAAACATCTAGTGCTGGCTCACCGTCAATTTCTAATAAACATCGGTTATGGGTTTTCGTTGCAGTTCCCGTAATATCCGTTGGGGAATGCCCTGCACTAAACGCAATATCGACAGGTTGAGATGAATAAAATAGTGTTAAGCTAATGCCAGCTTTTTCACTTCCTTGCGTGGTTATAATAGACCAGTTCCCTTCTATGTTATTGTCGGCAGAAGAGCCGCCAATAATGGGAACCAAAGTACCAAACCGCTGATCGATCGCTTCAATTACAGCCTCTTCATTTCCTGGCGTGGCATGTAAAAGAATAAGGTTGGGTACCTCGCCGAGCCGGTTAGCATGAGATAAGGCCATGTTCAGCGCTTCATCCACATAAGTATCGACAGAATCACCACATTTCGAAATTCCAGTACCATAGGAATGTGGCCCCGAATCATAGATAGCCAGAACGGCGATGACTGGTCCACGATGGTAACCTTGGTTAGTCATAATTGCCTGACACGAGCTCGCACCGTGGAGGGACTGTTTAGGAAACAGCTCTCGAAACGCTGATTGAATAGCACGGAAGTCATACTCCTCAGTGTAATAGCAGATGAGGTGAGAGAGGTTCTCTTCAAAGAGTTCCGTGCGAAATTTCTTAATCGCTAAATATTCGTCTGTAATATGAGTAAATAATGATTGGCACTGCATACGAGTTTAATTATTGTGTGATCTTTAACCGTTATACCATTACGACAATATAGCGCTAGACAATAAAGTAATAATTGTATAAAGAAGCGTCATTATCTCGCGTCAGATCTGATTTATAAATGAACTTGGACAATGTTTTCGCTTATTTTGAAATTAATTACTCGAGTCTCAGAAATATCACTCCAATTACTCTGGCGATATTTATCCGACAGATCTATAAACTCACCAGATTGATTTAGATCAATTTTTATACTGCCATTTTCTGTGCTTTCGATCGAAAAGCCATCAGAACCCTTGTTTATCGTGATTTTTTCTGTTCCGATTGTTACATCACATCGTTGTTTTTGTGAACAATCCACAACGCTACTCGTCTCATAAGTAAAGGTTCTCCAGAAAAATGCACCAATTAAAAGACTGAGCATGATTAAGATTTGTGCAAGTCTTGCCTTTGTTAACTTTTGTGCAGCCATAATTCCTAATATCCTTGTTACAAACTTCAAACTTTTTAAATAAAAAATGATTTCCAGAGGCCTAGTAAGGTTACTACTCTGTCATTGAATTGTTAATTCAAGTATAGTGACTCGCTGAAAATGCCACTTTTTATTAAAGTCAGCAATGGAAATAAAGTGATGATAACACTTAAATTCTAGAGTTTACTTGGGTGGTGTTACGACGCAAGTCGTGTTGGAAGTAAAGTGTAGTTAATTAGAAATTGGAAGCATGCAAATGAGCCAAGTAAAGCAGCTTGAACAAAACTACAACTATACAGTCGTTCGCCAATTTACCCTTGTGACCATTTTATGGGGCATAGTTGGTATGGCTGTTGGTGTTTTGATTGCCGCTCAATTAGTTTGGCCACAGCTAAACTTTGATACGCCGTGGTTGACGTACAGTCGTTTACGTCCACTGCATACTAATGCGGTAATTTTTGCGTTTGGTACCAGTGCTCTGTTCGCAACATCTTATTATGTTGTTCAGCGCACCTGTCAAACACGTCTTTTTGGTGGCCCACTCGTTGCCTTCACCTTTTGGGGATGGCAAGCAATTATCCTAGCCGCAGCAATCACCTTACCTTTAGGTTTTACCTCAGGTAAGGAGTACGCTGAGTTAGAATGGCCTATTGATATTGCAATCGCGATTGTATGGGTATCTTACGCGGTCGTGTTCTTTGGAACATTGGTCAAACGTAATACGTCTCACATCTATGTGGCTAACTGGTTCTTCGGTGCCTTTATCCTCACAGTAGCAGTACTTCACATCGTGAACAGTATGGCAATTCCAGTATCGCTTGGTAAATCTTACTCGATTTACTCCGGTGCCGTGGATGCGATGGTTCAATGGTGGTATGGACACAATGCGGTAGGTTTCCTACTAACCGCTGGTTTCCTTGGTATGATGTACTACTTCGTCCCTAAACAAGCTGAACGTCCTGTTTACTCTTACCGTTTATCTATTGTTCACTTCTGGGCACTGATCTCTCTGTACATTTGGGCTGGTCCTCACCACCTGCATTACACAGCACTACCTGACTGGACTCAGTCTCTAGGTATGGTGATGTCTTTGGTTCTATTTGCTCCATCTTGGGGTGGTATGATCAACGGTATCATGACGCTGTCTGGCGCATGGCATAAGCTTCGCTATGACCCTATCCTACGTTTCCTAATCGTTTCGTTGTCTTTCTACGGTATGTCTACCTTTGAAGGTCCAATGATGTCTATCAAGACTGTAAACGCACTATCGCACTACACCGACTGGACCATTGGTCACGTTCACTCCGGTGCTCTAGGTTGGGTTGCTATGGTTTCCATTGGTTCTGTATATCACCTTGTTCCTCGTCTATTTGGTCAAGAGCGCATGTACTCTGTTAGCCTAATCAATGTTCACTTCTGGTTGGCAACTATCGGTACAGTTCTTTACATCGTAGCAATGTGGATTTCTGGTGTGATGCAAGGCCTAATGTGGCGTGCAGTTAACTCTGACGGCACACTGACTTACAGCTTTGTAGAATCTGTAGAAGCATCTTACCCGTTCTACTTCGTACGTTTCTTAGGTGGTTTCATCTTCCTATTCGGTATGTTCTTAATGGCATACAACACGTACAAAACAGTAACGGCGCCTAAAGAAAGCCTAAAAGCTATCCCTCAACCGGCATAAGGAGATTAAAGAATGAGTAATAATTCGAATAATCGCCACGAAATCCTAGAACGTAATGTCGGTTTGTTGGCAATTTTCATCGTCTTTGCAATTAGTTGGGGTGCGCTCGTAGAAATCACTCCTCTAATTTTCCAGAAGCAAACGACGGAGCCTGTAGAGAACCTACGCGCTTACACTCCTCTGGAAATGGAAGGTCGTGATATCTACATCCGTGAAGGTTGTAACGTTTGTCACAGTCAGATGATTCGTCCTTTCCGCTCTGAAACAGAGCGCTACGGTCACTACTCTGTAGCCGGTGAAAGTGTTTGGGAACACCCATTCTTATGGGGTTCTAAGCGTACTGGTCCAGATTTGGCTCGTGTAGGCGGACGTTACTCTGATGAGTGGCATCGTGTTCACCTTATTGATCCTCGTGAACTAGTACCTGAATCAAACATGCCTGGTTTCCCTTGGCTAGAAGAGAACGTACTAGACGGCAAACTGACGCAGAAGAAACTAGAAGTATTCCGCAACCAGTTCGGTGTTCCGTACACGGATGAACAAATCGCGAATGCGGCTAAAGATGTAGAAGGTAAAACAGAGATGGATGCAATCATCGCTTACCTTCAGTCTCTTGGTCATGCAATGAAGTAAGGGGGTTACATGGATTTCGGTACAATTCATAGTATTTATACCGTAGTACTCTTCGCGAGTTTCATTGGCATCGTATGGTGGGCATTTGGTAAGAAACGTAAAGCACGTTTCGAAGAAGATGCTAACTTGGTGTTTGCAGACGAAGAGCAAAAAACGACCCCAAATAACCAAGGAGTGAAGAAGTAATGACTACATTCTGGAGTCTCTGGATTATCGTGATTACTGTCGGTACGCTGGTAGGCTGTGCGATCCTCTTGACTTGGTGCGCTAAAGATAAAATGGGCGTCGAGGAAGGGGAAGACATGGGCCACGAGTACGATGGTATTCGCGAGCTTAACAACCCTCTGCCAAAATGGTGGACATACTTATTTGTGAGCACGTTTGTGTTTGCAGCTGTGTATCTAACTCTATTTCCAGGTCTAGGTAGCTTTAAAGGCGTCCTCAACTGGCAGAGTTCAGATCAAACCGTACGTACGTTGGAAGAATCTAAAGAAGCCATCGCACGAGCACAAGAAAACAAGCAGCTTAACCAATATGCTAAAGAGCTTGATGATGCAGATGCTTACTTCGGAGAAGCGTTCCGTGCACTTGCTCATAATTCAGAAGGTCTACGCCCTATTCCTGAGATTGCGCAAGATCCTGAAGCGATTAAAGTTGGTCAACGTTTGTTCCTACAGAACTGTTCGCAATGTCACGGTTCTGATGCTCGCGGTCAGAAAGGCTTCCCTAACCTAACTGACGACGCGTGGTTATACGGTGGCGAGCCAGCAGCTATTGTTACTACTATCATGCAAGGCCGTATCGGGCAGATGCCTGCGTGGAAAGATGCACTTGGCGAACAAGGTGTTCAAGAAGTAGTAAGCTACACGCTAAGCCTATCTGGTCGTAAAGTGAATGCACGTGAAGCGGAAGCTGGTAAAGCTCGCTTTGTAGTGTGTGCAGCTTGTCACGGCACAGATGGTAAAGGTAACCCTGCTGTAGGTGCACCTGACCTAACTGACCAAGACTGGTTATTCGGCGATTCACGCGCTGCAGTAACAGAAACAGTTATGAACGGTCGCTCTGGTGTGATGCCAGCTTGGAAGGACATTCTAGGCGAAGACAAAGTTCAACTTGTCGCGGCATACGTCTGGAGTTTAAGCAACTCTGACAATAAGTAACATTTCAATAACAGCCCCTTTCATAGGGGCTGTCTTTCCTTTAAATTTAAAGCCTTACATTTTTTCATTTAGCTGTTGAGAACTTTTTTATGGTAAAGCCTTGGTATAAACAATTTTGGCCGTGGTTCCTGATCATCCTACCTCTAACTGTGGTGATTTGGACAATCGTTACTGTGGTCGTATTCGCCAACAACTCGGTATCTTTGGTCGCTGAGGATTACTATAAAAAAGGCAAAGGTATCAACATCGACATCAGTAAAATGAATGTCGCTCGAGACCTTGGTCTTAACGCTACCGTTTCATCAGATGATAACACGGTAGTTATCTCTTTTAACAAAGGGGAACTGCCGCACTTCCCTGCGCTAACCGCGACGTTTACACACCGCACGTTGCCAGACCGTGATTTTACTAAGCTTCTCACTGCCGATGCGAAAGGCAACTATCGTTTGACGCAAGAAGACTCTATTCAAGGTCCTTGGTTTGTTGAACTTGAACCACACAACAAAGAATGGATGATTCAAGGTCGAGTTGAATTCCCTGCACAACCAACAATATTAATGAAGTAAGTCTATGTGTAAATCCTGTTATCACTGCGGTGAAGATGTACCAGCCAACACGGATTTCAAAGTAGAAATATTGGGTGAAATTCGCGACATGTGTTGCCCGGGTTGTGAAACTGTGGCACAGACCATTGTCGAGAGTGGGCTCGTCTCCTACTACCAATACCGCACTGCACCAGCTGAAAAAGCAGATTTAGTTCCGGAACAGCTCCAAGCGCTGATTCATTATGATAATGAAGAAGTGCAATCGGAGTTTGTTCGTAATAATGAGAACACCTCTGAAGTCACGCTTTCCTTGGATGGCGTTTCTTGCGCAGCTTGCGCTTGGCTAATCGAAAAGCAAGTCTCGGGCGTAAAAGGCTTAGTGTCTATCCGTGTAAATACCACCACGAACCGAGCTTTACTTGCGTGGGATAAAACACAAGTTCGTCTCAGCGAATTGCTCTCTGTGATTCACAAACTCGGTTATAAGGCTGCACCTTTTGAAGCGGATAAACAAGAAGCCGCATATCACCACACAATGAAGCAATACCTGTATCGCTTAGGCATTGCAGGCCTTGCAACCATGCAAGTAATGATGTTAGCAGTGGCGTTGTATCTGGAAGTTTTTGGCGATTTAGAGCCGGAGTTTAAAAACTACTTCCGATGGGTAAGCTTAATCTTCGCAACTCCTGTACTGCTCTATTCTGCGCTTCCCTTTTACCTCAATGCATGGCGAAGTATTAGAGGACGAACGCTTGGTATGGACGTTCCTGTGTCCATCGCATTAATCTTTGCTTATGTGGCAAGTCTAGTCGCAACGGTGACAGAGCAAGGTGAAGTATTCTTTGAATCCATCTCGATGTTTACTTTTTTCTTGTTGGTTGGTCGATTCTTAGAAATGCGTGCTCGTCGCAAAGCCGCGGCTGCTAGCGGTAACCTTCTTAAACTCATCCCTGCGATTGCCACCACGTTAGACGGTGAACAAATCCCAGTTAAAACACTAAAGGTCGGCGATCGCATTCGCGTTCTTCCTGGCGAACATATTCCTGCCGATGGCAAAGTGATTTCTGGTCGTATCCATATCGACGAGTCTATGCTGACCGGAGAGTCTGTTCATGTAGTTAAGAAGGCGGGAGATGCCGTTTATGCGGGCACATTGAATGGCGAGGAGTCTTTCGATCTCGAAGTGACGAATTCAAAAGCAGATTCGATGATTTCTAATATCGTTCGTCTTCAAGATGAAGCTCAGCATTCTAAGCCTAAAATCGCCGAAATTGCCGACGTAGTAGCACGTTATTTTGTCGGCGCGATTCTAATCATTTCAGCTGGCACGTGGCTTTACTGGCACCAAACCAAACCTGATGATGCGTTCTGGATTATGCTGTCTGTTTTGGTAGCGACTTGTCCATGCGCCCTATCCTTAGCAACGCCAACCGCACTAACTTGTGCAACCTCTCGAATGGGTAATTTTGGTATTTTGCTACGTAAAGGCCATGTTTTCGAAACGTTGTGTAAGATTAATCATCTTGTCGTAGATAAGACAGGTACGCTGACCAAAGGCGACATCGAAATTAATCAAACTCAAACCTTCGCTAGCTTTAACGAAGGTGAAGCACTTGCGATCGCATCGGCACTTGAAGCGCACGCAAACCATCCTATTGCTCGGGCATTCTCAGGGTTTGGTCAAGAAGACGTTACTGTAAGTAATGTTCAAAACATCATTGGTTCTGGCATTCAAGGTAATTGGAACAATAAGACAGTAAAGATCGGCAGTGCTACTTTTGTGGTTGGTGAGAACCGAGATGAAAGCAACGCCGTCTATCTCTCCGTCGACGAAAAACACGTTGCGACCTTCTATTACCGTGACCCGATTCGTAAAGAGAGCAAAGCATTCATCCAGCGTTTTGCGGATGCAGGTATCAAGACAACGCTATTGACAGGTGATTCTTCGCAAAACGCTCAACCAGTTGCTAACGAAATGGGTATTGACCATGTGATCGCCTCAGCAAAACCAGAAGACAAACTCGCGTATCTTCAAGGACTAGATAAAAACGACATCACTATGATGGTCGGTGATGGCATTAACGATGCACCTACTCTTGCAGGTGCACACCTATCCGTTGCGATGGGTGGTGGTACGGATGTCGCCAAAGCTTCTGCAGATATGACCCTTCTAGGCGATAATTTAGAGAAGCTATTAGAAGCAAGATTACTTGCGATACGTACAAGAAAGATAATCCGAGAAAACTTGGCTTGGTCTTTAGGTTACAACCTGCTAATTTTGCCATTGGCAGTTGCAGGTCTTGTCGCACCTTATGTTGCCGTTGTTGGTATGTCTGCGAGTTCTATCATTGTAGTATCCAACTCATTGCGACTGCTTAAAGAGAAGTAAAGTAAGAGAGCTAACATGGAAAGTCTTTACATTTTAATCCCTATCGCCATTGTTTTGGTCTGTGTGGCGGTTGCTATTTTCCTATGGGCCGTTCGCAGTGATCAGTTTGAAGATCTAGAGCGACAAGGCCACAACATTCTTCTCGATGAAGATGAAAAACCAAATAACAAAAAACCGTAACGTTACTCTATGAGTCCAGATTTTATCGGTGCTTTTATGATTGGCTTGGTCGGGGCTGGTCATTGTATGGGGATGTGTGGTGGTATCGCGTCACTACTCTCTATGGGCACAAAAAACACTAAGCCTTCACCTGTTATCCCTCTCTTCTACAATATTGGACGCCTCGCTAGCTACGGTTGTGTTGGAGCAATGGTTGGTGGGGCTATTTCTGGCTTGTCTGAACTGAGTGGATTAACCCAATCATTAGCGTGGCTCCGCTTTATTGCGGCTATATTCATGATTTTGGTTGCTTTATATATTGCTAAATGGTGGCAAGGCCTGCTGATTATTGAAAAACTTGGGCAGTCCCTTTGGAAATTGATTTCACCTGCCGGTAGGAGCCTACTCCCACTCAAACACCCTTTACATGCCCTCCCGTTTGGGTTTATCTGGGGATGGTTACCGTGCGGCTTAGTGTACTCGGCTCTCACTTGGTCAGCAGTGTCAGGAAGCGCATTAAGTGGAGGGATGATCATGCTGGCATTTGGTCTTGGTACTCTTCCATCGATGCTCGCGATCGGATACGGAGCGAGCCACTTTCAGAAGTTGCAAAAGTCGTTAATATTTAGAAACATCTCAGCGTTAATCTTAATAACTTATGGCGTGTATACTGCCGCCGGAGCTATGCGAATGCTCGGTTTCATATAGTATGAAAGTCGTTTTCAATAATTTTTTTGCTACCCTTTAGAAGTAAGCGGTGATAAAATATTGATGTATATCAAATAGTGAAAGGTTGTTATGATTTCTGAAAAACCTGCAACAAAGCGTATCCAATCAGGTGGTTGCGCGATTCATTGCCAAGATTGTAGCATTAGCCAACTTTGTATTCCGTTCACTCTAAACGAGTCTGAGCTGGATCAGTTGGATCAAATCATCGAGCGTAAAAAGCCAATCCAAAAAGGCCAAGAGCTTTTTAAAGCAGGTGATGAGCTAAAATCTCTGTACGCTATCCGCTCTGGCACGATAAAGAGTTACACCATTACAGAGCAAGGCGATGAGCAAATCACTGCGTTTCACTTAGCTGGTGACCTTGTAGGTTTTGACGCAATAACAGGTGACCAACACCCAAGTTTTGCTCAAGCGCTTGAAACTTCTATGGTTTGTGAGATTCCATACGAAATCCTTGATGACCTATCAGGAAAAATGCCTAAGCTTCGCCAACAAATCATGCGTTTGATGAGTAACGAGATTAAAGGCGACCAAGAAATGATTCTGCTTCTTTCTAAAAAGAATGCAGAAGAACGTCTTGCTGCATTCCTGTACAACCTATCAACACGTTTTTCCCAGCGCGGCTTTAGTCCTCGTGAATTTCGTTTAACCATGACTCGTGGTGACATTGGTAACTATCTTGGTCTAACGGTAGAAACCATTAGCCGTTTACTTGGCCGCTTCCAGAAATCTGAAATTCTGAGCGTAAAAGGTAAGTACATCACCATCTTAGATCACGATGCATTGATGGAACTTGCAGGCGTTAGCAAAGACTAATTTGCCCTATCAATTGATGTAGCTCGAAAATGAGCTACATCATATTTCTTCTAAAATCCCTTCGAAAGTCCTCAAATTCTTCTTCAAACTGAGCTACAGTAAAAATGTACCTTGTGTACTCCAATATACTGATTTACTTTATATTCAGTATTTGGTTTTACAATAATAAGTGGGCTTAGATATGAGTATATACAGTAAGATCCTTGTTGTTGCTGACATCAATAATGATGAGCAGCCAGCACTTGCAAGAGCGGTTCAACTCGCTCGAAAAAGTGTATCCAGAAGCCGAATCACTTTCTTTCTGTCAATCTACGATTTTTCGTATGACATGACCTCAATGCTGTCGGTCGATGAAAGAGATGCTATGCGTCGCGGTGTTATCCACCAACGTGAACAATGGATGCGTAAGATAGCCCAACCGTATTTAGACGATAGCTTCGACTTTGATGTTTGTGTTGTTTGGCATAATCGCCCCTATGAAGCGATTATCGCTGAAGTCTTTGCTGGCGGTCACGACATCGTTATTAAAGGAACGCGTAAGCACGACGTTCTAGAATCCGTCATTTTCACTCCTACAGATTGGCATTTGTTGCGTAAGTGCCCTATCCCTGTACTTTTAATTAAGAACGCTGATTGGCCTGAGCATGCGAAGATACTCGCTTCTGTTCATGTTGGTTCGGAAAATCCAACACATATTGACTTGAATGATTCGATGGTAGAGCGTCTTAAAGAAATCAGTAACCGACTTGATGCCGACCCGTACCTTGTTAATGCGTACCCTGTTACGCCAGCCAACATTACAATTGAGTTGCCGGAATTTGATCCTACAACCTATACAGACGCTGTACGTGGGCATCATTTAACCGCAATGAAAGCACTGCGCCAAAAGCATGGTTTGGATGAAGAGCAAACGATCGTCGAGCAAGGCTTACCAGAAGACATTATCCCAGTAACAGCAGAAAAACTAAGTGCAGCTATGGTGATTCTTGGTACAACTGGTCGCACTGGGCTTTCTGCAGTCTTCATTGGTAACACAGCTGAGCATGTAATTGATAAGATTAACTGTGACGTCCTGGCATTGAAACCAAACGGTTACATCAGTCCTCTTGATCCAAATACCGCCACTTAACGCCTTCTGGTTTTATTATTACCTAAAATAGAAATCCCCCAACGATTGGGGGATTTTTTATACGTCGTACTACAAGTAAACATCATGTACAAAAAAGGAGGCCAACTGAGCCTCCTCTTAGGATTAGATATTTGTTACGTCGATAAACATCGATTCATCAATGTTCGTCGATGACACTACCGCTTCACTGAACTCATACTCTTCACGGCTCCCTTCACGATCTAATGGCAGGTTAACAAAGTCGAAGAGTTCACGGTCAGCAAGCTGGCTTGGACTTACGTTCTGGATTGACTTGAAGATAGCTTCTACGCGACCAGGTGTTTTCTTATCCCAATCGATCAACATCGCTTTAATCGATTGACGTTGAAGGTTCTCTTGAGAACCACATAAGTTACAAGGAATGATTGGGAACTCTTTATGTTCTGCGTATTTGATTAGGTCTTTTTCACGACAGTAAGTCAGTGGACGGATAACTACGTTACGACCATCATCTGAACGAAGTTTTGGTGGCATCGCTTTAAGGCGTGAGCCATGGAACATGTTCAAGAACATTGTTTCTACAATGTCATCCATGTGGTGACCAAGCGCCAGTTTAGTCGCGCCAATCTTCTCTGCGAACGAATAAAGTGTACCACGACGAAGACGTGAACATAGGCCACAAGTTGTTTTGCCTTCTGGCACTTTCTCTTTAACCACTGAGTAAGTGTCCTTGTCTACGATGTAGTAAGGAATGTTCAGCGTTTCAAAGTAGTCTGGAAGAATATGCTCAGGGAAACCTGGCTGTTTCTGGTCAAGGTTAACTGCGACAACTTCAAACTTGATAGGCGCTGCCTTTTGTAGGTTCAACAGGATATCAAGCATCGCGAATGAATCTTTACCACCACTAATACATGCCATCACAACATCGCCTTCTTCGATCATGTTGTAATCAGTAATGGCATTTCCAACATGTCTTCTAAGACGTTTCTGAAGCTTGTTGAATTCTAGGGTTTCTTTTCTTGTATCTACTTGGTTCATTGCGGGCTCTCACATCGCCGATAAATCGACTAGGGCTTCCTAACTTGGATTTCTATGGGGCGAGGATTATACGAGCTTTTTGCGCAGGATTAAATGTTTGTGTGACGGACTCATCAATAAATGCACTCAAAAACAGCGTCATGAACGTTAGAAACAAAAAAAGAGCCGCAATTGCAGCTCTTCTTCGGTTTCTTTATGCTTATTTTTTTGCATTCGGTAGATAAGGTAATACACGAGTCGTTGGTTGAGGTAATGTCATATGACCACCTTCGCCAATTTCACTCATTGCGACTTGCACCTTCCCATTAACAATCGCTTTTTGAGCCCCGTTAGAGAACGTAATAGTATCATTAAGTTCGTTAGCGAACTCCATGGTTACACCTTGTACTTGTGGCGTAAACCAACCCGCAAACATACCTCCAAGATCTTCAAGTAAGGCTTGCATTTGAGGCATCAAAGGCTTCAATTCTTCGTACGTAACGCTACCCTGTAACGGTTCTTTCGTCATGACTACAAGAGAGTAATCACAGCGCGTATCTTTGGGCGTTTGTACAAAGACAAGTGGATTCGCTGACTTTAGGTTTTTATCTATAGGAAGCGGTAGCTCTTTCGAAGTTGGTATCACAAACTCCTCAAAATGCTCTTCCTTTTCCATCCATGCTTTTTCGATTTCACACAATTGTTTTGTATCAGAATCAACAAAGAAAACACCGACTCTAACGTCATCATGGCCGTCTTTAATATTGTTCTTTAATTGCGTGTAAAGTTTAGAATACGTAAACATGTATTCTTGAGCGTGAGTGATAGGCGATGCCAAGATCAGTACCGCACTACCCAGTAAACTTAGGCTTAACTTCTTCATCCGATCCGTTATTTCTTTTATTGTGTCCAGTAAGCGTTATTGTGACGAATCATCGCCCGCAAGTCATTCACATAAGCGATACCGCGTTCAGAATAAGCAAGCAGACCGTGAGTAAGTTCTGATGCCGTCGCCACAGATAACAAATCCTTGTGTTTCCCTGCTAAATTCGCACGAATATCACGTAAATCAGCATACGCACGATTACGATTCACATTCATAAAATAGCCATGTACAGACTCTTGTACAGTGTCAAACTTCTCTACTTCGTGCGTTTTACCTGCACCGCGTTTCGCAGGGACGATTCCGCAGCCCTTCTTATAACACCATTGACCAAACAAGTTGTTTGCTTCGGTTGCAAAACGAGAGGTGCCCCACGCAGATTCATTCGCAGCCTGTGTTAACACCAAAGCCTCAGGCAAAACATTAACTCGCTTAAGCATTTCATCCAACCAAGCTTCCGTTACCGTCTCGTCTTCCAATGGGTAAGAGTAAAGTGCAGCCAAGCGTTTAGCATATGAAGTTTGTTCTGAGCTTAACTCGCCAAGTTTCAAAGCCGTTAAGAAGGCACGCTCTTTTTCTATGCGCTGATTTTCTAACGTAATTTTCGGTCGAAGGAAGTCAAAGAACGCTGTCTTCTTATCTTTCGTGTCCTGAATCGAGTTGAAATCAGGAATGTCACCAATATAAGGGAGGTTAGACAAGTCTGGGTGTGTTACCGGGCCGTGTACCACCTGCGAGTCAATCGCATTGCGATATTCGCGGTCATAGTGCAAATATGGTCCTACAGAAACAAAAGTGGCGGCTATTGTGATAGCCGCCACTCGTAAACTCATTGATTTTAAAGATTTAGGCATCAAACACCTGAGAGTTACCATCGTGATCGTTATCATTTTGCTGTGTCGCTACGATCTTTAACTTGATACCAAACATTTCGCGGTACAGGATTCCCTTCAAATGGAAGAAGAACGGAAGCACGAAGATCAAGCCAATTCCGTAGAACATTGCAGCAATAATAAACATCAACATCACGCCCAAGTAAAGCCCTGCAAGAACAAAAATCTTCTTGTTGACTGCACGAAGAGACAATAGTAATGATTGCATTGGTGGCACTCTTTTCTCACAAATCAATAAGATAGAATGACTAAAAGCTAAAGAAAGGTATAACGATAGCAGAGGAAAAATCATCCCAGCTACGCCCTGCAGCATTAGACTAAATAGCGTCGCTAAAATCACTGGCACCGTGAATTGTAGGCCTTTACCAACGTGACGTACTTTTGTTTTCAACCCAGCGACATGGCTCATAGCCATCAAACTGATACCCGCATAAATTGGCGCACTGATCACTTCGTAACTAAAGTTAGCGACATAAATAGCAGAGACGATGTCAGTGGTAAAAGACTCAGGGTCTTGCAACGCATCAAGAATCACACCTGGGTCACCTAATTGAAGTTGCAATGCGATATAGAAGATGCCCAACTGAACGAAAAGCAACAAGATGATCGCTGGCGAGAAGGACAAAAATTGTTGAATGGTCGTGCGCCAAGCCTCACTAAAAACAGCACCCGCTTTTAGTTCATACTTGCCAGAAAGAGCTCGCTCTACACTCCCTCCTAAATTGAAATCTTTCTCAAAATCGTTGTTCATATGTTATCCAAGGCTAACTTGTAAATTTTTTTCTGGAAAACCAGCCAATTAATAAGGGCGTCATTATAAAGAAATCTTTCCAAGTCTAAAATCAGATCTCGGCCTCAATACTTGCAATATCTTCTATTTGGTCGATAATTAACCACTCGCAAATCTATGAAATTGAAAACATTTGCTGGCGAAATTAAAACCCTACAAAACGATAGCGAAAGCGTAAATACCCCCATAAAAACAGTATGGTAAGGAATGTTTACTTTTGCCTGCAAAATTTTTTCTGTTTCAAGATAAGAAAATGCTTTGATTTCACAATTTTGGTGATTATGATGCGCGCCTCAAAAGTGAATGACTAATGTCACATCAATGGGATATAACCCAATTTGAACGTGGGAGAAATACAGACGTTGAACGCTAAACAGCAAGCAGGAAAGCCAGTAGTTCGTCTATCTGGTATTAGCAAAAGTTTCGATGGCAAGGAAATCATCGGTAATTTAAATCTGGATGTTAATCATGGTGAGTTTCTGACGATTCTTGGCCCATCTGGTTGTGGTAAGACAACGGTTTTACGCATGATCGCTGGCTTTGAAACGGCAGACAACGGTCAAATCGTATTAGATGACCAAGATGTAACACAGGTTCCTGCAGAGCAAAGGCACGTCAACACGGTATTTCAGAGTTACGCACTCTTTCCTCATATGACCGTATTTGAAAACGTTGCATTTGGTCTTCGTATGCAGAAAACACCTGCTGCAGAGATCGAGCCACGAGTAATGGATGCGCTGCGCATGGTTCGCCTAGAAAAAATGGCACAGCGTAAGCCTCATCAACTTTCTGGTGGTCAGCAACAACGTATCGCCATTGCGCGTGCGGTTGTGAACAAGCCAAAAGTACTGCTGCTAGATGAATCTCTATCTGCACTTGATTACAAACTACGTAAGCAAATGCAAATCGAGCTTAAACAGCTTCAGCGTCAACTTGGTATTACCTTTATCTTCGTTACGCACGATCAGGAAGAAGCCCTATCGATGTCTGACCGTATTATTGTTATGCGCGACGGTGTTATCGAACAAGATGGCTCTCCACGTGAGATCTACGAAGAACCGAAGAACCTATTTGTTGCTCGCTTTATCGGTGAGATCAACGTATTCAACGCAACCATGCTAGATCGTATCGATGAGAAACGTATCCGTGCAGAAATTGAAGGTGTTGAATCGGTGGTTTACTACGATCAAGAAGCACAGGCCGGTGACAAACTTCAAGTACTACTTCGCCCAGAAGACTTGCGTATCGAAGAGATCAAAGAGTCTGAAGAAAAAGGCATCGTAGGTCACGTGACCGAGCGTACCTATAAAGGTATGACGCTAGATTCAGTTATTCAATTGGATTCTGGCATGCGCGTGATGGTAAGCGAATTCTTTAACGAAGATGATCCAGATGTGGACCACTCACTCGGCCAGAAAGTCGCTATCACTTGGGTTGAGAGCTGGGAGGTAGTACTAAATGATAAGCAAGAAGCTTAATCTTCAGAACGCGATCATTACCCTAATTGTTAGTTGGTTAACACTTTTCGTGTTGGTACCAAACCTAATGATTATTGGTACAAGTTTCTTGACGCGTGATGAAGCAAACCTAATTGAATTAACGTTTACTTTCGACAACTACCTTCGCTTGCTTGACCCTCTGTACGCGAAAGTGCTGATGCACTCTTTCTACATGGCGATCATTGCGACATTGTTGTGTTTGGTTATCGGTTATCCATTTGCCTACATCGTAGCGAAAATGCCAGAAAAATGGCGTCCGTTTATGTTGTTCTTGGTTATCGTACCGTTCTGGACAAACTCTCTGATCCGTACATACGGGCTAAAGATTGTTCTTGGTACACAAGGTGTCTTAAACAAATCGCTGATGGCAATGGAAATCATCGATAAGCCGATACGCTTAATGTATACAGAAACGGCAGTGATGATCGGTCTTGTATACATCCTGCTTCCGTTCATGATTTTGCCGCTTTATTCGGCAATCGAGAAGCTAGACAACACTTACATTGAAGCGGCAAAAGATCTTGGTGCGAACAAGTTTCAAACCATTACGCGAGTAATTTTGCCTTTAACAATGCCTGGCATTATCGGCGGTTGTTTATTGGTTCTACTACCTGCACTAGGTATGTTCTACATCTCTGACCTTCTTGGCGGCGCGAAGAACCTACTGATCGGTAACGTAATTAAGAGCCAAGTATTGAACGCTCGTGACTGGCCATTTGGTGCTGCGACCAGTATCGCCCTCACCTTCGCAATGGCTGTTATGCTTTATGCTTACTACAGAGCAGGCAAACTATTGAATAAGAAAGTGGAGCTAGACTAATGGGACGCACAGTTAGATTTAGCTTTATGGCGCTGGTATATGCTTTTCTGTATCTACCAATTATCGTCTTAATTGTTAACTCATTTAATGCCAACAAATTTGGTATGAAATGGGGTGGTTTCACCACGAAATGGTACGAAACCTTAGTAAACAACGACAGCCTAATGCAGGCTGCATGGCATTCATTGAACGTAGCGGTATTCTCTGCAACAGCGGCAACCATCATTGGTAGCTTAACGGCTGTTGCCCTATTCCGTTACTCGTTCAAAGGTAAAGGCGCGGTCAACGGCATGTTATTTGTTGTAATGATGTCACCAGATATCGTTATGGCGATTTCATTACTTGCTTTGTTCCTTGTATTAGGTGCACAGCTTGGCTTCTTTACCTTATTGATTGCTCACATCACCTTCTGTCTACCATTCGTTGTGGTAACAGTGTACAGCCGACTAAATGGCTTTGATGTGAAAATGTTGGAAGCAGCGAAAGACCTAGGCGCGAGTGAATGGGTAATCTTAAAACAGATCATTCTTCCTCTTGCAAAACCTGCGGTAGCTGCGGGCTGGTTATTGAGCTTTACCCTATCTCTGGACGACGTAATTATTAGCTCGTTCGTAACAGGTCCAACTTACGAAATCTTGCCATTGAAGATTTACTCAATGGTTAAGGTGGGCATTTCACCAGAAGTGAACGCCCTAGCAACGGTCATGTTGATTGTTTCTTTGGTCTTGGTAGTGATTTCTCAGTTGCTAGCAAGAGAAAAAGTAAAGTAGAATCCGCATCCGTTAACATCACGAAACAGAATGGTTACATGCCATTCTGTTTTTCTATCTATCGTCCAAAATTGGACAACGTTTGGTTTGGAGCTAACGTCAATGAAAAAATGGGCTACTCTATTAGCTGGTAGTGCATGTGCGCTTTCTCTGTTCTCTGGTACAGCGGCAGCGGATGATAAAGAATTAGTATTTATGAACTGGGGTCCTTACATCAACAGTAATATCCTAGAACAATTTACTAAAGAAACTGGCATCAAAGTCATCTACTCGACTTACGAGTCGAATGAAACCTTGTATGCAAAGCTAAAAACTCATAACCAAGGTTATGATCTAGTGGTACCTTCCACTTACTTCGTAGCGAAGATGCGTGACGAAGGTATGCTACAAAAGATCGATAAGACTAAACTGAAAAACTTCGGTAACCTAGATACTAACTACCTAGACAAGCCTTACGATCCAAACAACGACTACTCTATTCCACACGTTGTTGCAATTACAGGTCTAGCGGTTAACGCTGACATGTACGATCCAAACGAGTTCCAAAGCTGGGCTGACCTATGGAAACCTGAGCTTGAAGGTCAAGTAATGCTGATGGATGACACTCGTGAAGTCTTCCATATCGCATTACGTAAATTAGGTTACTCAGGTAACTCTACGGATCCAAAACAAATCGACGAAGCGTACGCAGAGCTACAAAAGCTTATGCCAAACGTTCTAGTATTCAACTCTGATAACCCAGGCGCTCCATACATGTCTGGCGAAGTTGGTGTTGGTATGCTTTGGAATGGTAGCGCGGCAGCTGCTCAAAACGAAGGCATGAACCTAAAGCTTGTATTCCCTAAAGAAGGCGGTATCGGCTGGGTTGATAACTTTGCAATCTCTTCTGGTGCGAAGAACGTAGAAGCTGCTCACAAGATGATCGACTTCCTACTACGTCCAGAAATCGCAGAGCAAATCTCGGCTGACACGGGTTACCTGACTGCTGTTGCAGAGTCTAACGCTAAGTTTAAAGACGTTGCACCATTGTTCCCTTCTCAAGAAGATCTTGACCGTGTTGAATGGCAAGACTCTGTTGGGGACATGACAGCGAAGTACGAAGATTACTTCCTAAAGCTTAAAGCGGGCCAATAATCGCTTAATAAGCCATCTAGTAAATGAAAATAGGCAGCAATACGCTGCCTATTTTCGTAATTGACTGATATAATTACACGTTGCTAGGTTTATTTGACACAGCTTCAACATTCTCCGTCGATGAAGACATGATGTTTAACGTTCGTGCTCAAATAAACAGGATTGTGCTTATCGCAACTTGGCTCAAATCGGTATCTGTTACTAGTATTGATTTGACCTGTTGCTGAACAAAACGGAAATAAAATGAAAAGTAAATTCTACGCAAGCGCACTGTGTGCAGCGACGCTAATCGCTTCCCCTGCAATGGCTGCTGATCAAGAACTGTATTTCTACAACTGGTCGGAATACATTCCAAACGAAGTTCTTGAAGACTTTACAAAAGAAACTGGAATTAAGGTTATCTACTCTACGTACGAGTCTAACGAGAGCATGTACGCAAAGCTGAAAACTCAAGGTTCTGGTTACGACTTGGTAGTACCGTCTACCTATTTCGTATCTAAAATGCGTAAAGAAGGCATGCTGCAAAAGATCGACAAAGAGAAGCTTTCTCACTTTGCTGATCTAGACACTAACTTCCTGAACAAGCCGTTCGACCCGAACAACAACTACTCTATCCCTTACATTTGGGGTGCGACCGGTATTGGTATCAATGCTGACATGCTAGACAAGTCATCGGTTTCTAAGTGGGACGATTTCTGGGATAGCAAGTGGGAAGGTCAACTAATGCTGATGGATGATTCTCGCGAAGTATTCCATATTGCATTGACTAAGCTTGGTTACTCACCAAACACGACTAACCCAGACGAGATCAAAGCAGCTTACGAAGAACTGAAAAAGCTAATGCCAAACGTGTTGGTA
This sequence comes from Vibrio sp. MOR3, assembly GCF_001557775.1. Lineage (NCBI taxonomy): Bacteria > Pseudomonadati > Pseudomonadota > Gammaproteobacteria > Vibrionales > Vibrionaceae > Vibrio > Vibrio sp. MOR3. The sequence continues at coordinate 1,626 of NZ_LNRD01000018.1, read as the reverse complement.
TTTAACTCAGACTTCCCAGCGAACCCATACTTAGCAGGTGAAGTATCACTTGGTATGCTTTGGAATGGTTCTGCTTACATGGCTCGTCAAGAAGGCGCGAACATCGACATCATCTGGCCAGAAAAAGGCACTATCTTCTGGATGGACAGCCTAGCAATTCCAGCTGGCGCGAAGAATGTTGATGCAGCTCATAAGATGATCGACTTCCTACTACGTCCTGAGAATGCTGCTAAGATTGCACTAGAGATTGGTTACCCTACTCCAGTGAAAACAGCGCATGACCTACTACCGAAAGAATTTGCTAACGATCCAAGCATCTTCCCACCACAAGAAGTGATGGACAGCGGTACATGGCAAGACGAAGTTGGTGAAGCAAGTGTGCTTTACGATGAGTACTTCCAAAAGCTAAAAGTAGACAACTAATCAGTCTGTCGAAATAGTGTAGAAAAGCGGCTTAGGCCGCTTTTCTTGTATCTGAAGATCGCTATTTGTGGCTCAATCCATACTGCTCAAATTGCAAAGCATCAGAATACAACGTTTCAAAATACAAAAAGGCATCGAATCACTCGATGCCTTTTTAAAATGAAGGTTCTGTCCGTTTAATTAAGCGCTGGCTTCGTTTTCCAGAGCAAGAATTTCGTCAACCAATTTTGGCACTTCAATACTTGCTTTGCCGTAACGCTTCTCTTCAAACTCACTCTCGACAGCACTTGGCTCCAAGTTAATTTCAATCGTATGTGCACCATGCATCTTCGCATCATGTACAAAGCCTGCAGCTGGATATACCACGCCAGAAGTACCAATAGAAACAAACAAGTCTGCTTCTTCCAAAGCCGCATAGATCTCACCCATGCGTAGTGGCATTTCACCAAACCAAACAATGTGAGGGCGCATTTGCGCTGGGATCTGGCAACAATGGCACAATTCACCGGTTTCAATGTCTTCTGAATGTTCGATGACTTGGTTGGATTCACTGCAACGTGCTTTAAGCAATTCACCGTGCATGTGAATGATATTGGCGCTACCGCCTCTCTCGTGCAGATTATCAATGTTCTGAGTGATAATAGTCACTTTGCCTTCCAACTGCTCTTCTAGGCGTCCTAGTGCGATATGAGCCGCATTCGGCTTGATATCTTCGCCTTGAAGTTTTGAACGACGTTGGTTGTAAAAGCTTTGAACAAGATCCGGATCGCGGTCGAAACCTTCTGGCGTTGCCACGTCTTCTATTCGGTGATTCTCCCAAAGACCATCTTGAGCTCGAAATGTTTGAATACCAGACTCAGCCGAGATGCCAGCGCCAGTAAGTACGACAATATTTCTGTATGGGAAATTCATAACCTATCCTTGTTGCTCTTTTTATTAAGCTTAACACCGATACAAAAACAACAATAGCAATAAGGATTAGACCATGGTCGTAAGCCTGCTGATTTGCCTCTAATTTCTGCTTAAAAACTGGTGACATTAAGAAGATTTCCTACAATAAAAAGCCTCGCGTTTGCGCTGTCTCTTGATCACAAGTCTAGTGATCAAGAGACATTGCGAGTTCGTAGCCTTCAAGGATGGTTTGTAGTTTAAACCACCCTTCCCAAAGCACCTTTATTGAAGCTCTACCCGTCCTCTTGGTAT
>NZ_LNRD01000017.1:0-97310 GCF_001557775.1 Vibrio sp. MOR3 | reverse complement strand
ATCCTTACTCGAAAGTAAGAAGTAATTTTAAAGCTATTACCATTCCAACAGAATGATAATGAATTGACTGTGCCAAGTCCGAAGACTTGATTGGTCACTCAGTTCATTGAAACCTAATTTGAAACCGAAGTTTCTAATTGGATTATCATCAACGAGTGCCCACACAGATTGATAGGTCTATATTGTTAAAGAGCTTTCCTATTGAGCTTTGCTCAAATCGGACGGCCATTTTAGCGAGTTAAAGTTTAGTGTCAATCACTTTTTTCAAACTTTCTTTCAAGCGTTTCCGCTTGGCTAATTGGCTTGCTAACTTGGCTTTCGTTTCTTTCGAAGCGTTGCCGTGTCAGCGAGGTGGCATTATAGAGATTGCGATCACATTGGCAAGTCCTTTTTCACCTTTTTTTTGACTTTTTTACCATTCGGATAAATTTGCGTCAAAAGCGGTCAAAAGAGCACGTTATTTCTACAGTTCTTTGAATTTATCTGCGAAAAGAGCCACTTTTTCCCAATTGGTGTATTCCACTTCTTTGGTCGTATCGGTTTCGCCACCCGTCATCGACATAATGAACTTAATCATCGTTTTGTCGAACCAACCATAACGTGGGTAATAAAGAGCACCAGCAAAAACACCGATTAAGGTTGGTTTCCAAGGTGACTTAATTAGGAACTTACGAATGTAAGCGCTGCCTTCTGGCGTATCCTTTCCTTGGTCTTCTTTACGAGCGGTTAGGTTTACGCAGAAGAACGCCACTTTACTTTGTTCAAGTTGATTGAGGTTTCGCTCAATAAACTGGTACAGCTTCTTATTAAGATGACCATAACGAATAGACGCTCCAATCAATACCCTTTCGTATTGGCTAAAATCAATCGTCTCAACATTATGTAAATCCACCAACTCACATTCGAAGTCTGTTAGCTTCTCATCTATATAGTGGAGAATTTTTTTAGTCTGCCCTTCACGGGAGGAATATAGAAATAATGCTTTTGCCACGATTTCCCCTTAGCTACGCCAAAACGTCGGCGTAAGTAGAATAAGTAAGGTAAAGATTTCCAGACGACCAAACAACATGGAAACAATCAGCACCCATTTTGCTTTGTCGTTTACATCGCCAAAGTGAAGCGCAACTTCACCCAAGCCTGGACCTAAGTTGTTCAGCGTTGCAGCAACCGCGGAGAACGCACTTAGCTCATCCATTCCGGTCGCAATCAAACCCAGCATACAGACCACAAACACTAAAGCATAAGCAGAGAAAAAACCCCACACTGCATCTACAACTCTTTGCGGTAGTGCACTGCCACCCACTTTGATGGTGTAAACCGCACGAGGGTGCACCAAACGCTTCAGCTCACGCGCACCTTGTAAGGTCAGTAGCAGAATACGGATCACTTTCATGCCGCCGCCAGTCGAACCAGCACAACCACCTATAAAAGAAGAGAACAACAACAGCACTGGTAAGAATAATGGCCAATCGGCAAAGCCTGTTGTGGTAAAGCCAGCCGTAGTAGAGATGGAAACAGTCTGGAAAAGCGCTTGGTCGAATGCATCATAGGTTGAGTCGTAAGAATGGTGATTCAACAATAATAAGAAGCACACCAAGAACAAAACAGCTTGTATAAATATGAACGCGCGGAACTCTGGATCTTTCCAATAGTATTTAGGATGCACGCCGCCAGACGCAAACGCAGCGAAGTGCAAAGAATAGTTACATGCTGAGATTAACAAGAAGACAACAGTAATCATGTTAATCGCATAGCTATCGAAATAGCCCATGCTGGCATCGTGCGTAGAGAAACCACCGATAGCAATAGTTGAGAAGCTATGGCTAATAGCATCAAATGGCGTCATACCGGCCAACCAAAATGCCACGGCACATGCGATCGTCAGACTTAAATATATATACCATAGCGCTTTAGCCGTTTCGGCAATACGCGGCGTCATCTTAGTATCTTTGACTGGTCCTGGGATTTCTGCACGATAAAGCTGCATACCACCGATACCAAGCACAGGTAGGATTGCAACGGCTAATACGATGATCCCCATTCCTCCAAACCACTGTAGGAGCTGGCGGTAAAACAAGATTGCTTTGGGTAATTCATCAAGTCCAACGATAACTGTCGCACCAGTGGTCGTTAAAGCAGAGAAGGATTCAAAAAAGGCGTCAGTCACAGATATATTTGGGTTATCTGAGATAAGAAAAGGGATCGAGCCTGCGCTGCCTAGTACTGTCCAGAAAAGAACAACAATAAGAAAGCCATCACGTGCTTTTAACTCGTGTTTATACCTGCGGTTTGGGAACCAACATATCCCACCACACAATAGAAGTACGAAGAAAGTCGTGACAAAAGGTACACCCGCACCATCTCGATAGATGAGTGCGACCAACGCTGGCGCGAGCATTGTGACACTAAAAAGCGCGAGCAATAGCCCGACGATTCGAATAATTGAACGAAATTGCATGGATTAATTGACTAGCGAAGCTGTCCCTGTGGCTTCCTATATTTCATTATTGTCCGTCTATAGGGGTGACAATTGCCTTTGCACCGCTTTTGTTGATGATAGTTTGGGTAAAGGCGCTCACTTCACGTAGCTCAATTTCCAACACTAATACCACCTGATCGCTGTACTCAGCTTCAACTTCAACCACACCAAACTGGGGCATGATCGACTGTACGATAGGCATAAAACCATAGTCTAACTCTAGACGGAGTTTTGTGGTTATTTTTTTCTCAATTGTTTGAAGCAGCTTGAGCGCTTGTTGCACACCGCCACCATAAGCTTTCACCAAACCGCCTGTGCCTAACTTAATGCCACCAGAATATCGAGTAACAACAGCTGTCAGTTCTCCTACACCAGAACCAGACAATTGAGCTAGGATCGGTTTTCCGGCTGTCCCCGATGGTTCTCCGTCATCGCTAAACCCCCACTTCATCGAATCTTCTGGTCGACCCGCAACAAATCCCCAGCAGTTATGTCTTGCATCAGAGTGCTTGGTTTTGATCTGCTCTACGAACGCCTTTGCAGCCTCTATGTTTGGCGTATGAGCCAAATAGGTAATAAAGACGCTCTTTTTGATTTCTTCTTCAAATTGAGCAGGCGCGGCAGGGATAAGATAAGGCTGGTCATTCATAGGATTAGGTCACTTTTCTCTTTGTCCAAAGTCTATCACGAGACGGAATTGTGAGTCGCATAAGATCTGCACTAGCGCACAATGTTAAACACTTGTTTAAAAAATGTATTGAAATTAACCAATCCGAGGTCCAAACTAACTCCACTGGTCAAACCAGAACAACAAATATAACGACTTTCCTCTATATCTATTTGTTGCCCTACAGGCGCTCAGCCCGCATCAAATCGGTATACAGACAATCCAAGATTGTATGTCATGGAGATAGACAATGATTTACCAAGCCGAAACCCTACAGGTAAAGGAAGTACAAGATGGCATTGCAGAGCTTAGCTTCTGCTCTCCAAAAACCGTTAACAAGCTCGATCTAGCAACACTAGAGTCACTCGACAAAGCCCTTGATGCACTAAAAGCACACCAAGGACTGAAGGGCTTGATGCTCACCTCAGATAAAGACGCGTTCATTGTTGGCGCAGATATCACCGAATTCTTAGGTCTTTTTGCCAAGACAGACGCTGAGCTCGATCAGTGGCTGCAATTTGCTAACAGCATCTTCAACAAGCTGGAAGACTTGCCTGTCCCGACTATCTCGGTACTAAAAGGTCACACGTTAGGTGGCGGTTGTGAATGTGTGCTTGCAACTGACATGCGAATTGGTGACAAGACCACCAGCATCGGTCTACCAGAGACAAAATTAGGCATCATGCCGGGCTTTGGTGGTTGTGTGCGTCTGCCACGTGTTATTGGCGCCGACAGCGCAATGGAAGTGATCACGCAAGGTAAAGCATGTCGTGCGGATGAAGCATTGAAGATTGGTCTTCTGGATGCGGTTGTCGATAGCGACGCACTTTACGAGTCAGCACTTAAGACACTGACATCGGCAATCAACGAAAAACTAGACTGGCAAGCTCGTCGCAAGCAAAAAACATCGCCTCTAACGCTAAGTAAACTTGAATCAATGATGAGCTTTACCATGGCGAAGGGTCTAGTGGCTCAGAAAGCCGGTCCTCATTACCCAGCTCCAATGACAGCCGTTATCACTATTGAAGAAGGCGCTCGCTTTGCTCGTAATGAAGCACTCGACATTGAACGTAAGCACTTCGTAAAACTGGCTAAATCTGAAGAAGCAAAATCCCTGGTTGGTTTGTTCCTTAACGACCAATACATTAAAGGACTTGCGAAAAAATCAGCTAAGTCAGCAAGTAAAGACACGCAACGTGCGGCTGTGCTTGGTGCAGGTATTATGGGCGGCGGCATCGCCTACCAATCTGCATTAAAAGGCGTACCGGTGTTAATGAAAGACATCGCGCAACCTTCGCTCGACTTAGGCATGACTGAAGCATCTAAGCTGTTGAATAAACGCTTATCTCGTGGTCGCATTGATGGCTTTAAGATGGCTGGAATTTTAGCGTCTATCACACCAAGCTTACATTACGCAGGCATCGAAGAATCAGACGTGATTGTTGAAGCTGTAGTAGAAAATCCGAAAGTAAAAGCAGCAGTGCTGAGTGAAGTCGAATCGCATTTAGGTGACGACACGGTTATCACCTCAAACACCTCGACGATTCCTATCAACCTATTGGCAAAATCGCTGAAACGCCCAGAAAACTTCTGTGGCATGCACTTCTTCAACCCAGTGCATCGTATGCCTCTCGTCGAGATCATCCGTGGTGAACATACGTCTGATGAAACCATCAATCGTGTTGTAGCCTACGCAGCGAAAATGGGCAAATCACCAATTGTCGTCAATGACTGCCCTGGGTTCTTTGTAAACCGCGTATTGTTCCCATACTTTGGCGGCTTCAGCATGCTACTTCGTGATGGTGCTGACTTTACGAAAATCGACAAAATCATGGAGCGTAAGTTTGGCTGGCCGATGGGACCTGCATACTTGCTCGATGTTGTTGGTATTGATACCGCCCACCACGCACAAGCCGTGATGGCGCAAGGCTTCCCTGAGCGCATGGGCAAACAAGGTCGTGACGCGATCGATGCACTGTTCGAAGCAGATAAATACGGCCAGAAAAATGGCAGTGGCTTCTACAGCTACACCATTGATAGAAAAGGTAAGCCGAAGAAAACCTTCTCTGAAGAAATCTTGTCTGTACTCGCTGACGTTTGTGCCGATAAGCAGGACTTTGACGAGCAGACCATCATTCAACGCATGATGATTCCAATGATCAACGAAGTGGTACTGTGCCTACAAGAAGGCATCATTGCCACTCCACAAGAAGCGGATATGGCACTGGTTTACGGTCTTGGCTTCCCTCCATTCCGCGGCGGCGTATTCCGCTACCTAGATAGCGTAGGTATCGCTGAGTTTGTTGCAATGGCAAAACAATACTCAGAGCTTGGTGCTATGTACCAAGTACCACAGATGCTGATTGATATGGCGGCGAAAGGTGAAAGCTTTTACGGTGCACAACAGCAAGGTTCTATCTAAGGAGGGATTTTAAAATGACTAATCAAACAAGAAATGTTGTCGTAGTCGATTGTCTACGTACTCCAATGGGTCGCTCTAAAGGTGGTGCCTTCCGTCATACGCGAGCAGAAGATCTATCCGCACACCTAATGAAGGGTATTCTTGCGCGTAACCCACAGGTGAACCCAAGTGAGATTGAAGATATCTACTGGGGCTGTGTACAACAAACCCTAGAACAAGGCTTTAACGTTGCACGTAATGCGGCGCTACTTGCTGGTCTGCCAATTGAGATTGGCGCCGTGACGGTGAACCGCTTGTGTGGTTCATCAATGCAAGCGCTTCACGACGGTACACGTGCCATCATGACGGGCGATGCTGAAATCTGTCTAATTGGTGGTGTTGAGCACATGGGACACGTACCAATGAACCACGGCGTGGACTTCCACCCTGGTATGTCAAAGACAGTTGCAAAAGCAGCAGGCATGATGGGATTAACCGCTGAAATGCTTGGTAAGCTACATGGCATTAGCCGTGAGCAACAAGACGAGTTTGCCGCGCGTTCTCATGCTCGTGCACATGCAGCAACCGTAGAGGGTCGTTTTAAAAACGAAATCCTACCGATTGAAGGCCACGCAGCAGACGGCACGCTATTCACTCTAGATCACGATGAAGTGATTCGCCCTGAAACATCTGTTGAAGGCCTATCTCAACTTCGTCCAGTATTCGACCCTGCTAACGGCACAGTAACAGCCGGTACATCATCGGCTCTGTCTGATGGTGCATCAGCGATGTTGATCATGAGCGAAGAGAAAGCCAATGAGCTTGGTTTGAAGATTCGTGCACGCATCAAAGGCATGGCCATTGCGGGCTGCGACCCTTCTATCATGGGTTATGGTCCTGTACCAGCGACACAGAAAGCACTTAAGCGCGCAGGTCTTTCAATTGAAGACATGGATGTGGTTGAGCTAAACGAAGCATTTGCCGCTCAATCTCTGCCATGTGCTAAAGACTTGGGTCTGCTTGATGTTATGGATGAGAAGGTCAACCTTAACGGTGGTGCGATTGCATTGGGTCACCCACTTGGTTGTTCTGGCTCACGTATCTCGACGACGTTGATCAACTTAATGGAAGCGAAAGACGCAAAATACGGCCTAGCAACCATGTGTATCGGTTTAGGTCAGGGTATTGCAACGGTATTTGAACGACCATAGTTTGTCTAAGAGAAACTAGGTTGTAGTGATCAATCCAACAATCACGAGCAAATGAACCAATACTGAAAATTTTTAGTATTACACTTAAGGGCGGCATCTGATGTCGCCCTTTGTTTTACGCCAAATATTGCTTACATGCACAAAAAGCATACATTAAATGCTCAAGTTTCATTTTATTCATAGACAAAGAAGACATACACTTAGCAGCAGTTGATATCTTGCTGCATGTGACCCAGAGTCACGCTACCGCACAATCGGAGAACCTTATGTTTAATGCTCTAGTTCTAAATCAAGAAGACAAACGTACTATCGCTAGCATCGAGCAAATCGATGAAACACAACTGCCTGAAGGCGACGTTCTGATTGACGTTGATTACTCATCGTTGAACTACAAAGACGGCCTTGCAATTACAGGTAAAGGTAAAATCATCCGTAACTTCCCGATGGTGCCGGGTATTGACCTAGCAGGTACGGTAGTAAGCTCAGAAGACGACCGCTACCAAGCAGGCGACAAAGTTGTTCTTACGGGTTGGGGCGTGGGTGAAAACCATTGGGGCGGTATGTCTCAACGTGCTCGCCTAAAAGCGGATTGGCTAGTACCACTACCAAAAGGTCTAGACAGCAAGAAAGCAATGATGGTTGGTACTGCTGGTTTCACTGGCATGCTATGTGTTCAAGCACTGCTTGATGCAGGCATCAAACCTGAAAACGGCGAAATCCTAGTAACTGGCGCAAGTGGCGGTGTAGGCTCAGTAGCAGTAACGCTTCTAGCACAGCTTGGCTACAAAGTTGCTGCAGTGACAGGTCGCGTAGAGAAAAACGGCCCACTACTAGAAAAGTTAGGAGCTAGCCGCATCATCGACCGCGTTGAATTTGAAGAGCCAGCACGTCCGCTCGAAAAACAAGTATGGGCAGGTGCGGTTGATACTGTAGGCAGCAAAGTACTAGCAAAAGTATTGGCGCAAATGGATTACAACAGTGCAGTTGCAGCTTGTGGTCTTGCAGGTGGCTTCGATCTACCGACGACAGTAATGCCATTCATCCTACGTAACGTTCGTCTACAAGGTGTGGATTCTGTTTCATGCCCATTTGAAAAACGTACTGCAGCATGGGAAAAATTGGTTGAGCTACTACCAGACAGCTACTTCGAGCAAGCTTGTACTGAGGTAGAACTAGCTGAAGCACCAAAATACGCTGAAGACATCACAAACGGTCAAGTAACTGGTCGCGTGGTTATCAAGCTATAAGCGTTAACCCTTCGATAGAATAAATGAAGCCGGGTCATTGCCCGGCTTTTTGCTATTTCGATTATCGGAAAAATTAGTCTAATCCCATATCTTCAATTCGCTTAGCAATAAGACGACTACATTCTTCACGAACCACTGCACGCAACCATTCTTGAGCGGGAGAGTGTTCGCAACGTGCGTGCCAAATCATCGAATATTCAAACGGCGTGAATTGGAATGGTAATGGCTTCACTACTAAGTCATAGCGATCAGCAACCAAGTACGCTAAATCGGCAGGAACCGTAATAATAATGGGTAAAGTATCAATGATCGCCAGTGCGGCCTCTAAATGGTAGGCACGAAGCACCATTTTACGTTTTGGCTTTTCCATCAAGGCTTGTTCAATCAGCGCCTTTACCCCATCACTGATAGCAATCATTGCATGCGGGTAACTTAAGTAATCGTCTAAGCTCATCTCTTCATTCGCCAAAGGGTGTTGCTTAGAAAGCATACACAACACACCCACTCGACCAAGTACTTCACTTCGCAAAGGCTCTACTGGGCCAGTTGGACGACAAATCGCTAAGTCCGCGCCTTCATAAGTTAACTGATCAGACAAACGGTCGTGCTGCATCGGCAAAAAGTTAAATGAAACATTCGGCGCTTCTTGATAGATACGTGGTAATGCGAAAGGCAGAATGGTCTGCATCGCATAATCCGTCGTGGCAATATTAAAAGTTTGATCACAGCTACGCGGGTCAAATTCTCGTGGAGACAGTAATTGGCGCAGTGATTCCAAAGGCTCTCCCAAAGAGCGATCGATTTCCAACGCCTTTTGCGTCGGTATTAAGTGTTGGCCTTGCCGTGTAAATAACGGATCGTCAAGCAAATCACGCAATCGACCGAGTACGCGGCTCATAGCTGATTGGCTTAAATTGAGACGCGTTGCTGCCTTGCTAACACTGCTTTCTTCGATCAACACACGTAATGCGACCAATAAATTCAGATCTCGACGATAGATGTCTTCTAATTCCACGATTTGCCACTTAACATGTAGGGGGTTTAGGTAAATTGTACTCTTCAGGCAAAAAAAATCCCGCCTTTCAGCGGGGAAGCCCAAGAAAAATGGGGATAGTGTCGGAATGAAGTGTCGTTAAACTTGGTGAGCGTATATATCAATAGGTTTCGATTACAGCAAGAAGTGCTAATTTTCTTGCTCTGATGCACCTGACCATTTGTGCATCTCAATCCAAATCCCGATAATCGTTGCACTCATGCCTGCAAGAGGCATCAATGAGGTTTCAGCTGGCGTTCTAAGCACTAATGCACAAAACGAGATGAAGCATAAAACCGAATAGATAGTCAGTCTGTCTAACGCTGTTAACATCGTCTCTCCTTGCCAGTTGTTACCGAATTGTTAATTTAAAGTAAATCAAAAAATTCAGTTTGCCAAGTGGTTATTGAATATTTTTTCAACGAAAGTAAAATTCACCGCTCAGTTAGTTACGAGAATCACATTATGAGTTTTAATCCTGAACTGGCGACAAAAACCTTAGAGGCGGAAGGATTACGCTGCCCAGAGCCAGTGATGATGGTCAGGAAGACAATTCGAAACATGCAAGATGGTGAAGTATTGCTAGTGAAAGCAGACGACCCATCAACAACTCGAGATATCCCGAGCTTCTGCCGATTCATGGATCACCAGTTGATAGCGGCACAAACGGAACAGCTTCCATACCAGTACCTGATTAAGAAAGGTTTGGAATAATCTCAGCAAGATCAAAAACGGCAGCCAAAAGGCTGCCGTTTGTTTTATTCATCGTATTCTAAAGTGCGAACTTCTGATTGTAGCTTATTCAATTGTTGCTTCATCGCACGCATTTCTTCATGCATAGGAATAATGTGAGCTACTCGAATCCACGCTTCCACCGTCAAACCAGTGAGAATGAAGGACCCTGCCACAATTGGCAACCACATATCAGTCAGCACCATAGCTAACAAGCACAGCGCTAAACCAAAGGTGAATAAATAACTCTGACTCTTTGGGGTCATACCCATGTAACGTGTAAGCATAAACTTGCCCTCTCGCTATCATTCACACCATTAAATTACCATGACAAGTATGACACTAATATGTCATCCGTCACGGTCCTGAATGATTTTGAGCCAGAGTTTGAACTTGTGCATTACTCGACTAGTTATTGATAATTCACACCATTTACGGACAAGAAATCAGAATAACGCGGCACCAATAGCCAAAGCAACAAATAGGAATGCAGTTACTTTACGAATGGCTCCAAGAGGCATCTTGTCGGCGGATAATTTACCAATCAAAACAACAGGCACATTGGCCAATAACATACCGATCGTCGTACCCAGAATTACCCAACTCAATGCATCGGCGTACTGCGCGCCTAAAATAGAAGTGGCAATCTGAGTTTTATCGCCAATCTCAGCAACAAAGAAAGCAATAAAGCTGGCAATAAAAGGACCGCGATTGGATATCTGCTCATCATCATCCAATTTATCTGGGATCAACACCCAAGCCGCCATGGCGACAAAACTGACCACCAGCACCCATTTGAGAACCCCAGGCGAAAGATAATCGGCCACCACCACACCCAACCATGCAGCCAAAGCGTGGTTGGCAATGGTTGCCAAAAAGATTGCCGCAATAATAGGGACCGGTTTTCGGTAACGACTGGCAAGTAATAGAGATAGCAATTGGGTCTTATCGCCAATTTCTGCTAACGCTACAGTAGTAATTGAAATAGCTAAAACGCTCACGACATGCTCATTGGGGCGGGATTATTATATTTAACCTAAGACAAATCTCACGCCCCACCCCGGTTAGTGATGATTTGTCTAAGGTCTTGCTAAACTCATCGGGTTGATGAGTCTCGAGCGCCATGGTGATTTTGCACCAATTATGTTGACGAACGAACCAGATGAAACAGACATTTCATCGGGTAAGCTACTCCCCAAAGACAGGCGCAATTCTAGCCATGTTTCCCCATCACCTCAAGAGTGAAAGACAGCGAAAACTCCCTTTTAGGAAAAATTCAGCAGATAACGCGGTAAAAATCCATTAAAGGAGAAAATTGCCCACGAATTAATCAAGATTAGCTCTACTCCCATGCTCAATATCTGGGTATACTTGATTGTTAATTTATTCAACCGTAATTACTTTGAATCGCCATTGTTGAGGCAAGAAAACCCAACAAAAGAGACGAATTCACGAGTAATAAGAGAATCGCGCGAACCTGACTTATGCAAAAATACGATATCAAAACCTTCCAGGGAATGATCCTCGCGCTGCAGGATTATTGGGCTCAGAATGGTTGTACCATTGTTCAACCACTAGATATGGAAGTTGGTGCGGGTACCTCTCACCCAATGACCTGTCTACGAGCACTTGGCCCAGAGCCAATGTCTACAGCTTACGTACAACCTTCACGTCGTCCTACTGATGGCCGTTATGGTGAAAACCCTAACCGTCTTCAGCACTACTACCAATTCCAAGTAGCGCTAAAACCATCACCAGACAATATCCAAGAGTTGTACCTAGGTTCTCTAGAGGTTCTTGGTGTCGACCCACTTGTTCACGACATCCGTTTCGTAGAAGACAACTGGGAAAACCCAACACTAGGCGCTTGGGGTCTAGGCTGGGAAGTTTGGCTAAACGGCATGGAAGTAACTCAGTTTACTTACTTCCAGCAAGTTGGCGGCCTTGAGTGTAAGCCAGTAACTGGTGAGATCACTTACGGTATCGAACGTCTAGCAATGTACATCCAAGAAGTAGACTCTGTTTACGATCTAGTTTGGAACATCGCACCGGACGGCAACGCCGTGACTTACGGTGATATCTTCCACCAAAACGAAGTAGAGCAATCAACTTACAACTTCGAGCACGCAGACGTTGAATTCCTATTTGGTTTCTTCGAACAGTGTGAGAAAGAGTGTAAAGAGCTGCTTGAGCTTGAAAAGCCACTGCCACTACCTGCTTACGAACGCATTCTAAAAGCTGGTCACGCATTCAACCTACTAGACGCACGTAAAGCGATCTCAGTAACTGAACGCCAACGTTACATCCTACGCATCCGCAACCTGACTAAAGCAGTTGCAGAAGCATACTACGCATCGCGTGAAGCTCTTGGCTTCCCAATGTGTAAGAAAGAACAAGCGTAAGGGGTAAAGTAACATGGCAAAAGAATTTCTAATCGAGCTAGGTACAGAAGAGCTACCACCAACGCAACTTCGCACTCTAGCTGAAGCATTCGCAGCAAACTTCGAAGCAGAACTAAAAGGCGCTGAACTTGCTCACGAAGGCGTGAAATGGTTCGCGGCACCTCGTCGTCTTGCACTAAAAGTAGCAGCACTAGCAGACAGCCAGTCTGACAAAGTTGTTGAAAAACGTGGCCCTGCGGTTTCTGCAGCGTTTGACGCGGAAGGCAACCCAACAAAAGCAGCTCAAGGCTGGGCACGCGGCTGTGGCATCACGGTTGACCAAGCGGATCGCATGGTTACAGACAAAGGTGAATGGCTACTGTTCAAACAAGAAGTGGAAGGTCAGCCAACGTCTGAGATCGTAGTTGAACTTGCAGCGAAAGCACTAGCAAACCTACCTATCGCAAAACCAATGCGCTGGGGTAACAAAACGACTCAATTTATCCGTCCAGTGAAGACGCTAACCATGCTAATGGGCAGCGACCTAATCGAAGGCGAGATCCTTGGTGTCGCTTCTGACCGCACTATCCGTGGTCACCGCTTCATGGGTGAGCAAGAGTTCACTATCGATTCTGCTGAGCAATACCCTGCGATCCTAGAAGAGCGCGGTAAAGTAATGGCAGATTACGAAGCGCGTAAAGCAATCATCCTAGCTGACGCACAAAAAGCGGCAGCAGCGGTTGGCGGTATCGCCGATCTAGAAGATGACCTAGTAGAAGAAGTAACGTCTCTGGTTGAATGGCCAGTAGTACTAACAGCGAAGTTCGAAGAAGAGTTCCTAAAAGTGCCTTCTGAAGCGTTGGTTTACACCATGAAAGGTGACCAAAAATACTTCCCTGTTTACGATGAGGACAAGAAGCTACTTCCTAACTTTATCTTCGTATCGAACATCGAGTCTAAAGAGCCTCGTCACGTTATCGAAGGTAACGAGAAAGTAGTTCGCCCTCGCCTTGCTGACGCAGAGTTCTTCTTCAACACAGACCGTAAGCGTCCGCTGATCGACCGTCTTCCTGAGCTAGACCAAGCTATCTTCCAGAAGCAGCTTGGTACTATCAAAGACAAAACAGACCGCATCACTGAACTTGCTGGCTACATTGCTGAGCAAATCGGTGCTGACGTTGAGAAATCAAAGCGTGCTGGTCTACTAGCAAAATGTGACCTAATGACCTCAATGGTATTCGAATTCACGGATACTCAAGGTGTTATGGGTATGCACTATGCTCGCCACGACGGTGAAGCAGAAGAAGTTGCAGTAGCACTGAACGAGCAATACATGCCTCGTTTCGCAGGTGATGAACTGCCATCAAACGGTGTTTCAACTGCAGTTGCAATGGCAGACAAGCTAGACACTATCGTAGGTATCTTCGGTATTGGTCAAGCACCTAAAGGTTCTGATCCATTCGCACTACGCCGCGCATCTTTAGGTGTACTACGTATCATCGTTGAATACGGCTACAATCTAGATCTTGTTGACCTAGTAGCGAAAGCGAAGTCACTGTTTGGCGACCGTCTAACCAACAACAACGTTGAACAAGACGTTATCGAATTCATGCTTGGTCGTTTCCGTGCTTGGTACCAAGACGAAGGCTTCAGCGTAGACATCATTCAAGCAGTTCTAGCGCGTCGCCCGACGAAACCAGCAGACTTCGACCAACGTGTTAAAGCGGTTTCTCACTTCCGTGAACTAGAAGCGGCAGAGTCTCTAGCAGCAGCGAACAAGCGTGTAGGTAACATCCTAGCGAAATTCGACGGCGAACTAGCAGCAGACATCGACCTAGCACTTCTACAAGAAGACGCAGAGAAAGCACTAGCAGAAAGCGTTGAAGTAATGACGGAAGCGCTAGAGCCAGCATTTGCTACAGGTAACTACCAAGAAGCCCTAAGCAAGCTAGCTGACCTACGTGAACCAGTTGACGCGTTCTTTGATAACGTAATGGTAATGGCAGACGACGAAGCACTTAAGAAGAACCGTCTGACACTACTGAACAACCTGCGTAACCTGTTCCTACAGATCGCAGACATTTCTTTGCTTCAAAAGTAATTCATTACTCTTAGAAGTGATTAAGAAATAAGTAAAAGGGAAGCAGATGCTTCCCTTTTTTGTTGCCTTCAAACCGATGAAGGTGACGCTTATTATTCATTTTGTGAACAAGACTAAAATTTGTAGGGTGAGACGCGTTTAACTTGTTGGTTTAGAGCTCGGATTGTAGAGGCACAGTTTTGCTATAACTGGACTGTTTATTCGGGGGAAGGACACAATGAAAAAAACAATTCTCGCACTCTCTATCGGTCTACTGAGCGCCTGCAGCCAGATTCCAGAAAATGCCATCGTATTAAGCGTTGGTGATGACACCGTTGTTTTTGAGGAAAACTCACAAGGCTTACTTGTCGCCGAGCAAAAACTCGAAAAAGGCAGTTATAGCTTTACCATTGCTGACAGCAAGCAAAGTTGTGGCAGTAGCTTTGCCCTAGCAGAAGAAGATCGCATCAAGTTCAATCGTCCATTAAAAATGGATAACTGCGCCACTGATGCACAAATGCCGCTGCGCATCTTCAAAGCCAATACCTATCAATTTACGCTCAATCCAACCACCAACGAGCTGACGGTAAAAATCAAACCAAAACAGAGTCAGGACATCACCTACTCTTGCCCTGTAGCAACTGACACGCCAAAAACCATCAACGTTGCTCAAACCTTTAATGATGACACTGTCGTTCGTGATGCCTTAACCGGACAAGAAACCACTGTCGCCAATGGCAGCGTAGCCATGCAACCGGGTCCTATGAGCCAAGGTCTATTGCTGCTAGAAGAAGTTGAACAGCAAGCCGATAAACCGTTCAGTTGGGATAACGCGACGGTGTACTTCGTCATGACCGACCGCTTCTACAATGGCAACCCAGACAACGACAACAGCTACGGTCGCAGCAAAGACGGAAAATATGAGATTGGTACCTTCCACGGTGGTGACTTAGCGGGTCTAACGAAGAAACTCGATTACATCGAATCACTTGGTGTGAATGCTATCTGGATAACCTCACCACTGGAACAAATCCACGGCTGGGTTGGCGGCGGCGATAAAGGCGACTTTAAGCACTACGGCTACCACGGCTACTACCACCAAGATTGGACCAAGCTTGATGCCAACATGGGTACCGAAGATGAACTCAGAGCCTTCGTCGATACCGCCCACAAGAAAGGCATCCGCGTGATTTGGGATGTAGTCATGAACCACACAGGTTATGCGACATTAGCAGACATGCAGGAATTCGGATTTGGTCAGCTTTACCTTGATGACCAAGAAACCAAAGAAGTCCTTGGTGAAAAATGGACCGACTGGCAGCCAAAATCAGGACAAAGCTGGCACAGCTTCAACGACTACATCAAATACGGTGATAGCGAAGCGTGGGATAAATGGTGGGGCAAAGATTGGATCCGCACCGACATTGGCGACTACGATGCTCCGGGCTACAACGACATCACCATGTCTTTGAACTATCTACCGGATCTAAAAACCGAATCGACTCAGAAAACCGGATTACCAAACTTCTTCCGCAATAAAGACACCAATGCGCAAGATGAACTGCAAACTCCACGTGAACACCTCATTACCTGGTTATCCGATTGGGTCCGCGACTACGGCATTGACGGATTCCGCATCGACACAGCCAAACACGTTGAAATGGAAGCGTGGGCAGAGCTGAAAGCCAGCACCACCCAAGCGCTTGCCCAGTGGAAACAAAACAACCCAGACAAAGCCTTGGATGACCTACCATTCTGGATGACGGGTGAAGTGTGGGCACACAGCGTGGTGAAGAGCCCGTATTTCGATAACGGATTCGATTCCATCATCAACTTCGAATTCCAATCTGATGTGGCACCAAAAGCGCTGAAGTGTTTCGCTCAACTTGATAATGATTACCGCCGCTATGCAGAGCGCATCAATACCGATCCTGAGTTCAACGTGTTGAGCTACCTGTCTTCACACGATACACAACTGTTTTGGTCAGCGCGCAGCCGAAGCTTTGATGACCAAGCACGTGCCGCGAATGCACTGATGTTGGTTCCGGGAGCAATACAGATCTATTACGGTGATGAGATAGCTCGTGATTTTGGCATTACTGGTTCAGACGCCCACCAAGGCACACGCTCAGATATGCCATGGGATAAGATTCATGGCGAGCGAGAAGATCTACTGCAACATTGGCAAAAGCTAGGCGAATTCCGTAAACGTCACCCGGCGGTTGCTCAAGGTAAGCACATTACTCGCAACCAAGAAGGTTACTACGCGTTCGAACGCCAATACCAAGACGACAAGGTGCTGATTGTTTACACCGGTGAGTAACTTGCTCAGCAACAAGAATATGGCGAATTAACAAGGTTTAAAGGGAAGCATGGCTTCCCTTTTTTTTGTTGAATGCTAAGGTTAATCCAGTTATGAAATCCATTGATTAGGTTGTTCATGTTAGTCGTACTGGTCGAAGACAACGAAATTCTCAATCACCATTTAGCTTCGCAGCTCAAAGATCGTGGCAATACAGTGTATGCCGATAAAACCGCATCCGCTTGCCTGCAAACCATTCAAAAACACCCCAATGCGGATGCCATGATCATTGACCTTGGCTTACCTGATTTTGATGGTATCACCTTAATAAAGCAGATCCGCCGCAAAGAGATTAATGTACCGATCTTAATATTGACCGCTCGTGGCGATTGGCAAGATAAAGTAGAAGGGCTGAACTCTGGTGCTGATGACTACCTCACCAAACCGTTTCAGTTTGAAGAATTAATGGCTCGCTTAGAAGCACTTGTCCGTCGTTATCAAGGCTTCTCCACCAGCACCATCAATGCAGGTGAGGTAACGTTAGATACTCAGGCAAAAAGCATAAGCTACGCAGACAACGTCCTAGATCTCACCGCGTTGGAATATCAAATCTTTGAGTATCTAATCCGTCACCGCCAAAAAGTCATATCCAAAGAGCAGATTGCTGACTCACTCTACGATGCCGGAGAAAGCGTACAACTGAACAATATCGAAGTGATCATCTCGCGCCTGCGTAAAAAACTTGCTGCACACACTGAAGAAAAAATCATTAGTACCATTCGCGGCCAGGGTTATCGCTTTGAGCTAGAGGCAAAGTAGTCAATGAAACGTTTGATATCCAGTACATTTCGTCGACGCGTTTTATTCATCACCTCTGTTGTAGGAATAAGCTACTTATTAACGATAAGTGCATTTGTCTACCACCTCGAAAAAGATAAATTATTCGAAGAGTATGCGTTAGATGTCGCTAGCCATGTACCTGCTATTACGAATGAAATAATAGCGTCAGGGCAAGTAACTCCCTTAGAAAAATGGAATGAAGAGTTTCCTTTACACTCCTCCCATTTCTCTATGTTCATCTGCGATGAGAACAATAATGAACTTTGGCGCTCCATGAATGAAGAATCTCGACAACGGCTCATCAAGAGAGGAATAAAAACGCCAAAAATAGAAAACTTCTGCCTAGACCCATTATTACCAACCAAAATTAATCAATTTGAGTTAGTTCAAACAAAGCAAGGTTCTGCTTTCATAGCTCATGTTCTGCCCTTAGACAAAACACCTTATAACCCTCAAGGAAGGATCGTATTGCTAAGACGTATGGAAGACAAGGTCGCTTCATTGAATCAACTCAAAGTAAATGTAGCGATATTTTCCATTATTGCCTCACTCATTATTATGTGGCTAATTTTTCTTATTTATCGTTGGAGTTTTAAACCATTCAAAATTCTCGAAAAGGAATTAATTGACGTAAAAGCGAACAGAAAAGAGAAGCTAGCACACTCATATCCAGAAGATTTAATGCCAATCACAGGAGCCCTCAATGAGCTGATGTTCCAGCAAAAAGAAAACGAGCAGCGCTATCGCCGAGCATTAAACGATCTCGCACATAGTTTGAAAACACGAGTCGCTGTATCCCAAGCCCTATTGGATGATATTGAAGAAGGCAAAATTCATGATATCAACCAACAGTTATTAGAAATGGATGATGTGATTCAAGGCCAACTTAAGCGAGCATCATTGGGTGTGAAAGGGATTGTAGAGAATACCACTCCAATCAAACCTATCCTCAACAGCCTCCTGCTGATGTTTGATAAAGTCCATATAGATAAAAGCATTCGCGTCGAACAGTTTATCAATAGTGATCAGACTCTGCCGATGAGTAAAGCGGACGTGATGGAAGTGTTTGGTAACGTATTGGAGAACGCGTACCGCTATGCTAATAAGCGTATCGATGTGTTCATCAACAACACCGAAGAAGGCATTATCATTACCTTTAACAACGATGGTCCCGCCGTGGACGAGTCGATAAGCGACACTTTATTTAAACGCGGTGTGCGTGCTGATGAACAAAACCCAGGAACAGGATTAGGTTTGGCGTTGTGTGATGAGATTGTACACAGCTACAAAGGCGCAATTTGGTTTGAAACACCAACAGACCCATCCATGGGTGCGAGCTTAAAGATACTGTTACCTTACCGTTAGCCTTGCGTTGGCAAGCTAATATCAACACGGCGATTTAACTCGCGCCCGTGAGTATTTGCATTACTGCTCACAGGGTGCGTTTCGCCATCAGAGCGTGAAGTGGACACCACTTCATCATACCCTTCAAGATATTTAGCCACAGAGTTCGCACGCTTTAAGCCAAGCGTTAGGTTATACCCATTACTCCCCTTCGCATCCGTATTACCAACCACCAACAATGAAGATTGAGGTCGTTGTTTCAGTTGCTGATTCAACTGAGTGAGAATGAACTTCGATTGAGCATTTAAACTCGCTTTATCAAATTCAAACAGCACTCGGGCAGCAAACTCGCCCTGCTTATTCTCAGTTAGTTGTGCACGACTCAATAGATAAGTCGCACAAGATTTATCAATACCAGCCTGTTCCAACTGAGACAGTAGCATGGGCTCAAGAACACTCTGTTCACCATTAACGGTAATCTGCATAAACGGACCTTGATGGTATTTCACTTCCGTTTGATGCCCAAAAGACACCGATTCTTTATACTGATCCTGCCCTTGCTGGCAATAGTAATACAGCGCTTGATTAGTGTTATCGTGTGCGAATGATGGCATAGGTAAGCTCACGACTAATGCCAGAATTAACTTGTTCATTGTATTGCTCTCTACAAGGTTAGGTGACCGACTTCTTCGGTGATCAGCGATAAGATTTGATTCAATATGTCGTCGGTATTTTCTGCTTTGTAGACGTTATCCACGCCGACACAATTACGTAAGCCAACATTGGCATCCAGCTCATAATCAAAACCAATAACCGACATACTGGCCGTCATTTGATCGCCATCTGGCGTCTTCATTCCTTGGCTAACGCCATTCACGACATTGATGGAGTCACTGGTATTATCTGCCGTCACTTTGCCACCATTAATCATATTGAGGATGTTGGTACACATACCTTTTTCAACAAGCTTTGGTGTTTGTTCTGCATAATGATTCCAATCTTCACCATCGGATAGAATAATAATTAGCTGTTTTGGCCTTTTTGCTAACTGAGTAACAATCTGCCCAGCTCTGATGATTCCCTGTAGCGAAGCAGTACCGCCGTTGGCCTTAAAGCCTCTAACGTCCTTTACAAATCCATCAAACTTATCTGTATAGAAAATGTCATAAAACTCAGCCTCATCGTCCCCATTAGGTACTCGTTTAGCTGCTCCTTTGACTTTAAATTGTTGTTCTATCGTTTTGTTAAAGTTAACCACGTCATCCTTATCGTACTCACCCATTTTGGTAGTGATTCGCTGATCTCGAATAATCAGTTTGTTGTTATTGCCAGTATTGATCGTTCGACGGTTATACCCTGTGATTGCGACCCTATGTGTTTGTTCTGGGTTTAGCGCATTGTATTGCTCTAATTCATCGGTTACTTTTTCGATGATGTCTTTCAGATCTTCGATTTTGGTTTTCTTACCACCACTCCAGTTTTCATTCATCGAGCCAGAAAAATCGACGATAAAGGTAATATCGACAGGCTGACCTTGATAACGTCGTGCTTTCGAGCTTCCAGTAACATCGAACGTTTCACCAAAACCAACAATCACACCTTGTCCAGGAAACCAAGATTTGTGGCGAGTTCGCCCTGCAACACGATACTCAAAATAACGCGCTTGCCCTTTTGATAACCCTGCTTGACAATCCGGCATGTCTTCACACGACAAACGCTGCACGTTTAGGTTCTCAATACCTTCAACGTCATACACATAGTGCTCAATGTAGTTCTGCGCCAACGTGTGATTTTCTGAATCTTCTGCAGAAACCGCCAGCACCGCTGCTTCTGCCGCCTCTTCTAAACGGGCTTTAGTCTGTAATGCCCTCGCTCCATCGGATCCCAACATGAAGACACCAAAAAGGATGGGAATGATCATGGCGAATAACATGCCAACATGACCGCTTTGTTTTTTCAAACTAGAGTATCTTTGAATACTATGTGGCATGTTACCTCCCGATCACGACAGCATCAGATTCAACCCGCGTGAACTCAACACCCAGCAAACTGCCAACCCAATTGTCGGTTTCATAGCAAACAGAAACACGATACAGCGGCATTTGACGACCTCGGTTACTCACCACAGACAATGGACTCAATGAACTGATGGCTTCCCCAACTTGGCAATCTATCGCACCACGTTTTTCAATAATCACTGGGTTGGGTTTATCCACAGCGGCGAAGCTTAACTCTTCAACTTGTAAGCCATACTGACTGGTTTGAAAGTTCCCGAACGTACGCTCCAATGAATGGCGAATGATGGTATCAACATCATCAGCTTCTTCTTTTGAAAGCTCATAATCCGCACCATAAAGCTGGGTACGCTCTTTCACCACATTCACTAGCGAATAAGTCAATCGGTCCAACTTCCCTTTTACCGACAGCTTAATAATTACATCACCACTAAACGCCAACAGTAAGCTGAAGAAGATACCAACAATGGCAAACTCAATACTGAAAGTGCCACGTTGCTTGCTCTGCCCTCGACAGTAATTAAATTGCAAATTGGGAGCGTTCATATTCTTGTACCACTACCATTTCTCGGCTCATCGTGCTTTGTAAGCCCAGGAAGTAACTAAAGATTGGTTGAAAGTTGTAATCGATGTGATAAACAGCCAAGGCTGCATTCTCTGCATCACCGCATTCTCTGCTGGCTTGCTCCGGTGCTAACTCGCATTGCTCGATATAAGCCGTGAGAGATTCGATGTTATCGAGGTATTGGATAGAAACGCGAAAGCGCTCCACATCCACCGCGGTATTCCAAATACTGCCCTCTCGATTTAGCACGGCTTGCACGGTTTGCATGTAGTCGTCATTACGTTTTTTAGCGGTGCGTGAGATCTCTGAAATGGTCAGATCGTTGATGGCTGAAATGTAAGACATATAGCTCATTTCTACCCACGCCATGCACATCAGCCAAAAAGCGAAGAACCCAATGGCAAACTCAATACTGGCAACGCCACGTTGCTTAGCTTTCACGACTCACCTCAGTTAGAGCTCGCTTTTTCTGCTTCGCTTTTAATGGGTCATAACCGCGTAAAGCACGATAAATATCGTCGATCTGGTGGTTACTGTATTTCTCACTCAATACTTGTTTAACAAACTCATACTGACCTTCTTTGGCCATACTCAACGTCAGGTTGGCCATCACTTGTTCATCCGCTTGACCGTTTTTATAAATAGGCAGGAGGCGCTGAATCGCCTGTTTGTATTGCCCCTCTGCAATATCAAGTACCGCAAGGTTGTTGTTAACCGTTACTCCATCAAAGAAGTGTTCGCGTGAACGTTCGAAATAGCGACGAGCCAAGTCATATTGGTAGTTATAACCATAGTAAGTACCAAGCAAGTTTTCTGCCTCCGCATTGGTCTCTTCAAGCGCGAGTGCCGCCTTTGCACTGCTAATCGCAGCAGGGTATTGCGCCAATTCACCATAGGCTTGTGCCTGGATTAACAAGGTATCGACACTCGTTGCGGATTTATTGGTTAATGGCTTGATATAAAACAGCGCTGATTCGGCATCACCAAGTGAGAGATAGCTTTGCGCCAGCTTCTCACGCACCTGCGCATCATCGCTTTGTTGAAGCTGCTGTTTGTACAAGGTCACTAATTGAGTGTGATTGTTGGTTTTCTGGTAAATCGCTTCTTTCGAATCTTGTTGTTGCCACGCTTGCTGGGTAGAACTACACGCTGCAAGCATGGCTGGTAACAAACAAATCAGAATTTTTTTAAACATGGGACATCATCCTCATCACCCCAGGAGCGGTGATTACAAAAACAAGTGGAATCAAGATGAAAACAATCAATGGGATCGACATCTTGGCCGCCAACTTCCCTATTTGCTCTTCAAGCTCCAACATCTGCACTTCACGAATATCGCCGGACAATGTCGTCAACATCGTGTAGATGGATGAGCCGTGCTGCATGCTTTGAGTTAACGTCAGCATAAAACTGCGCATCTCAGACGATGGCACTTGCTGGTACAGCTCTTGTAACGCACGCTCCATACCCACAATACGGGCACGCTGGTTGGTGTTATCCAATAACTTGCCCAACTCAGGGTTAAAACTTTGAATCTCTATCGCCAAGTATTTCAACGACGCTTCAATCGACATGCCGGTCTGAACACATATCGCCATAAGATCGATTAAATAGGGTAAGCTGCGGCTGATACGTCGTTGGCGATTGGTCTTACGAACTTCAAGCCACATATCAGGCAATAGAATCACTGCCATCGCCCAAGCAGCAGCAAGAGCAACCCAATAGTTGGTTGCGATATCTAACGTGAAGACCAACACGGCAATCAACAACTCCCCAAGCAGCAAAGCCGCATACTTTAATGGCGCAAACCAAGTGGCAGCATTGGGGTTATCAATCCCAGCGAGGTGTAAACGCTGTGACAAACTCGCATCTCGCTTCTCTACTAAGTTCGATAACGGAGATAGGATCGACTCTAGTCGTGACTCTTCTTGCTGATCACCTTTGTGTTGGCGCACGATTCTTGCCACTCGGCGTTGATAGCCGAAGTGGTTAAGCATCCAGTAAATAAGCAGGAGTACGCCGAAACTGACACCAACGAGAGAGAAAAACAGCCAAAACATCGTTTGAGTCATCATTACTTCACTCTCTTCATTAGTGCCCAAATGATCGCCATACCAATCGCTTCGCTGATCACTAAGTAATAAAGCAGCGGACGACCTTCTGGGTTGAACATCACGAACTCAAAGTTCTCTGGACTTAAAAACTGCAAGATAAACAGAAAGAAAAATGGCGTCGCCGAAACGATTTTTGCTGAAATTCGCGCTTCAGACGTCAGGGCAAATTTCTTTCGCTCGACGGCTCGAGCTTCAAACATCTGGCGATTCAAACGCGTCATGATTTCTTTCAACTGACCACCGCGCTGCATATTAGCTCGCAGTGTAATCACGAAGAAATGGAAGTTCGGGTTTGGAAAACGCAGACAAGATTTACGAAACACCTCATCAATTGACTCGCCCATTTTTAGACGCTCACCCATTAACTTGAACTCACGTCCGACTTCACCCTCGAGATTGTCACCCACGTACATGATGCCGCGGCCAATGCTCTCTCCCGCACTGATGGCGCTTGCCAGCATATTCAATGCATCCGGAAAGGTTTCATCAAACTGCTTTTGCTCACGCTTCTGTAGCCATTGATAACCAAACCACCAGCCAAATAGCACCGCAAAGGGCAATAACTCATAAACCGCAAAGCGAGTGAATGTGCTATTCACTACTAAAGCCAGCACAATGACCAACATGGTATAGAGCATGATTTTAAGCAGAGCAAAGCGGCCCAATTGGCGCTTTAGGTTATCCCAGCGTGTTTTCAAACCTTGGCGTAAGCTTCTGTCTGACAAACTAGCAACGTTCACCGCTTGGCGAGTAAGCCTTGTCTCAACACGGTCGCGTTTTTGATACTGGATGAGATAACTATCAAGATGCTTGTTCTTTTCACTCAACAAGGCGACAGCGACCAAAGCAATGCCACCGATTAAAATGAACCAATACATGCCTTACCCCACTGCTTCAATCGCACTGATGGTGTCAGCGAGATCTTTGTCCACTCCGTAGAAACGTGCTTTTTCAAACAAAACTGAGCGGCTCATGACACCCGTCGTTTCATAACGGCCGGTAATTTTGCCTTCGTAATGATGCGGATCAGATTGGAAGCAAAACAATTCTTCAAGCACAACGTTTTGCCCTTCCATACCAATCACTTCCGTAATACTCATCACTTTGCGAGAACCATCGTGAAGGCGATTGACCTGTATAATGAGGTCCACTGCACTTACCAAAGAGCGGCGTATCGCCTCTAGTGGCAGGTTATTGGTTGCCATCATGACCATGGATTCCACTCGGGCAAGGGCGTCACGTGGGCTGTTAGCATGCAGCGTCGACATCGAACCATCGTGGCCTGTGTTCATCGCTTGCAACATTTCAAACGCTTCAGCACCACGGCACTCACCAACAATGATGCGATCTGGACGCATACGCAGCGAGTTAATCATCAGATCGCGTGAGTTCACTTCACCAGAGCCTTCGATGCCTGCTGTTCGAGTTTCCATACGAACCACATGAGGTTGAAGCAATCGCAGCTCAGCAGTATCCTCAATCGTTACCACTCGCTCACCTTGTGAGATGTATTGCGATAAAGCATTTAACAACGTTGTTTTGCCCGACCCTGTACCACCGGCGACAAGAATGTTCAGGCGACAACGCGCAGCCAATTGCAGCAACTTCGCCATCTCAGGACTCAATGCGCCAAATTCAACTAAGTCAGCAAAACCAATGCTTTCCTGCCGAAACTTACGAATCGATATTGCAGTACCATCAATGGCAATTGGCGGCAGGACGATATTCACACGACTGCCATCTTCTAAGCGCGCATCACACGTAGGTGACGATTCATCAACACGACGACCGACACGACTGGCAATACGTTTCGCGATATCTGCGAGTTGCTTTTCATCGAGAAAGTGCACATCCGCTTGTTGTACTAAACCAAAGCGCTCGACATACACTTGCTGGTGGCCATTGATCATGATGTCGGTGATGGTGTCGTCATCCATCAGGACCTGAAGCGGTCCCAAACCTACTAACTCGTGAATCATACTGACGACGTATTCACTTCTCGCCAGAGAAGAAACTGATAGCTGGTCGCGACTGACCAACATATCGACCGCGTTACTCAACTGACGCTCTAGGTCACTTTTCGATAAGCTTTCTAGTGCAGATGCATCCAAGGCATTAAAAATTTGGTCACGCAGATGGATGTAGGTTTGTTTAGAATGTTGCATTCCCTACTCCTTTTTAGCGACTAAACAGTTCTTGCACCCAAGAACGCTTTTGTTGCGGCTTATCACCCACCAGCAGTGCGACTAAATCACTCAAGCCTTGCTGCATTTCTGATTTAGTATCAATCAGTTGATGACCTTGAAGTAGGTAATGGTTCGCTTTGTGGTCAAACTCAATTTTGCAGTCGGCTTTGCGGCCGAAATATTTACTAACGTCAGACATACTGATTGAAGCCGCATTATCTGGACGCGATTGATTCATCACGGTAAGAAGCGGCAGCTCTGGATAGCGCGTTTCTAGCTCAGACACTACGCGGTTTAATTCTCGTAGCGACGACACCGTGGCATCAAACACCACCACTAACGTATCAATCTCAGCCACTGCACGATCGAACTCTTCATTTGTGGTGACGGTATGTGAATAGTCTTCAATCACAAATGAATGGTTCTTAACCACTTGCTCTTTGAGCGCTTGGGTATATTCATGAAGCTCAGCACGCGTAAACGCATCCGACTCCAAACCTAAAATCGCAAGGTTTCGTTCCAAACGTTGTACTAAGCTAGTGGCGAAATCACCATCAATGCTCGATACCAAAGTACCTTTTCGTACACTGCGTTTACTGAATTTCTGCAAACCTAAAAGCACATCGATATTACTGCCGGTGTAGGTGTGATCAACCAACAAGGTAGGCGTTTTATGATGACGCCCCAATGAACGTGCTACTTCACTGGCGATCAAAGACGTTCCAACACCGCCTTTCACACCAAGAAACGCCACTTGCTTTGCTTTTCGATTCGAAGCCACACCACTTTGCTGCTGACGGTTACGACGTACACCATGGTAAAACTCCATGATTTCTTTGTCGGTCGCAGGCCAAAATAGGTAATAGAAACCAAGCTGTTTTAATGCACGAATCGTTGAGATCGCATCTTCGCTGCCAACGACCACAACCGACACATGTGTAGGCAGTTGATGGGCAATGTTTTTTGCATCTTCAACCACGCTTTGGCTTTTATTCAGCTCAACAATCACCACTTCCACACTTGAGTGCGTATGCAATTCTGGGTAGTTTTTTTCTTGGTTGTTCACCGTAATTGGCTCGACTAAGCCTTCAAAGCGAAACGCCTTATGAACTAAGTCTTTGCACGCAGCGGTTTGATACAAGAACGCACACTTATTTTCTTTTTGTTGAGTGTGATTTGGCGTGCTCTTACTCAACTTATCCACTAAATCAAACATGATGAGTGTTCCTCAATATCAAAGCGCATTCTGCGGATTAACCATCGACTGCCAACGGCTGCCATCGGTATAACAACCTAGGTGACCCAAACCGTAATCACCGATAACCTCTTGGTGGCATACCTCAAGCTGAGCTTGAAGCTGAATCACCGATACTTGCACATCAAAGCGATGAAACTCCGGGCGATGTTCGAGCACTAACTGTTCGGCCGCCACGCCTTGCTGCAACAGTGCGATGCGGTAATGCTGCGCCAACTTTTTACCTTGGGCGTTGTAGCTAGTGATTTGCCATTTACTGCCCGCTTGATTCGGATACTTGCGAACAAACTGAGTGAGCTTATTCATGGCATAAACTTGGTCCTGACTTTGTACCGCAAAGTTAAATTCTGTCGGTTTAAGTGCAATGCTGGTCCCGCGAGGTTCAACAATATGGTCGGCGCAGCCGGATAGTGCTGTAATCGCAAATAGCGCTAACATCCAGTTTTTCATTGACGGAAACCTCCCGCGTTAAGAACCTCACCAGCCCATTGGTCTTGAGCTTTGTCATAACTACCATCAAGTGCAAAAAAGCGTCGTAACGTGCCGGTTTTTTCCATGGTTGGTAGCTGGATTTGATTGGCTTTCACTGGTTTCACCAAGTTGACGGTTGCCACAATAATCAGCTCGGTTTTGTTGCGTTCTGTTCCTGTGTGACGAAACAGCGCTCCTAAAACAGGAATGTCACCAATAAAAGGAATTCGTGTCAGCGATTCACGCTCCTCACTATTAAGCAAACCACCCAGAACAAAGCTTTGACCATCACCTAATTCAACGGTGGTTTGTGCACGACGAGTTTTGAAAGCCGGTAAATCAAACACTTCGCTGGTGTAGGTGTTATCTAAAGAACTTACTTCTGGTGACAGTGCCAATTTGATTTTGTCGTCACGCAGCACTTTCGCCATCAGGTCTAATCGCACGCCGAACTCCTTGTAATCGACATCACTGGCACCGTCGACCACCGTTACTACAGGCATTTCACCACCAACTAAGAAGCTTGCTTGCTCTCCAGAAATAACCGACAGATTTGGCTCTGCCAGCACTTGGCCTACCTTGTCAGAACCGACAGCTGAGATAACAGAAACAATGTCATCGGCACTAAAGCTGGTTAACTGATCGACAAAGATGCCAACATCACCGCCAGAGCCCATCTTGATACCAAAATCTTGAATAAAGCTGTGGGAGACTTCTGCAATGGTCAACTTGACGTTAACTTGCTTCGTCGCGGTGACTTCAATGTTGTTCACCACACCTTGATAGGTAGGGCGAGACATAAAATCCACTTGAAGGTCGTCAGTCGAACTATCGAGTTCTGGCATTTCAAAATCATGGTTACTGGAAGACTTACCCAACAACTCACCCACCAAGGTGTAGATGTTGTCGCGTTCATTGTCAGAAGGCGCAATGCCACTCAATACAACATTGCTACCAATACCGTTAACTTGAACATCAGAGTATGGATACTGCACTTGAATTTGCTGCTCAATATTGCGGTAGCTTTTGCTGACAATCAGGGTTTGGTTGATAAGCTCAAAACCATCACGGTCAAACACGATGAACGATGCTTCACCTTCTGATTTACCCAGTAACACCACCTTGTGAGCATCGATAACTTGGTAGTCCGCCACTTTTTGGTTAGAAACAAACACCGAATCAACTTCAGCTTTAAACGATAGGGTTCTTGCGCCACCAGCCGAAAGCGTCGTTATGCCCTGAGCCTGTAAAGCCGTGGAAACAAGCATTAAGCAATAGATGCTAAATCGAGTTATGGTTTTCATCTTGCCTCCTAGTTGAATCGATATTCTTTGATCGATTGGGTTTTC
Source organism: Vibrio sp. MOR3 (assembly GCF_001557775.1). Lineage (NCBI taxonomy): Bacteria > Pseudomonadati > Pseudomonadota > Gammaproteobacteria > Vibrionales > Vibrionaceae > Vibrio > Vibrio sp. MOR3. The sequence continues at coordinate 68,638 of NZ_LNRD01000017.1, read as the reverse complement.
GTGGTTTGCCTTTCATCAGCAAAACGAATCACATCGCTTGAGTTCGCATGCAGTTCATCCACAAACTGCTCACCAATCGATTTATGTACCGTAATTTCTGCAATGCGTTTTGCTACCGACAACTTAGCCAACTGACGGTTAGTTACTTGCAACACTAAAGTGACATCAGTGGTTTTCTGGTCAGTCAATGTACTGACTAAGCGTTGCTTCGAGATCATGTACAGCACAGGCACTTGAGCAATTAGCGGTGTCATGGTCAGGTGTTCAATGTCCGACACGGTGTTGTCTGCCGAGAGGTTTTGATCCATGGTGGAAATAACAGAGATATCGACTAAATCACCAACGGCAATCGTTCCTCCTACCACATCATCACCCGGTACCGTGATATTGAACGGGGCGTAACCAGGCTTGGCCATGGTCGAGAGGTAATCGCTTTCTCCCGGAGAAGTCAGCACCTCTTTCGTCACCCATTCACCTTGATTCAGAGCTTCAACCGCAATTAGGCGCTTGCTCCAATCGAGCTTAATATCGCTATCAATCCCTTGTTGCGCCGCTTGTGACTCGGTTAAGTATTCAATCACCAAATCTCGACGTTGCAGTGCTTCACCTCGTTTTAGGTCACGCTTTAACGTCCAGATTTTAAATTTTTTCTCTTCTTTCTTCGGCTGTTGTGTTTGTACAACCGGAGCAGTTGGCTGTGATTGAGTCACGCCATAAAGCCCGACCGAAATGGCAATCGCCGCCAAAACAAGAATGACTTTTGAATTCATGGTTCACCTATAAAGATGCAGCAATGCCAAACAGGCTTCCGAGACAAATGGGCACACCATAAGGCACACCTCTTTCCATCCCAGCAGGATGAATACCGATTTGGCTAACAAGCCACTGCGTCAGAGCAAGCACTCCGCCCAAAGTGACAATCAACCAAATCGTCAACGGCAAGAACTGCGGTGCAATCATCAGTGCAAATGCAGCCAGTAATTTGCTGTCCCCCGCTGCGAGGATTCGTAGTTGAAACAGCACAGCACCTATCACCAATATCACCATTGAAGACAGTGCGTGACTGTACTCCCCTTTACTCAAGACAAAAAAAACACCCAGCAAAGCAACACTTAACGCCACTCCATTGGGTATTTTTCGGTATTTGATGTCTTGATAACTGGCTATAAAAGCCATGGTGGCAAGGGGAAGCAGCCACCATAGTTTTAACGGCATGAAATATAATTAACTGCCTGGAGTTACTTCATTTGCAGCAGTGATGTTGCTTGAGATCGTTTTAACTGCACCGTCTAATGCGTCATATAGCGCATCGTTAAATACCGCGAGTACGATTGCAGACATACACACGCCTAGGATTGCGTATTCAATTGCTGTTACGCCGCGCTCGTCGTTTTTGAATGATTCGATAAACAGTTGTGTTTTTACAAATAGGTTAGTTAACATTTTGACTCCTCAATTTTTCTAACACGTCAAAAAGATGACGGGTCGAATAATAAGAATTGAGGGCTTTTTGAGCAAACCAAGACCATGCTGCCTGACACTGCTCTGACAGATAGCGAGATTTCATTCAGGTTGGATTCAGTTTTCGCATAGGAAAACGTTTACTTAATCACAACAAAAATCATTGTGGTCCGATTTTTTCTTTTTCGGCTTAATTCACACTTTGCGTCGTATAGACATTAAGGTAAGGTCAAGGATTATCCTATTGACCAGTCAAAGACTGGCGTTAAGACACATAAAGCAATCACAATGAATTAGGTATAACGACAAATGCAGTTCTCTAAGTTTGGTGAAAAATTTAATCAGTATTCAGGTATCACGCAGTTAATGGACGATTTGAATGATGGTCTACGCACACCAGGTGCCATCATGCTCGGTGGAGGTAACCCAGCCGCCATTCCTGCCATGCTCGATTACTTTCGCCAAGCCAGTGAGGAAATGCTCGCCAGTGGAGAGCTCGTCGCCGCCCTCGCCAACTACGATGGTCCGCAGGGCAAAGACGCGTTCGTTAAAGCGTTAGCTCAGTTATTCCGTGAAACTTACGGCTGGGATATTTCAGAAAAAAACATCAGCCTAACTAACGGCAGCCAAAGCGGCTTCTTCTACTTGTTCAACTTGTTGGCAGGTAAACAGCCAAACGGTTCGCACAAGAAAGTGCTACTGCCTATCGCGCCTGAGTACATCGGCTATGGTGATGCAGGCATTGATGAAGATATCTTTGTCTCTTACCACCCAGAGATCGAGCTGTTGGATAACGGTCTGTTTAAATACCACGTCGATTTTGAGCAGCTCACGGTCGATGACTCTGTTGCGGCAATCTGTGCGTCTCGCCCAACTAATCCAACAGGTAACGTACTGACAGACGAGGAAGTTCGTAAGCTGGACAAGCTAGCACGTGAGAACAACATTCCGTTAATCATTGATAACGCCTACGGTCTGCCTTTCCCGAACATCATTTTTGAAGATGTCGAACCGTTCTGGAATGAAAACACCATCCTGTGCATGAGCCTATCTAAACTTGGCTTGCCGGGCGTGCGTTGTGGGATTGTGATTGCGAGTGAAGAAATCACTCAAGCATTAACTAATATGAACGGCATCATCAGCCTAGCACCGGGCAGTGTTGGTCCAGCGCTGGCAAACCACATCATTGGTAAAGGCGATCTGCTTAAACTGAGTTCAGAGGTGATTAAGCCGTTTTACAAGCAGAAGTCGCAACGTGCGGTTGAACTGCTCCAAGAAGCAATTACCGATGAGCGCTTCCGTATCCACAAACCAGAGGGCGCTATATTCTTGTGGCTATGGTTCGATGAACTGCCAATTACGACAATGGAACTTTACCAACGCTTGAAAGCGCGTGGGGTCTTGATTGTTCCGGGTGAATACTTCTTTATTGGTCAGAAGGACGAATGGGATCATGCACACCAATGCTTACGTATGAACTACGTTCAAGACGATGAGATGATGCAAAAAGGCATTGCGATTATCGCAGAAGAAGTGGAAAAGGCTTACCGCGAAGGTAAATAGACCGATTGAACTCAGCCGCTTCTCTTTGAAATAGCGGCTTTTAAAACCCCAAACTAAAAAGAGCGCCCTTTTCCATAACGGAAGGCGCTCTTTCTCATTCTATAACCGTGTGGTTAACTGAAATATCTTTAGCTGATTAGCTGTTTTCAATCAGGTTATTGCCACCAATAGCAATCTTACGTGGTTGCATTGCTTCTGGAATTTCACGAACTAAATCCACATGAAGCAGACCGTTTTCCATTGATGCACCGACAACTTTTACGTAATCCGCAAGTTGGAATTTACGTTCAAAGTCGCGCTCTGCAATGCCTTGGTAAACGTAGTTTTTACCTTCTTCGGCTTTACGCTCGCCCTTCACGATCAACATGTTTTCGTTTTGAGTCAAATCGAGCTGATCTTCAGCAAAACCAGCAACTGCCATAGTAATACGGTAGTTGTGCTCGTCTTTTTGCTCGATGTTGTATGGAGGGTAACCGCCAGAAGTGTTCTTCGCAGAGCTTGCTTCCATCAGGTTGAACAGACGGTCGAAGCCAATTGCATTACGGTATAGTGGTGAGAAATCTACATTACGCATAATCTATCCTCTTTTAAGCAATAGTCTTAGCCCAGATGAAGGTCATCCACGTGGCGCATTTATGCAAGAAAACGCCGAGCTAAGGGATCCGATGGTTCATTCCTCTGACCTACTCTTTAGGTGCGGGGACATGATGTCGAATCTAGGGTCAAGTTGTGTGCTAAAACTGAGTATCCTCTCCTGAGCGATCTCGTTTAGCGATTCCAGAGGCGCTGTTCTTCTCTTGTTGAGCAAGTTAGCCATCCCTCTTCATAACTAGATATAAGGTCGAAAAATGGGCTTTCAAGGGCTCCGGTGAAAATATTTTTAGATCCCCGACTCGGTCGTTCCTCCCTCTCGAAGCGTTCCCATATTCATAGGGCGCAGCCGTTCTCGTTACTTTTATCTGGTTTCTCCCACTCAATAAAAAAGCACCACCCGAAGGCAGTGCTTTTAAAATTCTATCAAAAGAAATTTAGATTCGTTTTTCCGCAGGGGGATATGCTTAGTTCTAGGAGAAGGCGCGCAGCATACAAGTGTATGTGAGCACCTTCGACAACGAAATCAGCATATCCAGCAAAGGAAAAATAGTCTAAACGTCTAGGTTTGCTACTTTAAGCGCATTCTCTTCGATGAAGTTACGACGCGGCTCAACTTGGTCACCCATTAGCGTGGTGAACAATTGGTCTGCGCCTACCGCATCTTCAATTGTTACTTGCATCATGCGACGTGTCTCAGGGTCCATTGTGGTTTCCCAAAGCTGATCTGGGTTCATCTCACCTAGACCTTTGTAGCGCTGTAGGCTTAGACCACGACGCGACTCTTTGATTAACCACTCAAGTGCAGATGCAAAGCTTGATACCGGCTGAGTACGCTCGCCACGTTTGATGTAAGCGCCTTCCTCAATCAAGCCATCTAGTGCTTCCGAAAGCTCAGCTAGCTTGTTGTACTCTTTCGAGTTCAATAGATCGATGCTTAGTGCGTAGTCATGCGTTACACCGTGAGTACGTACGATAATCTTAGGTAGGTTTAGACCTAGCTCTTCGTGTTGCTCAACTTCGAAGCTGTATTGGCTTGCGCCCACTTCTTTCGCGTTTAGCTGTTCAACTAGCTGTTTTGTCCACGCTTCTACTGCTGCAGCGTCGTGGCATTGCTCTGCCGTTAGGCGCGGCGTGTAGATTAGCTCATGAACTAGCGCGCTTGGGTAACGACGGCTCATGCGATCCGCCAGCTTGATACCAGCGTTGTATTGCTGAACTAGCTTCTCTAGCGCTTCGCCTGCCAATGCTGGCGCTTCTGCGTTTACGTGTAGCGATGCGTTATCAAGTGCCAAAGCCACTTGGTATTGGTTCATCGCGTCTTCGTCTTTGATGTACTGCTCTTGCTTGCCTTTTTTCACTTTGTAAAGTGGTGGCTGAGCGATGTACACGTAGCCACGCTCGATAAGCTCTGGCATTTGACGGTAGAAGAAGGTCAACAGTAGCGTACGGATGTGCGAACCATCGACGTCAGCATCGGTCATGATGATGATGTTGTGGTAACGCAGTTTGTCCGGGTTGTACTCGTCACGACCGATACCACAGCCTAGTGCCGTGATCAGAGTTGCTACTTCTTGAGAAGAAAGCATCTTGTCGAAGCGCGCTTTTTCTACGTTAAGAATCTTACCTTTTAGCGGTAGGATTGCTTGGTTCTTACGGTTACGGCCTTGTTTTGCGGAGCCGCCTGCCGAATCACCCTCCACTATGTATAGTTCAGAGAGTGCTGGATCTTTTTCCTGACAGTCTGCAAGCTTGCCTGGCAGACCAGCTAGGTCTAGCGCACCTTTACGACGAGTCATTTCACGAGCTTTACGCGCTGCTTCACGAGCACGAGCAGCATCGATGATTTTAGAACAAACCATCTTAGCTTCTGTCGGGTTCTCAATTAGGAACTCAGACAGTTTCTCACCCATTGCGGATTCAACCGCTGATTTAACTTCTGAAGAAACCAGTTTGTCTTTAGTTTGGCTAGAGAACTTAGGATCTGGCACTTTAACCGAAACAACTGCAGTTAGACCTTCACGTGCATCATCACCCGACGTTGCTGTTTTCGCTTTCTTAGAGAAACCTTCTTTATCCATAAAGGTATTCAGCGTACGCGTTAACGCCGCACGGAAACCTGCAAGGTGAGTACCGCCATCGCGTTGTGGGATGTTGTTAGTGAAACAGTAGATGTTCTCTTGGAAGCCATCGTTCCATTGCATTGCCACTTCTACTGCAATGCCATCTTCACGTTCAAAATCGAAGTGGAAGATTTTCTCGATGATTGGTGTTTTGTTGGTGTTTAGGTGATCAACGAACGCTTGAATACCACCTTCAAACATGAAGTGGTCACTCTTGTCTGCTTCACGCTCATCAACCAACTTGATAGAAACACCAGAGTTTAGGAAAGAAAGCTCACGTAGACGTTTTGCTAGGATATCGTAATGGAATTCGATATTTGTGAAGGTTTCAGCACTTGGCCAAAAACGGATTTGTGTACCCGTTTGGTCTGTATCGCCCACAACCGCTAGTGGCGCCTGAGGTTCACCATGGTGGTAAGTTTGCGTATGGATATGACCGCCACGATGGATAGTCAGTACTACTTTTTCAGACAGTGCGTTTACTACTGAAACACCTACGCCGTGAAGACCGCCCGATACTTTGTATGAGTTATCGTCGAACTTACCACCAGCGTGAAGTACCGTCATGATAACTTCTGCTGCTGATACTTTTTCTTCTGGGTGCAATTCTGTTGGAATGCCACGACCATCATCCGTAACTGAAACCGAGTTGTCCTCATGAATTGTCACAACGATGTCTTTACAGTGACCTGCCAACGCTTCATCAATTGAGTTATCCACCACCTCAAAGACCATGTGGTGAAGACCGGTGCCATCGTCCGTGTCGCCAATGTACATACCTGGACGCTTACGAACCGCATCCAGACCCTTTAGTACCTTAATACTCGATGAATCGTAATTTTCAGACATGAGTTTCTCTCTTCTAGTTTGACTCTATCCTGCCATGTTCCACATGAAACAATTTGCCCGTATCGTCCAACATATCGGCGATTTGGCTATCAGTGATAGAGCTTACAAATACTTGTGCGCCCGTCTCTTTTAAGCAGTCAGCAAGACGCTTGCGACGTTGGCTGTCTAATTCCGACGCAAAGTCGTCAATTAGGTAAATACATTGTTTTCCGGTCATCTCGGTAAGATGTTGTCCCTGCGCTACACGCAATGCACACACCATGAGTTTTAACTGACCGCGTGAAAGAACATCTTCTACTGGTGTTCCATTCACTTTAATTCGCAAATCAGCCTTATTCGGGCCACTAAAGGTGTACCCCAATGACTGATCACGCTCGAAATTCTTTTCTAGTATCTCATGATAGGGTGTATCTTTATCCCATCCACGATAATACTTTAATTGGATCTCAAATTCTGGCAAAAATGTCTGGCAGATGGTTTCCGCTACGGTTTTCATCTGTTCGATGTAATGCGCACGCCATTGGCTGATATTTTCAGCCAACCTAGCCATCTCTTGATCCCAATAACTGAGCTCTCGATAACTGTTAGCGGTTTTTAACAGTGCATTACGTTGCTTGTTGAGACGTTTAAATCGCCCCCATGCATCATAAAAAGCGGGTTCCGTATGAAACACACCCCAATCGATGAATGCACGGCGATGTTTAGGTCCATCCGTAAGGAGATCAAACCCTTCTGGATGTATCAACTGCAACGGCAGAACTTGTGCAAGCTGCGCCAGTTTTTGCCCAGATTGACCGCCTATTTTAACCTCTGTTGAGCCATCACGCTGCTTATTAATGCCGATAGGTAGCTCAAATTGATCCGAGTTCAAAAAACGACCATGAACAAACAGTTCATCACACTCATTTTGGATGATTCGTCCGGTCAACGAGCTCTTGAAAGAGCGTCCGTGTCCGAGCAAGTAAATCGCTTCTAAGACACTGGTTTTACCGCTGCCGTTCGGTCCAATAAGAAAGTTAAAGCCTGTCGATAAATGAATATCACAGGCTTTAATGTTTCGAAATTGCTGAATGATAAGGCGAGAAAGTGGCATTCAGATGGCTTATAGACGAATTGGCATTACCACATACATGGCACTGTCGTCGTCTGCGTTTTCAATCAACGCACTGGCGTTGGCATCCGACATCGACACTCGCACTTTTTCACAGCGCAATGTATTAAGCACATCCAGCACGTAGCTTACGTTGAAGCCGATTTCGATCGCGTCACCTTCAAAGGTTACGTCCAGCATCTCTTCTGCTTCTTCTTGCTCTGGGTTGTTCGCCGTAATGCGCATTTCGCTACCAGCAAGGTTCACGCGAACACCACGGAATTTTTCATTAGAAAGAATGGCAGCGCGAGAAAACGCTTGGCGTAATTCATCACAGCTTGCTTCTAATGTTTTGTTGGTACTTTGCGGCATTACGCGGCGATAATCTGGGAAACGGCCATCAACGAGCTTAGAAGTAAAAATGAAGTTGTTCACTTCTGCACGCACATTTGAACTACCAATTTGTAGTACAACAGGTTGCTCTGGCGCATCCATTAGCTTAACCAGCTCTTGTACGCCTTTACGTGGCACGATGATTTGCTTTTGCGCAAAATCTGCACCCAGTTGTGTTTGAGATACTGCCATACGGTGACCATCAGTCGCTACACTGCGTAGCGTCGTACCGTCGATTTCAAACAGCATGCCGTTTAGGTAATAACGAACGTCTTGGTTCGCCATTGAGAACTGTGTTTTTTCGATCAGTGTACGTAGATCAGACTGAGTCAGTGACACTTCAACTTCACTCTGCCAATCTTCGATGTTCGGAAAATCGTTCGCAGGAAGTGTGGCCAATGAGAAACGGCTACGACCAGAACGGACTTGTACACGATCGCCTTCCAGCACGAAGGTGATGATAGAGTCATCTGGAAGACCGCGGCAGATATCGAGAAACTTACGAGAAGGAACGGTAATGCTACCCGCTTCAAAATCCCCTTCTAGAGTCACTTTGCTCACCAATTCCACTTCCAAGTCGGTCGCGGTCATGGATAACACATTATCTTCTACTTTAAGCAGTAGGTTACCCAGAATTGGTAGGGTTGGTCGGCCACCTAATGCGCCTGAAACCTGTTGTAGCGGTTTGATTAAATGACTACGTTCAATAGTAAATTTCATGCTTGGCTCTTTACGCTGTCAGCTCAATTAATGATTTGCTTGGAATACTGTCATTCTAACCGATTAAGAAGACAGGGTGCGAATCAAGTTAGAGTAATCTTCTTTAATATCGTGGCTCTCTTCACGCAGCTGCTCAATCTTGCGACAAGCATGCAGTACCGTGGTGTGGTCACGACCACCAAATGCATCGCCGATTTCCGGCAAGCTGTGGTTGGTCAGCTCTTTTGCTAATGCCATTGCCAACTGGCGAGGACGAGCAACCGAGCGAGAGCGACGTTTAGACAGCAGGTCCGCCACTTTAATTTTGTAGTATTCCGCCACCGTCTTTTGAATGTTGTCGATGGTCACGAGCTTTTCTTGCAGTGCCAACAAGTCACGTAGCGCTTCACGAACGAAATCAATCGTAATTGGACGACCCGTAAAGTTTGCGTTTGCGATAACGCGGTTCAGTGCACCTTCGAGCTCACGAACATTTGAGCGTAGACGCTTAGCAATAAAGAAGGCCACTTCATCCGCTAGGTGGATTTGATGGTCTTCCGCTTTCTTCATCAAGATCGCCACGCGCGTTTCAAGTTCTGGTGGCTCGATCGCAACCGTCAGACCCCAACCAAAGCGAGATTTCAGACGATCTTCTACACCGCTGATCTCTTTTGGATAACGGTCAGACGTTAGAATGATCTGTTGGTTTCCTTCCAATAACGCGTTAAAGGTATGGAAAAATTCTTCCTGTGAACGCTCTTTATTAGCAAAGAATTGGATGTCATCGATAAGAAGTGCATCAACACTGCGGTAGTAACGTTTGAATTCTTCAATCGCGTTGTTTTGCAGTGCTTTTACCATATCTTGCACAAAACGCTCAGAGTGCATGTACACCACTTTTGCGTTTGGATTGTTATCCACAATCGCGTTGCCTACAGCGTGAAGCAAGTGCGTTTTACCTAAACCCGTACCACCATATAGGAAAAGCGGGTTGTAGGCTGCGCCTGGGTTATCTGAAACCTGACGTGCTGCCGCTAAACCAAGTTGGTTCGACTTACCCTCAACGAAGTTGTTGAACTTGTGTTTCGGGTTCACGTTTGAGCGGTGGTTGATGTTCGCGATCGCTTGAGCGTCGTCATCCCACGTTTTATGTACAGGTTTACGAGCTTGCAATTGTGCAGGCGCTGAAGACTCAGCAGCCACATCGGCCGGCGTACGTGTCGGTACCGGCTTAGGCGCTGCAACTGGGCGGCTACCCACTTCAAAGCGCAAGCTAGGGACGTCGTTACCGCAGTATTCTTGCAGTAAACGGTTGATGCTGTTCAGGTACTTGTCACGAACCCAGTCCAAAACAAAGCGGTTTGGGGCGAACAGAGTGAGAGTATTGTCATTGAGCTCCGCTTGTAACGGACGAACCCACATGCTGAATTCTGTAGCTGGTAGCTCTTCTTGAAGCTGCTGCAAACATTGCAACCAAAGCGAAGATGACACGGTGCCCCCACTGAGTATTTGAATTATCGGAAAAGACTGGCAATTTTACCTGTTGATAACCAAGATCGCCAGCAATTGATCGACGATCCAGTGAATAAGATCTAAGTTATTCACAATTATTTAGCTGAACATAGAGAGATCAACACATCTTGCCCCAAGATTGCCCACACAACGATCCACATTTGGGCAAAATCCGTCAGATCCAGTAATTGGTGATAACTCTGTGTATGAATTTTCCGTCACCGTTGTTTTTTGATCGCCACTCCTGCTCTTTTCGATCGTTTTTTCATCATTTATTGCTAATTTTTGCCTACTCTCTATACCAAATACGATCTTATTACTCTCAGGACTAGGTTATTGCACTTGGTTATTTATTTAATTGAGCTAACTGACAGTAGTATTTCCAACCATAAAAGTATGGAGATGTATTATGAAAAACTGGATTAAGGTTGCCGTTGCAGCCATCGCTTTGTCTGCTGCGACTGTTCAAGCAGCTGTCGACACTGCCGCTACTGAAGTAAAAGTAGGCATGTCTGGCCGCTACTTCCCATTCACCTTTGTGAAGCAAGATAAGCTGCAAGGTTTCGAAGTGGATATGTGGGATGAAATCGGTAAACGTAACGACTACAAGATCGAATACGTCACAGCGAACTTTTCTGGTTTGTTTGGCCTGCTAGAAACAGGTCGTATTGATACCATCTCGAACCAAATCACCATGACAGACGCACGTAAAGCGAAATACCTATTTGCTGACCCATACGTGGTAGATGGCGCTCAAATCACGGTACGTAAAGGCAATGACAGCATCCAAGGCGTGGAAGACCTAGCAGGCAAAACGGTTGCAGTTAACCTAGGCTCTAACTTTGAACAGTTGCTTCGCAGTTACGACAAAGACGGCAAGATTAACATCAAGACTTACGATACGGGTATTGAACATGATGTGGCGCTGGGCCGTGCTGATGCCTTCATCATGGACCGTTTGTCTGCACTAGAACTGATTAAGAAAACAGGTCTACCGCTGCAACTGGCGGGTGAACCATTTGAAACCATTGAAAACGCTTGGCCATTCGTTGATAACGAAAAAGGTCGTAAGCTACAGGCGGAAGTGAATAAAGCACTTGCAGAAATGCGCGCCGACGGAACAGTAGAGAAGATTTCAGTGAAATGGTTTGGTGCCGACATCACTAAGTAAAACTTTTCTTCTTTTAGGACGTAGAGCTTTATCTCGCGTCCTTTTTTTAACTCAATGACAAGGTGGAACTTCGTATTCCACCTTTTCTTTTCTCAAGGTAAGTCGTATGGGATTTGATTTTAATTACATGTTGGAACTGCTGCCAATACTGCTCAAGTATCTTGGCACAACCATGGAAATGGCCACATGGGGATTGGTCTTTTCACTGATTTTAGCCATCATTTTAGCTAATATTCGCGTATTTAAGCTGCCAGTTCTCGATCAATTGAGCCAACTTTACATCAGCTTCTTCCGTGGGACCCCACTTTTAGTTCAACTGTTTTTACTTTACTACGGCTTACCACAAATCTTCCCGATCATGGTCGGTCTTGATGCCTTCTCAGCGGCAGTGATTGGTTTAACACTGCATTTTGCCGCGTATATGGCGGAAAGCATCCGAGCCGCAATCATCGGCATTGATCGTAGCCAAATGGAAGCGAGCTTATCGGTTGGAATGACAACCCCACAGGCCATGCGCCGTGTGATTCTTCCGCAGGCAACGCGTGTCGCACTGCCTTCATTGATGAACTATTTCATCGATATGATTAAGTCGACTTCCCTCGCCTTCACTCTTGGTGTGGCAGAAATCATGGCCAAAGCACAAATGGAAGCGTCATCGAGTTTCCGCTTCTTTGAAGCGTTTCTTGCTGTCGCCCTAATTTACTGGGGGGTAGTTGTAATTCTGACGCGAGTACAAATTTGGGCAGAAGCGAAATTGAATAAGGCGTACGTACGATGATCAAATTAGAAAACATCCACAAACGCTTTGGTGACACTGAAGTGTTAGAAGGCATTGATCTCGATATCCAACAAGGTGAGATCATCGTCATTATAGGGTCCAGCGGTACGGGTAAATCGACATTACTGCGCACGGTGAACTTTCTTGAGCAAGCGGATGAAGGTCGCATCACCGTTGATGACATTTCCGTCGACACACAAAAGCATACCAAAGCCGAAGTATTAGCCCTGCGACGCCGCACTGGGTTTGTTTTCCAAAACTATGCCTTGTTTGCCCATATGAATGCACGTCAGAACATCGCAGAGGGCTTGATCACGGTACGCGGTTGGAAGAAAGACGACGCACTTCAGCGTGCTCAAGAGATTCTGGATGACATCGGTCTTGGTGATAAAGGCGAAAGTTATCCAGCGGCATTGTCTGGTGGCCAACAACAACGTGTGGGCATCGGTCGAGCGATGGCACTTCAACCTGAACTGCTGCTGTTTGATGAGCCAACTTCTGCGTTGGATCCTGAATGGGTTGGAGAAGTTCTCTCATTAATGAAGAAGTTAGCTAACCAACATCAGACCATGCTGGTGGTCACACATGAAATGCAATTTGCGAAAGAAGTCGCTGACCGAGTGATCTTTATGGCCGAAGGCAACATTGTCGAGCAAGGTTCTCCACAAGATATCTTCGATAATCCACAAGATCCTCGACTGCAAAAATTCCTTAACCAAGTGGGGATAGAGTAAAGATCAAGCATCAAGATCAATCGATCCTTGAGATTTTACTCACACTACGTATAATCGCTCGGCCGGAATTTCGTACTCATGAGTCATTGACACATTATGTGAGTGTGATTACAATTCCGCCTCTTTGTTGAGAGGCGTCGGTTGCTTCTCTCTATATAAAGAGTTTCTTTATATAAGAAAGCATATTGCCCACGCCGGGTTTAACAAGAACCTAAAACTACTGATCAGTAAAGGTAATTATCATGAAACGCACTTTTCAACCTACAGTTCTAAAGCGCAAGCGTACTCACGGCTTCCGTGCTCGCATGGCAACTAAGAACGGTCGTAAAGTTATCAACGCACGTCGTGCAAAAGGCCGTGCGCGCCTATCAAAATAATCGCTAGTTTATTTTGAACACGTACGCGTTTAATCGGGAGTTACGCTTGTTAACTCCCGAGCATTATCAAAACGTCTTCCAGCAAGCTCATCGAGCTGGCTCGCCTCATTTCACCATCATTGCTCGCAATAACAAACTTTCTCACCCACGATTAGGTTTAGCTGTTCCGAAAAAGCAAATCAAAACTGCTGTCGGTCGAAACCGCTTTAAGCGTTTGGCTCGTGAAAGCTTTCGTAACAATCAACATCAACTTCCAAATAAAGATTTTGTTGTGATTGCCAAGAAAAGCGCGCAAGATTTAAGCAATGAGGAACTATTTAAGTTGTTTGATAAGCTATGGCATCGCCTGTCTCGCCCTTCACGTGGATAGCCATTGGGCTCGTTAATCTGTATCGCTGGTTTATCAGCCCTTTGATTGGTCCTCGTTGCCGGTTCACACCAACTTGTTCTACTTACGCACTAGAAGCTTTGAGAGCTCACGGTTTTGTAAAAGGATGTTGGTTATCAGGCAAACGTCTATTAAAATGCCACCCTTTGAATGAAGGGGGGTATGACCCCGTTCCACCAGTCCAAAAACAAGACAGAGATAACTAACGATGGATTCTCAACGTAATATCCTGCTCATCGCTCTGGCACTGGTTTCTTTCTTGCTATTTCAACAATGGCAAGTAGCAAAGAACCCAGCACCTCAAGCGGTTGAACAGGCTCAATCAAGCAGTACTCTACCTGCACCATCTTTTGCTGACGATCTAGACCCAGTTCCTGGTCAACAGCAAGCTTCTGCAAAAACTATCACAGTAACGACTGATGTTTTAACTCTGTCGATCGACACCGTTGGTGGCGATGTGGTACATGCCGACCTAAACAAATACGCTGCTGAACTTGATTCATCAGATCCTTTCGTTCTGCTTAAAGATACTAAAGGCCACCAGTTCATCGCACAAAGCGGTCTAGTGGGTCCTCAAGGTATTGACCTAAGCAGCACTAACCGTCCTCACTACAACGTGAGCGCAGACAGCTTTACTATGGCTGACGGTCAAGACGAACTACGTGTTCCAATGACTTTCACTGCGAACGGTATCGAATACACTAAGACTTACGTATTCACACGTGGCAGCTACGCGCTAAACGTAGAATACGATGTCGTGAACAACTCAGGTAACAATGCAACCTTTGGTATGTACGCTCACTTGCGTCAAAACCTAATGGACGCAGGCGGTAGCATCACGATGCCAACTTACCGTGGCGGTGCTTACTCAACTGAAGATGTTCGTTACAAGAAATACAGCTTCGAAGATATGCAGGATCGTAACCTGTCTATCAACCTAGCAGACGGCCAAGGTTGGGCAGCAATGATCCAACACTACTTCGCTGCAGCGTGGATCCCACGTAACGAACCAGGTACAAACCTATACACTCGCGTAATTGGTAACCTTGGCGATATCGGTGTTCGTATGCCGAACAAAACTATCGCAACAGGTGACCAAGCTCAGTTCGAAGCGACGCTATGGGTTGGCCCTAAACTACAAAATGAAATGGCAGCAGTAGCACCAAACCTAGACCTAGTAGTTGACTACGGTTGGTTATGGTTCATCGCTAAACCACTTCACTCACTGCTTGCTTTCATCCAAAGCTTCGTGGGTAACTGGGGTGTGGCAATCATCTGTTTGACCTTCATCGTTCGTGGTGCAATGTACCCACTAACGAAAGCGCAATACACATCTATGGCGAAAATGCGCATGCTACAGCCTAAACTGCAAGCAATGCGTGAACGTATCGGTGATGACCGTCAGCGTATGAGCCAAGAGATGATGGAACTGTATAAGAAAGAGAAAGTAAACCCACTGGGTGGCTGTTTACCTCTTATCCTACAGATGCCAATCTTCATCGCGCTATACTGGGCACTAATGGAATCGGTTGAGCTACGTCACTCACCATTCTTCGGTTGGATTCATGACCTTTCAGCGCAGGACCCGTACTACATCCTGCCACTTCTGATGGGTGCATCAATGTTCCTAATCCAGAAAATGAGCCCAACGACAGTAACGGATCCAATGCAGCAGAAGATCATGACCTTTATGCCGGTTATGTTCACCTTCTTCTTCTTGTTCTTCCCATCAGGCCTAGTTCTATACTGGTTGGTGTCGAACATCGTTACGCTGATCCAACAAACTTTGATTTACAAAGCGCTGGAGAAAAAAGGCTTACACACCAAGTAACCTTTTAGTAAAAGAATAAGAAAGGCGGCCAAAAGGTCGCCTTTTTGTTTTTGGCTGATTACAATTCAGCTAATTAATGGTTATGGCTCCCTAGGACTTCAAACCCTATAGCCCAGCTCAAAAGGCAAGATTATGACTACAGATACGATTGTCGCTCAAGCAACCGCACCGGGTCGTGGCGGTGTCGGCATTATTCGTGTTTCTGGCCCTAAGGCCAACCAAGTAGCACTAGAGGTAACCGGTAAAACCCTAAAGCCTCGCTACGCAGAATACCTGCCATTCCAAGCGGAAGATGGCACCGTGCTAGACCAAGGCATTGCCCTTTACTTCCCTAACCCACACTCGTTCACAGGCGAAGATGTGTTAGAGCTGCAGGGTCACGGTGGCCCCGTGGTAATGGACATGCTGATCAAGCGCATCTTGGGTATTGAGGGCGTTCGTGCCGCACGTCCTGGTGAGTTCTCTGAGCGCGCGTTCTTAAACGATAAGATGGATTTAACCCAAGCAGAGGCAATCGCTGACCTGATTGATGCTAGCTCTGAAGAAGCCGCAAAATCGGCACTTCAGTCGCTACAAGGTCAATTCTCACAGCGTATTCAAACGCTGGTGGAATCTCTTATTCATCTGCGTATCTACGTAGAAGCAGCTATCGACTTTCCTGAAGAAGAAATCGACTTTCTTGCAGATGGTAAAGTGTCTGGAGACTTGCAAGCTATCATCGACAACCTTGATGCCGTGCGTAAAGAAGCTAACCAAGGTTCGATCATGCGCGAGGGCATGAAAGTTGTCATTGCAGGTCGTCCTAATGCGGGTAAATCAAGCCTATTGAATGCACTGTCAGGTAAAGAGTCCGCCATCGTAACCGATATCGCAGGCACTACTCGTGACGTACTACGAGAGCACATCCATATTGATGGAATGCCACTGCACATCATCGATACTGCTGGTTTGCGTGACGCTTCAGATGAAGTAGAGAAAATCGGTATCGAACGCGCTTGGGACGAAATAGCACAAGCTGACCGTGTGCTTTTCATGGTGGACGGTACAACAACCGACGCCACCGATCCTAAAGACATCTGGCCTGATTTTGTCGATCGCTTGCCGAACAATATGGGCATGACAGTGATCCGTAATAAAGCGGATCAAACCGGTGAAAGTATGGGGATCTGCCACGTCAATGATCCAACCTTAATCCGCCTATCAGCGAAGACGGGCTCGGGTGTGGATGCTTTGCGCACTCACTTAAAAGAGTGCATGGGCTTTTCTGGTAACACTGAAGGTGGTTTTATGGCGCGCCGTCGACACCTAGATGCGCTAGAACGCGCAGCTCAACACCTTCAAATCGGCCAAGAGCAGCTAGAAGGGTACATGGCAGGGGAAATCCTCGCAGAAGAGCTACGCATTACTCAGCAGCACCTCAATGAAATTACTGGTGAGTTTAGCTCTGATGACTTACTCGGCCGAATTTTCTCTTCATTCTGTATCGGCAAATAATAAAATGCGCGGTGTTAGGCTTGAGCTTACCACCGCGTTTCTTTTTGTACTGACGCTCAGAGACCTACGGGCGTTGGTATGACTCAATAAGGAAGACACATGATCCACATTATTACAGGCAGTACTTTAGGTGGCGCGGAATACGTAGGAGATCACTTAAGTGATCTCCTCAACGCAAACGGCTTCGAAACAACGATCCACAACCAGCCAGAGTTGTCTGCTATCGAGAATCAAGGCACTTGGTTGGTGATAACTTCAACTCACGGCGCGGGTGAATATCCAGATAACATTCAGCCTTTTATTGCTGCATTACAAAACACACCGCCTAAGATGGCAGACGTAAAGTTTGCTGTGATAGCGATTGGTGACTCAAGTTACGATACGTTCTGTGCTGCTGGCCAACATGCTTTCGACCTATTAGAAGACATTGGCGCAACACCAATCACAGACTGCTTGAAGATTGATGTACTTAGCTACGACGTACCTGAAGACGCCGCAGAAGTGTGGTTGAAGGAAAATCTGGCTCGCTTTTCTGCTTAATTCCTCTATCACAGAGTCGCATTGCGGCTCTGTTTCTCCCCATTGTGAATAACTTCTCTCAAAAAATTTTGTTCAACCGCTCAAAAAACACCCAAACCATCTGTGGATAAGTATACTAAGATCCGGTGACTTTCCTTTAGTTATCCAAATAATAACTTTGATCCATTTTTACCCCTGTGTATAAGTAGCGATTTTGATCTCAGGTAATCCTCGATCAGATCAAATCATGATCACAACTTTTGATCCAAAGAAGATCCATGATCTTGTTGATCATTTTCTACTTATCCACAGAAGTGGTCGATCCTAATAATAGATCCAATAAAAGATCATATATATAGATCTTATATATATAGTCTTGGAGACTAAAATTTGAAAAGCGAGAAAACGATTCTCTCTCACAGAGAAAAAAGGTAAAATACCGCTCTTTTTTATCTGTCCATTAAATCCTTTGAATACCTGAGGTCAGTTCATGCTTTATCACGAAAACTTTGACGTCATTGTTGTCGGTGGCGGACACGCAGGAACGGAAGCCGCGCTCGCATCTGCACGCACAGGACAAAAAACGCTTCTCCTTACCCATAACATCGATACATTAGGCCAAATGTCTTGTAACCCAGCTATCGGTGGTATCGGTAAAGGTCACTTAGTAAAAGAAGTGGATGCTATGGGCGGTTTGATGGCAGAAGCTATCGACCATGCAGGTATTCAATTTCGAACACTGAACGCCTCTAAAGGTCCGGCAGTACGTGCAACACGTGCACAAGCGGACAGAGCTCTGTACAAAGCGTATGTTCGCGATGCATTAGAAAACGCCCCAAACCTTACTTTGTTCCAGCAATCGGTTGATGATCTAATTGTTGAGCAAGATCGAGCGGTTGGTGTGGTTACGCAAATGGGTCTTAAATTCCGAGCTAAAGCGGTGGTACTCACCGTTGGTACTTTCCTTGGCGGAAAGATCCACATTGGTATGGAAAGCTCATCTGGTGGCCGTGCTGGGGATCCACCGTCGATCGCATTAGCGGATCGACTGCGCGAACTACCGTTCCGTGTGGATCGTCTAAAAACGGGCACACCACCACGTATTGATGCACGCAGTGTTGATTTCTCAGTGCTTGAAGCACAACATGGTGATAATCCAACGCCTGTATTTTCTTTCATGGGTAATCGTGATCAACATCCACGTCAAATCCCATGTTTTATTACGCACACCAATGAGCAAACTCATGAGGTGATCCGTAATAACCTCGATCGTAGCCCAATGTATGCGGGTGTGATCGAAGGTATCGGTCCACGTTACTGCCCGTCTATCGAAGACAAGGTGATGCGCTTTGCAGATAAAAACAGCCATCAGATTTTCATCGAGCCAGAAGGTCTAACAACGCACGAGTTATATCCGAACGGTATATCCACCAGCCTGCCATTTGACGTACAAGTGCAAATTGTTCGTTCAATGAAAGGTTTTGAAAACGCACATATCGTTCGTCCAGGCTACGCGATTGAGTACGATTTCTTCGACCCTCGTGATTTGAAGCAAACGTACGAAACCAAATTCATCAGTGGTCTATTCTTTGCTGGGCAAATTAACGGTACGACTGGTTACGAAGAAGCTGCAGCGCAAGGTTTAATGGCTGGCCTGAACGCTAGTCTGCATAGTCAAGACAAAGAAGGTTGGAGCCCACGCCGTGATCAAGCTTACATGGGCGTGTTGATTGACGATTTGTCGACCATGGGTACCAAAGAGCCATACCGCATGTTTACGTCTCGTGCTGAATACCGTCTGTTGCTGCGTGAAGATAACGCCGACTTACGTTTGACGGAAAAAGCGCGAGAACTTGGTTTGATTAATGATGTTCGTTGGGCGCGTTTCAATGAAAAAATCGACAACATGGAAACCGAGCGTCAACGTCTGAAATCGACGTGGATGAATCCGAATTCTGCAGGTATCGATGAGCTAAACAAGCTATTGAAAACGCCAATGGCACGTGAAGCTAGCGGTGAAGATCTTCTTCGTCGTCCTGAGATCTCGTATTCACAACTGACGCAACTTGATGCGTTCACACCAGCACTCGACGATCAACAAGCATCAGAGCAAGTTGAAATTCAAGTGAAATACGATGGTTACATTAAGCGCCAGCAAGAAGAGATTGAAAAATCATTGCGTCATGAGCATACCAAGTTACCAACTGATCTGGATTACAAAGACGTGAAAGGTCTTTCTAATGAAGTTGTAGCTAAGTTGACGGAAGCAAAACCGGAAAGTATCGGGATTGCCTCTCGAATTTCAGGTATTACCCCTGCGGCAATTTCTATTTTGCTGGTTCACTTGAAAAAACACGGCTTGCTGAAAAAAGGCGAGGACGAGTAAATGAGCGCACTACGCACAAAACTGGATGCCCTAATCGAAAAAACCGATTTAGAGGTATCTGAAAAACAACGCGAGCAGTTGGTCGGCTATGTCGAACTGCTCGACAAGTGGAACAAAGCGTATAACCTCACATCGGTTCGTGATCCACTTGAGATGTTAGTGAAACATATTCTTGATAGCATAGTGGTTAGCGCTCACTTACAAGGCGAGCGTTTTATCGATGTGGGTACTGGCCCTGGTTTACCAGGTATTCCTCTGGCCATAATGAGTCCTGATAAAATGTTCTTCTTGCTAGATAGTCTAGGCAAACGCATTCGTTTTATTAAACAAGTGGTTCATACGCTAGGTCTGAAAAATGTGACGCCTATTCAAAGTCGTGTCGAAGAATTCCAACCAGAAGAAAAATTTGATGGCGTTCTGAGTCGAGCTTTTGCTTCAATGACGGACATGGTGGAATGGTGTCACCATCTGCCTAAACAAGATAACGGGGTGTTCCTAGCACTGAAAGGACAGCACCCTAAAGATGAAATGGATCAGCTTCCTGAATGGTGTAGTGTGACAGAGATCATATCTTTAGCTGTTCCTGAGTTGGAAGGTGATCGTCATCTAGTAATCTTATCGCGCAAGGAAAATTAGCGAGGTAATCGTGGGTAAAATAGTAGCAATCGCCAACCAGAAAGGTGGGGTCGGCAAAACAACAACGTGCATTAACTTAGCAGCTTCGATGGCGGCAACAAAGCGCAAGGTTTTGGTGATCGATCTCGACCCTCAAGGTAATGCTACTATGGCCAGTGGTGTCGACAAATACATGGTTGACGCCACGGCGTATGATCTTCTGGTTGAAGATACCCCGTTTGAACAAGTGGTTTGCACTGAAACCACTGGTAAATACGATCTTATCGCTGCGAACGGAGACGTTACCGCTGCGGAAATCAAGTTGATGGAAGTGTTCGCTCGCGAAGTTCGTTTAAAAAACGCACTTGCGCCAGTTCGCGATAACTATGATTTCATCTTTATTGATTGTCCTCCTTCTCTAAACCTTCTTACAATCAATGCCATGGCCGCAGCCGACTCTGTGCTGGTGCCGATGCAATGTGAATACTTTGCGTTAGAAGGTTTAACTGCTCTTATGGATACAATCAGCAAGTTAGCGGCCGTGGTCAATGAAAACCTCAAAATCGAAGGTTTACTGCGTACGATGTACGATCCACGTAACCGCCTGTCTAATGAAGTATCCGATCAACTTAAAAAACACTTTGGTAGTAAAGTTTACCGTACCGTGATCCCACGTAATGTGCGTTTGGCCGAAGCGCCGAGCCACGGTAAACCGGCAATGTACTATGACAAGTACTCCGCAGGCGCCAAAGCGTATCTTGCTCTAGCGGGCGAAATGCTCCGCCGCGAAGAAATCCCAGTTTAACTCTAACCTAAGGAATTCATCCCATGTCTAAGCGTGGTCTAGGAAAAGGACTGGATGCGCTGTTGTCGACCAGTTCGCTGGCTCGTGAAAAACAGCATATTGCATCGCACAGCCAAGCATTGTCGGCAGATGGTGAACTGACGGATTTAGCGATCGGTCAATTGCAACCAGGTGTTTACCAACCGCGTAAAGATATGGCGCCAGAAGCCCTAGAAGAGCTAGCGGCTTCGATTCAATCACAAGGCATCATTCAACCTATCGTTGTACGTCAAGTCGCAGGCGGTCAGTTTGAAATTATCGCTGGTGAGCGCCGTTGGCGCGCTGCTAAGCAAGCAGGGTTGAAACGTGTTCCTTGCTTGGTGAAAAAAGTTGAAGACCGAGCAGCCATCGCAATGGCGCTGATTGAGAACATTCAACGTGAAGACTTGAATGTGATTGAAGAAGCGCAAGCGCTTGAGCGTTTGCAAGATGAATTCACGCTGACTCATCAGCAAGTGGCCGATGTGATTGGCAAATCAAGAACGACCGTCAGTAACTTATTACGTCTGAATCAATTAGAAATTGACGTAAAAGGTCTGGTCGCCAATAAAAAATTAGAAATGGGTCATGCTCGAGCAGTGTTGGCTTTAGAAGGCGAACAACAAATTGAAGTAGCCCTGCAAGTCGCTAAGAAGCAAATGACAGTTCGCCAAACCGAACAGTTAGTAAAAAAGTGCTTAGCGCCACAAAATGAGCAAAAAGCGCAACAAGAAGATACCGAAGCGGAGCAAATGTCGCATAAATTGAGTCAACTGCTTGATGCTAAGGTTTCTTTGGTCCGTTCTGCAAACGGCAAAGCGAAAGTGACGATAAGTCTTGATGAGCCTCACAAATTGGATCAACTGATTGCCAAGCTAGAGGCCTAGATGAGATAATTGATTTAGGTCAATTAATCAATTTAATCGAATTTTGTGTGAAAGTTGTCGGATTGTAAACAAAACTGTAAGTTTTTGATGCAATATAATTGCATTCAATTGTTCTCACCGTATAATTTTCGCCAATTTCCCTGCACATAGAGTTTAGTGCGAAGTGGATATTACTAGAGGTACGAATACATGGTAGCTGCGTTAGCTAGACCAGGACGAGAGCTCGCAAAGCAATTGTTAATGATCCAGTCTGGCGCGGTTATTTTTGTGGCGGCAGGAATGGCGGTGGCCGTGAATCCTGAATGGGGATTTTCAGCGTTGGTTGGTGGTGGCATTTTTGTCGTTGCCAATGCAGTATTCGCGCTCTTTGCTTTTATGTTTAGTGGGGCTCGCGCTGCAAAGCGTATTGCAGCTTCATTTTTCACAGGCGAAGCTCTGAAAATTCTCATCACGGTTGCGCTATTCTACGTTGCCTACATGTATATGCAGGTGGAACTTGTTCCCCTCAAACTAACCTATTTGCTGGTACTAGGTATTAATATCTGTGCACCAGTGCTATTCATTAACAACAAAAAATAGGATGAGTTATGGCTGCGCCAGGTGAAGCGCTAACATCGTCCGGATACATTGCCCACCACTTATCAAACCTTTCTTTAGCTAAGTTAGGCTTGGTAGCGGATGAAGCAAGTTTCTGGAACGTACATATCGATAGCCTGTTTTTTTCTTGGTTTACTGGTTTAATTTTCCTCGGAATTTTTTACAAAGTAGCGAAGGGAACAACAGCGGGTGTACCGGGTAAGCTTCAGTGTGCTGTAGAAATGATCGTTGAATTTGTCGCGGAAAACGTCAAAGACACGTTCCATGGACGCAACCCACTGATCGCGCCTTTAGCACTGACTATCTTTTGTTGGGTATTCTTGATGAACGTGATGGACTTAGTCCCGATCGACTTCTTGCCTTACCCAGCAGAGCATTGGCTAGGTATCCCTTACCTTAAGGTTGTACCGTCTGCTGATGTGAATATCACCATGGCTATGGCTCTAGGCGTTTTCGCATTGATGATTTACTACAGCATCAAAGTGAAAGGTCTAGGTGGATTCGCAAAAGAACTTGCACTACATCCATTCAATCACCCACTAATGATTCCGTTTAACCTACTGATCGAAGTGGTATCGCTACTAGCGAAGCCTCTTTCTCTTGGTATGCGTCTATTCGGTAACATGTTCGCGGGTGAGGTTGTATTCATTCTTTGTGCGGCAATGCTACCATGGTACTTACAATGGATGGGTTCACTACCGTGGGCAATCTTCCATATCTTGGTTATTACGATTCAAGCCTTCGTATTCATGATGTTGACAATTGTTTACCTGTCAATGGCACACGAAGACGCTGATCATTAATTTTTTAAGCTTTTTATTTGGGCACTAAGCCAACAACTATAAATTGGAGATAGTAATGGAAACTTTACTGAGCTTTTCTGCAATCGCCGTAGGTATTATCGTCGGTCTTGCTTCTCTTGGTACAGCGATTGGTTTCGCACTGCTAGGTGGTAAATTCCTAGAAGGTGCTGCACGTCAACCAGAAATGGCTCCTATGCTACAAGTTAAGATGTTCATCATCGCAGGTCTACTTGATGCGGTTCCAATGATCGGTATCGTAATCGCGCTACTATTCACTTTCGCAAACCCATTTGTGGGTCAACTAGCAGGCTAATTAACAACTCTGTTAATTGTATTTTTGTAGTTGATTCTTAAAAGGGAGTAGCTGTTGTGAATATAAACGCAACTCTGCTAGGTCAAGCAATCTCGTTCGCACTATTTGTGTGGTTCTGCATGAAGTATGTATGGCCACCGTTGATGCAAGCGATCGAAGAACGTCAGAAGAAAATTGCTGATGGTCTTCAAGCAGCAGAACGTGCTGCAAAAGACTTGGATCTAGCACAAGCCAACGCTTCTGATCAGATGAAAGAAGCGAAGCGCACAGCAACTGAGATCATCGACCAAGCGAATAAGCGTAAGTCTCAAATTATTGATGAAGCTCGCGAGGAAGCTCAGGCAGAACGCCAGAAAATCCTAGCGCAAGCGGAAGCAGAACTTGAAGCTGAACGTAATCGTGCACGCGATGAGCTGCGCAAACAAGTTGCTACTCTGGCTGTAGCTGGTGCCGAGAAAATCCTTGAGCGTACTATCGATAAAGACGCTCAGAAAGATATTCTCGACAACATTACTGCAAAACTTTAAGTCTGGGGGCGCATATGTCTGATTTGACTACAATCGCACGCCCCTATGCTAAAGCAGCTTTTGACTTTGCTGTAGACAAAGACCAGTTGGACCAATGGGGCCAAATGTTGTCTTTCGCTACTGAAGTTGCCAAAAACGAACAAATGAATGAACTTTTAACCGGTTCTGTTTCCGCCGAGAAAATGGCAGAAATTTTTGTTGCAGTTTGCGGTGAACAAGTTGATGCGCACGGTCAAAACCTGATTAAGGTTATGGCTGAGAATGGTCGTTTAACGGCCCTTCCCGATGTTTGTGAGCAATTCTTCTTATTGAAGAAAGAACATGAGAAAGAAATCGATGTTGAAGTCATTTCAGCAAGCGAACTCTCTGATGAACAGCTAGCAAATATTGGCAGCAAACTTGAAGTGCGTCTTGAACGCAAAGTGAAGCTGAATTGCAGCGTAGATGAGACCCTACTTGGTGGGGTTATTATTCGAGCCGGAGACCTAGTCATCGATGACTCAGCGCGAGGTCGTTTGAACCGCCTGAGCGATGCATTGCAGTCTTAATGGGGATTGGAGCATGCAACTTAATTCCACGGAAATTAGCGATCTAATCAAACAACGCATCGAATCTTTCGACGTTGTTAGTGAAGCTCGCAACGAGGGTACTATCGTATCGGTAAGCGATGGTATCATCCGCATCCACGGCCTAGCGGACGTGATGCAAGGTGAAATGATTGAATTACCGGGTGGCCGTTATGCACTAGCACTTAACCTTGAGCGTGACTCGGTTGGTGCGGTAGTAATGGGCCCATATGCTGACCTTAAGGAAGGCATGAAAGTTACAGGTACTGGCCGCATTCTTGAAGTGCCAGTTGGTCCAGAACTACTAGGTCGCGTAGTAAACACGCTAGGTGAACCTATCGATGGTAAAGGTCCAATCGAAGCAAAACTGACTTCGCCTGTAGAAGTAATCGCACCAGGTGTAATCGACCGTAAATCGGTAGACCAACCTGTACAAACTGGCTACAAATCAGTTGACTCAATGATCCCAATCGGTCGTGGTCAGCGTGAACTTGTAATCGGTGACCGTCAGACTGGTAAAACAGCAATGGCGATCGACGCGATTATCAACCAGAAAGACTCTGGTATTTTCTCAATCTACGTAGCAATCGGTCAGAAAGCATCGACTATCGCTAACGTAGTTCGCAAACTAGAAGAGCACGGCGCGCTAGCTAACACTATCGTTGTTGTTGCATCTGCTTCTGAATCTGCAGCGCTACAATACCTAGCGCCATACGCAGGTTGTGCGATGGGTGAATACTTCCGCGATCGCGGTGAAGACGCACTGATTGTTTACGATGATCTATCTAAGCAAGCGGTAGCTTACCGTCAGATCTCTCTACTACTAAAACGTCCACCAGGCCGTGAGGCATTCCCAGGTGACGTATTCTACTTACACTCTCGTCTACTAGAGCGTGCAGCTCGTGTAAACGAAGAGTACGTAGAGCGTTTCACTAACGGTGAAGTGAAAGGTAAGACTGGTTCTCTAACTGCTCTTCCTATCATCGAAACTCAAGCAGGTGACGTTTCAGCATTCGTACCGACTAACGTAATCTCGATTACCGATGGTCAGATCTTCCTACAAACTGAGCTATTCAACGCGGGTGTTCGCCCAGCCGTTGACCCAGGTATCTCAGTATCTCGTGTAGGTGGTTCAGCTCAGACGAAAATCATCAAGAAGCTATCTGGCGGTATCCGTACTGCACTAGCTCAGTACCGTGAATTAGCGGCATTCGCACAGTTCTCGTCTGACCTTGATGAAGCAACGAAGAAACAGCTAGACCACGGTCAAAAAGTAACAGAACTAATGAAGCAGAAGCAGTACGCTCCAATGTCTGTATTTGACCAAGCACTAGTTATCTTCGCGGCAGAGCGCGGCTATTTAGCAGATGTTGAACTAAACAAACTGCTAGATTTTGAAGCGGCTCTACTATCGTATGCTCGCGGTCAATACGCTGAATTTGCAGCTGAGATCGACAAGTCGGGTGCGTACAACGATGAAGTTGAAGCTCAGTTGAAGAAGCTGACTGACGACTTCGTAGCAACCCAAACTTGGTAATTAGGTCGGTGGCAGTTTCTGCCACCAACTAACGGAGAGTAACGATGGCCGGCGCAAAAGAGATACGTAATAAAATCGGTAGTGTTAAAAGCACGCAGAAAATTACGAAAGCGATGGAAATGGTAGCAGCTTCAAAAATGCGTCGTTCTCAAGATGCAATGGAAGCTTCTCGTCCATACGCTGAAACAATGCGTAAAGTGATCGGTCATGTGGCAAACGCAAACCTAGAGTACCGTCATCCGTACCTAGAAGAGCGTGAAGCCAAGCGTGTTGGTTACATCATCGTTTCTACAGACCGTGGCCTGTGTGGCGGCTTGAACATTAACGTGTTCAAAAAAGCTGTGACAGATATGCAGGCTTGGAAAGAGAAAGGTGCAGAAGTTGAACTGGCAGTTGTTGGTTCAAAAGCGACAGCATTTTTCAAAAGCAGTGGCGCAAAAGTTGCTGCTCAGGTTTCAGGTCTGGGTGATAGCCCAAGCCTTGAAGACCTAATCGGTTCTGTAAGCGTAATGCTAAAGAAATACGATGAGGGTGAATTGGATCGCCTGTACGTAGTGTTTAACAAATTTGTGAATACTATGGTTCAGCAACCAACGATCGATCAATTGCTACCTTTGCCTAAATCGGACAGCGAAGAGATGCAGCGTGAGCATTCATGGGATTACATCTATGAGCCTGAACCAAAACCTCTACTGGACACACTTCTAGTGCGTTACGTAGAGTCTCAGGTTTACCAAGGTGTGGTTGAGAACCTTGCTTGTGAGCAAGCGGCTCGAATGATTGCGATGAAAGCTGCAACGGATAACGCGAGTGACCTGATTGAAGACTTAGAACTTGTGTACAACAAAGCCCGTCAGGCTGCGATTACACAAGAACTGTCTGAAATCGTATCAGGTGCTGCAGCGGTTTAAGCTTAGGTTAAACGAAATAGTTTAGAGGATTAACGATGGCTACAGGTAAGGTCGTACAGATCATTGGTGCGGTAGTCGACGTAGAGTTCCCACAGAGCAATGTACCTAGTGTATATGACGCTCTAAACGTTACGGACTCAAAAGAACGTCTTGTTCTTGAAGTTCAGCAACAGCTAGGCGGTGGCGTAGTTCGTTGTATCGTAATGGGTAGCTCTGATGGTTTACGTCGCGGAGTTGAAGTGGTTAACACTGGCGCTCCAATTTCAGTACCAGTAGGTACTAAAACCCTAGGTCGTATCATGAACGTTCTAGGTGACGCGATTGATGAGTGTGGTGAGATCGGTGCGGAAGAGCTTTACTCTATCCACCGTGAAGCACCAAGCTACGAAGAGCAATCAAACGAAACTGCACTTCTAGAAACCGGTGTTAAAGTAATCGACTTGATTTGTCCATTCGCTAAGGGTGGTAAAATCGGTCTATTCGGTGGTGCAGGTGTAGGTAAGACCGTTAACATGATGGAGCTTATCAACAACATCGCACTTCAACACTCAGGTCTATCTGTGTTTGCAGGTGTTGGTGAGCGTACTCGTGAAGGTAACGATTTCTACTTTGAGATGCAGGAAGCGGGTGTTGTAAACATCGAGAAACCTGAAGAATCAAAAGTAGCAATGGTTTACGGTCAGATGAACGAGCCACCGGGCAACCGTCTACGTGTTGCTCTGACAGGTCTAACGATGGCTGAGCGTTTCCGTGATGAAGGTCGTGACGTTCTATTGTTTATCGATAACATCTACCGTTACACGCTTGCAGGTACAGAAGTATCAGCACTTCTAGGTCGTATGCCATCTGCGGTAGGTTACCAGCCTACGCTTGCAGAAGAAATGGGTGTACTACAGGAGCGTATCACGTCAACTAAGCAAGGTTCTATCACGTCTGTACAGGCGGTATACGTACCAGCGGATGACTTGACTGACCCATCTCCAGCAACAACGTTCGCGCACTTGGATGCAACGGTTGTACTTAACCGTAACATCGCAGCAATGGGTCTATACCCTGCGATCGACCCACTGGATTCTACATCTCGTATGCTAGATCCATTGGTTGTTGGTCAAGACCACTACGACACAGCTCGTGGTGTTCAGCAGACTCTTCAGCGCTACAAAGAGCTGAAAGACATCATCGCGATTCTAGGTATGGACGAGCTATCTGAAGAAGATAAGCAAGTTGTATCTCGTGCACGTAAGATTGAGCGTTTCCTAACTCAGCCTTACCACGTAGCGGAAGTATTTACAGGTGACCCTGGTGTTTACGTACCTCTTAAAGAGACTCTACGTGGCTTTAAAGGTCTACTAGCTGGTGAATACGATGACATTCCAGAGCAAGCGTTCATGTACTGCGGTTCGATTGACGATGCTATCGAGAATGCGAAGAAGCTATAAGGCTAACTAGGAGGCGATATGGCACCAATAACCTTTCACCTAGACGTAGTAAGCGCTGAGAAACGTATTTTCTCAGGTCGCGTTGAAACGTTTCAGGTGACCGGTAGCGAAGGTGAGCTGGGTATTTTCCACGGCCACACTCCGCTCCTGTCCGCTATTAAGCCTGGTATGGTGCGTATTGTGAAACAGCACGGCCACGAAGAGTTCATTTATGTCTCTGGTGGTATGGTCGAAGTTCAGCCTGGTACTGCTACAGTACTGGCTGATACAGCGATTCGTGGTGAAGATCTAGACGCAGCGAAGGCAGAAGAAGCCAAGCGTCGCGCTGAGGAGCAAATCCAGAATCAGCATGGCGACATGGACTTCGCACAAGCGGCCAGTGAACTGGCTAAAGCCATTGCTCAGCTACGAGTTATCGAGCTGACCAAAAAGCGTCGCTAAGCTCTATTAGCAACGTTGCATGAAAAAGGCGGCCATTTGGTCGCCTTTTTGATTAATTTTAGTAGGAAATTTACATCCCGCCATTAACTATTCCCTTCAAGGTGTTTAAAATAACGCCCAATTAAAACTAAAACGTCAATAGGTTAATCATGAGATTCAGTGCTGTGATCCTAGCTGCGGGTAAGGGTACCCGTATGTATTCGAACATGCCTAAAGTGCTTCACACTTTAGCAGGGAAGCCAATGGCAAAACATGTTATCGATACATGTACTGGCCTAGGCGCACAAAACATCCATTTAGTTTATGGTCACGGTGGTGACCAAATGCATCAGACGCTTGCTGAAGAACCGGTTAATTGGGTACTGCAAGCTGAGCAGTTAGGTACGGGTCATGCAGTTGATCAAGCTTCTCCAAAGTTTGAAGACGATGAAAAAGTACTGATTCTATATGGTGATGTTCCACTGATTTCAGCTGAAACGATTGAAAACTTGCTTGATGCACAACCTACGGGCGGCATCGCGCTATTAACCGTCATGCTTGATAACCCAATGGGTTACGGTCGTATCATCCGTAAAAATGGCCCTGTTGTGGCGATCGTTGAGCAAAAAGATGCGACAGAAGAGCAGAAGCTCATCAAAGAATGTAATACTGGTGTGTTGGTGGCGACAGGCGGTGACCTGAAGCGCTGGCTTGCTGGTCTAAATAACGAAAACGCACAAGGTGAATACTACCTAACTGACGTTATCGCGGCCGCGCACGATGAAGGTCGTGCGGTAGAGGCAGTGCACCCAGTAAACGCGATTGAAGTGGAAGGTGTTAACGATCGTGCTCAACTGGCTCGTTTAGAGCGTGCGTTCCAATCAATGCAAGCACAGAAACTGCTAGAACAAGGCGTTATGCTGCGCGACCCAGCGCGTTTCGACCTACGTGGTGAACTGCAATGTGGTATGGACTGTGAAATCGACGCGAATGTAATCATCGAAGGTAAAGTATCACTGGGTGATAACGTAGTGATTGGTACAGGCTGCGTTCTAAAAGATTGTGAAATCGACGATAACACCATCGTTCGCCCATACAGCGTAATTGAAGGTGCAACCGTTGGTGAAGAATGTACGGTTGGCCCATTCACACGCCTACGTCCTGGCGCAGAGATGCGTAACGACTCTCACGTGGGTAACTTCGTAGAAGTGAAAAACGCGCGTATCGGTGAAGGCTCTAAAGCGAACCACCTAACTTACCTAGGTGACGCAGAAATCGGTCAACGTACTAACATCGGTGCTGGTACCATCACTTGTAACTACGATGGTGCGAACAAGTTCAAGACCATCATTGGCAACGACGTTTTCGTTGGTTCAGACAGCCAACTTATCGCGCCAGTGACGATTGCTGATGGTGCGACCATTGGTGCTGGTACTACGTTAACCAAAGATGTCGCTGAAGGTGAGCTTGTGATCTCTCGCGCGAAAGAGCGCAAAATTACCGGTTGGCAACGTCCAGTTAAGAAAAAGTAAGCTTAATTCGCTTACTTCAAAAAAACAAAGCCGCTCTTGATGAGCGGCTTTGTTGTATCTGGTGTTGTGAAAGATAGAGTTTAGTGACTTGGGATCGCTATGCGCTTCTCTAACCAGCGCACCGCTTGAGAGACCAAAAGAATCAGTACCAAATACTCTAAGACGAGAAACGTATAGATCTCTAATGGCAAGTACTCATTCACGACCAATTCATTAGCCCGTCTCGTTAAGTCACTTAAACCTATTACGCTGACCAACGAACTCATTTTAAGGATATAAACGAATTGATTCCCCAGTGGAGGGAGAATTTGTCGGAAAGCTTGGGGAAGAATCACCAAACGCATTTTTTGCCAATAGTTTAATCCAAGTGACTCTGCTGCTTCATGTTGGCCACGACTGATAGCTTGGATCCCGCCTCTAAATACTTCTGCCATGAAGGCACTTTCTGCAATGGTTAACGCAATCACACCTGCCCAAAAATGATTCAGTGATACGTCTAGCAGCGTCGGCATGCCGTAATACACCCAAAGCAGCAGTACCAGAACAGGAATAGAGCGGATCACCTCCACATAAACACGGTTTATCCACTTGAGTATTGGAGAGTCAGAGAGCGCGGGTAGGGCGATGAGCAATCCAATCGTCATCGCAAACAACATACTGAGCAATGACACTTGGACCGTGTCATTAAAGCCTGCGACCAGAAATCTGATGTTTGTCAGCCCTTGTTCGGTCGATGGATCAAGAACATACCAGCCCCATTGGTAGTCAGAGCAACCGGTGAGAAAAAGCAATGAAACGAGGCACAGATGTCTATAGTTCACAATTACTCCCTGAACTGACTAAAAAACTTCCTTTGTTGCTGCTATGTTATCAATGAAGCCGTACTAATGGTTAATAATTAAAGGGAATATCTCCCACTCTCATTCTTTTAAGGGAATAGAAAATGAAAAAAACGTTGCTTGCGCTAGGAATGTGCCTGCTTGCGATAACTCAAGTCGCTCATGCAGAAAGTCGTCTACAAGAGATATTGGACAAAGGTGTGTTACGTGTCGGGACGACAGGGGATTGGAACCCGATGACGATGAAAGATCCTGCGACCAATGGTTATCGTGGTTTTGATATCGATGTCACCGCTGAGCTTGCTAAAGATCTGGGCGTTAAGGTGGAATACGTTGCGACCGATTGGAAAACACTGGTTAACGGTATCACGGCCAACAAATACGATATTACAGGTAGCGCATCATTGAATATGTCACGGGCAAAAGTAGCAGGTTATAGCCAACCGTATTTTTATCTTGCGTTTGTACCTGTGGTGCAAAAGAAAGATCTAGCAAAATTCTCTGATTGGGCAGACTTCGATAAGCCTGATGTGAAAGTAGCAGCGACGCTAGGAACGGTTCAAGAGAAGTTGGTCAAAGACTTCTTTCCATCTGCGCAGCATATTGTGATTGAAGCGCCAGCACGTGACTTCCAAGAATTGCTAGCTCGCCGTGCCGACGTATCGGTAACATCAAACGTAGAAGCGGCCACGCTGGTGGAGAAGTTTAAACAGTTGGCGATTGTTCCAGTCAAAGAGCCGCGCAAGCCAACCCCAATTGCGATGCTCTTGCCTCAAGATGACCAAGTATGGATAAATTACATCAACCACTGGGTTGAGCTTAAGAAGACTCAAGGCTTCTTTAAGCAAACTGCTGAAAAATGGGGCTTGAAGAGTATGTAAGCTCTTACTCTTAGCTATCCTAGAAAAACAAAGAGCCGCATAGTGCGGCTCTTGTTTATTGCTTTATAGACTGAGTTTGAAGGTGTTTTAAAGCTCGTCTTCACTCACCACACGAGCATTGTCAGGTGTCGTGAAGTGCTGAGACAATTCACGGTTAGATAGAATGTAACCCATCCACAGACCACCCATACAAATCACAATCGCAACACCGGTCACCATTTGAGCTTGGCTCGCCATTGCTGCAACAAGTGCGCTTGATAGGCTGCTCACGGTAATTTGCAGGCTGTTTTGTAGGCCAGCAGCCGTAGCAGGACTTTGCTGAGCACTTGCTAATGCGCGGTTTACTACGATTGGATAAAGTGCACCGTTAGCTACCGCAATCAAACAGAATGGCGCTAGGATTGGCCAGATAGAGGTCAGTTGCCATTGTGACGCAGCGAAGATAAGCAGTGCAGCAACACTAAACAGGCCAATCAACTGACGCAGAATCTTCTCGTCACCGTATTTGCGAACGCCAACCTTACCTAAGTAACCACCCACCATGAAGGCGATAGTTTGTGGAATAAAGCTTAAACCAATGTCCTTCGCTTCATAGCCAAGTTGAGACATGATCTCAGGCATACCGGTTAAGTAAGCAAAGAAAGCCGCAGACGCAGTAGCAAACATAAACACGTTACCTAGGTAAGCTTTAGAACCTAGTAGTGATTTGATGTCTGAAGACATACTGGTTTGTTTTGCCTCTACTTTTTCATCTTTCTGAGCCATAGTTGCTACAACGAGTAGTACACCCATTAGCGTCAATGCAACAAAAATACTGTGCCAGCCAAAGCTGTCTGCCAATAACACACCTAATTGAGGTGCGAGTGCTGGTGATAGCGCAACCAAAGGCATAATGGTGGCAAAAATTTGCTGGCTTTGGCTAGAGTGACGTTTAATCACCATCGCTTGCCAGATCACCGCAGGAGCACAAACACCAATCGCTTGAACGAAGCGCAGTGCGAGTAGTTGCCATACTTGCTCACTGAACGCGAGACCAAATGAGGCTATGGTAAACAGAACCAAACCTGCGGCCAACGTATTACGATGTCCAAATTTGTCTGAAGCCAAGCCCCACATCAACTGACCAAAAGCCATACCAACAAGAAATACGGTCAGAGAAAGTGCGATTTGTTCAGGGCCTGTAGCAAAATCGATTTCCATTGCTTTGAATGCCGGTAAGTACATATCGGTAGCAATAAAGCCGAGCATTGATAAGGCTGCGAGATAAACAAGCTGTAGTTTTGAGATTTTCATGATTCAACCAATCAAATTATTTAATCATTTATTGTTCAGTATCAGTTAGCGCTAACCCTGATTTATTTACCTCGCCATTCTATTTTTCGATTTTAAGAAAATAAAACGCTAAAATTATTAGTTATCAATCAAATTTTTTGAAGGGTCGATATTCATGTTCTCAAAATCTTCGTTGGAGATGCTCGATACGGTTGCTCGCTTGGGCAGTTTTACTGCGGCTGCCGAAGTGTTGCATAAGGTGCCGTCGGCGATCAGTTATGGCGTACGTCAAGTGGAACAAGAACTGGATGTGGTGCTGTTTCGCCGCTTGCCGAGAAAGGTAGAACTCACGCCAGCGGGAGAACTTTTTATTGCTGAAGCGCGTTTATTATTGAGACAGATGGCAGAAGTGAAAGCGCAAACTCGACGTGCAGCTCATGGCTGGCAATCAACGTTGAAGCTCACGTTGGATAACGTGGTCAAGCTCGACAAGCTCAAACCTTTGGTTGAAGACTTTTATCGAGAGTTTGAATTTGCAGAGCTGCAAATCAACATGGAAGTATTTAATGGTTCTTGGGAGGCTATCGCTCAGGAACGAGCTGATATCGTGGTTGGTGCTACTTCTGCAATTCCTGTTGGTGGCGATTTTGAAGTCAAAGATATGGGCGTACTCGATTGGGCATTCGTAATGTCTCCGGCTCATCCTTGCGTTCGTCAGCAGATACTTACCGAAGAATTTGTCAGTAAATTTCCGGCTATTTGCTTAGATGATACGTCAAACGTCTTGCCAAAACGTCACACTGGGCATTATCCGAAACAACGACGTTTGCTTTTACCTAATTGGTACAGTGCGATTGAGTGTCTAAAAAATGGGGTCGGCGTAGGATACATGCCACGACATATCGCTATGCCACTTATTAATGATGGTGTACTGGTAGAAAAAGTGCTGCCGGATGATAAGCCGCTGAGCCAGTGTTGTTTGGTGTGGCGTAAGGACGATAACCATAAGTTGATTCAATGGATGGTGGATTATCTTGGCTCGTCAAGTCAACTTCATCGAGATTGGCTACAACATTCATAAAATTGAAAATTGACCGAAACACGTGTTGACAATGTGGTCAATTCATTAAAAACCGAAACAAAGTTCGGTAAATTTAGGATGAACGATTATGTCAAAATTAGTGGATAGAAAATGGCAAATCTTACCGATCATCACATTGTCTGTGTTTATGTTGGTGGGGTTATACGGGTTTTATATAACGCTTGAGCGTTCAGTGCATGATTCTGTGCAGCGAACAACGGAATCTCTGCTTACCGATGTTATCTATGAAATTAAGGAAGATGCTCCGAGCTTCGCTCACGATTCTGATATCGATGATTATATCGGTGACTTAACGCAAGCTGATGCAGATGCTCGTATTCAAGTACTTGATGAGCAGGGCACCGTTGTCGGAGATACTGCGCTGTCAGACCGCGCTTTAATTGGACTGGAAAGTCACAGCGACCGACCTGAATTTGTCCAAGCTTGGGAGAATGGGTCTGGCTACGACGTACGCTTTAGTGAAGTGTTGTCTGTTGATCTGTTTTACGTCTCACGCAAGGTTGTTATCGATTCTCAAGAGTTCGTCGTGGTACTCGCCGTACCGATGCATCATTTGAAAACCATGACATCACAATTGATGGCGATCTTAGGTGTAATGGTGGTACTGAGTATTGGCTTTCTTATCGCAACCTCGATTTTCAGCCATCGTCAAATCATCCATAAAGTATCCGAAGAGCAGAAAAAACAAGATGAGCGCATTCGTCAGCGTACATTGGAAATTGAGTTAATGCATCGTTTGGCCAATATGCTGGCAGCATGTAACAATTTGATTGAAGCTCAGATGGTTGTAGAGGATATCGTCCCTCGTATTTTGGGTAAGGTGAATGGCAGTATTTCTCTGATGCGCTCTTCAAGAAACCAGTTAGTCACGCAACTAGATTGGGGGGATAGCTGGCCAGGAAGTCGCTCATTTGCTCCTGATGAATGCTGGTCACTGCGTAAAGGTCGCAGTCACTTATCGATTGAGTCATTCCATAACTTAACTTGTGAACATATGGCATCGATCGAAAATAACCAGACGCTGTGTATTCCTCTAACTGCACACGGCAATACCATCGGTATCATGCATTTGTATTTTGGCCAAGGTGAGATTGAAGTTGATGAGATGACCATGCAGTTGTCGTACAGCGTGGCGGAACATTTAGGCTTAGCATTAGCGAACTTGAGTCTCCAAGAGAAGTTACGTTCTCAGGCGTTGAGTGATCCGTTAACGGGGTTGTACAACCGCCGTTTCTTCGAGCAAAAGCTCACAGAGCACGTAAACAACTCAGCGACCAGCACAGAAGCCATGTCGCTATTGATGCTTGATCTCGACCATTTCAAGCGCTTTAACGACAACTTTGGTCATGATGCCGGTGATTACGTATTGAAAGAGATCAGCGCGCTATTAAAACGCACCGTCTCTGAAGATGAAACAGCCTGTCGTTTGGGCGGGGAAGAGTTAGCCGTGATTCTGCCGCATTGCGATATGGCTTCCGCGACCGACTATGCACAAAATATAGTTGATCAGATCCGAGCGCTGCATCTTGAGCACAAAGGCTTGTCGTTAGGGCAGTTAAGTGTGTCGATTGGTGTTGCAACGTATCCAGAACCGGCTTCGGATATTGAGGGGCTGGTGAAGATGGCGGATAAGGCGCTGTACCTTGCGAAAGACCAAGGCCGAGACCGTGTCGTTAATTATCAACAATACAGCGAGTTTAAGACGCCAGAGCCAGATGCGGCGGAAATCACATTGGTTCAACGTTAATAAAAAATCCCTCGCCATGGCGAGGGATTTTTGTATAGCTTGATGTCGGCTACGACAAGAAAAACTTATAAGACGGGTTGTCCGTTTCGTCTTTACATTGATAGCCAAGTTCGCGTAAATGCGCGGAAAACTGAGCTAAGTCGCTTTCATCTAACTCGAAACCACATAAAACGCGTCCGTAGTCAGCGCCGTGGTTACGGTAGTTGAATAAGCTGATATTCCAATGAGTACCGAGTGTGCTTAAGAACTTAAGTAGCGCTCCCGGATACTCTGGGAATTCAAAACTGTAGAGGCGCTCTTTAAGCGGCTTAGACGGCTTACCACCAATCATGTAGCGAACGTGCAGTTTCGCCATTTCGTCATCTGACAGGTCAACCACAGGGTAGCCACCATCACGTAAATCATGAATGATGTTTTCTAGCTCTTCCTGACCGCCTTGCAAACGCACACCGACGAAGATATTTGCCAGTGCGTCATCGTTGTAGCGGTAGTTGAACTCCGTCACGGCACGGCCGCCAATCAAGTTACAAAACTCAAAGAACGCACCTTGACGCTCAGGAATGGTGACGGCAAGCAAACCTTCACGTTTCTCACCAAGCTCGCAACGCTCAGAAACATAACGTAAACCATGGAAGTTGGTGTTTGCACCAGACAGCACAGTACCTAAATTCTTACCTTGCAGTTTGTTTTGCTCAGCAAACTTCTTCAAACCCGCTAGAGCAAGTGCGCCCGAAGGTTCAGCAATGGCGCGAGTGTCTTCAAAGATGTCTTTTACTGCTGCGCAGATTTCGTCGCTAGAGACTGCAATATGGCCATCAATGTACTTTTGGCATAGACGGAAAGTCTCTTCGCCAATGCGTTTTACAGCGACGCCATCGGCAAACATGCTGACTTGGTCTAGTACCACTGGCTCACCAGCATCCAAAGCGGCTTTGAGGCATGACGAATCTTCAGGTTCAACTGCAATCACTTTGATTTCTGGCATGAGTTGCTTCACAAGTACCGCAACACCCGCAGCCAAACCGCCACCACCAACAGGGACGAAGATGTAATCAAGGTGACCATTTTGCTGCAGCATTTCCATACCGATGGTGCCTTGACCTGCAATCACCAATGGATGATCGAAGGGAGGGACAAAGGTGTACCCGTTTAATTCGGATAGGCGCTCAGCTTCCGCTTTTGCCTCATCAAAGTTATTGCCGTGCAGCACCACGTTGCCACCGAAACCACGTACCGCATCGACTTTGATGTCTGGTGTGGTTTTTGGCATCACGATAGTGGTCTTGATGCCAAGCTTAGTACCAGAAAGCGCCATGCCTTGAGCGTGGTTACCTGCAGATGCTGCAATCACGCCCGCGTTTTTTTGCGCTTCGGATAAGCTTGCTAC
Source organism: Vibrio sp. MOR3 (assembly GCF_001557775.1). Taxonomy (NCBI): domain Bacteria; kingdom Pseudomonadati; phylum Pseudomonadota; class Gammaproteobacteria; order Vibrionales; family Vibrionaceae; genus Vibrio; species Vibrio sp. MOR3. The sequence goes on along the minus strand of NZ_LNRD01000017.1, from coordinate 30,481 downwards.
CATATTGTAGGCGCCACGTAGCTTGAACGAGTGCACTGGTTGACGGTCTTCACGTTTGATCTGCACATTGTTACCAATGCGTGCAGCAAGGCGCGGCATCTCTTGTAAAGGGGTGACGGTTGCCACTTCGTACACAGGAGCGCGCAAGATCTGGCGCAGATAATCTGCACCAGACTGGTTTTCCTGTTTTAAGGGAAAGGGTTGACTCATAAAGCTAGCCCTCGAGCTTAGATTTATCTCGCACTGCACCTTTGTCAGCACTGGTTGCCATGCTTGCGTACGCCTTCAAAGCAAAAGAGACCTCACGCTGACGGTTCGCTGGCTTCCAGCCTAGTTCGTCTTGTTTTGCTCGACGTGCAGTAAGCTCTTCCTCTGAAACATCCAGTGAGATAGAGCGGCTAGGAATATCAATGGTGATGATGTCGCCATTTTGAACCAAGCCGATAGTACCGCCACTGGCTGCTTCTGGAGAGGCGTGACCAATTGAGAGGCCTGATGTACCACCAGAGAAGCGACCATCTGTCAGTAGCGCACAAGACTTACCAAGGCCCATCGATTTTAGGTACGTGGTTGGGTAAAGCATTTCTTGCATGCCCGGACCACCTTTCGGACCTTCGTAGCGAATAACAACGACTTCACCCGCTTTTACCTTGCCACCTAAAATGCCATCAACAGCAGAGTCTTGGCTTTCAAAGACGATTGCAGGACCTTGGAACTTAAGGTTTTCTTCATCTACGCCAGCGGTTTTCACAATACAGCCATCCACTGCGATGTTGCCAGACAGAACGGCTAGGCCGCCTTCTTGGCTAAAGGCGTTTTCTTTTGAACGGATACAACCGTCTACGCGATCGTCATCAAGGCGATCCCAGCGGCAATCTTGAGAGAAGGCTTGAGTTGTTCGGATACCCGCAGGACCAGCACGGAAGAACTTAAGGACTTCTTCGTTTTCCGTTTGCATGATGTCGTATTCAGCAAGTTGTTGCTGCATCGTCATGCCAAGCACTGTGTGTGTATTGCCGTTTAGCAAGTTTGCACGATCAAGTTCACCCAAGATCGCCATGACACCACCAGCACGGTGCACGTCTTCCATATGGTATTTCTGCGTTGACGGTGCCACCTTACAGAGGTGTGGAACGCGACGAGACATTTCATCAATGTCGTTCATGTCGAAGTCAATTTCACCTTCCTGTGCGGCTGCTAACAGGTGCAGAACCGTATTGCTAGAGCCGCCCATTGCGATGTCCAGTGCCATTGCATTTTCGAAGGCTGCGCGGTTAGCGATATTACGTGGTAGGGCTGACTCATCATCTTGTTCGTAGTAACGGCGAGTTAGTTCAACCACGCGTTTACCTGCGTTAATGAATAATTGCTCGCGGTCAGCGTGAGTCGCCAACATTGAGCCATTACCTGGCTGAGACAGACCCAATGCCTCTGTTAGACAGTTCATCGAGTTTGCGGTAAACATGCCTGAGCATGATCCACATGTTGGACATGCGCTGCGTTCGATCTGTTCGCTTTGTTGATCAGAAACGGTTGGATCGGCACCTTGGATCATTGCATCAACAAGATCTAGTTTGATGATCTGATCTGAAAGCTTGGTTTTGCCTGCTTCCATAGGACCGCCTGAAACAAAAATAACCGGAATGTTTAGGCGCATTGCAGCCATCATCATTCCCGGAGTGATTTTGTCACAGTTAGAGATACACACCATTGCATCGGCACAGTGCGCATTCACCATGTACTCAACTGAGTCGGCAATCAGTTCACGTGAAGGCAGTGAGTAAAGCATGCCACCGTGGCCCATTGCGATGCCGTCATCGACTGCGATAGTGTTAAATTCTTTTGCGATGCCGCCGGCTTTTTCTATTTCACCGGCAACCAATTGACCCATGTCTTTTAGGTGTACGTGACCCGGAACAAATTGAGTAAATGAGTTCACAACGGCGATGATTGGTTTACCGAAGTCTTCATCTTTTACGCCAGTAGCACGCCAAAGAGCACGTGCACCCGCCATGTTACGACCATGTGTGGTGGTAGCTGATCTATATTTTGGCATTTCTTAATCCTTCTTACTTCTGTTCTGGGTACACATAGTCTAACCAGCCCCACTTGTCTTCCGTGGTGCCGTTAAATAGGCCAAAGTAGGCCGCTTGCAGTTCTTTAGTGATTGGGCCGCGTTTACCGGTGCCCACTTCAATTTTGTCGATGGTTGCCACTGGTACAACTTCAGCTGCGGTACCAGTCATGAAAACTTCATCGGCAAGGTAAAGTGCTTCACGAGCAATGTTTGCTTCACGTACTTCATAGCCTTTGTCGCGTGCAATCGTCATGATCGAATCACGAGTAATACCTGGTAGAATCGCACTGGTTGCTGGTGGCGTGATGATGACACCATCTTTGATAACAAAGATATTCTCCCCCGCCCCTTCAGATAGATAACCATCGACACTTAGTGCGATGCCCTCGTCATAACCGTGACGGCGAGCTTCTCCACCCACCAATAGTGAAGATAGGTAGTTACCGCCTGCCTTAGCCGCAGTTGGGATGGTGTTTGGTGCTGCACGATTCCAACTAGAGATCATGGCATCAACACCAGCTTCTAGCGCTTCTTCACCTAGGTAAGAACCCCAAGGGAAAGCAGCAATGATGAGTTCCATTTCAGTGCCTACTGGCGGGCATACGCCCAAGCCAACATTACCCACAAAACCTAGTGGACGGATATAAGCGCTATCGAGTTTGTTTTGGCGAAGTGTTTCTCGTGTTGCTTCCATGATTTCCTCTACAGAGAAAGGGATAGGGAAGCGGTAAATTTTTGCGGAGTCTTTTAAACGCTGTGCATGCTCACGATGGCGGAAGACAATTGGTCCTTTTGGTGTGTTGTAGCAGCGTACGCCTTCAAAAACAGAGGTGCCGTAGTGCATCGCATGAGTCAAAACGTGTACGTTTGCCTCTGCCCATGGAACCATCTCACCATTAAACCAAATGAAATCTGCGGTTTTCGTTGCCATTTATTGCCTTCCTTATGCGCTCACGTGTTGTTGTAGGTTGTGATTTGGGAGTTCGTCATTGCGAATTTTCAGTACCTCGACGGTACGGATATCCCACAACTTTTCAATTTGATTAACCAAGAACGAGATTGGTCGGTCACTGTCGACGATGATCTCTACGCTGGCGACTTTGCTTTCGTGGTTTTGCGTCGCCGCAACTTGTTTGATCACAAAGCCTCGATGACGAATCACACGAAGAACGCGCTCTAACAGTACCGGTTTGTCATCGGCTTTGATGTCGAGTAAATATCTGTCCATGTGATTGTCTCCTAAGTATTTTCCAACATGTCACTGTTGGATGCGCCTGGTGGCACCAATGGCCACACGTTCTCTTCTTCATCGATTAAAACGTGAAGCATGTAAGAAGTCTTACTTTCTAGCATCTCTTTGAGAGCCGGTTCGACTTCTTCTTTCTTGGTGATGGTTTTACCCGGGATATCGAACGCTTTTGCCAGCATCACGAAGTCTGGATTGTCATCAAGAATGGTTTCACTATGGCGGCCGTCAAAAAACAGCGACTGCCATTGGCGAACCATGCCAAGACGTTGGTTATTAAGGAGGACAATCTTTACTGGAATCTGACGACGCTTCAGCGTGCCCAACTCCTGCACGTTCATCATAAATGAACCGTCACCTGTAATAAGGATAGACTGATCATCAGGACGTGCGACAGCAGCGCCCATTGCAGCAGGTAAGCCAAAGCCCATCGTACCTAGACCAGCAGAAGTGATGAAGTTTTGTGGGTTACGCGGTTGGATATGTTGCGCTGCCCACATCTGATGCTGACCTACGTCAGTCGACACGATCGAGCTGTCCGGCATCATGTCAGACAGCTGTTTAAGTAACAGAGGAGCGTAAATTAACTCGCCTGGGTGGTCGTAACGCCATTTAAAACCGCTACGTAGACTTTCACTGTGGTGAACCCATGGTGAGATATCTTGTGTTAACTCTAACTGAGGAAGAATGGTATTGATGTCACCACGCAATGGCGCATTTGCATGACGCAGTTTGTGTATCTCTGCCGCATCGATGTCGATATGAATGACCTTGGCATGGGGTGCGAATGTATCAAGCTTACCCGTTACTCGGTCATCGAAACGTGCTCCTACCACAATCAAAAGGTCACTCTCTTGTACAACAAGATTGGCTGCTTTAGTGCCGTGCATACCCAACATACCAAGGTAGTGTGGGTCATGGCGTTCAATGGTACCCAGCCCTTTCAGAGTGCTTACTGCTGGCATAGGGTTTAGGCGTAGAAACTCACGAACGGCATCTGTTGCTTTAGCAAGTTGAACACCGCCGCCTACGTACAAAACTGGGCGAGTTGAAGCGGCGAGAACTTCTTGTGCGCGTTGGATGTCTTCATCGCGGACTTGTGGGATGGCTGGTGGAACACAGGGAGGCAGAAGTTCAGTTGGTGCTTGAGCAAGTTGAACATCTTTAGCGATATCGACAATAACTGGACCTGGGCGGCCTGTTTTCGCTACTTCGAACGCTTCGGCAAGCGTTGGAGCAAGGTCTTCGATGTCAGTCACTAGGTAACTGTGTTTGGTACAAGAGAGGGACATTCCGATCACATCCATTTCTTGGAAAGCATCGGTACCGATATGAGAACTGGCAACCTGACCGGTAATGGCGACAAGTGGCACGGAATCTAGGAAGGCGTCGGCAAGGCCAGTAACAAGATTGGTGGCACCAGGTCCAGAAGTAGCCATACAAACTGCTACGTCTTGTGTCGCGCGGGCCATTCCTATAGCGGCCATGGCGGCCCCTTGCTCATGACGGCATAAGATATGTTCTACACCACCATCATATAGCGCATCGTAGATTGGCATGATGGCTCCACCAGGATACCCAAACACCGTCTCGATGCCTTGCTGTCTTAAAGCGGCTACGACAAGTTGTGCACCGGTCATCGTAAACCTCCTTTGCTACGTTGTGGCTCGTAGCTATCGCCATGTGTTTCGCACTTCATGTGCACTCCCATTCTTCCCGTTAAGCTGTCTAAGAGTTAGACAGATGACAACATGTAGTTGTAAAAAAACCCCCGGACTTTTCAGTGCGGGGGTTTTTTGTAATTTGTGGTTATTTTTCGCCCACATTCCCCCGCGCGGTGTCAATAATGACCACGATAATCAGGGCTAGCAGTGAGTTGATGTGAGCGAATATGTTCATCTGTCTGTCGTTCTTTTTTCGTTAAAAAGTATTGTGTAATGTTCTACGAAAATGTTTGCGTCACTAGTGGTAACACACAAATCTGCTGCATGACAAGCAAAAAGTCATTCTTTTTTCACATTAAGTACCCATCTGGACAGGCTATATAACATATCCATATAGAAAACATCTGCTTATATAGCGTACAAAAATTTGAGGAAATTATGGGGCTGGCAATCATTCATAGTCGAGCAAGTGTGGGTGTGCAAGCGCCATCGGTAAGCGTGGAAGTCCACATCAGCAATGGGATGCCGGGCTTTACACTCGTCGGTCTACCTGAAACAACAGTAAAAGAATCTAAAGATCGTGTCCGCAGTGCGATCATTAATTCCAATTTCCAATTTCCTGCCAAGCGAATCACGGTAAATTTAGCCCCAGCAGATTTACCCAAGGAAGGTGGGCGCTTCGATCTACCGATTGCGTTGGGAATTTTAGCCGCTTCAGAGCAAATCGCGACAGATAAGCTTAAAAACTACGAATTTGTTGGCGAATTGGCACTTTCTGGCGGATTAAGGCCCGTAAAAGGCGTCTTACCCGCCGCGCTGGCCGCAAATAAAAGTCAGCGTCATTTAGTTGTGCCCCATGCCAACGGTGATCAAGCCGCTTTGGTGGGGAAAGAACAACATAAATCCGCGCAGTCTTTACTGGAAGTGTGCGCTGAGCTTTGTGGTCAGCATAAGTTGGAATTACACCAAGCACCAAAGCGTAATGTCGTCGAAAAGCATGGTCGAGATCTGCAAGACATCATTGGGCAGCAACAAGGTAAACGTGCCTTAGAGATAGCGGCGGCAGGTAATCACAACTTACTTTTTCTTGGCCCTCCCGGAACGGGTAAAACCATGTTGGCTTCACGACTGTGTGATTTATTGCCTGAGATGACCGATGAAGAAGCGATGGAAACGGCATCAGTAGCGTCGCTAACTCAAAGTGAAATCAATGAACATAATTGGAAAACACGCCCGCTGCGCAGCCCGCATCATTCTAGTTCAATGGCGGCATTGGTCGGGGGAGGCTCAGTGCCTAGACCCGGTGAAATTTCATTGGCGCATAATGGACTGTTGTTTTTGGATGAGATGCCAGAGTTTGATCGCAAAGTACTCGACTCTTTAAGAGAGCCATTAGAGTCGGGGGAGATCATTATTTCACGTGCGCAGGGTAAAACCCGTTTTCCGGCTCGATTTCAGTTGGTCGGAGCGCTCAACCCGAGCCCTACGGGTTATTACGAAGGTAACCAATCTCGCACAAATCCACAGGCGATTTTGCGTTATCTTGGTCGATTGTCAGGGCCGTTGCTTGACCGATTTGATATGTCGTTAGAGATTCCTGCATTGCCGAAAGGTACGTTAGCTGAAGGAGGTGATAGAGGTGAGCCAACCTCCGTAGTAAAACAAAGGGTCAACTTAGCCAGAGAGAGTATGTTGCAACGCAGTGGTAAGGTAAATGCCCTGTTGGGGAGTCGAGAAATTGAAGCTTTCTGCCCATTACAAAAATCCGATGCGGAATTTTTAGAGAATGCGCTGCATCGTCTTGGGTTATCGATTCGTGCCTATCACCGGATTATCAAAGTTGCGCGGACGATTGCTGATCTGGAGGGCTCAGCAGCGATTGAACGAACGCATCTTGCAGAAGCGTTAGGGTACAGAGCGATGGATAGATTGCTCAAGCAGTTAACCGCACAGGCGGTATAGAAGCTATTTCGCAGCGAGTCTGGTTTGTACTCGCTGCAATATAAGGGTTAGAAGGTGTAGTTTAAACCGACCGACAACAAGTACTCTTTTTCATCATAAAAAGTAATGTTGGAATCCGTACTGCTATAACCTGCTAGTGAGATGAAAGACCAGTTGTCCCAATCAAATACATTTTTGTACTCGTATGCAGCAAACAAACTTAACTTATCATCGTTGCGAGTTTTACCAAACGTCGCGCTTGCTGATTCAAAGTCTTTAACCGTGTAGCCGGCAGTTAAGGCAACACGATGTCGATTGATAAACTGGAACCAACTTAAGTCCAATCCATAAGAGTTAAAGGATTCTGCGTCGCCATCTGCATCATGATAAATGTAAGTAAATGCGGGTTGTAGCATCGATGTGCGGCTGAGTGGAATTCGATAGTCACCTTTGATGTGGTAGATCTTAGCATCACGGGCCAGTGATGGATCGGTCACGGTGTCTTTTTCTACGTCTTTGTCTGCGTAAGCCAGATCAAGATTAAAGTTATCGTCTAAAAAGCGGTTGATCTGGAAACGAAAGGCGTTGCCACCCTCATCTGTGGTTTTTCTTTTTTGATTGGTTAAGTAAGGGTTTTGCCAGGTTTCCCCTTCCAAAATGGTCGGTAAATATGAGAAATCGAGCACAGTGCCTGAATCTAATTGGTATTTATAGCCCAATTGGAATGCCAAAGTACCGATAGCGATATCGGAACGTGTCGTACCTGCATACACTTGGTGGTTAAGTCGGTGACCGAATGTATAAGCTGCGTTGCCTAGAGGGGCAGCAATGAAAGAACTGTCGCTCTCGGCGCTTTCATTGAGAGAATTAATTGTGCTGCTATTATCCGTATTAAAGTGGGATTCAGATGAGACGAAGCCAGCATTTAATGAAACTTCGCCGCTAAAACCTGCGGTCTCTGCTAGTTGAGCCTGAGCTGTGCTGACGATAAAGGCCAAAGGCAGTAAGGTTAGCCTTGGATTCATTCGCGTTCTCCTTGTTTGTCGAATGAAGAATATTTGTTTGAGCGGTGGTCCAGTTTTACATTGCAACAAATCTGACCATTCTTACAAATGTTCCAATATGGCAATGGATTCGTATAATTACACGCTGTTTTATTGGTCACGCGCACAAGTTATCGATTGGTTACCATGTTGGCATATTTGTTACTCATTTTTAACGCTTCCTTTGTGATTATAAATTCTGCGATTTGTTCCATCGCAATTTGTATCATTGCTATTTTTAAGCTTTTGCTTCCAACAGCAAAGCTCAAAGCTAAGGGGACAGAGGCGGCCAATAAAATGATGTGGGTTTGGGCCACCATCAACATGGGTATTCTTGCCTTATTCAATCGCGTTGAATGGGATATTGAAGGCGGTGAAAACCTAAAGAAGGATGGTTGGTACCTCTTGATCAGTAATCATCTTAGTTGGACTGATATTGTTGTACTGTGTTGCGTGTTTAAAGATCGCATTCCGATGCCAAAATTTTTCCTCAAGCAACAGCTATTATATGTGCCTTTTATCGGAATGGCTTGTTGGGCGCTGGATATGCCGTTTATGCGTCGTTATTCGCGGGAGTTTTTGATTCGTAATCCACACAAACGTGGTCAAGATTTGGCAACCACGCGTCGTTCGTGTTCCAAATTCAAACATACTCCGACCACAGTAGTGAACTATGTCGAAGGGACTCGTTTTACCCAAGAGAAGCAGCGTAAGAGCCGTGCCGGTTACCAATACTTATTACAGCCTAAGTCAGGTGGTATCGCATATACATTAGCGGCAATGGGTGATCAGTTTGAGAACATTATCGATGTGACATTAGCTTACCCAGAAAACACAGATAAACCATTTAAAGACATTTTGATGGGCCGTATGACCAAGATTGTGGTGCGTGTGAACGTGTTGCCTGTGGATGAGAAGGTATTGGGGGATTACTTCAATGATAAGCCGTACAAGCGCCAATTCCAGCAATGGTTAGGCGAGGTTTGGCAAGAGAAAGATATCTTGCTGCAAGATATTCATAAATAATCCGAGCTAAAGTTAAATTGAAAAGGGGAGCATCTTGCTCCCCTTTTTCATTTCAATTCGAATTACTTAAGTGTCAGTAGGTAATCTACAAGAGCAAAGTATTCTTCAGTTGATTTGATGCCTTGCGCTTGAACTAGGTACTTGTTGTTCACGATTACTGCAGGTACACCAGTTAGGCCGCTGTTTTCAAATTGCTTGTCCATGCGACGAACCATTGAATCCACCGCGAAGCCTTTGAATGCAGCATCGAATTTCTTCGCATCTACACCTTCATCTAGGAAGATTTGACGAAGCTCTGCGTCGTCACGTGGTGCTTTACGCATGTTGTGAATGCGGTTAAACATCACGGGTACCATCTTATCTTCAATTTTAAGCGCAACCATGGTCGCATAGGCTTTGCTCATTGAAGGCCCCATGTTGCCCCCCATGAATGACACGTGGTTCTTTTGCAGTTTCACCCCTTCAGGTAGCTGCTTCTTCAACTGCTGAATGATAGGTTCAAACGTATTGCAATGTGGGCAGTAGAAAGAGAAGAACTCAGTAACGACAGGCTTCTTTGATGCTTCTAGATCCAATACTTTGTATTGTTCACCTTCTTTGAATTGCGCTGCATGTGCCGACAGGCTAAGCATCAGCATAGAAAACAGTGCGAACAGCTTTTTCATTTAAATAATCTCCATTTTGAATTGTTCGGCCCGACTTACCATTGAGGCATTAAAGACAGTGGTGCTTCTTCTAAGTTGGCAATCTGCTCTTTAAATCCAAGGACCTGACCTTCCCAGTATTTTGGCTCATTGAACCATGGAAAAGCGAGCGGAAATGCCGGGTCATGCCAACGTTTTGCTAGCCATGCCATATAGTGCACCATTCGTAGACCGCGAAGTGGCTCGATTAGTTTCAATTCTGCCGAGTTAAAATCGCAAAACTCTTGGTAACCTTCTAAAACAATGTCCAATTGCATTAGCTTATCTTGACGTTCACCATTGAGTAGCATCCACAAGTCTTGCACCGCTGGGCCATTACGTGAGTCATCTAAATCGACGAACATTGGCCCATCACGCCATAAGATGTTACCCGGATGGCAATCACCGTGCAGACGAATGGATTTAAAGCCGTCTTGCCAGTGGTTTTCGAGTGATTTGATCAGCATGTCTAAATCATTGAAGAAACTATTTTCCAAATGCATTGGGATCATATTGGCGTTTTGCAAAATCTCTCTTGGTTGGTAGAGATACTCTTGTAGACCAATGCTTGGACGGTGCTGAAACGCTTGTTTGCTTCCCACTTTATGAATACGACCTAAAAAGCGACCAACGCCTTCTAATTGATCGAGGTTATCCACTTCAAACTGACGACCGCCAACACTCTCAAACAAAGCAAAGCCGTAACCTTGATAGTGATGCAAGGTGTGACCATTAATGCGAACGGGTGGGGCGACGGGAATTTCGTTGTCGATCAGTTCAAGCGTGAAATCATGCTCTTCTTGAATTTGCTCATTGCTCCAACGTTCTGGGCGGTAGAATTTTACTACGTAGCGTTGGCGTTCTTCGTCAGTGAATTGGTATACGCGGTTTTCATAGCTGTTGAGAGGCAGAAATCCTGACTCTGCTCGAATACCGATGCTCTCTAGCGCGTACCACATAAAGTCAGGCGTCAGGGCATCAAAGTTGAAAGTACCTTGGGACATATAAATAAAAAGGCTCATTACTGAGCCTTTTTCCATTGGTCTTCGAAGTTATAGCTTCTTGATGAATCGGCTTTCTACTTCGATAGTGAATTCGTTGCTCTTATCGGTGAGTATAAACTGAATTGTCGTAATCGCGGAGTTTAGCGTGTCAGGATCAACGCCAAGACTCATTGGTAAGTTCAAGACTTCTCCAGGTTCAACTTGAATCGTTTGTTTGCCATACCAACTGACATCACTCAAGCCTTCCACGTTTAAGTCATACTTTTGAACTTGTTGGGTTTTGTTGATCACTTTGAGGGTGTAGGTGTTTTCCACTTCACCTGAGCTATTAACGCGGAACAACTGATTACGATCACGCAGTACACTCATACCTGCCGGGTCAACGGATGCGACTTGTAGGAAGAACAAGCCAATCATCACCAATAATACTGCACCATAACCAAGCAGTTTGGGACGCATGACCTTTGTACTCTTGCCTGAGAGGCGATGTTCTGTGGTGTAGTTGATCAGACCCTTTTCATAGCCCATGCGTTCCATGGTTTTGTCACAGGCGTCAATACATGCACCACAGTTAATGCACTCATATTGCAAGCCATCGCGAATATCGATGCCAGTTGGACAGACCTGAACACACAAATCACAGTCGATACAGTCACCGAGCCCCATTTGTTTATGATCTGCTTTACGTGAGCGAGGACCTCGCTTTTCTCCGCGTTTGGTATCGTAACCAACAATGAAGGTGTCTTTGTCGAACATGGCGGATTGGAAGCGTGCATAAGGACACATGTGAATACACATGATAGAGCGCATCCAACCTGCATTACCGTAAGTACAAATGGCGAAGAACATCACCCAGAACACTGGCCAGAAGTTAGCATTGAAAGTAAAGAAGTCGATAACCAACTGTTTCATCGGTACGAAGTAACCAACAAAGGTGAAACCTGTCGCAAGGGCTATCGCAAACCACGCGATATGTTTGAGGGTTTTGCGTATCGCCAAATTGGTGGTCAACTTATTGGAATCTTGTTTATGGCGTTTATTGGCGCTGCCTTCTAGCTTTTCTTCAAACCAGATATACATGAAGGTCCACACGGTTTGTGGGCACAGATAGCCACACCAAACCCGACCTAAAAAGGTGGTGATGAAGAATAACCCAAAAGCGGAAATCACAAACAACAGGGCGAGCAGGGTGAGATCTTGAGGGTACAGAGTGGTGCCGAAAAAGTTGAACTGCTGGTTTCCGATATCCAGCAAAATGGCTTGGCGCTCTCCGTAAGGAATCCACGGAACCAATGCAAACAGCAACAACAAAAACCAACCACCATAACGGCGTAGCTTTTGAAAGGTGCCTTTGCTCTCACGCACATAGATACGATTACTTGGGTTGAAACGGTCCCCATTCCCTTTGTGGGTTTTGGGATTAAAGGTTTTGGGAGTCACATCTTTGATATCGATCTTATCCTGACTCATGAACGCTTCCTTCTTTCGGCTCTTATAATGTGCGGCGACATTTCTATTGATGACGCTCAATGACATTGCTGTTTTGCCCAGACGGTGAATCATGACTGGGCATAATTATTTTAGTAAATACTGATGAACGGCGATTATACAATCAATAACAATTCCGTTTCTTTAACACTGTCAACGTTTAACAACAAAAGTCAGTACAGTTAACCTGATAAATGGCTGAACAGTTATAAATGGCTTTTCGAACTGGTTGATTTAGTTATAAAAAAAGCGACTTAAATGAGTCGCTTATCAGTATTGGGTGTTGAGCCGTTTACTTGATGATACCGCGAGCGCGAAGGATGGCGGTTTTAAAGTCATCTTCTTGGTCTTTCTTTAGACCTGGGATCATTTCGTCTTTGCTGCTATTGCGCATTTTGAGGTGGTAGATCAACACATCATCAGTCAGATCTTCCAATTTGCCTTCATAACCCGCTTCGTTTGCCAGTTTAACGATGAACTGTAGCAGGTTCATTTCTTGATCTTTATGCCACTCTGGCTCTAGTAGCTCAAGCAGCTCTTCAATACGATGACACTTCATTTCTTTCTCCACAGAATTTATAGGTGTTATTTGCTACTAAAGGTATCAAATTGCTTGGCGAACACCAAATAGGAAAGGGCGGAGAGAAAAGAAAAAAGCGCGGTGACTGCCGCGCTTTTTAATTAAGCTGCTTTAATAACTTTGTTTGGAACACTTGGCATAATCGCTGTCTTCTCAACCAGAGTCATTGTTGGCGCAACTTGTTTTGCCTTTGGCGCAGCAGTAAAACCACTGCGACGGCGCATTGCACTACGATTAGTGTGTGCGAACCTGACTGTTGTTGGGCGCATTTAGATACCTAACTGCCAGGCATATCCATTGCCGATGTAATGGCCTGAGTCACTATGAGTTGAGCTTCAACTGCTTGAAGGGTGGCTCTTCTGGCTTTCGCCAATCCAAATAATGAATCAGGAATAATGATATGCATGCATATCGTGTATAGGTTAGCACTCCTGCCATAATTGGTCGATAGTTGAACAGTTGAATTGTATGGATTTTATCGTTTTTGAGCTTAGAACAAGGTGAAATTTGTTTTGATCCCATGATCAGCAGTAGTAGTATGAGAATTCTACGAAGGAGGTGCATATGTCATTTTTGAAGAAGACACTGGCAAGTTTTGGGATCGGTAGTGCTAAGGTCGACTCGGTCCTGAATCAAGATGTGCTATATCCCGGCCAGAGCGTGGATGTTTCTATCCATGTCTATGGTGGAGCGACAGAGCAAGCGATCGACAATATCGACCTCAAACTTTGCTGTCGTTATATCGCAGAAGCCCCAGATGATCGTGGTGCTCGTGAAGGACAGAGTATGCGAAGAGTGCCGCAGACTCATGTTTTGGCGAAGTGGAACCTCCCTTATGCATTTACCATTCACCCTGGTGAAGAGCGCACCTTTGACGTGAAGCTCGACGTACCATGGAACACGCCTGTCACTATTGGTGATGCCCAAGTCTGGCTTGAAACTGGCTTAGACGTCGCCATGGCACTAGATCCAACCGACAAAGACATTCTCACTGTTAGACCCGACCCACTTATGGATGCCATTTTGTCTGCTTTTGAATCGCAAGGTTTGCGTATTCGACAAGTGGAGTGCGAAGAAGTGAAAGGCTTTGACCTCCCATTTGTGCAAGAGTTTGAAATGGTGCCAACCGACGGCCCATATCACGGAGTATGGCGAGAATTGGAGTTTGTTGCTCACCGCGACGAGACAAACCTGAAGTTATGGTTTGAAGTTGATCGGACTCGTAGTGGTGCTTGTGGCATGTTAGCTAGCCTACTCGGCAGTGGGAAATTAAAACGTGAGTTGAGTATTCCAATCAATACTAAATTGGATGATGTTGGCTCATTAGTGCTCAACTATCTTGATCAAACTACCGCGGTGCACGAGTTCTAATTTAAGCTTACACGTGTAAGCCTAATGTGCCATACTAGAGTGAATATTCAAAACTCTAGTATAGGCGCGTTCATGTCCTCACCTCAGAAAGCACAATACAGTCAGGGCGAAGAACTGGCCAACTCCATTACTCATGGTATTGGAATGATCTTCGGCATTGTTGGCTTGGTTCTGCTTCTCATCAAGGCTTTCGATCATCAAGCGGATGCGCTGACCATTACCAGTATGGCTATCTACGGCTCGAGTATGATTGTCTTGTTTCTGGCATCCACGCTTTACCATGCGATCTCATATCCGAAAGCCAAGCGCTGGCTAAAAACGTTTGACCACTGCGCTATTTATCTACTGATTGCAGGTAGCTATACGCCATTTTTATTAGTGAGCCTACGTACGCCACTAGCAATTGGGTTGATGATTGTGATTTGGACCATTGCTCTGATCGGTATCATCATGAAAGTCGCGTTTGTTTATCGATTCAAAAAATTGTCTTTGATGACGTATTTGGTTATGGGCTGGTTATCGTTGATTGTGATTTACCAACTGGCGATAAATCTGGATATTGGTGGTTTGACGCTTTTAGCTGCGGGTGGTTTGGTGTATTCAATAGGGGTGATTTTCTACGTTGCCAAACGAATTCCTTTTAATCACGCGATTTGGCATGGCTTTGTGTTGGCGGGTTGTGTCTGTCACTTCTTTGCGATTTATTACTTTGTCGAGCCTATCTAACATAAAGATAAACTCGACAAAGTGATGTGCCATATATTAGCGAGTTTTCACTTCTAATACTTCTGCAGAGAACTGGTACTGCTGCGACTGTGGCACTGCCAATTTAATTGTTTTACCTTGCTCGGCCTGTTGTGGGCGAAGGTAGGTATCTGCCATGCGTTTGATAGACTGCCAAACCGTGATGTTTTCTTTCGCCAATTGTTTGCCAGCCATATCGAATACCTGTACTTCCACTTCTACCTGAATCACTGATTGTGAGCTTTGGTTAGTGATAGAAGTTGGGAAAATCAGTTCACCATCTTCATAGCTCGCCGAGCCAATCAATACATCCACACCTGAATCAGACAGCTGCATGGTTGGCTTCTTCGCGTTTACAACAACGGTGGTTCCGACTTTCTTGTTCACAACTGGAATCGTCGCTATCTCTGTTGTTGTGTCTGGTGCAGCTACTGTTGCTACGGCTGTTGTCGAGGCTACCACTGCCGCCGCTTCTACCGCTTCTACGTTTTCTAGTGTCGTTTCTGTGGCCTTTGGTGCGGTTTTATTCACGACATATTCCCACGTGAAGTCGTCGTTCAGTTTTATTTCGCGCCCATCCGCAAGCTTCACGACTTCTGCCGCGTAAACGGATGAAGTGGCTAGTAGGGTAGCCAGAGTGATCCATGTTTTCATTGTTATACCTTTTATTTTAAGTCTGCTTATCTACGCCAAAACGCCGGGAAGAACAGTACAAGAATAGTCAAAATTTCTAAGCGTCCCATTAACATACCAAAGCTTAGGAGCCATTTCGCT
The DNA here is from genome assembly GCF_001557775.1 of Vibrio sp. MOR3. Taxonomy (NCBI): domain Bacteria; kingdom Pseudomonadati; phylum Pseudomonadota; class Gammaproteobacteria; order Vibrionales; family Vibrionaceae; genus Vibrio; species Vibrio sp. MOR3. Next base: position 14,840 of record NZ_LNRD01000017.1, on the reverse strand, counting down.
GTGTCTGGTAAAGGCGCAAAGTTACCTGTTGGGCCAATCACGCTACCCATGCCAGGACCTACGTTTGCTACCGCAGTAATCGAACCAGAAATACTGGTCACAGGGTCTAGGCCAAGCGCACTTAAACAGCCAGCGATGAAGATAATGGTAATAAAGAACATCAAGCCAAATGCCACCACTGAGCGAACAATATCGTCGTTCACTGGGCGTTGGTTATAACGTTGAACGAATACGCCAGATGGGTGAATCAGCTTCATGATTTGCTTGTTAAGTAACGTCATCGCGATCTGGAAACGGAAGATTTTAATCCCGCCAGAGGTCGAGCCCGAACATGCACCTGCCATCATTAAGAAGGCAAACAGTGTCGTTGGGAGGGCGCCCCATGCGGTGAAGTCTTCTAGACCAAAGCCAGTGGTCGTAACGACAGAGACGATGTTGAACATGGATACACGCAGTGCATCCAAAATGGTGTAACCATCACGAAGCACGAGCCAAGCAGAAACCACGAGACTTGAGAACAAAAACAAGTAGGCAAAACCGCGCACTTGGGCGTCTCGTATTAAGACTTCGACACTGCGCTTACGTAACGCGGCAACAAACAACAGGAATGGCAGACCACCAAGGAACATAAAGGTGGTGGCCACCCAATGTGCGCCATTAGAGAAGTGGTTCATTGAACCATCTGATGTTGAGTAACCACCCGTTGATAGGGTGGTGAAGGCGTGGTTGATCGCCTCAAACAGGTTCATGCCAGTCAGCAAATAACCCACAATGCACAAGCCTGTCAGCATCAGATACACTAATACGATGTTCTTCGCGACGGTCTTGGCTCTTGGACTACTTTTGTCTGACCAATCAGACGATTCGGTTTGGAACAGTTTCATACCACCGACGTTAAGCATTGGTAGGATGGCAACCGCCATTACGATAAAGCCAATGCCCCCAAGCCATTGCAAGATAGATCGCCACAATAAAATGCTCGGAGCCATGTTGTCTAAGCCACTGAGCACTGTAGATCCGGTTGTCGTGATGCCAGACATGGTTTCGAAGTAAGCGTCGGTAAAGCTAATGTGGTTGATGAATACGAATGGTAATGCTGCAAAGGCACTGGCGATGGTCCACACCAAACTGGTGATGAGGAACATATCGCGAACACTGAGCTTGAATTTAGCGGTTCGACCAATCGTCAAACAGATGAATGCGGCTAGGTGGGTGATCACAACGGCTTGGGCGAAATCGAGGAATCCGCCCGTACCTGTGAAAAACGCGACCAAAGTCGGCACGTACATAAAAAGGGCCAGTTTGGATAAAACCAGCCCGATAACAAACAGTACGGGACGTAAGTTGACCATAGGAAAATCCTAGAGGAAGAATGGACTCGGCTGGAACAGCGCTTCGACGTCTGGTACGTACTTTTTGTCGACCAGGAACATCACGACGTGGTCATCTTGTTCGATGACGGTACGGTCGTGTGCGATAAGAACTTCTTCGCCACGAACGATAGCACCAATGGTGGTTCCTGGTGGGAGTTTGATATCGCCAATCGCGCGACCTACCACCTTGGATGTGGTTTCGTCACCGTGCGCAACGGCTTCAATCGCTTCTGCCGCGCCACGACGCAGAGAAGATACGTTAACAATGTCAGCACGACGAACGTGCGTCAGTAGGGCAGAAATCGTCGCTTGCTGTGGTGAGATAGCCACGTCAATCACACCGCCTTGCACTAGGTCGACATAAGCGCCGCGCTGGATCAGCACCATCACTTTCTTTGCACCCATGCGTTTTGCCAACATCGCAGACATGATGTTGGTTTCATCCTCGTTGGTTAACGCGATGAACACATCTACTTGGTCGATGTTTTCTTCTGTTAGCAGTTCTTGGTCTGCCGCATCACCACAGAAGACGATGGTGTTTTCAAGCTGCTCAGACAGTTTTTCTGCACGCTGGTAGTTACGCTCAATCAGCTTGACGCTGTAGGTTTGCTCAAGGCGTTTGGCTAAGCTCGCACCGATGTTACCACCACCAACAATCATGATGCGGCGATAGGGCTTCTCGAGGCGCTGAAGTTCACTCATTACTGAGCGGATATGGTTACTTGCCGCAACGAAGAACACTTCATCATCAGCTTCAATGATGGTGGTGCCTTGCGGACGTATTGGACGACCTTGACGGAAAATCGCAGCAACACGAGTATCGATGTGTGGCATGTGTTCACGCAGAGCGGATAGAGCGTTACCAACCAGCGGGCCACCATAGTAGGCTTTTACTGCGACTAGGCTGACTTTTTGCTCGGCAAAGCTGACGACTTGTAATGCGCCAGGGTATTGGATGAGGCGTTCGATGTAGCTGGTTACCAGCTCTTCTGGTGCGATAAGGTGATCGACAGGGATTGCACCAGATTTGAATAGCGCTTCTTTTTCTGCCAGATACTCTGGAGAACGAATACGTGCAACACGGTTTGGGGTATTGTACAGAGTGAAGGCAACCTGACACGCGGCCATATTGGTCTCATCGGTGTTGGTCACCGCAACTAGCATGTCGGCGTCTTGTGCACCTGCTTCACGCAACACATCTGGGTGGCTCGCGTGACCATTAACAACACGAAGATCGTACTTGTCTTGCAACTCTCGCAGTCGGTCGCCATTTTTGTCGACGATGGTGATGTCGTTATTCTCACCAACGAGGTTTTCTGCCAATGTGCCGCCAACCTGACCAGCACCAAGAATAATGATTTTCATACTCTTTACTCGTTATCTGAAAAAGGCGATTGAATTTGCTTCAATCGCCCTATTTAGCATGCTGTTACGCGTGTTTTTTTGTTAGCACTGCGTAGTAGAAACCATCCATATCTTCTTCACCTGGTAGAATCTGACGACCAGGTTGTTCGGGATCAGAGTCCACTAGTTGCGCATCAGCAGTACGTGCTAAGAACGCTTTTACTTGCTCCACGTTTTCTTGTGGTGTGATTGAGCAAGTCGCGTAAACCATGGTGCCGCCCGGTTTCAGTTGCGTCCACATTGCATCAAAAATTTCGCTCTGTAGTTCCGCAAGTGCGGCGATATCATCAGCACGACGTAGCCATTTGATGTCTGGGTGACGACGAATTACGCCCGTTGCAGAGCATGGTGCGTCCAACAAAATGCGATCAAATTGTTCGCCTTGCCACCATTCTTGAGGATTACGCGCATCGCCGCAAACCACTTTTGCCTGAAGGTTGAGACGCTTCAGGTTTTCGTGCACACGTTTAAGACGTGTGTCGTCGCAGTCAATCGCTACCACTTCGCTGCCAGACGTACGCTCAAGAATGTGCGCTGTCTTACCGCCCGGTGCTGCACAGCAGTCTAGGATCAGCTCGCCATCTTTTGGTTCAAGATAGTTAATCGACAGCTGTGCTGCCGCATCTTGCACCGATACCCAACCTTTTTCAAAGCCCGGCAGTTTCATCACATCGCATGGCGCGGCCAATTTTAGGGCGTCCATTGCTTGTGTGTGTGGCGTGCTATCAATGTTTTCATTTTTGAGCAGCGTGAGGTATTCATCACGAGTGTGGTGCTGGTGGTTTACACGCAGCCACATTGGCGCTTTTTGGTTGTTGGCTTCAACAATGCTTTCCCACTGCTCTGGGTAAGCTTCTTGCAGCAGTTTAAGTAACCAGCTTGGGTGGCCGTACTTGCCCGCATTGTTGCTGACCGCCATTTGGTCTAGTTCTTCTTGGTTGCGCTGGTAGTTACGCAATACCGCGTTGATAAGACCGCGTAGACGAGGACCTTTCAGCTCTTTAGTACCCTCAACTGTTTCACCGACTGCAGCGTGCGCAGGAATACGCATGAAGCTTAGCTGATAAATGCCTACCAAAATAAGGTGATGGAAAACGCGTTGTTTGCCTTTTAACGGCTTATCCATCAACTGGTTTGCAATCATTTCTAGGCGAGGGAGGTAACGTAGAGCGCCGTAACAGATCTCTTGTAGAAGAGCGTGGTCACGTGGTCTTACGTTTTGTTGAGCCGCTGGAAGAGCGCTTGAAAGTGAGTAGCCCTTGTCGACGACAAGATACAAGACGTTGGCAGCCGCAGCGCGAACATTCATGATGAGTACCTTAAAGTAAAGGAGGGCATCTCTGCCCTCTAAAAGTTCGTATTATTGGTCTTTGACATTATTGTCTGGCTTTTTAAACCAGTTGGGTGCCAACTTCAAACCAAGATGCACGTGAGTTCAAAATATCTTGAACTGACATGGCTTTTTTACCCGGAACTTGCAGTTGTTCCAGTACCAGTGTGCCATTGCCTGTCGCAACATAAATGCCGGTTTTATCTGTTTGCACAATAGTGCCCGCTGGCTTGTCACTGGTTTGTTCCGCCACACGGCTTTGCCATACTTTGATGCTGTTTTCAGCCGCTTCAAAGTGGCTCATTGGCCATGGGTTGAATGCGCGAACGCAACGCTCGATGTGTGCCGCGTCGTCATTCCAATTAATGCGTGCTTCTTCTTTGCTCAGCTTCTTCGCGTAGTTTGCAAGCTCGTCATCTTGCTTCACTGGCTCAGCTTTACCTGTTGCGATGTCTGCTAGGCAGTCAATCAGAGCATCAGGGCCTAAGCCTGCAAGTTTTTCGTACATAGATGCGCTGGTGTCACTTGCTTCAATCGGCAATGTTGCGATTTTCAGCATGTCACCTGTATCCAAGCCAATGTCCATCTGCATGATGGTTACACCTGTTTCTGCATCACCAGCCCAAATTGAACGTTGGATAGGAGCAGCGCCGCGCCAGCGAGGAAGAATCGAACCGTGTACGTTGATACAACCTAGTTTAGGTGTGTCTAGCACAACTTGTGGAAGCAATAGGCCATAAGCTACTACTACCATGATATCGGCGTTTAGATCGGCAAGCTCTTGCTTGGCTTCGTCTGATTTGAAGTTTTCTGGCTGATAAACCGGAATGCCGTGCTCTAGCGCGATGGTTTTTACTGGGCTGGCAGTAAGCTTTTTACCGCGACCAGCAGGGCGGTCTGGCTGAGTGTAAACCGCAATTACTTCGTGCTCCGAAGACAACAACGCCGCCAAGTGACGGGCGGCGAAATCCGGAGTACCTGCAAAGACAATACGTAAAGACTGACTCAAGGTAGACTTCCTTCTAATTAAATTGTATCGAGATCAAGCGTTTTGCTGTTTCTCGTTAAAGCGTTTGATTTTCGCTAGCTTGTCTTGAATACGCTTGCGCTTTAGTGGCGATAGGTAATCAACGAACAGTTTGCCCATTAGATGGTCTAGTTCGTGCTGAACACAGATTGCTAGCAGATCGTCAGCGTCGAAAGTGTATTCTTTGCCATCGCGATCTAGGGCTTTAACGGTAACTTCAGCAGCGCGAGCTACAAGTGCTCGAGCACCAGGTACCGACAGACAGCCTTCTTCAATGCCATCTTCGCCACGCTTTTCCAGAATCTCAGGGTTGATAAGCACCATTGGCTCATCGCGAGTCTCTGAAATATCAATTACTACGATACGTTTATGGATATCAACCTGCGTTGCCGCAAGGCCAATACCTTCTTCGTCGTACATGGTTTCAATCATGTCATCGACGATTTTTTGAATCTCAGGTGTCACCTCTTCTACAGGTTTTGCAACGGTACGCAGGCGATCATCTGGGAATGTTAATACTTGTAATACAGACATATTCACTCGAAATATTGAACTGTGCCGTAACAGCACAAACCTTGTTGGCTCAATTCTAGACATTTTATGACCTAAATGACAGCATCCTGATACCAATTTCCATTCCGGTAACTGCCTAACAGACCAAGGACGAGGGTCATGAATCGAATTTTCCGCAACGTTTCTCGCATTACGTTGCCGTTACTTTTCTCTTTCAGTGCCGTAGCAAACACGGACTCCCAACCACTTACCGTTAAAGACGATGCACCCAAAACTTACGTTGTGGTGAAAGGTGATACGCTGTGGGATATTTCTGCTTTGTATTTGGATAGCCCTTGGTTGTGGCCTCGTTTGTGGCAGGTAAACCCAGAAATAGACAACCCACATCTGATTTATCCCGGTGATAAGCTCTCTTTGGTTTGGATTAATGGCCAACCGGTATTGAGTTTAAAGCCGGTTAAAAAGCTTAGCCCTCAAGCGCGTATCACGGAAAGAAAAGCGGTACCGACGGTTGCGGAAGGGTTGGTGATGCCTTATCTGAAATCCGATCGCTTAGTGGATGATGAAACATTAGAAAATGCAGCCAAAGTGATGGGCAGCAGTAAAGGCAACAAATTCCTTACTGCGGAAGACACGCTGTATATTAGTGGTGAGCAAACTTCGGCAGGATGGGCTATCTATCGACCTGTAGAAACCTTCTCGCGAGATGATGTATCAAAGCAAATCACGGCATTACGTTTGATTGCTAAAGGTGAGTTGGTCGAGGCGTCGAGTGAATTTTCTGGTCTGAAGATCACCACGCAATTGCAAGAGATTGTCCGTAACGACATTGCTTTGCCAGTTCAAGTTCTTGATAACGGTGATTTCTCTGCAACATTCTATCCGTTGCCATCACCACAAGGCTCTTCTGCGAAATTATTGGGGAATATTGAAGGTATCCGTTATAGCTCGACCAACCAAGTTGTGGTGATAGATAAAGGCACATCGGATGCGCTTCGCCAAGGCAGTGTGTTTGATTTGAAAGAAGACGCACACCCAGTATTCAAAGACGGTGATGACTTTGCCAAAGATAATGGTTTGCTCGATACGAAAATTACCTTACCACAGAGCAAAGTTGGGGAGTTGTTAGTGATTCGCCCGTATGAGTATTTCAGTCTTGCTCTGATCACCAATAGCACGAAGCCAATCAACAAAGAGGTATCTGTGGTTTCTCCTCTGGTAGAGGAATCGACTACCAATGCAACCACACAATGATACCGACCTCGCTGCCTGGTTAAAGCTCAGCTGCTTACCAGGCATTGGCGGGGTTAAGATGAATAAGCTGCTGACCAAAGACACGCCGAATAACATTGTCCAGTACTCGACTGAACAGCTTCTCCGCCTTGGGCTGACGATGAAACAGTTACAAGCATGGTCTGAGGTCGATAAAGAAGTCGATGCTTGTTTAACTTGGTTAGCATCCTCTTCCCATCATTCTATTCTCACCTTGGCGAATCCACTTTATCCTCCACTTCTTAAACAAACGGTCGCGCCACCTCCTTTATTATTTGTAAAGGGAGATGCGAGCTGTTTGTCTCAACCGCAAATCGCCATGGTTGGTAGTCGTAATGCTAGTGTGGATGGGTTGCAACATGCTCGTAGCTTTGCTTCAGAACTCGTACAACATGATCTGATCGTGACCAGTGGCTTGGCTTTGGGTATTGATGGTCATGCTCATGATGGTGCGCTTATGGCGGGCGGTAAAACTATCGCTGTCTTAGGTTCTGGGTTGGAGCAAGTGTACCCCGCCAGGCATCGTGGTTTAGCGCAGCGTGTCATGGAGAATGGCACTCTCGTTTCGGAGTTTCGTCCAAAAGCGAAACCTCGTGCGGAAAACTTCCCACGTCGCAATCGAATTATTAGTGGTTTGTCGTTGGGTGTATTGGTGGTGGAAGCGGCGGAAAAAAGTGGCTCCTTGATTACTGCTCGTTATGCTCTGGAACAAGGTCGTGAAGTATTTGCGCTTCCTGCCTCTATTCATTCGCCCAATGCGAGTGGCGGTAATCAATTGATTCGTAACGGTGCTTGTCTCGTACAAACTACTCAAGACGTGTTAAATGAAATACAGTCACTGCTTGATTGGTCTATTAATCAGAGCCTAGATTTATTTTCTGCGCCAATTGATGAAGAAGAATTGCCATTTCCTCAGCTGTTAGCTAACGTAGGAAATGAGGCTACACCAGTTGATATTCTTGCAAACAGGACCAATATACCTGTCCAAGAAGTCATGATGCAGCTCTTAGAGCTTGAGCTTTCAGGGCATGTTGTTGCAGTATCCGGTGGCTATATTCGAAAGGGGAGGGGCTAGCTATGATGATGGATATACTTATGTATCTATTTGAAACCTACATCCGTAGCGATGCAGATTTACAGGTCGATCAAGACGAGTTGGAAGATGAGTTGCTTCGTGCAGGTTTCCAACAAAAAGACATCTACAAAGCCCTTGTCTGGTTAGAAGAGCTGGCGGCGTTGCAACAAAGTGACGCACATTCTGCTATCTCGGCTTGCATTGCAGCGGCATCGACCCGTATTTATACATCGTCTGAGATGCAGCGTTTGGATCTTGAATGTCGTGGTTTTCTATTGTTTCTAGAGCAAATCAATGTTCTGACTACGGAAACTCGCGAAATGGTTATTGATCGTGTGATGGGGCTAGAAACTCATGAATTTGAGCTTGAAGACCTGAAATGGATCATTCTTATGGTGCTGTTTAATGTGCCGGGCAACGAAAACGCCTACACGCTGATGGAAGAGCTGCTATACACCAAGGAACAAGGTATTCTTCATTAATATCTTCTGCTTGAGCGATGAGTATGAGTAGTAAAATCGATCACAACCTTTTCTCGGCACATGAGCATGCGCTTGAGCGCGAACCTTGTCCTAAATGTGGTGGGGAAGTCTCTCTTAAACACGGTAAGCATGGCCCGTTTTTAGGTTGTAGCCATTATCCAAGTTGCGATTATATCAAGCCGCTACACAGCAATGATGGCCACATCGTAAAAGAGTTGGGCGTGCCTTGCCCGGATTGCGGTAATGAGCTGGTATTGCGGCAAGGGCGCTACGGTATGTTCGTTGGCTGTAGCCATTACCCAGCATGCCATCATATTGAGTCGATTAACCAACCTGAGCCAGAGCAGCAAGCGAAAGAGCAACACGCTTGCCCTGAATGTGGCAAAGGACATTTGGTTGAGCGTAAAACCCGATTTGGTAAAACATTCTACGCGTGTGATAACTATCCGAAGTGCAAGTTTGCGGTGAACTTGCCGCCTGTAAGAGGCAGCTGCGAGGAATGTGGATTTACCTTGTTGGTAGAAAAGAAACTGGCCAGCGGGGTTAAACTGCAATGCGCGAGCCGTAAGTGCCAGCATACTCAATCACAATAGCCTTCAGTTCTAATTAAAAAAGGGCCGCACGATGCGACCCTTTTGCTATTTATTCAGAAATATTTCTACGCTTGCCACTGCTTAGCGAATTCATGCACTGCAGGGAAGGCTTCTTCATCGAGAACATCTGCCAATGCACACAGTTTACGATTCAGCTCGCCAGTATAATCGCCGCACACGTTGATGTGACCCATCTTGCGACCCGCACGTTTTTCTTTGCCGTACCAATGAATGTGGCAACCATCCATTGCTAGCAATGTTTCTGGCACTGTGTCTTCACCAAGAATATTAATCATCGAGGTTTCACGAACCAGCTTAGTGCTACCCAAAGGCATGCCACACACGGCGCGTAGGTGGTTCTCAAACTGACAGGTTTCTGCACCCTGTTGAGTCCAGTGGCCAGAGTTGTGTACGCGTGGTGCGATTTCGTTAACCAGCAAAGTGCCGTCAACGTCAAAGAACTCCAGCGCTAACACGCCAACATAATTTAAGTCGTTGGCTACGGCCGTGAACATCTGTTTTGCTTGCTCTTGCAACTCTGGTGCATCAATCGCAGTAGAAAGGCTCAATACACCATTGGTGTGGACGTTCTCTGCCAGAGGGTACACTTCAACGCTGCCATCTTTACCGCGAGCACCAACCAGTGAAACTTCGCGGTTAAAAGGGACAAATTCCTCAGCAACAATTGCTTGAGTCTTTGCTGCCGCGATGCACTCTGCCATCTCTGTCCAAATGCCTTCGACTTGAGAAGTTTCTTTTAAGCGCCATTGGCCTTTACCATCGTAACCACCCAACGCACTTTTCAGAACCATTGGCATACCAACGTGTTCAATTGCGCGGTCAAAGTCTTCACGATTTTCGATTACGTAGTATTTCGCGTTACGTACGTTTGCATCATCAAGCAATGCTTTCTCAATACGGCGATCACCACCCGCTTTGATGGCTTGCTTACTTGGTAGGAACTTACCACTGGCTTCACACACATCAAGCACGTCATGTGGGATATGCTCGAACTCAGCAGTAATGACGTCCACTTGTTCAATCGCATTCTCTAAGCCGTTACCTAGTACATGCTGAGTCAGTGGATGAACGATGTTACCACTGCCCACATCGTAAGCTGAGATTTGAATATTCAGTGGCGCACCAGCCAGAGACATCATACGAGCCAATTGGCCCGCACCAAGAACCAGTACATGCATCTGATTAATCCTCAGCAGGGTTTGGGTTCGCCAATACGGTTTCCGTTTGTTCGTTACGGAACGCTTCGACTTTTGCCATGATCGCTTCATCATGTGTACCAAGGATTTGAGCTGCTAGGATGCCAGCGTTTGCTGCGCCAGCTTCGCCAATCGCCAATGTACCAACCGCAATACCTTTTGGCATTTGTACGATAGAAAGCAGTGAATCCATGCCTTTCAGTGCACGAGACTGAACTGGAACACCAAGTACAGGTACGCTGGTAAACGCTGCTGCCATGCCTGGTAGGTGAGCGGCACCGCCTGCACCCGCGATGATGACTTTAATGCCGCGTTCTTTCGCGCTGCTTGCGTAATCAGCCAATAATTGAGGAGTACGGTGAGCTGACACCACCTTTGTTTCGTAAGACACGCCAAATTGATCCAGCATGTCTGCTGCTAGTTTCATGGTTGGCCAATCTGATTTAGAACCCATGATGATACCGACTTTCATCTCAAACTCCTTCAAGCTGCAAAATTAGGTGAGCTGATAAATTTGTGCGCATTATACGGGGATTTTTACCTCAAGCAAACGTTTGCGTGCGTTTGTAAATGGTATTGATACATTTTATAAACAAATTGATTTAGTCTCTGAGAATGAATATTTGTACACTTAGTGCAAACACAACAGATAAGATTATCAGGAAGTCATCAGTGGATAACTTTGAACAGGTGCTCGAAGCACTACAAAAAGGCGAAGTGATTGCCTATCCAACAGAAGGTGTATTTGGTGTCGGCTGTGATCCAGATAACCCAGAAGCGATTCAAAAGTTGCTAGAGCTAAAGCAGCGCCCAGTAGAGAAAGGGCTCATTCTTATTGCGGCTAGCTATGAGCAGCTTTTGCCTTATGTTGATGAATCTCAGTTGACTCAAGATCAGTTAGATGAAGTCCATGCGACGTGGCCAGGGCCATACACTTGGATTATGCCCGCGAGTGACAAAGTCTCTCTCTGGGTATCGGGTCAATTTGATTCGATTGCCGTACGTGTGACGGATCATCCTTTGGTACAAAAGATGTGTAATGCGTTCGGAAAGCCGCTAACCTCTACCAGCGCGAATCTTACAGGTCTGCCTCCTTGTATGACGACGGAAGAAGTCGAAGAACAGTTAGGTGACCGACTTGTTGCGATCTTACGTGGTAAAACCAGTGGTCGTGACAAGCCGAGTGAAATCCGTGATGCTAAAACCTCGCAAATATTAAGACAGGGCTAACCCTGCTAGTCAGCAATCAATAGGTACTACACGTATGTCAGCAATCGATAAGCACGCCGTAAAGCAGTTCTTGATGTCACTTCAGGATTCCATTTGTCAGCAATTAGAGCAAGAGGATGGAAAGGCCGTCTTTGTCGAAGATGAATGGCAACGTGAAAAAGGAGAGCGTCTTGGCGGCGGTGGCCGCACTCGCGTATTGCGTGGTGGTCATATCTTCGAGCAGGGAGGGGTGAACTTCTCTCATGTCGAAGGTAATGAAATGCCAGCATCTGCGACGGCGCATCGTCCAGAGTTAGCGGGTCGCCGTTTTGAAGCGATGGGTGTTTCTTTGGTTATTCACCCTAAAAACCCTTATGTACCGACTTCACATGCCAATGTCCGCTTCTTTATTGCAGAGAAAGATGGCGAAGACCCAATTTGGTGGTTTGGTGGTGGTTTTGACCTAACGCCTTTCTACCCATTTGAAGAAGATTGCCAATCATGGCACGACACAGCAAAACAGCTTTGTGCGCCATTTGGTGACGACGTTTACGCAGAGCACAAAGCATGGTGTGATAAATACTTCTTCCTACCACATCGTAATGAAACTCGCGGTGTTGGTGGTCTGTTCTTTGACGACCTAAACCTGTGGGAATTCGACAAGTGTTTTGACTACATCAAAGCGGTTGGCGAAGGATATTGCCAAGCTTACCTGCCGATTGTATCTCGTCGTAAAGGTATTGAGTACGGTGAGCGTGAGCGTGAATTCCAACTATACCGCCGTGGTCGCTACGTTGAATTCAACCTTGTGTATGACCGCGGTACTCTGTTTGGTCTACAAAGTGGCGGGCGTACAGAGTCGATATTGATGTCGATGCCACCTCTTGCTCGTTGGGAATACAGCTACGAGCCACAAGCAGGTTCTCCAGAAGCAGAGCTTTACGAGCGATACCTAAACCCACGTGATTGGTAAGTACTGAATCTCCTTTTCTATATAGATAGATAGTGATAGGGTCATCTGTAATCAGATGGCCCTGTTTTTTCTATATAGTAAGGAATGAAGGTAAGGAAATGACTCAGCAAATTGATCGCTATGCCGTGTTTGGTAACCCTATCGGGCACAGTAAGTCACCGTTCATACACACCTTGTTTGCACGCCAAACCAATCAGCCTTTGGTATATACCGCAGAAAGCGCTCCTATTGATGGTTTTATCGAAGCGGCGAAGGTGTTTTTTGCTGAAGGTGGTAGAGGTTGCAACATCACCATGCCATTTAAAGAAGATGCTTATCAATTTGCTAGTCGCCTCACAGAGCGCGCTCAGCTAGCGGGTGCGGTCAATACACTAAAGAAGCTTGATGATGGAGAAATCATTGGTGATAACACCGATGGTGCGGGTCTAGTACAAGACTTACTTCAGTATCAAGTCATGTTGGAAGGTGCACGAATCCTGATCATCGGTGCTGGTGGTGCTGCTCGTGGTGTGATTAAACCACTCCTTGAGCAAAACCCTATCTCTTTAACTATAACCAACCGTACCTTTAGCAAAGCTCAGGAGCTTGCAGAGTTGTTTGTCTCTCATGGCCCGATCACAGCCAAAGAGATGGGGAGCATTGATGAAGAATATGATGTCATCATCAACTCCACTTCCGCTTCTCTTAGTGGTGAGTTGCCTGCTATTTCTTCTTCTATCTTTGGTAGCAATAGTACTAGCTACGATATGATTTATGGCAAAGGAGTGACGAGCTTTAATTTATGGGCAAAAGAAAACGGTGCTGCCTATGCGTATGACGGTCTTGGAATGTTGGTAGGGCAGGCAGCGGAAAGCTTTATGTTATGGCGAGGTCTACGCCCTGGCTCAAAACAAATTCTTAGAGAGCTAAGAAAGAATCTTGAAGGTCAGTAATCAATGAATCAATCCATTCTGTTCCCTGACATGCAGTCTTGGGATGAAGCATCACAATCGGTAAATTTTGCTGCGCAGCAATCAGGTGCGCTGATTGAGTGTTATGTCACTAAACAAAAGTTAGCAAAACTCAGTGGTTCACTGATTGAAACTGAGCAAGCGGCAATCAAAGTATTTACTGATTACCGCTTTGATCTTGAAGAAATCGCCGAAGAGTTAATAGAAGAGGAAGCCTTCAGTGAAGAAGGCCATATCATCATCGATTAGCGGGCTATTCCTAACTACTCATTGATGTCTTCCACATTCGTTAATGTAGTCGTTTTTGTTCTGCACATAGTTATTGGCAGACTTTTGCAAGAAAGCTCGTTCTTTCTCTGATAGAGGGCGAGCTTGTTTTACCGGACTGCCCACATATAAGTAACCACTTTCTAATACTTTCCCCGGTGGGACTAAACTTCCAGCGCCTATCATTACGTCTGATTCGACAACAACGTTATCTAAAACGATTGCTCCCATACCAACCAATACACGATCGTGGATTTCGCAGCCGTGTAACATGACTTTATGACCAATAGTGACATCATTACCAATGATTAGCGGATAGCCGTTGGGATTCTCAGCATTTTTATGGGTTACATGCAGTACGCTACCATCTTGAATATTGGTTCGAGCACCAATATGAATATGGTTCACATCACCACGAGCTGCAACTAGTGGCCAGACACTCGAATCGTCGCCAATACGAATATCACCGACTAAAACAGAGGTTGAATCTATGTATACACGTTTACCTAGCTGTGGGCGTATGCCTTTATAACTTCTGATTGAACTCATCTTTACTCCTTATAAAGCGCCAATAACAGTGATATCTGGTGAGAAGAGTAGCAAAAACTCGGCTTTTAGAATAAAAAACATTCAAACGATAAAAAAATCAAAAAAAAGGTGAAAAATGGCTTGCCAATGTGATCGCAATCTCTATAATGCCACCTCGCTGACACGGCAACGCTTCGAAAGAAACGAAAGCCAAGTTAGCAAGCCAATTAGCCAAGCGGAAACGCTTGAAAGAAAGTTTGAAAAAAGTGATTGACACTAAACTTTAACTCGCTAAAATGGCCGTCCGATTTGAGCAAAGCTCAATAGGCAAGCTCTTTAACAATATAGACCTATCAATCTGTGTGGGCACTCGTTGATGATAATCCAATTAGAAATTTCTCTTAATAAAGAGCGGTTTCAAATTAGGTTTCAATGAACTGAGTGACCAATCAAGTCGCAAGACTTGGCACAGTCAATTCATTATCGTTCTGTTGGAATGATAATAGCTTTAAAATTACTTCTTACTTTCGAGTAAGGATGAGTTTTGAAGTCAGTATTCGTTGAGCCGAACAAAATCTTAAATTGAAGAGTTTGATCATGGCTCAGATTGAACGCTGGCGGCAGGCC
>NZ_LNRD01000016.1:0-99211 GCF_001557775.1 Vibrio sp. MOR3 | reverse complement strand
GGCCTGCCGCCAGCGTTCAATCTGAGCCATGATCAAACTCTTCAATTTAAGATTTTGTTCGGCTCAACGAATACTGACTTCAAAACTCATCCTTACTCGAAAGTAAGAAGTAATTTTAAAGCTATTATCATTCCAACAGAATGATAATGAATTGACTGTGCCAAGTCCGAAGACTTGATTGGTCACTCAGTTCATTGAAACCTAATTTGATACCGAGGTATCTAATTGGATTATCATCAACGAGTGCCCACACAGATTGATAGGTCTATATTTTTAAAGAGCTTGCTTTGCGAGAAGTTTTTCTCTCAAAGCGGAGGTGAATTCTAGCGAGATAATTGAGAGTGTCAAACACTTTTTTCAATTTATTTCCTCAGAAGTTTTTTACCTCCTCGACTCTGCTGAAGCCTTGTGGCGTCTGCCGTGTCGATGGATGCGCATTATAGGGAGAAGATTTTCTTTGGCAAGACTAAAAATGCATTTTTTCTAAAAAAACATGCCAAGTGGATACTTTCCATCCAACCAGAAAAATACCCATAAATAACACCCAAGATTTCTACAGATTACCCACAAAAACCTGTGGATAACTACTCATCACTGTCAAAGAAATAGGAAATCCGAGATCTTGGATTTAGGTACTCCCTAATTTTTTCGGGCAGTTTGGATGGATGAATCGCGTTTACGATTTTTAAGTCTTTTGATGCAAGATCAATAATCGGCGCTTGTGTACGCGGAACTGAAGGGTCATAAACTAAGACATTAGGAAACAACAAGTGTGACGCATTTACTGAGATCACCAACCCCACCATATTATTGGAAAGTTGTACTACCGTTCCCGGTGGAAAAACGCCCATAAACTTGATCAAGATATTAAGGTTTTCTTCTTTATATAGATGTTTGCAATTCTTATATAAATGAGAGAGCGCGGTGTAAGGTATCTTTTGTTCGGAAGGGACTGGCGTATGGCACAAATTATCAAAAGCATTCGCCACAATGATCACTTGAGCCAACTCATCGATATCATCCCCTTTTAACCCTTTAGGATAACCCGAGCCATCTCTCATCTCATGATGTTGGGCTATGACTCTTTTCGCGCTTTCAGGAAAGTCATCAATTTGATTCGCCATATCCAAGCCGTACTTGGTGTGCAACTTAAGATAGTTACTTTCTGGTTCAGTGAGCGGCACCTGTTTACGTAAAATAGCCGTTGGGATTTTAATTTTGCCCATATCATGAAAGAGCGCTGCAAAAGAGAGCGCTTTAAGCTGCTCTGCGGAGTATCCTTTTGCACATCCAATCATCATAGCAATGACAGCAACGTTCAACGAATGGAAGTAGATATCTTCAAATTCATTTTTGCCATTCATTAAATGTAATGTGACATTATCATCGCACATCAACTTCTCAACGATATCGTCAATCAATTGTTTGGCTTCATCAACAGCAGCGGCGGGACGATTACGTATTTTCGTCATCACAGAGCGCATACGGGCGAGGGAACGCTCGAACTCTTTCTCACATTGAATGACTCGACGGCGATAAGCGCTAAGCTTTTCGATGCGCTTTTGCTTCTCTTGCCATAGCTTCTGAGCTTCCAGCTCTAAAGTGTCGTCCTTCTTTACTTCTACTTGCGGCTGATTCGCTGGCAGAGGCGATACTTCGCTCTGTTCTGAGTTAAAATAAACAAACTTAACTCCAAGGTGTCGGATCATCTCAACTTGTTCTTGGTCTTTGATTTTGAAGCTATTTAATAGGAAGGGGTGCTCGTTCCACTTGAGTGGGAGACGGATATGTAAGCCGGGCTGAATACGATCCACTGTAAGTTTAATTGTTGCCACTTTTCCACTACTGACTTAGTTCTTCTTGATAAGCCTTTAATAGTAGTGGATTTTGTAAATGAATTCATCAATAAGGCCGATGTATAAAGCGTCGATGTGCTCACCATCAATAGACAATAACGAGTAGGTTATAGGCCACTCAACCTTTAGCACTTACCATAAAGACCTATCGGCCTTACGTATTTTCAGTTGAGCTTCAAAGATAGGCTTGCTTTCTATTTGTTGATCTTTGACTAGCCCTATAAGAGTTTGCACTGCCACTCTCGCCATGTCACTAATTGGGAAATGAACCGCAGATACCGTAGGGTAGAGACTTTCACATAGGTCGACACTATCAAAGCTTACTAACGAAATTTGTTCTGGGACAGATATCTTATGTTCATGCAGAAATTGCATTGCCCCAACCGTCATCTCCTCACTACAAGAAAAAAGCGCGGTTATTTCAGGATGCCGTCTATATATAGAAGCCATTGCATCATAACCACTTTGACGGCCGTAGTTACCTTCTTCACACCAGCTTTCATCAATTTCGATGCCCGCACTCTTCATTGCATCTACATAACCTAACTTTCTAAGTAAGCTATTATGACGCTGTGAAGGGCCGGTAATACAAGCAATGTGCCTGTGCCCCCCCGAGATAAGGTGCTCTACCGCTATTCGACTCGCATCATGATGATTGAACGTGACACACCGCTCTTCAATACCTTCTACAAAACGATCAAGTAATACAAACGGCGTTGGTAACTTTGCTAGTTCACGCAACTCATCATCAGACAAATAACGGCTGTGAAGCACATAACCATCGCAGCGAAGATCATTAAAACGCTCAATAGCCTCTCGCTCTCCTTCTGCGGAATGGTGACCTTGTGCGGTAATCAAAAACTTCTTATGGATGTCTAGTTCCGTTTGAACTTGCTCCATCATCTCCCCGAAAAATCCACCGGTGTAGTACGTCACCAATAAACCAACCATGTTACTTGATGAAGTCGCTAGGGAGCGGGCAATCGCACTTGGGCGATAATTTAATTGCGCCATGGCCGCTTCGACTTTTTTTCTTGTCTCTTCACGGAACTTGCCTTCGCCATTAATAATGCGAGAAACGGTGGAACGGTTTACTCCAGCGAGTTCTGCGACATCTTTTATCCTTGCCATATTGCTATTTAATCCAACTGCATGTTTTATTCGAAGAGATAACCTAGATAAAGCGGCCACCAGCAAGTCGTAAGGTGATAATAGGGTTCGACGCCGGCGGCCTAAATCATACACTGGCAACTTTGTGAGAAGAAATAAGCTCAGAGTAATCCGTGACTGCGATACCATGTTGAACAAGTTCTTGCTTAAGTATCGGGGAGGTCAGAACCTGCAGCTCTAATTCTCGTTGCAGCGCGTAACCGCTGCTAAGTATTAGAGGTTGATCGGCCTCTGCGGGATGACACATCACTTCGACAATATCGTACTGAGACTTTAATCTGAGCAAGCCCCTTAGCAACCCATCGAGACTTACACCTTGATCATAAAATTCATCAGTAAAGAAATATCGAACAGGATTCCTGACATGGCATAACCCACTTCCGCGTAAAGGTACACGATATTTTGTAGCAAGTTCTCTTATAACAGGGAGCAATTGAGGGTGAGTGTGCGCATGGTGATGGCTATCTAGATGACTCAATGATAAGCCTAAAGCAAGAAAGTGCTCTATTTGGCTTTGCGCTTCTTCATACACAGCCTTTAAATCGAAATCTTGTTTTTTCCATAACTCGGCATAACTAACAAAGTGCTCCTTACCATTGGTAAGATTAGGGTGCCCCGTAATTGGAGCACCAGCGGTAAAACGAAGGTGTATACCAATTTTCAAGTTAGAATTTTGTTTCGCCAATTCGACGGCATGCTTCTCGGCCCCCATCCCTACCATCATGGTGGTCGACCGAACCACACCTTGCTGGTGTGCTTTGATGATTCCGTTATTCACTCCGGGCGTTAAGCCAAAGTCATCAGCGTTAAAAATCACTTTCATTGGTGATATCCCTTTTTACAGCATTGTCAGTTTAAATTGAGGAAGGTAGGGTGCATTCACTTTCAATATGTCGTCCAAAATGGATTTCGCTCGCCCAATATCAGGCACTAACGGATTATTGGTCAACGCCATAAGTGCTTTGTCATAACTCCCTTCAACCGCAGCTTCAATCGCTAATTGCTCGTAAGCCTTAACTTGGTAAAGTAGTCCTTTTATGTTGGTCGAGAGCTCCCCTACTGCGAGCGGTTTTGCCCCCCAACTACCAATAACTGCACTACATTCAATCACAGCATTGTCAGGTAAACCGTTAATTGCGCCATTGTTTAGTACGTTCACCACATGAATACTATTGCGATTGTTATAAATCGAGTCCACTAGGTTCAATGATGCATCGGAATAGTAAGCTCCTCCCCGCTCTTCTAACTCTTTTGGCTTATGAGCCAAGTTAGGATCTTGATACAGCTTAAATAGTGCCGATTCGGTCTCCATAACTTGTTCAGCACGCGTGCCTTGTTCACCCGCGCTCTGTTTTTCTTCTGCTAGCATGGCATCTGTTTGATAGAAATAACGATGATAAGGACAAGGGATCGCCCCTAACGCTTTAAGAAATGCAGGATCCCATGGTTCCTCCCAAATATTCTTCATACTGAAGTTGGCACCATCCCCAACCTTCTCTAGTACTGTTTGAGTAATATCCTCTCCTCTAAGCCATGCTTTATGTACCCACACCAAGTGATTCAAACCTGCGAACTCAAGTTGCAGCTCTTTTGGTTCACAATCCATCATCTCGGCAATCATCATTTCCATCGAAACAGGCACATTACAAAGTCCAATACTCTTCACTTTGGTATATTTACTCACCGCTTCAGAGACTAAACCTGCTGGGTTAGTAAAATTTAACATCCAAGCATTTGGGGCTAATTCTTCAATATCTTTGCAAATATCGAGGATTACAGGAATGGTTCTCAATGCTTTGGCGAAACCACCCGGTCCTGTAGTTTCCTGACCGATAACATCATATTTAATAGGAATACGCTCGTCGTTCGCTCGCGCAGCTAAACCACCAACACGGAATTGCGTCATAACAAAGTCCGCACCTTTGATTGCTTCACGACGATCAAAACCCGCTTTAATTTCAATGTCAGCACCAGCTTTATCGACCATACGTTGCGCTAAACCTGTGATGATCTCTAACTTCTCCGCCCCAGACTCAATATCAACAAAGTGCATCTGTTTAACAGGTAAGAACTCCAAACGTTTAATAACACCCTCAACAAGTTCCGGAGTGTAACTACTGCCGCCACCTATAATGGCGAGCTTGATTGCATTTCTCGGCATCGTGGCTTCCTTACCTTTCAGAAATTTGCTTGTTCAATGCGACGATTTCTACCGCCATTTCCTGCGCTAAGATGGTCGTCATTAAATGATCTTGAGCATGCACCATAACCAAGGTCATTGGCACTTTGCCCTCTCCTTGGTCCTCTTCAATCAATTGCGTTTGAATCAGGTGCGCTTTGTTAATGCACTCTTTCGCTTGAAAAAGCTTTTCTTCCGCTGCTGCAAAGTTTCTCTCTCTCGATAGGCGCAATGCCTCATAACTCAAACTTCTGGCTTCACCCGCGTTGCAGATAATTTCCATCACGACTAATTCTTGTTCCATGTCTTCTCTCCGAAAGGGAGGGCTATCGAATGACAGCCCAATCATCTTTATGCTGTTACGCCTTCACCGGATGGTTGTTCCGCGTCTTTTGTTTCTTTGCTTGTTGGAAGCTCTTGCTCTAATACTTGCTTTTCAAACATCTTGAAGAACGGCAAGTAGATAAACAGGTCAAGAATCAGTAGCCCTATCACGAGCAACACAGGTGAGAATGTCCAACCGCTACCCCATGATGCACCGATAATAGCTGGTGTAGTCCAAGGTGTTGTTGCTACCCCCATACCAACAAAACCAAGGTGCACAGCAAAATACGCAATGGTGGCATTCAAGATAGGTGCGAATACGAATGGAATAAATAGAATAGGGTTCATCACCACAGGGCTACCAAAAATAACCGGTTCGTTAATTTGGAAGAAACCAGGCACTGCACTCATACGTCCAATACTTTTGAGGTGAGCTGAACGACTGAAGGACATAAGCATTACCAGCGCTAATGTTGCACCCGAACCACCAATAAAGATGTAGAAGTCCCAGAATGGCTGAGTGAATACATTTGGAATAGGTTGGCCAGCAACAAACGCGTCGATGTTAGCACTGATATTAGTAAGGAAGATGGGAGACAGAAGACCAACGACAATCGCCGCTCCATGGATGCCCGCAAACCACAATAACTGACAAACAAGCAATGCGCCAATGATCGCTGGTAACGTATTTGAAGCACTGATCAATGGTTTGAACATTGCCATCACCGCATCAGGAATCAACATATCGTATTGCATTTGAACAAAAATACTCAGAGGGTAAAGCGTAACGAAAATCGCTAAGACGGGTAGCAATACCTCAAAGGATCGTGCAATAGCCGGAGGCACCTGCTCTGGCATGCGAATCGTAATGTTATGCTTTTTCATAAAGCGGTACAGCTCGACAGAAAAGAAAGCACTCATTACCGCAGTAAAAATCCCCGTTCCTCCCATATGATTCATTGCCAAAGCGCCGTCTTTAGCAGGAGCTGCAATTAATAAGAAACTCATAAGCGACAAAACAGCACTGGTTATCCCATCCATTTTGTACGCTTTCGCCAAGCTATAGGCGACCCCTAGCGAGACGAATATCGTCATGATTCCCATCGACATATTGAACGGCATCATAATGGTATCGAAATGCGTCGTCGCAAAGTCCAACCATATTTGACCTAGAGTAAACGAAGTCCCTTCTTCAAATGGTGGAAAAGCAAATATTAAGATAAAGCTACCTACAATAATAAACGGCATTGCCACGATAAATCCGTCTCTCATTGCTCTAACATGAGGTTGATTACCCACTTTTGCTGCAATTGGGGCTATATGCTTTTCGACTATTCCTATAATCGCATCATAAAGCTTCATAGAGTCCATCCTTATTTTTAGACAAAAGAACCCCACATCAAATATCAATATTTGATGATTGTTCTTTTTATTTTAAACTATTGAATTAGTTAATAAGTTCTAATGCTTGCTTTAATACTTCTTCCCCTTTCATCATTCCATAAGCCTGTGGGGAAATTGCTTCTATATTTTTACCGTGCTCTTGAGCTGTTTTTCGCAACTCTTCTAATTGGAATCGAACTTGAGGTCCAAGCAAGCAAACATCGTACTCTTTGATTGCTTCATCAAACGCGTTCACAGACAACGCATCAATCTTACATACAATACCTTGCTTTTCAGCAGCTTGCTCCATCTTTCTAACCAACATACTGGTCGACATCCCAGCGCTACAGCATAAAAGGATCTTTTTCATAGCCTTACTCCCGTTGTGTAATTTTCAATCTACAAAAACTGTAGCAAAAATAACCAACGCAAAAAAGCGCAACCGGTTGCATTGTTCGTGAACTAAATCTCACTTTAGAAAATACGCTCTATTTTTTATTAATTATTTAGGTCTAGGATAAAAGCCAACAGAATAATAAAACACAAAATTTATATTTATAACTATCAATATATTACTACTGACAACGTCATAATTAATTTCTTAAAAGGAATAAAGAATGAAATTAAATAAACTGGCTATGGTTACACTCTTAGGCACTGCTCTATCTCAATATTCGTTTGCCCAAGCAGACCCAAAAGGCACGATATATTTAACTTTTGATGACGGCCCTATTAATGCGTCAATCGATGTGATTAATGTGCTTAATGAACAAGGGGTTAAAGGCACTTTTTACTTTAATGCTTGGCACCTAGATGGGATTGGTGATGAAAATGAGGACCGCGCTTTAGAAGCATTGAAACTGGCTCTCGATACAGGGCATATCGTAGCGAACCACAGTTATGCCCATATGATCCATAACTGCGTGGAAGAATTTGGCCCTAACAGTGGTGCAGAATGTAATGCGACGGGCGATCATCAAATTAACTCTTACCAAGATCCTGTCTACGACGCTCTAACATTTGACGAAAACTTAGCAGTACTCGAGCGATACCTACCAAATATTTCCAGTTACCCAAACTATCGCGGTGAAGAGTTTGCTCGATTGCCATATACCAACGGCTGGCGTGTAACAAAAAACTTTAAAGCAGATGGCTTATGTGCAACCTCTGATGACTTAAAACCTTGGGAACCTGGCTACGTCTGTGACACTGACAACCCGTCAAACAGCGTTAAGGCCTCGATTGAAGTTCAAAATATCTTAGCGAATAAGGGATATCAAACCCATGGTTGGGATCTCGACTGGGCACCGGAGAACTGGGGCATTGCAATGCCAGCAAATAGTTTGACGGAAGCAGAACCGTTTCTAGGTTATGTTGATGCGGCCCTAAACAGTTGTGCGCCAACGACGATCAACCCTATCAACTCCAAAACACAAGAATTCCCTTGTGGTACTCCGCTACACGCAGACAAAGTTATCGTGTTAACACATGAGTTCTTATTCGAAGATGGCAAACGCGGCATGGGAGCAACCAAAAACTTACCTAAGCTGGCTAAGTTTATCCAAATCGCAAAAGAAGCAGGATACGTTTTCGATACCATGGATAACTACACACCTGTTTGGCAAGTTGGTCAGGCATACGTTGCTGGTGATTACGTAACACATTCAGGTACTGTTTATAAAGCGGTTACAACGCACGTCGCACAACAGGATTGGGCACCGTCTTCAACGTCTAGCCTTTGGACAAATGCCGATCCTGCAACTAACTGGACACTAAACGTTGCTTATGAAGCAGATGATGTCGTGACTTACCAAGGTCTTCGCTACCTCGTAAACATTCCGCATGTATCACAGTCGGATTGGACTCCTAATACACAGAACACCTTGTTCACAGCTCTATAGGCTGTTCCTACTATCACCATGTAGTAGTTTGCGCGAGGCATACCCCTCGCGCTTTTTTTATTTTGGATAACCAGAAACAACAAAGCCCCGACTTTCGTCGAGGCTCTGTCTTAAAATATGGTACCGGTGGGCAGAGTTGATTGGACAAGCATTCCTGCCGCCACCGCGAAGGCAACGCTAACTTTCTTCCACCATTTTCAAACACCCAAAACGACGAAAGGCGGCTATACAAGCGACCTTTCTATGTATAGTACTGGTGGGTGGCTTGATTGGGCAGGCACTCCTGACGCCACGCTGGATTTGAATTTACAAAACCCAGATACAACAAAGCCCCGACTTTCGTCGAGGCTCTGTCTTGGAATATGGTACCGGTGGGCGGACTTGAACCGCCACGCCCGAAGGCAACGGATTTTGAATCCGTCGTGTATACCAATTTCACCACACCGGCATCTCGGGGCTATTGCCCTTTGATGGTTGGCATTATACGTAAGCTTTTGACCTGCGCAAGCAGAAAAACCTTAAATAACTATCGTTTGCTGATAATTTCGCCACAAAGTGTGACAAAGAAGATCTCATCACAGTTCAGTCTGCCATATCACCTGATAACAAGACCTCCCTCTCAGCCCTATAAACGGTTAACTGTAATATCCGAAACGTAACCATTACCAATATTAGAAAGCGCACCATGAATCATCCGCGCTGCATCACCTGCACTCATAAAGCTACTGGTGTCTAAAGACTTACCGCTCGTCTCCCAAAATTCCGTCGCCATACCTCCGGGATACACAGCGATAATTTTCATTGGTTTGCCTTTTAACTCCATACGAACGGATTCAATCAAACCTTTGACAGCCCACTTCACCGCACAATAGGTCGATTCTTGTGCCTTAGCTTGCTGTGCTGCTGTCGACATCACCATCACAACATTTACTGGCTGCTCTTGATAACGTTTGACCAACTCTCGAAGAATATTAATCGCCGAAGTGAGGTTATTTTCAATCAGCTTTTGAATCTCTTGCGGGTCTTGCTCAGCTAATAAACCAAAATACCCACTTCCAGCACAGTGAATCAGAGTAGAAGGCGCTTTAGGCAGCTCATTAAACAAATTCTCGACTTGGGATGTATCCACCAAATCACAACTACGCACTTGAGCTTTATTAGATAGGTGTTGAGAAAGAGTCGCCAACTTCTCTTCACTGCGTCCAGTTAACAGTGTTTCTTCGCCTTGAGCATCATACAACTTAGCTAGTTGCGCACCTAGTCCACTGCTCGCGCCGGTAATCACGATCATCTTGTACCTCTATCACGTCATTCGTAATCTCATGTTCTAAGCAAGGTACCGTATGTTTGACGATTTCACAGGTTAGGTGACGCGAAGTTTGAGCTGGATAGCTTTGTTAAGTTAGACGATGGATATAAAGTGTCTTCTGCTATGGTGATTTCTTCGTAATTAGAGACTCTGTGCGTTAGCTCTCTTTTCACCGACAAGCGGAATCTATATCCTGACGCACAATTTTAAAGGTAAGTGATGGAACTATGACGACTTCTACAACTCTTCCACCAGCGGGCTTATTTCGCCGATTAGCGGCGTTGTTCTACGATATGCTGATTATCTTAGCAATTGAAATGATGGCCGCCGGCGTAGTGATGGCAATCGTCTTTGCGTTAAATGCAGCAGGATTATTGAGCTATGGAGAATATGCAGATGCAGCGGATATGCTAGGAAAGCACCCTGTATTAAGCCCGCTATTTACCCTTTACTTGGCGACAGTCTGGGTATATTTCTTTGTCTTCTTCTGGACACGAGCAGGTCAAACACTAGGCATGCGAGCTTGGAAGATGCAGATCCGAAACAGCAAAGATGGCTCAGCTATTTCTGTAACTCAGGCACTGATTCGCCTAGCAACCTCTGGTTTCGGCTTAGCTAACCTCACTGTACCCATTGACCCACAGAAACGTGGTTTCCATGATATTTGGGCAAAAACTGAAGTCGTGGTATTACCGAAAGCTAAATAGTTAAATGGCAGAAGCAAAATAGAAAAAGGAAGGCATGGCGCCTTCCTTTTTTATGTTTACTGTCTTTGGGAATCTATAGCTTTCTTCTGAGCAGAGATACCGCAATAGCTAAGAATACGAGACTTGGAGCCAGTGCACCGAATACTGGCGGGATGCCATATACCAAGGTTAGAGGACCAAAGAATTCACTGGATATGTAGAAAGTAAAGCCAGCAACCACCCCCGAAAGCACCCTTGCCCCCATGGTCACACTACGTAATGGACCGAAAACAAATGACAGTGCCATCAACATCATTACCGCGATAGAAAGCGGTTGAGATAGCTTGCGCCAAAATGCCAGTTCATAACGTGAAGCATCTTGCTCTGATGCTTTCAGGTATGTCACATAGTCATACAAGCCACTTAGTGACAGCTCTTCTGGTTTTACCGTCACGACTGCCAGTTTGTCTGGTGCTAATGAGGTGTGCCACTCCATTTGTTCCAAATCACGCTTGGTAATGACGTTTTCATTCTCCATGTCAGTAACTTGCACGTAGCGCATCAGCCAATTGTTGTCTTGTTGGTAATCAACTTCTTCAGCAAAAATGACTTTCTGTAGGTTTTTATCATCATCAAAACGCCACATGTTCAAACCATAGAGTTTGTCGTCTTCAACTTTGCCGATAAAGATAAAATCATTGGCATCACGAGCCCAAACACCAGCCCGAACAGAAACGATACTACCGCCAGACAGAGCAAACGCTCGTAGATCACGTGCCATTTTTTGTGCTTCAGGTGCGCCCCATTGGCCAAGCGTCATGACGATTAGCATTAATGGAACCGCGGTTTTAAGCACTGATAAACCGATATCCAACTTAGAAAAGCCGGCTGCTTGCATTACTACGAGCTCGGAGCTGGAAGCCAACATACCAAGGCCAATTAATGCCCCCAACAACGCAGCCATCGGGAAAAACATTTCTACATCGCGAGGGATACTTAGTAACACAAAGTAGAGAGCATGCATTAAGTCGTATGCACCACGGCCGACTTTACGCAGCTGCTCTACGTATTTGATAATGCCAGACAAACCAACAAAGGTCGCTAACACCAAAGCCGTGGTAGAGATTATCGTTCTACCGATGTAAAGGTCTAAGAGTTTGAACACAGCTTACGCGAGCCTCTTCTTACGGAATTTTTCTTTCATTCGACGAGCAGGAACACTGTCCATCATGTTCGCCAGGATAGCGACCAAAAGCAGCATCGCATTAATAGGCCACATGCCAATAGCAGCAGGTATAGCACCATCCTCTAACGCAGATTTCGTTGCACTAATTGCAAGGAAGTACGCCAAGTAAATTAAGATGGCAGGGCCCATTTTGGCGAAACGTCCCTGACGTGGGTTGACCGCGGAAAGCGGAATAACCAACATCGTCAACAGCGGAATACACACAAATAATGAAATTCGCCATTGCAGTTCTGCTTGCGCTTCTGGATCGGGGTGGCCGATCAAATCTGCGGTTGGGTAAGCTTCCCAATCACGACCTTTTTGCTTCACTTCGCGCTGGCCAATCAAGCCTTCATATTCATCAAACTTGGTGATCATGTATTCCACGCGAGTCGGCACACCTTCATAGCGCGTGCCCTCATGCATCGTAATGATCTGACGGCCATCCGACAGTTCTTTTACATCGCCTGAAGAAGAGAACATCACGCTTGGTAGAATGGAATCGCGAGGGCGCATCTGTGCAACAAACACGTTGCTTAACGTGCTGTTTTTGATGTCGTCAATAAACACGACTGACGAACCATCTGGCGTTCCTTGGAATTGGCCTTTCTTTAGCAGGTCAACGCTGTTTTCTGCCGCGACTTGCTCGTACAGTTGCTCGACACGGTCCTGAGACCAAGGCGATAACCACAACGCATTAAACGCAGCAACACCTGATGTAATCAGAGCTAAGTACAATGCCGCCTGTACCAAGAATTTATTCCCGATACCGGTGGCATTCATTACCACGATCTCACTTTCCGCATACAAGCGACCAAAGGTGATCAATATGCCGATGTACAAACTTAATGGCAGCATCAATAAACCCATGGCTGGCATGTTTAAACCAACCACTGAGAAAATTAATCCAGCAGGAATATCCCCGTCCGAAGCATCAGCAAGAACACTGATAAACTTCTGGCTCACAAACACCAAAAAAAGTACGAAGAAAATCGCAAATTGGCTCTTGAGTGTTTCGCGGATCAAATATCTAACAATAATCACGCTGAAATTACCTATACAAAACTTGTTTTTTTGGTCGAATCACTATAGTTTCCCGTTGAACCATTTATTTTTTTAAAAATTATAAACTAGATGTTAGCGCTTAAATCAGCTCTGTTGGTAAGACCTGAGCTTAAATTCAACAAGTAAGCGATCATTATCTAACATTTAGAGCAATTTGTCTTCAGGATGTAGGAGTACGCATGGAGTTCAGTGTTAAAAGTGGCAGTCCAGAGAAACAACGTAGCGCATGTATCGTTGTTGGTGTGTTTGAACCACGTCGCCTTTCTCCAGTAGCCGAACAACTTGATAAAATCAGTGACGGTTACATCAGTTCACTACTTCGCCGTGGTGATCTAGAGGGTAAACCTGGTCAGATGCTACTACTGCATCAAGTACCAGGTGTTTTGTCAGAGCGCGTTCTACTTGTAGGTTGTGGTAAAGAACGTGAACTCGGCGAGCGCCAGTACAAGGAAATCATTCAAAAGACGATCAGCACACTTAACGAAACCGGTTCAATGGAAGCAGTATGTTTCCTAACTGAACTGCACGTTAAAGGTCGCGATACGTACTGGAAAGTACGTCAAGCAGTTGAAGCGACTAAAGATGGTCTTTACACATTTAACCAGTTCAAGAGCGTTAAGCCAGAAACTCGTCGTCCACTGCGTAAGCTAGTGTTCAACGTACCAACGCGTCGTGAACTGAACCTAGGTGAAAAAGCAATCACCCATGGTCTAGCTATTTCTTCTGGTGTGAAAGCATCAAAAGATCTTGGCAACATGCCACCAAACGTAGCAAACCCAGCTTACTTAGCCTCTCAAGCTCGTCGCCTTGCTGACGATTACGAAACCGTAACCACCAAGATCATTGGTGAGCAAGAGATGGAAAAACTGGGCATGACATCTTACCTAGCAGTAGGTCGTGGTTCGAAGAACGAATCTATGATGTCGATTATCGAATACAAAGGTAACCCAGAGTCAGAAGCAAAACCTATCGTTCTCGTCGGTAAAGGTCTGACGTTCGATTCAGGCGGTATCTCTCTAAAACCTGGTGAAGGTATGGATGAGATGAAGTACGACATGTGTGGTGCAGCATCTGTATTCGGTACAATGAAAGCGCTAGCGAAGCTAAACCTACCAATCAACGTTATTGGTGTTCTAGCAGGCTGTGAAAACATGCCAGGCAGCAACGCTTACCGTCCAGGTGACATCCTAACAACCATGTCTGGTCAAACTGTAGAAGTTCTGAACACGGATGCGGAAGGTCGTCTTGTTCTTTGTGACGCACTGACTTACGTAGAGCGTTTCGAACCAGACTGCGTAGTTGACGTTGCAACGCTAACGGGAGCTTGTGTTATCGCACTAGGGCACCACATCAGCGGCGTAATCTCTAACCACAACCCACTTTCTCATGAGCTAGTAAACGCTTCTGAGCAAGCAAGTGACCGTGCATGGCGTCTACCAATGGCAGACGAGTACCATGAGCAGCTGAAGAGTCCATTTGCTGATATGGCAAACATTGGTGGTCGTCCTGCAGGTACTATCACTGCAGGTTGCTTCCTGTCTAAGTTTGCTAAGAAGTACAACTGGGCACACGTCGATATCGCGGGTACAGCTTGGAAGTCAGGCGCAGCGAAAGGCTCAACGGGCCGTCCTGTCTCAATGCTTGTCCAATTCCTTTTGAACCGCAGCGGCCAAGAGACAGAAGAGTAATTTCTGAACACTATCTAAAAGGGCCGCAAGGCCCTTTTTTATTACCCCGATTTTCTTGAGAGAGAATAGGAATGTAAAATGGTCTAAGGATGAGACCAATGGCAAGTGAGAGAATGATGCAAACTGCAACCTTCTACATCATTAAAGAAGAGAGCCCTCAAGCAACAAAGGCGGGCTTTGAACAATACATCGTATTCTTGGCTCAGCACTTTGCTCGCCAAGGAGCTAAAGTGTATTTGAACTGCCAAGATAAGTCGCACGCCGAACAACTGGCCGAGGCTTTTTGGCAAATTGATGCAGATAAGTTCATGGCTCATAATCTCGTAGGTGAAGGACCGAAATACGCCACCAATATTGAGATCGGCCATGAAGGCGTAAAACCTAATTGGAATCGTCAATT
Organism: Vibrio sp. MOR3; assembly: GCF_001557775.1. Classification (NCBI taxonomy): domain Bacteria; kingdom Pseudomonadati; phylum Pseudomonadota; class Gammaproteobacteria; order Vibrionales; family Vibrionaceae; genus Vibrio; species Vibrio sp. MOR3. Next base: position 84,025 of record NZ_LNRD01000016.1, on the reverse strand, counting down.
GGTAATTAATTTGGCGGAAAATGAGACAACCTTTGCGAACAAGTTTGCTCAAGTGGTAGACTTCGTGCCTTGCGAAGAAAAAGCTAAACAGGTCGCAAGAGAAAGGTATAAAATTTACCGTCAAGCAGGTTATCAACTGCAAACGATCGAAATTCAATATCCTTAACGGTCAATCCTTATAGTTAAGGCGATCTTGTTAAGATCCCTCACTTATAAAGATTGACTTAGATTCAACCATCAACGTATCCATTAAAAGAGCGCTATGGAAAAGACATACAACCCAACTTCAATTGAACAAGCTCTGTATCAGACTTGGGAAGAGCAAGGCTACTTTAAGCCACACGGTGACACTACTAAAGAATCATACAGCATCATGATCCCGCCACCGAACGTCACTGGTAGCCTACACATGGGCCACGCGTTCCAAGATACGATCATGGATACGCTTATCCGTTGTGAGCGCATGAAGGGTAAAAACACTCTTTGGCAAGTAGGTACGGACCACGCAGGTATCGCAACTCAGATGGTTGTTGAGCGTAAGATCGCTGCAGAAGAAGGCAAAACAAAACACGATTACGGCCGTGAAGCTTTCATCGACAAAATCTGGGAATGGAAAGGCGAATCTGGCGGTACTATCACTAAGCAGCTTCGTCGCCTTGGCGCATCTGTAGACTGGGACCGTGAGCGTTTTACGATGGACGATGGTCTATCTAACGCCGTTCAAGAAGTGTTCGTACGTCTATACGAAGACGACCTAATCTACCGCGGTAAGCGTCTAGTTAACTGGGATCCAAAGCTACACACAGCGATTTCAGATCTAGAAGTAGAGAACAAAGACACTAAAGGCAACATGTGGCACTTCCGCTACCCACTAGCAGATGGCGTTAAAACAGCGGATGGCAAAGACTACATCGTTGTGGCTACGACTCGTCCAGAGACCATGCTAGGCGATACTGGTGTTGCGGTTAACCCAGAAGATCCACGTTACAAAGATCTTATCGGTAAAGACATCATCCTTCCTATCGTTGAACGTCGCATTCCAATCGTGGGCGATGAGCACGCAGATATGGAAAAAGGTACTGGCTGTGTGAAAATCACACCTGCGCACGACTTCAACGACTACGAAGTTGGTAAGCGCCACCAGCTACCAATGATCAACATTCTGACTTTCGACGCGAATATCCGTGCTGCATCTGAAGTCTTCAACACTAACGGTGAAGCAAGCGACGCCTACAGTACTGAGCTACCAGCTAAGTACCACGGTATGGAGCGTTTTGCCGCTCGTAAAGCTATCGTTGCTGAATTCGACGAGCTAGGTCTACTTGAAGAAGTGAAAGATCACGATCTACAAGTTCCTTACGGCGACCGTGGTGGCGTGGTTATCGAACCAATGCTAACTGACCAATGGTACGTACGTACTGCGCCTCTAGCGAAAACAGCCGTTGAAGCAGTTGAAAACGGCGACATCCAATTCGTTCCTAAGCAATACGAAAACATGTACTTCTCTTGGATGCGTGACGTTCAAGACTGGTGTATCTCTCGTCAGCTATGGTGGGGTCACCGCATCCCAGCTTGGTACGACAACCAAGGTAATGTTTACGTAGGTCGTGACGAAGAAGAAGTTCGTAAGAATAACAACCTAGAGTCAGTCATTGAACTTCACCAAGACGAAGACGTACTGGATACATGGTTCTCTTCTGCACTATGGACGTTCGGTACTCAAGGTTGGCCAGAGCAAACTGACGATCTGAAAGTATTCCACCCTTCAGACGTACTAGTAACTGGTTTCGACATCATCTTCTTCTGGGTTGCGCGCATGATCATGATGACCATGCACTTCGTAAAAGACGAAAACGGCAAACCACAAGTACCATTTAAGACAGTTTACGTTACTGGTCTAATCCGTGACGAAAACGGCGACAAGATGTCTAAGTCGAAAGGTAACGTACTTGACCCAATCGACATGATCGATGGTATCGACCTAGAGTCTCTAGTAGAGAAGCGTTGTGGCAACATGATGCAGCCTCAGCTAGCGAAGAAAATCGAGAAGAACACTCGTAAGACGTTTGAAAACGGTATCGAAGCATACGGTACAGACGCACTACGTTTCACTCTTGCAGCAATGGCATCAACAGGTCGCGATATCAACTGGGATATGAAGCGTCTTGAGGGTTACCGTAACTTCTGTAACAAACTATGGAACGCAAGCCGTTACGTAATGATGAACACAGAAGAGCAAGATTGTGGCTTCGACGGTGGTGAGATTGAATACTCACTAGCGGACAAGTGGATCGAGTCTCAGTTTGAACTTGCAGCGAAAGCGTTCAACAACCATATCGACAACTTCCGTCTAGATATGGCGTCTAACACGCTTTACGAATTCATCTGGAACCAATTCTGTGACTGGTACCTTGAGCTTACTAAGCCAGTTCTATGGAAAGGTACTGAAGCGCAACAGCGTGGTACTCGCCGTACACTAATCACGGTTCTTGAGAAGACTCTACGTCTAACTCACCCAGTGATTCCTTACATCACTGAAACTATCTGGCAAAGCATCAAGCCACTAGTTGAAGGTGTAGAAGGTGAGACAATCATGCTGCAAGCACTGCCTCAATTCGACGAAGCAAACTTCAACCAAGAAGCGCTAGACGATATTGAATGGGTGAAAGCGTTCATTACCAGCATCCGTAACCTACGTGCTGAATACGACATCAACCCAGGTAAGCCGCTTGACGTTATGTTGAAAGCAGCAAACGCAGAAGACGCAGCGCGTCTAGAAGCAAACAAACAAGTTCTGATGTCTCTAGCGAAACTAGAATCTGTACGCGTACTTGCTGCTGACGAAGAAACGCCAGCGTGTGCAACAGCACTGGTTGCTAAGTCTGAGCTTATGATCCCAATGGCGGGTCTGATCGACAAAGACGCTGAGCTTGCTCGTCTAGATGGCGAAATCAAGAAAACTCACGGCGAAATCAAGCGTATCGAAGGCAAACTAGGTAACGAAGGCTTCGTAGCGAAAGCTCCTGAAGCGGTTGTTGCTAAAGAGCGTGAGAAGCTTGAAGGTTACAAAGAGACACTAGCTAAGCTGGAAGAGCAGAAGACAACGATCGCTGCACTTTAATCGCTAAAAGCTAGAATAAAAGAATCAAAGGGTTGGTGTGAAAGCATCAACCCTTTTTGCATTTTATTGCTCGGAAAGCTTTCAAAGATATTCACTACTCTCTCCTACTCTGCCTCATATTTAATAGTTTTTACCTATCAAACTAATCTTAACTGACCATTAGATTTAATGATAATAATTCTCAATAATAGACCTATCGAAACAACACAACAATTGAGTAATTATCATGAAAAAGACACTAACCTTTGCAGCACTCCATTTTACTATCGCGTTTAGTGTCGCTTACGTGCTTACTGGTGACATTCTAATTGGTAGTTTAATTGCCATGATTGAGCCTTCAGTGAACACCGTCGCTTTCTACTTTCATGAAAAAGCATGGGCAAAAGTCCCTGCGCTTAAAGCTCGTCAGTGGATGACCAAAATAAAAACCGCAAGCTTTGCCACTATCCACTTCAGTGTTGCCTTTACCGTAGTTTACTTACTAACAGGTGATGCGTTTGTCGGCGGTATCATGGCAATGCTAGAGCCAAGCTTGAATACAGTAGCGTACTACTTCCACGAGAAAGTATGGATGCATAGATCAGATAACCAAGCACCACAGTTCTGTCTGCACCAACACGCTTAAACATGGAGGCTCAATACGCCTCCTAACGAGAAAAATGACATTTACCATTGACAAAGTTGCGCACCGCAATTAATTTAATTGCGGTGCGCAACTTTATTTTTAGAGGTAAGTGATAATGAATGCTCATCAACTCCGACACTATTCCCGTCAAGCCGTCCGATTGCTTGGTATGTTCGATAAGCAATGTGGCGACGTCGCTCTCACTCCTGTGCAAGCGCACGCGTTAGGTGAGATCCAACTGCAGCCGTTGACCATCAATCAACTAGCACAACAGCTCAATGTCGACAAGTCCAATGCAAGCCGTACCGTTACTGGGCTGATCAAATTAGGTTTAGTTGAGAGTATCGAAAACCCGAAAGACAAACGCAGTCAACTTGTGGCGCTTACAGAGCAAGGTCAACAGGCGTTATCGCAACTAGACCAACAGCAAAACAGCTTCTTTGAACAACTGCTTACCCAACTGGATGACAGTGAGCAAGAGCAACTCAAACTTGGTTTAGAGACTTACCTAAAAGGGCTAACAAAAGTGTGTCAGGCAGAGGAATACGTTCTTCGACCTCTTACCAAAGCAGATAACTCGCAAGTTGCAAACGTGATTCGCGCAGTCTCCGCAGAATACGGTTTAACCGCAGACAAAGGTTATGGTGTGGCCGATCCAACGCTTGATGACATGTACTCGGTTTACGACCAACAAGGCGCAGCCTACTGGGTAGTCGAATACCAAGGCGAGATTGTGGGCGGCGGCGGCTTTGCACCTTTAGCTGGTGAGCCAAATGTGTGTGAGTTGCAAAAGATGTACTTCTTACCTCAAACACGAGGGCACGGTTTAGCCAAACGCATCGTCGCATTGAGCTTACAACTGGCGAAACAGTTTGGGTATCAGCAGTGTTATTTAGAAACGACAGAATGTCTAAGAGAAGCGGTAGGCTTGTATGAAAAGCTAGGCTTTGAGCATCTCGATGCCCCGCTAGGACAAACAGGGCATGATGCATGTGAAGTCGTGATGCTTAAGACGTTATAGCGTTTTATCCCCAAACTTAAAGTACAAGATGGGTAACACAGAGCTCTTGGCTAAGTGCCACTGTAAATGCTTGGCGCTGCCCATCCAACTCCACTACGAGTTCGTAGAGATCTTTTGGATCGGGATCGTTAAGATCGGCATACTTTGGCGCTTCGATCTGGAATAAAGCACTCGCATGATCCGCTCGGACATCAATAGGAATATGGTAAGTCATGCCATTAAACTTAACCGATGCCGATACTAGACCCGGCGCAAAAGTTTGATAGTACAAGTCGACTTTAAACTCACAACCACCACCGTGGTGCCAAATCTGCTCGGTAGCCACACGGTCTAAACGAACATTGCGAATGAACTGTAGATACGGTTCTTGCCATACCCCCAAGCGCTCATCACTCTTTTGGTATTCATGATCCGCAAGTGAGCACAACTCCGGTTTATCCTCATCCAGCAGAAGATCTTCTTCTTCCTCGAGGAACAGGATCTCAAAACGGTTGCGCCCCATCTGCATAAATGGACGAATGTCTTTTTTGTATATGCTTTGCGAACCGTCACAGTCGAACAATGCGACTCCGTTCAAACGCACTTCTGCATGGTAATCCACACCACCCAACACCATTTCTACCGCTGGGAATGCCATCATGGATTCGTCCACTTCGATGTCGTGCATCAGGTGCCACTCTTGCTGACGGATCGCTTCTTCAGTCAGTTCAGCAGGCAATACCTGACTCAAAGGAGCAGGGAAAGTAATGTCATCCTGTGGGATAGAAAGGTCCGTCAGTGGAGAGACTTGCCATAAACCGGCGAGTGAGAGTTGCATATACACCTTGAGCTAGATCAATTTTCATACATTATATACTCAAGTGGCTTAGGGTTATAGGCAGTAAGCCTACAAACTCAATGAGAATTATTTATGGTCACCCTCGGTTATCATTTTTAAGGCACAAAAAAAACCAGCGATAAACGCTGGCTTCTTAGAATGAATGAGTCGATTACTCTTCGTCTTCATCATCTTCGTCTGGGTAAAGCGCATCTTCGCCTTCGTAGTAAGTACCCCAACCGTCGTAAATGATGTCGTATTTTTCTGCAAGGTGAATCAACTTCTCAACCTGTGCATCAATCGCTTCTGCGTTTAGTGCAGATTCCATTGTTGCATCACAGCAAAGCAGTTTGTTACCGTCTTCATCTTCTGTTTCTTCAGCTTCAAGCACTTCAAAGCCCATTTTGAATGCTTCCACAACCGCTTTCTCTAGCGTGTCGAAGTCTTCTGCAAATAGGTGGTGCTCGATTTCGTATAGTGAATCTGGATCGCTGCCGTCTTCTAGCAATGCTGCAATGATATCGCGAGTCTCTTCCTTTTGAATCTCAATTAATTCTTCTACTGATAGATATTCATCTTCGTGAGACATGTTTTGGCTCCAGATTAGTTACTTGATGAAAACACTATACTCAAGACTGAGTATGTTAATGCGGTGAAATATGGCACGGATTGCGATGAAAAGCCACAAACAAACACCAAACGGCTTGGATTCTTAACGAATATTCTTTCTCAAAAATCGAAACCTCGCTCACAGAAACAAAAAATTAACAAAAACAAGAAATCTTTAATATTCAGAAGATCCTAATCAAGTAAATTCGTCGAGATAGGAGAGTGCATTGCGTGTTTATGGCTATGAAGTGAATACACCAACAAGGCAATTAAAAATGCAAGCGAATAAAGAAAGCTTTAAAAATGCATATTTGAGAATAGTTATGCGCGTTTTATGCACTAACAATGTGAGTCTATTGAAAGCGAGTAAAAAGAATAAAAACGCACTTTTTAAATACTATGAACAAAGCTCTAAATATAGAATTTAAAAATGCAAATCATTAATTTGCAAAATATATCGCTAATAAAAGCCAAAATATCGACATATAGAGTAAGTTCCAGGACTTGCATCTTTGCGGCAAGCTTGTCATAACTAATGGCTGGAAAATTTGTAAGGATACAAAATGAGCAAGCTGTACGTTGGATCAGAAGTTGGTCAACTTAGACGAGTGTTATTGAATCGCCCAGAGCGTGCCCTCACCCACCTCACCCCATCAAACTGTCACGAACTGTTATTTGACGATGTGCTCGCGGTAGAAGCTGCAGGGGAAGAGCACGATGCATTTGCCCGTACACTACGAGAGCAAGATGTCGAGGTGCTACTGCTACACGATTTGCTCGTAGAGACACTTGCCGTTCCTGAAGCAAAACAATGGTTGTTGAATACTCAAATCTCCGATTTCCGCTACGGTCCAACATTTGCTCGTGATTTGCGTCAATACTTTGCAGAAATGGATGACGAGCATCTTGCGACTATCTTTCTTGGTGGTTTGGCCTACTCTGAACTACCAATCAAATCCTCTTCGATGCTACCGAAAATGAAGCGTCCATTGGATTTCGTTATCGAACCTCTTCCGAACCACCTCTTTACCCGCGACACATCATGTTGGGTATACGGCGGCGTTTCTCTTAATCCAATGATGATGCCAGCGCGACAACGTGAGACCAACCATCTGCGCGCGATTTACCGTTGGCACCCAACTTTCGCAGGTCAAGATTTCATTAATTACTTCGGTGATGAAGACCTTCACTATGACAACGCAAACGTAGAAGGCGGTGATGTACTGGTTATCGGTAAAGGCGCCGTTTTGATTGGTATGTCTGAGCGTACAACCCCACAAGGTGTAGAAAACTTAGCGGCGAGTTTATTTAAATCTGGTCAGGCGAAAGAAGTGATTGCTATCGACCTACCAAAACACCGCTCGTGCATGCACCTTGATACGGTCATGACGCACATGGATGTGGACACTTTCTCGGTATACCCAGAAATCATGCGTAAAGATTTAGACACCTGGCGCCTAACACCTAAAGGCAACGGTGAAATGCATGTCGAAGCATCACACAACTATCTGCATGCCATCGAATCGGCACTTGGCTTAGATCAATTGAAGATCATCACAACGGGTGGTGACAGCTATGAAGCTGAACGAGAGCAATGGAACGATGCCAACAACGTACTGACGGTGAAACCTGGTGTTGTGATTGGTTACGAACGCAACGTCTACACTAACGAGAAGTACGACAAAGCTGGCATTGAAGTCCTGACTATTCCGGGTAACGAGCTTGGTCGCGGTCGTGGTGGTGCACGCTGTATGAGCTGCCCAATCGAACGTGATGATATTTGAGAAACCTCTCCCACCAAATAAAACCAATTGAGACTAAGGTTGATGTGAATGCATCAACCTTTTTTTGCTTTTAATTAAAATAATTATTCACAATAAAAGCATTTATATGTTTTAATACTTTTATTCTTTATCAACCAAACGACCTAAGGGACGAGCTATGGCTTTCAATTTACGTAATCGCAACTTTTTGAAGCTATTGGATTTCTCAACTAAAGAGATCCAGTTCTTGCTCGAACTGTCCGCAGAGCTGAAAAAAGCTAAATATGCAGGAACAGAGCAGAAGAAACTTCAAGGTAAAAACATCGCGCTAATCTTTGAGAAATCATCTACTCGTACCCGATGTGCGTTTGAAGTTGCTGCCTTTGACCAAGGCGCTCAGGTCTCTTACATCGGCCCTTCTGGTTCGCAGATTGGTCATAAGGAATCCATGAAAGACACCGCACGCGTTCTTGGTCGTATGTACGACGGCATCGAGTATCGTGGCTTTGGTCAATCTATTGTTGAAGAGCTCGGTACTTACGCAAGCGTCCCTGTTTGGAATGGTTTGACTGATGAGTTCCACCCTACCCAAATTCTTGCTGACTTCCTGACCATGCAAGAGCACGGGCGCGGTAAACAACTGCATGAAATGACGTTTGCCTACCTTGGTGATGCTCGTAATAACATGGGTAACTCACTCATGGTTGGCGCAGCAAAAATGGGCATGGACATTCGCCTTGTAGCTCCAAAAGCCTTCTGGCCAGAAGAAGCATTAGTCGCAACTTGCCAAGAGATAGCCCAACAAACTGGCGCGAAGATCACGCTGACTGAAAACGTTGAAGAAGGCGTTAAAGGCTGTGACTTCTTATACACCGACGTTTGGGTCTCGATGGGTGAGTCGGCTGAGGCTTGGGATGAGCGTGTTGCGCTGATGACACCTTACCAAATCAATATGGATGTGATTAAGCAAACGGGTAACCCTCATGTGAAGTTCATGCACTGCCTGCCAGCCTTCCACAACGATGAAACGACTGTGGGTAAAGAGGTGGCAGAGAAATACGGCATGAAAGGACTTGAAGTCACCGAAGAGGTGTTTGAATCGGAATACTCTATCGTATTCGACGAAGCCGAAAACCGCATGCACACGATTAAAGCCGTGATGGTGGCAACCTTAGGCAGCTAAACCAAAGCATTAAAAATGGTAACAAAAACCATGATGTAATCGCTTGCGCTCACGAAAGTTAAGCGTATAATGCTCGGCAATTTGTCTGAGGATTACGAAATGATCACGCCGATTGCTGACGTAAAAACGCGATTTGCTCTAGCTAAGCGACTACGCTTACGTGCTGTTATTTTCGTTAATTCTATTGAATTTTAAAACCTCCCCAATTGGGGAGGTTTTTTTATGTCCGAAATTCCATCAGGGTAATTTTGGAGATAGTCACCACTGTTATAGGGAAGAAGATCATGGCGAACTCGCTTTACCAGAAGCACATCATCTCTATTCCAGAGCTTTCACGTGAAGAACTGGAACTGATTGTAGAAACTGCAGGTCAGCTAAAAAAAGAACCTCGTCCAGAACTGATTAAAAACAAGGTTGTAGCGAGCTGTTTCTTTGAGCCATCCACACGTACTCGTCTGTCATTCGAAACAGCGATTCAACGTATTGGTGGCGATGTTATTGGTTTTGATAACGGTGGTAACACCTCTCTGGCGAAAAAAGGCGAGACACTGTCTGACTCAGTTCAAGTGATCTCTTCTTACGTCGATGCCTTCGTTATGCGCCACCCTCAAGAAGGTGCAGCGCGCTTGGCATCCGAGTTCTCTAACGGCGTTCCTGTGATTAACGCTGGTGACGGTGCCAACCAACACCCAACACAAACGCTACTCGACCTATACACGATTGCAGAAACACAAGGTCGTCTAGACAACCTGAACGTTGCGTTCGTTGGTGACCTAAAATACGGTCGCACCGTGCATTCTTTGACTCAAGCATTGGCAAAGTTCAATAGCATTCGCTTCTTCTTTGTGGCACCTGAAGCGCTCGCGATGCCTGATTACCTATGTGAAGAACTCGATGAAGCAGGTATTCAATACAGCCTGCATACAGACATGGAAAGCGTGATTCCTGAACTAGACATTCTGTACATGACACGCGTACAGAAAGAGCGTTTCGATGAATCTGAATACGCGCACATCAAGTCAGCTTACATCCTAACAGCGGCACTACTAGAAGGTGCACGTGAGAACTTGAAAGTGCTACACCCACTGCCACGCGTGGATGAAATCACCACAGACGTCGACGTAACACCGCACGCTTACTACTTCCAACAAGCAGAAAATGGCGTGTACGCGCGCCAAGCATTGTTGGCATTGGTTCTAAACGAAACACTGTAATCGAGGGAGAAAAAGACATGACTAAAGAAACTCAATTGCAGGTAGAAGCAATCAAAAATGGCACAGTAATCGACCATATTCCAGCCCAAATTGGTATCAAAGTGTTGAAATTGTTCGATATGCACAACTCTTCTCAACGCGTGACGATTGGCCTTAACCTGCCATCATCCGCATTAGGTCATAAAGACTTGTTGAAGATCGAGAACGTGTTCATCAACGAAGAGCAAGCAAGCAAATTGGCACTTTACGCACCACATGCGACCGTAAACCAAATCGAAAACTACGAAGTTGTGAAGAAGCTAGCGCTGGAGTTACCAGAGCAAGTTAAAAACGTGTTTGAATGCCCAAACACTAACTGCATTACCCACAACGAGCCAGTTGCGAGCAGCTTCCAAGTGTTCGAGAAGAAGCAAGAAATCCGTCTGAAGTGTAAATACTGTGAGAAAGTCTTCGCTCGTGAGATCGTCACTGAACGTTAATTTCCCGCTTCAATTCTTGCTAACGATAAATTGACTGATACCCCGCCCGTGTGGGGTATTTTGCTCTTTACGTGCTTCATGTTTAAAGGCACACTGATTCTTCTTAAGAACGCTCAAATTGTTTGAGTACACTCTTTATTCCCCTAAACAGATGGAACAATTCAAATGACGAAAGTACTTCACACTGAGTCTGCACCAGCAGCAATCGGTCCTTACGTTCAAGGCGTAGATCTAGGTAACATGGTTCTAACTTCTGGCCAAATCCCAGTAAACCCAGCAACAGGTGAAGTGTCTGCGGACATCGCAGAGCAAGCACGTCAATCTCTAGAAAACGTGAAAGCAGTAGTTGAAGCTTCAGGCCTTAAAGTCACTGACATCGTAAAAATGACGGTATTCGTTAAAGACCTAAACGACTTCGGTACTGTGAACGAAGTTTACGGCAAGTTCTTCGATGAGCACGAAGTAGCAAACTACCCAGCACGTTCTTGTGTCGAAGTAGCTCGCCTACCAAAAGATGTTGGCATCGAGATTGAAGCAATCGCCGTTCGTAAATAATTGCGCTTGCTAAGAAACATAAAAAAACGGGTAGCTTAGGCTACCCGTTTTTTATTGTCTTTTTGTTGCAGTGTTCTATTTCAATTTAGGCGGCATTACGCTGTTTTACTTCTTCATCCAGCGCTTCTAGCTTCGCTTTCATTTGATCGCGACAGGTGTTTGCAAGTTCACGAACGCCTTCTTTGCCATAGCCTTCAGAGCTGATTGGTGGCAGCATTTCAATGATCACATGACCGTTATTCCAACGGTTCAATTTAATGTGATCAGTTGAACTACACACGATCGGAATGATTGGCACCTCTGCGCCGATAGCAGCATGGAATGCGCCGGTTTTAAATGGCAGTAAGCCACGGCCACGTGAGCGCGTCCCTTCTGGGAACATCCATACTGAAACGTCACTCTGCTTAATGCTATCAACTACTTGATCAATAGTGCCCTTAGCTTTAGAACGGTTACCACGGTCAATTAAAATGTTACCCGTTAGCCAGTAAAGCTGACCAAATAGTGGCATCCACGCTAAGCTTTTTTTACCTACCGTCACGACTTTTGGTGTCACTGCTGAAGATACAGTAAACAAATCCCAGTTATTTTGGTGGTTCGCGATGTAAACATGCTGACCACGAGAGTAAGCATCTTCAGGAATTCGTAATTCTAATTTGATTCCGAACACACGAGACATCTTGCCGAACAAGCGGCCAAAAGTGAAAACGTGCTTAGGATTTCGAGGACTTAATAGGCAGTAACCACAACCACCAATAAACATCACAATTGCGAAAATTGCGACAGCAAATACACGTAATAGTGCAATCATTGTTGTTCTCCAGGAACCGGCTTTACGCCAGATACAGCTATTGTTGGTTCTTTGGACATCGTCATCAGCTATGAAAGAGAGCACGACATAAAAAAACCGAAACCTGAGTTTCGGCTCTCTTTATATCGAAGTCAACTGCGATGCAGTTTAACCCGCCTCACTCACGCGCTCAATATTTGCGCCAAGAGCAGACAGTTTATTTTCGATTTTGTCGTAACCACGATCAATGTGGTAAATACGATCAACGATGGTTTCGCCTTTCGCGATACAACCTGCAATCACCAAACTTGCCGAAGCTCGTAGGTCAGTGGCCATTACTTGCGCACCACTTAGAGAATCTACGTCACCACAGATGACTGTGTTACCTTCGATTTCCGCTTTTGCGCCCATGCGCATCAGTTCAGGTACGTGCATGAAACGGTTTTCAAAGATCGTTTCAGTAATTACGCCACCGCCTTTCGCCATCATGTTTAATAGCGTGAATTGTGCTTGCATGTCAGTCGGGAAACCTGGGTGTGGGGCAGTACGAATGCTTACCGCTTTCAGTTCACGATCCGTCATATCTACAGAAATCCAGTCTTCACCAGTCTCTACTAATGCGCCCGCTTCTTCTAGCTTCGCAAGTACCGCTTCTAACAAGTGACCGTTGGTGTTACGACACACTACTTTGCCGCCAGAAACAGCCGCAGCAACAAGGAACGTACCCGTTTCGATACGGTCAGCCACAACGTTGTGCTTACCGCCACCTAAACGCTCAACACCTTCAATAGTGATGGTGTCTGTGCCCGCGCCTGAAATTTTTGCGCCAAGCTTGTTTAGGAAGTCTGCTGTATCAACGATTTCAGGTTCACGCGCTGCATTATCTAGCGTTGTGGTACCTTCCGCTAACGCTGCCGCACACATGATAGTAATCGTTGCACCAACACTCACTTTGTCCATCACAATGTGAGCGCCTTTTAGACGACCGTCCACTTCTGCTTTTACGTAACCATCTTCTAGTGTAATCGTTGCGCCAAGCTGCTCTAGACCTGTGATATGTAAATCAACAGGACGAGCGCCAATCGCACAGCCACCAGGTAGAGAGACTTGACCTTTACCAAAACGAGCCACCAGCGGACCAAGTGCCCAGATTGATGCACGCATGGTTTTCACCAAGTCGTAAGGTGCGCAGTATTCGTTGATGCTGCTTGGATCGACATGAACAGAACCATTACGGCTTACTTTTGCGCCCAAACGCTTAAGCAGTTCCATAGTAGTATCGATATCACGAAGGTGTGGCACATTCGCCACCTCTACTGGCTCTTCAGCCAAGATAGACGCAAATAAAATCGGCAGTGCTGCGTTTTTTGCACCTGAAATGGTCACTTCACCAACCAGTGGTTTATCTGACCCAATAACTCGAAACTTTTCCATCAATAAACCTTAAAGCGACATTAGCTTTTTATCACGAGCCCACTCTTCTGGAGTGAACGCTTTAATCGATAGCGCGTGAATGTCGTTACGCTGGATGTAATCCATCAGAGGACCGTAAATTAACTGCTGCTTCTTAACGCGGCTCATTCCATCGAAACAAGCATCAACAGCAACCACCTCATAGTGGCTACCTTCACCTTTTACATGCACTTCTTGAAGGTTTAGTGCTTCTTCTAGTAACTGTTGTACTTTTGCGCTATCCACAATTTACCCCTGATAATTCTGTATATGTTTGGCCACTAAAGATTCAACGTTGCTCAGCTGAAACAAAGTGCGCAATTGCGCCGGCACGAAACTGAGCATTATATGACAGTTTTGTTTTTTTGCATGCTCTAATAAGTGGATTAACATCACCATTCCCGCAGAGTCGACGCGCTCAATCTCTTCTAACGAGCATTCTAACTCGGTTTGAGATGGCTGCCATCGCTGCGCAACGGCCCACAAAGAAGGCACGGTATCTCGATCCAACGCCCCTGTAAGCTTAAGAATATCTGATTGTAAATGCCACTGAGAATGAGACTGCGCCATTACTTTGCTGCCTCGAAACGAATTGGCTGTGCCGCCAATTTTTCAAGATCTTTTGCTACCGCTAGGATACCGTCTTGACGAATCTTTGTATTCCACTCCGATTGCTTGCTTGAAAGTAAGCTAATACCTTCTGCAACCATGTCGAATGCTAACCATTCACCGGTTTTCTTATCTTTACGCAATTTAAACTCAAGTTTGATGTTCGGACGCGGAGCGTCGATGATATCTACTTTAATGCTTGTAATGCGCTTAGATGGGTCTAACTTAGGTTCAGGGCCAAACTCGATTTGCTGGTCTGTGTATTGCGTTAAGACTTGTGCGTAAGACGTCACCAAGTAAGAACGAAATGCCTTAATAAACTCACCAACGTCTTCACGCTTCGCGCCTTTTAAGTTCGGACCAAGCAGTTTTAATGCCGCATAGCGATCGTTGACGTAAGGCATCAGCTCTTCTTCAACGATAGTCTTAAGCAAATTAGGATCTTGCTTAATTTGTGGCTGTTCAGCTTTCAAACGATCAAATGTCACTTCCGCAACTTGTCTCATCATTTGATAAGGCTGAGTTTTATCTACTTCTGCAGCCACTGCACCAAAAGCAGTAAATGCCGCTACGAAAGAAAGTAATAATCTAGAGAACATGGGTTATTCCTTACTCGTGTTGCCAGAATCGCCGGAGCCACCGATGCTGTATAGCACCTGTCCAATTAAGTCTTCTAAAACTAAGGCAGACTTGGTGTCTTCGATGGTATCACCATCAACTAACATTTCTTCATCATCAAAGATGAAACCCGGAACTAAGCCAATGTACTGCTCGCCAATCAATCCAGAAGTCAAAATTTGTAAACTAGAAGTTTCTGGGAATTGATTGTATTGACTGTTAATCGACAAGCTCACAATTGGAAGTAGGCTTTCAGGGTTAAGTGTAATATCACTCACACGACCAACCACAACGCCGCCAACTTTCACTGGTGAACGAACTTTTAAACTACCAATATTATCGAACTCAGCTTTCAGGGTATAAGTATTGCCAGAGCCAATGCTTTTTACGTCAGCAACCTGAAAAATCATCACAAGAATCGCGCAAATTCCTGCCAATACAAAGCTGCCAACCCATAATTCAGTTTTACGTGTTTGTTGCATGATTAATTCCCAAACATCAATGCGGTCAGTACAAAGTCTAGTCCCAGTACTGCTAAAGAAGAATGCACTACCGTGCGCGTCGTTGCTCGGCTGATTCCTTCCGAAGTCGGAATCGCGTCATAGCCATTAAAAAGAGCGATCCAAGTAACGGTAATCGCAAACACGATACATTTGATCATGCTGTTACCAATATCTTGGCCTAATTCTACTGACGACTGCATTGCCGCCCAGAAACTACCGTGGTCAACGCCTTTCCAATCAACGCCAACAATTTGAGCGCCCCAGATACCAATAGCCATGAAGATCATCGCCAACAGTGGCATGGAAATCACACCTGCCCAAAAACGAGGAGCGATAACGCGTTTAAGCGGGTCCACCGCCATCATTTCCATACTCGAAAGCTGCTCAGTGGCTTTCATCAAGCCGATTTCTGCGGTTAATGCAGACCCAGCTCGCCCAGCGAATAACAAGGCGGTTACCACAGGCCCTAGCTCACGCAATAGCGACAGAGAGACCATTTGCCCGAGACTGCCTTCCGCACCGTAGTCCACCAGCACGACATAGCCTTGTAAACTCAACACCATGCCGATAAACAAACCCGATACGACAATGATAGCCAGAGACTGCACACCAACGGAGTAAAGCTGCTTCACTAATAACGGGAAGTTTTTGACCGGTTGTGGACGGGTTACCAAAGCACCAACCAACATTAGTGTCGCACGGCCAAAGGCTTCACAGATGGCCAACGTGCGTCTTCCTAATGAAGCGACAAATTGAATAAAACTATCGACCATCAAATAAATCCTTTTCGATACTTTGAGCGGGAAATCGGAACGGTACCGGACCATCCGCATCACCCAACAAGAATTGCTGCACGCGTGGATCTGGATTGTCTCTCAGATCTTGTGGCGTACCAAAAGCAATGATTTTGCCATCGGCCATCAAATAAACCCAATCCGCAATACTCATCACTTCTGGTACATCGTGTGAAACGACAATCGAAGTCAGACCTAGCGCTCGATTCAAATTACTGATCAACTCAACCAATACGCCCATGGTGATCGGATCCTGACCAACAAACGGTTCATCATACATGATAAGGTCGGGATCGAGCGCAATCGCGCGTGCTAAAGCAGCTCGCCTAGCCATACCGCCAGAAAGTTCACTTGGCATCAACTTTGCGGCACCACGTAGACCTACGGCTTCAAGCTTAAGCAGCACCATAGTACGGATAAATTCTTCAGAGAGTTCTGTATGTTCACGTAAAGGAAAGGCAACATTATCGAAAACGTTCAAATCCGTGAACAGAGCGCCTGATTGG
Organism: Vibrio sp. MOR3; assembly: GCF_001557775.1. Lineage (NCBI taxonomy): Bacteria > Pseudomonadati > Pseudomonadota > Gammaproteobacteria > Vibrionales > Vibrionaceae > Vibrio > Vibrio sp. MOR3. The sequence goes on along the minus strand of NZ_LNRD01000016.1, from coordinate 67,366 downwards.
AACAACATACTCATCTTCTTTCGAGCATGGTAAAGCTTCTTACGTGAGAGTGCTGGAATGTTATCGCCATCAAACCAGATCTCACCTTGTTCGGGGTACAACTGACCGCCAATTAAGCGTAACAGTGTCGTTTTACCGATCCCCGATGGCCCCATAATGGCCGTCACTTTCCCTTCTGGCACGTGTAAATCAACGCCATCAAAGATCTTACGTTCGCCTCGTGAAAAAGTGAGATTGTTAACGGTAACTAAATCGTTGTTCGACATACTATCTCTTCTACTGTTTGTGAGTTTGACTCACAGAGTCATCAGCCAACTCAACCCCGATTGTTTTCAAGATATTACGTCGAGAATATCCTAAAGTGACTTCGGTACACTTATTAGGCTGCAATCATAAGCACATTGAACTTGAATTAAAAGCACTGTTCAATTAAATAAAGCCGACCAAATTCAAGCAATTCTTCATAAAATATGACGAAATCAAAGGAAGGTGTTTAAATTCAACTCCAGATAAGCGGTATCAAATACAACACGCGATCGAGCAACAATTAAACACAATTTCGTTACTAACCTTTAATTTATTTGTTGTTTATCTTCCATTTTTGGCTGTGAAAGGTCAAAATTAGCGGTTACTCATTTCACTTATTTTTATTACTTAGGAATCATCATGCTCGAAGCCGTAGCGTTGCTTATCGTCGGTCTTGTTATACTTGTATGGAGTGCAGATAAACTTGTTTTTGGCTCTGCAGCTCTGGCCCGCAACGTCGGTATTTCACCTTTAGTGATCGGCATGACCATTTTGGCGATGGGTTCTTCTGCGCCAGAAATGATGGTTTCTGCAACCGCAGCATGGGACGGTAAAACCGACACAGCTGTCGGTAACGTTCTTGGCTCGAACATCGCCAACATCGCTTTAATTCTTGGTATCACCGCCATCATCAAACCACTTTCCATCAGCTCTGCTGTGGTTCGTCGAGAATTGCCATTGATGATAGCAGTAACCGTGCTGGCTGGTATTTTACTTTGGGATAACCACCTAGGTTTCTACGAAGGCGTATTGCTGTTTGTACTCTTTGCTGCGTTCCTATTTGCCATGTTGCAAATCAGCCGCAAAGAACAAAAAGCGGGTGATGCTTTTGTCGATGAACAAGAATCAGAAGTCCCTGAAGGTGTAAGTAATCCAAAAGCCGTTATGTGGGTTGTGATCGGTCTGATACTTCTACCTTTGGCAGCAAGCATGTTAGTCGACAACGCCGTCATCATTGCAAAACACTTTGGTATGAGTGATCTCGTTATCGGCCTTACTATCATTGCTATCGGCACTAGCCTACCGGAGCTTGCTGCATCTCTAGCGGGCGTTCTAAAGGGCGAAGACGATATGGCTGTGGGTAACATCATCGGTTCAAACGTTTTCAACATTTTGGCGGTAATGGGCCTACCGGGCATCATCAATCCTTCAATGCTAAGTGAATTTGCGATGGGTCGTGACTTTTGGGTTATGCTCGGCGTATCGCTACTGCTTGTGGCAATGTGTCTTGGTAAATCTCGCAGTATCAACCGTTTAGAAGGTTCAATCCTGTTTGTGTGTTTCTTAGGCTACCAAGTGTACCTATTCGCAAACATGGCCGCTTAATAACATAATAAGTAAAGACAAATTGGAGCTCTGATATGTCCACTCAATTTGATTTTCGTGCTGCTGCTAAACAAGTTCTTGATATTGAAGTGACCGCACTTCAACAACTGGACCAGTATTTTGATGCGCAGTTTGAACAAGCTTGCGAATTGATTCTTTCCAATAATGGCAAAGTCGTTGTTATGGGGATGGGCAAATCAGGTCACATTGGCAACAAGATTGCTGCGACCCTTGCAAGTACAGGCACCTCCGCGTTTTTTGTTCACCCTGGTGAAGCTGCGCATGGTGACCTAGGAATGATCAGTGAAGGCGATATCGTCATTGCGATTTCTAACTCTGGTGAGTCTCACGAGATTTTATCTCTATTCCCAGTATTGAAACGTCTGAACATCAAAATTATCAGCATGACAGGCAAGCCTGAGTCGAACATGGCCAAATTGTCGGATATGCATTTGCAAATCACCGTTCCGCAAGAAGCCTGCCCACTTGGTCTTGCACCAACGAGCAGCACAACAGCAACTTTGGTCATGGGCGATGCTCTTGCCGTTGCCCTGCTTCAAGCTCGTGGTTTTTCTGCAGAAGACTTCGCTCTATCACACCCTGGTGGTGCGTTGGGAAGAAAATTGCTGCTCAAGCTGTCTGATATTATGCACTTTGGTAATGCACTACCAAAAGTTGCGCCAGATGCATTGATTCGCGACGCACTTCTTGAGATTTCAGAGAAAGGCTTAGGGATGACCGCGATTGTCGATGAGCACGATGCTATGCTTGGTATATTCACTGATGGTGACTTGCGTCGTACTTTGGATAAACGTATTGATATTCACACCACAGCAATCGGTGAAGTGATGACTCAAAACCCAACAACGGCTCATCCAGAAATGTTAGCTGTCGAGGGTTTGAATCTTATGCAAGATAAAAACATCAATGCTCTGATCTTGTGCGACAACAACAAGATTGTTGGTGCGCTGAATATGCACGATTTGTTGAAAGCGGGTGTGATGTAATCCATCCATCAACAAATGTTTACACAATTTGATTAACAGATTAAGGCAATGGTCAGGGAAGTACTGAGCTAAGATAAAGGCCTTTATTTTATGAGTTTTACTCGCCTTATTTATTTGCTCCTGATCTTCGTTGTCGCATGGTGTGGTTATTATTTGCTGACACCAAAAGGCGATGAAGATATACAGGTTGCACCTAATTTAGAACTGCCTATGTTCAGTGGTACTGGACTAGAAAATATCACTTATGGTGAAAATGGTGTCCGCAGTTACATCATTCGCTCCAACAGCTTGGATCATTACGCCAAGAGTGGAGATACGATTTTTAATAGCCCAACACTGATGGTTTACCGTGAAGGTAGCGTTGTTGAGTGGAAGGTCACTGCAACAAGAGCAGTACTTGATGAAGACCAGATCCTGACGTTATACGACAAAGTTCTCATGCAAAACTTATTGCCTGACGCAAGCTTTGACACCATGGCAACAGACAAGCTGGTCATCAACTTAAGCAATCGTGATTTTAAAGCCGATCAACAAGTAATGTTGGTTGGACCACAATTTGAAACTACCGGAGGCGCAATGCAAGGCAACTTAAAAGCCCACACTGCGACTCTGACAGATGAAGTTCAAGGTCGATATGAAACCGTTACACCTTAGCCTATTGGCATTGGTATTAGCAGCGCCACAAGCGTTGGCACTTAAGTCGGATACGCAACAGCCGGTTTACATTAATTCAGACACCCAGCAGGTGGACATGAAGAGTAACCAGGTGACCTTTAAAGGTGATGTATCTCTTAAGCAAGGTAGCATCAATATCGATGCTGACAGAATTGTTGTAACTCGTGACCCGAAAACGGAAGCGATCAAACAAATTCAAGCATTTGGTAAACCTGCCACTTTCTCTCAATTAATGGACGATGGTAAAACACTCAGTGGTCAAGCTACTGAATTGGATTACCGTATCTCTACTGACGAATTGACCATGAAAGGCCAAGCACAGCTAGCCCAAGACGGTAACACCATCAAGGGCTCATCAATTCGCTACCAAATTGGTCAACAGAAGCTTGTTGCTGACAGCTCGAAGAATGAGCGCGTTACCACCATCCTGCAACCGAACCAAATCGAGAACTAATATGGCAGTACTGAGCGCAAAGAATCTTGCTAAAAGCTACAAGAAACGCAAGGTCGTTACGGACGTGAGCCTCGAAGTCGAGTCTGGTCAAATTGTGGGACTGTTGGGTCCAAACGGCGCAGGTAAAACCACATCGTTTTACATGATTGTCGGCTTGGTACCTCGTGATGAAGGCATCATCACTATCGACGATCAAGACATCAGTATCCTACCGATGCACAGTCGCTCGCGCCTAGGTATCGGCTACTTGCCACAAGAAGCTTCCATATTCCGTAAGTTATCGGTTGAAGACAACATCATGGCCGTCCTAGAAACTCGCCAAGAGTTAACTCGAGAAGAGCGCCAAGATAAGCTTGAAGATTTATTGGAAGAATTCCACATACAGCACATACGCACCAGTGCGGGTATGGCACTATCAGGTGGTGAACGCCGCCGTGTAGAAATCGCTCGTGCATTGGCAGCAAACCCTCAGTTTATTTTGTTGGATGAACCGTTCGCGGGTGTTGACCCAATTTCGGTTAACGACATCAAAAAAATCATTGAACACTTGCGCGATCGCGGTCTTGGTGTGTTAATCACTGACCATAACGTTCGTGAAACCTTGGACGTTTGTGAAAAAGCCTATATCGTAAGTCAAGGACACCTTATTGCTTCAGGAACTCCAGATGAGGTTCTCAATAACGAGCAGGTGAAACAAGTTTATCTCGGTGAACAATTCCGTCTATGATTACATTAGGAACGGTAAGATTCTGAGCATTACAAGGTAAGTAACACTGAATGAAACCTTCATTACAACTCAAGCTAGGTCAACAGTTAGCCATGACGCCGCAGCTACAACAAGCGATTCGTTTGTTGCAATTGTCGACGCTCGACCTTCAACAGGAAATCCAAGAAGCCTTGGACTCCAACCCTTTATTGGAAGTTGAAGAAGGCCAAGAAGAACCTCAAGCAAATGGTGAAGACAAATCAGCACTCGATGCTGCAGACAACAGTGCCAATGAAACTGCCGAGATTGATGTTCCTGATAGCTCAGACGTGATTGAAAAATCTGAAATCAGCTCTGAGCTAGAAATCGACACCACTTGGGACGATGTTTACAGCGCGAACACTGGCAGCACAGGCTTAGCGCTTGATGACGATATGCCGGTCTATCAAGGTGAAACCACTGAATCGCTGCACGATTACCTGATGTGGCAGTTAGACTTAACGCCATTTAGCGAAACCGACCGCACCATCGCGTTAGCCATCATTGATGCGGTTGACGACTACGGTTACCTCACGCTCTCTCCAGAAGAAATTCATGAAAGCTTCGACAACGAAGATGTTGAACTTGATGAAATCGAAGCCGTTCGCAAACGCATTCAACAATTTGACCCCCTTGGCGTTGCCTCTCGCAACCTTCAAGAATGTCTATTACTGCAATTAGCGACCTTCCCAGAAGATACACCGTGGCTCGCTGAAGCGAAAATGGTGCTGAGCGATCATATCGATCATCTTGGTAATCGCGATTACAAGCTCGTCATCAAAGAGACCAAACTGAAAGAAGCAGACCTACGTGAAGTGTTAAAGCTGATTCAGCAATTGGACCCTCGACCTGGCAGCCGTATTACTCCAGATGATACCGAATACGTTATTCCTGACGTTTCCGTTTTTAAAGATCATGGCAAATGGACGGTTTCTATTAATCCTGACAGCATCCCAAAACTAAAAGTAAATCAACAATATGCGCAACTGGGCAAAGGCAACAGTGCCGATAGCCAGTATATTCGCAGCAATTTGCAAGAGGCAAAATGGCTGATTAAGAGCCTAGAAAGCAGAAACGAGACGCTTCTCAAAGTTGCAAGATGTATTGTTGAACATCAACAAGATTTCTTCGAGTATGGTGAAGAAGCCATGAAACCAATGGTACTTAACGATGTAGCATTGGCAGTGGACATGCATGAATCCACGATTTCTCGTGTAACTACACAGAAATTCATGCACACACCACGTGGCATTTTTGAATTGAAGTACTTCTTCTCTAGTCATGTCAGTACAGACAATGGCGGAGAATGTTCGTCCACAGCAATTCGCGCGCTCATCAAAAAGTTGGTCGCAGCGGAAAATACCGCTAAACCATTGAGTGACAGCAAGATTGCTGCTCTTCTGGCTGACCAAGGGATTCAAGTCGCAAGACGTACGATCGCGAAGTATCGTGAATCCTTGGGTATCGCCCCTTCAAGTCAGCGTAAACGCCTACTTTAAGGCACCAACTGAAAAGGAAAGTCTATGCAAATCAATATTCAAGGCCATCACGTTGATCTTACCGATTCAATGCAAGACTATGTTCAATCAAAGTTTCAGAAGCTCGATAGATTCTTCGACCATATAAACCAAATACAAGTTGTACTAAAAGTTGAAAAACTTAACCAAATCGCGGAAGCTACGCTTCACATAAATCAGGGCGAAATCCACGCGTCATCGAATGACGAAAGTATGTATGCAGCAATTGATTCGCTGGTGGATAAATTAGTTCGTCAACTTAACAAGCACAAAGAAAAACTAAACAGTCATTAATCATGCAATTGAGCGAGATACTGTCACTGGACTGCACCAAAAGTGCAGTCCATTGTACAAGTAAGAAACGAGCCCTAGAGATGATCAGCCAAATTGTTGCTGAAAACACGGGCCAAGATTCAACCGAACTGTTTGAGTGTATGCTCAGCAGAGAAAAGATGGGTAGTACGGGTATCGGCAACGGTATTGCTATCCCTCACGCAAGAATGTCATCCAGCGATAAAGCCATTGCCGTATTACTTCAATGTGATGAAGCGATTGAGTTTGATGCGATCGACAACCGACCTGTAGACCTTCTCTTTGCGCTTCTGGTTCCAGAAGAACAGTGCAAAGAACACCTCAAAACACTATCCTCTATGGCTGAACGCTTGAGCGACAAGCAAGTGTTAAAAATGCTGCGCAAAGCTCAGAGCGATGAAGAACTCTACGACATTATGATTCATCAGTAATCGAGGCGATCACCATGCGATTAATTGTTGTTAGCGGGCACTCCGGTGCCGGGAAGAGTGTTGCCCTGCGCGTACTTGAGGACTTAGGGTATTACTGCGTAGACAACCTACCAGTTAACTTGCTTGATGCGTTTGTAAAGTCGGTATCCGACAGTAAACAGAACGTTGCCGTAAGTATCGATATTCGAAATATCCCAAAGAAACTCAAAGAGCTGAACACCACTCTCGAAAAACTCAAAACTGAGTTAGACGTAACGGTGCTGTTCTTAGATGCGAACAAAGAGACCTTACTCAAACGCTACAGCGAAACCAGACGGATCCATCCGCTGTCGCTTGGCGCTCAATCCTTATCTCTTGATCAAGCCATTGAGTTAGAACACGAGATACTGATGCCCTTAAAAGCACACGCGGACTTAGTGCTCAACAGCAGTGGTCAATCCCTGCATGACTTGAGCGAAACCGTACGTATGCGCGTTGAAGGGCGAGATCGAAAAGATCTGGTGATGGTATTCGAATCCTTCGGTTTCAAATATGGACTACCCTCTGATGCCGATTACGTGTTTGATGTGCGCTTCTTGCCAAACCCGCATTGGGAACCAGCATTGCGCCCTCTTACAGGTCTAGATGCCCCGATTGGAGCCTTCCTAGAGCAACATCAATCTGTACTCGATCTTAAGTATCAAATTGAAAGTTTTATCGAGACTTGGTTGCCTCTGCTAGAAAAAAACAATCGCAGTTACTTAACTGTCGCGATTGGTTGTACTGGTGGTAAACATCGCTCAGTGTATCTAACGCAAAAAATTGGTGAGTTCTTCGCTGACAAAGGCCATCAGGTACAAATTCGCCACACTTCATTGGAAAAAAACGTTAAGGAATAACGGTGGAATTAAGTCGTAAGGTATTGATCCAAAACCGCTTAGGGCTTCACGCTCGCGCCGCGGTAAAACTGGTCGAACTGGCACAAAGCTACGATGCGATCATTACGATCGACAACGAAGAAGATAAAACAGCCACCGCTGATAGCGTTATGGGGCTATTAATGCTTGAGTCCGCCCAAGGGCAATACGTGACGATCCACGCCACTGGCGATCAATCAGAGCAAGCCCTTGATGCGGTTTGTCATTTGATTGAAGATAAGTTTGATGAAGGCGAGTGATTCACTCGCTTTTTTATTTTTAACACCCAAATATTCCACATCGCTTCCCCTTCCTACTTAAATTCCGATAAATAATTTTGTCGACTTTCATAAGTTGTTATTAAAAGGTGCCTAGAATTAAGTTATTATTCAAAGCATTGTAAATATCAGGAATTAGGGGGAATGAATGGCAGAGCAAATAGAATTCGACCAAGCTCACCAAGCCCTCCAAGAAGTCACAGAAGCGCTGGAAAACGGCCGCTTTGTCCATGTTCGTCGCCAATTGCAGGACATGGAACCTGAGGATATCGCCCATCTTTTAGAAGCCTCTCCACGTAAAAGTCGTGAAGTACTCTGGCAACTGACTGACCCAGAAGACTACGGTGAGATTCTTGACGAGCTAAACGAAGACGTCAAAGACAGTCTCGTGTCCAAAATGGCCCCAGAAGCGCTTGCAGAAGCGACGGAAGGCATGGACACTGATGATGTGGCTTACGTACTGCGTAGCTTGCCTGACGACGTCTCACGTGAAGTTCTATCCCAGATGGACACCGCTGACCGTCAACGAGTCGAAACGGCGCTATCCTACCCTGAGGATACCGCTGGCGGATTGATGAACACCGACGTAATCACCATTCGTGGTGATGTGGATGTGGACGTTGTCCTGCGCTACTTACGCATGAAAGGCGAACTGCCAGAAGCAACCGATGCGTTATACGTCATTGATGATGATAGTAAGCTGATTGGTGAACTGCCGATTACCACACTGATTACCACTCAACCTGATGTCAAAGTCAGTGCTGTGATGGAAGATGCCGACGATGCAATTACCGTAGATACCAGTGACTCTGATGTTGCTAGTCTATTTGAACGTCGTAACTGGGTATCTGCACCTGTGGTTGATGAAAACCAACATCTGGTTGGTCGTATCACCATCGATGACGTGGTCGATGTTATCCGTGAAGATGCCGAACACTCAATGATGAGTATGGCGGGTATGGATGACGATGAAGATACCTTCGCACCTGTCGTAAAATCCGCTCGTAAGCGCAGTATTTGGCTCGGTGCCAATGTACTTGCAGCGCTAGCGGCGGCCTCAGTATCCAACATGTTTGAAGCAACACTAGAGCAAATGGCAGCTATCGCCGTCTTGATGACCATTGTTCCATCGATGGGTGGCGTTGCGGGTAACCAAACGGTCGCTCTGGTGATCCGCGGTTTAGCGCTTGGTCATATTGGTGATTCAAACAAACGAGAACTATTGCTGAAGGAAGCAGCTATCGGCTTACTTAACGGCATCATGTGGGCACTGATCATCGGCGGTATCGTGGTTGCTTGGAAAGGAAACTGGATGCTTGGCGGTATCATCTCCGCGGCCATGTTGACCAACCTTTTTGTAGCAGGTGTTGCCGGCGTAACCATCCCTATTCTACTCAAGAAAATGAACATCGACCCAGCCTTGGCTGGCGGTATGGCACTGACCACGGTCACTGACGTGATTGGCTTGTCAGTCTTCTTAGGCCTCGCGACCCTGCTGATTTAATCTCATGTCATAAACTGCCATGAACAAGCCATAAAAAAGCCTGATGCGTACATCAGGCTTTTTTGCATCTAGCGGTTAGCGGGGTGATATTATTCGCCCGCCACCTTCATGGTATCAAGCAAGATAGAGCCGGTTTGGATTTGAGAACGCGTTTCCACATCACTACCCACGGCAACAATTTGGTTGAACATGTCTTTTAGGTTACCCGCAATGGTAATTTCTGATACTGGGTATTGGATTTCACCATTCTCTACCCAGAAGCCAGCAGCACCACGAGAGTAATCACCTGTCACGACGTTCACGCCTTGGCCCATGGTTTCAGTTACCAGTAAACCTGTGCCAAGTTCTTTCAGCATTTGCTCGAAACTTTGTCCCGTCGACTTCACGTACCAGTTGTGGATACCACCAGCATGGCCAGTTGGGTCCATTTTCATTTTACGAGCCGCATAACTCGTTAGCAGGTAAGTCGCGAGTACACCATCGGTGATGATTTCACGATCTTGCGTGTACACACCTTCACTATCAAATGGACTAGAAGCTAGGCCACGTAAGACATGTGGACGCTCTGAAATATTGAACCATTCTGGAAGTACTTGCTTGCCGAGGTGATCAAGTAAGAAAGAGGATTTACGGTACAGGTTACCACCGCTGATTGCCATCACTAGGTGGCCAATCAAACCTGTCGCTACGTCCGCAGCAAACATGACTGGGTACTTACCCGTTTTCAGCTTTTGAGCGTCTAAGCGACTGATGGTTTTTTCTGCGGCACTGCGGCCAACTACTTCAGGAGCCCAAAGGTCGTCACGATGGCGAGCAACGGTGTAGCTGTAGTCACGCTCCATCTCACCATTTTTGCCTACACCAATCACACAACAGCTGGTGCTGTGGCGACTTGACGCGTAGCTTGCCAACAAGCCATGGCTGTTACCGTACACTTTGACGCCGTAATGACTGTCATAGCTCGCACCATCGCTTTGCTTAATCGCATCGCTGTAGTTAAGTGCTTCTTTTTCAGCGGCAATCGCAACTTGTGCTGCGTAATCTGGATCGGGTGCGTCTGGGTGGAAAAGGTCTAAATCAGGCACCTCTTTCACCATATATTCTTTCGGAGCTGGGCCCGCGAATGGATCTTCTGATGTGTATTGAGCGATGTCTAATGCTGCTAACACCGTTTGCTCGATAGCCGCTTCGCTCAAATCGGATGTGGAAGCACTGCCTTTACGTTGGCCACGGTAAACGGTAATACCCAGTGCGCCGTCGCTGTTGAATTCAACGTTTTCCACGTCACCCATGCGAGTGGAAACACTCAAACCCGTGCTCTTGGTAATTGCGACTTCAGCGGCATCAGACTTCGCCGCAGCGATTTCTAGTGCACGTGAAACGGCTTGTTCTAGCTCGGTACGTTGCTCAGCAACCTGCTGTTTAATATCCATTGTCTTTCACATCATGTATTCGATGTACAATAGAATAACAAGAATTTCGCTTTCTCCCCACGATTCTTGTTAAAATAGTCATAATATTAATCAAAACACAGGCAACTGAAATGGCACGTAAGAATCAAAAAGCGCCATGGGAACCAGAAGAAGAGATCATCTGGGTAAGTAAATCCGAGATGAAGCGCGACATGGAAGAGCTGCAAAAGCTTGGCGAAGAGCTTGTCGGCCTTAAGCCAGCAGCTCTCGAAAAGTTTCCATTGAGCGAAGACCTACGCGAAGCAATTGCTGATGCGCAGCGCTTTAAAAACGAAGCACGCCGTCGTCAACTGCAACGTATCGGTAAGTTAATGCGTTACGAAGATCCAGAGCCAATCCAAGCGGCACTAGACAAAGTTCGCAACAAACACTCGCAAGCAACAGCGGCACTACACAAGCTTGAAGCGCTGCGTGATCGTGTAGTCGAAGAGGGCGACAAAGCAATTGATGACGTTATGGAGCTTTATCCAGAAGCAGACCGTCAACGTCTACGCCAACTTGCTCGCCAAGCAGCGAAAGAGAAGAAGGCCGGTAAACCAGCAAAATCTTACCGTGAAATTTTCCAAATTCTAAAAGCCTTGAACGAAGAAGAAATCTAATTCAATGCTTAAGAACGCAAAAAGCAGACCTTTGTGTCTGCTTTTTTTATGCCTATTTTCTAGTATTACGCTAGACGATTGAGGTTCTCACCACGATCAAACGCGTTAATATTCTCAATTAAAATCTCAGCTAAACGCTGTATCGAAGAATCACTTCCCCACGCAACATGCGGCGTTAGTAGCAAGTTAGGCAAATGCATATTCGCAATCAACGGGTTGCTTTCATCAGCGGGTTCTTGGGTAAAGACATCAAACCCAGCCCCAGCAATCTCACCTTGCTTTAACCCATCGACCAAAGCTTGCTCATCCACCAAGCCGCCACGTCCGGTATTAATCAAAATAGACGTTGGCTTCATCTGCTTAAGTTCCGCTTCACCAATCAAATTATGTGTCTCATCATTCAATGGACAATGTAGCGTGATGGCGTCCGCTTGATCCAACATCTCGGTAAAAGAAACATAGCCTTCTCGGCACTCTGTTACACCTTTACGTTCTGCAAACAACACATTCATACCCAATGCTTTTGCCAATTGTGCCGTTGCTTGACCTAATGCGCCGCTGCCAAGCACACCTAAGGTGCTGCCTGCAACATCTCCAATCGGATGCGTAAAGAAACAGAACTGCTTGTTGCGCTGCCATTCGCCAGCAGCGATATCTTGGTGATAACCAAACAAGTTACGACGCAAAGCAAACAGCATCGCGATAACGTGTTCTGGCACAGAGCGGGTCGCATAGCCACGCACGTTGGTAACCGCGATGTTGTGCTCGGCGCAATAGTTTACATCGACGTTATTAAAGCCCGTTGCCGCGACGGCAATCATCTTGAGGTGAGGAAGTTGAATGAGAACAGATTGGTCGAGCACCACCTTGTTGCTGATCACGATATCCGCATCAGCAAGACGCTCAACAACTTGCTCAGAAGAAGTCAGATCGTATTCCACCCAATCATGGGCAAAGCTTGGACGAGGTATTTGAATTTGGGCTGGGATGGTCGCTCGGTCGAGGAAGACCACTTTAGGCAGTGACATAACAACTCCTTGTTCACTGCCTAAAGATGAATTTATGGACGTGGCAGTGTTTTGTAATCTGGTAATTTACGCGCTGGGTTGAAATAGTCAAAGATCATCTCTTCCGCTTCTAGGTAAAAATCACAAGGAACAAAAATACTGCGCAACCAATCGGTTTTCGGGTGATAAAAGCTCAGCTCTGCGGCGTGCAACTCTAGACGTTCAGAGAAGGCTTTTGCTTCTTCTGTTGCGTAAAACTCATCACCCACAATTGGGTGACCTAACGCTTGCATATGAACACGCAATTGGTGTGAGCGGCCTGTAATCGGCAATAAACGCACAATCGTCGTCTTTGAACCATCAGGGTGTTCTTCTCGCTTCGCTACTTGGAAGATCGTCCTAGAGGGTTTGCCATCTTCAAAGCATACTTTCTGCAGAGGACGATTCGGCCAATCACAAATCAAAGGCAGATCGATCTCGCCCTCTTCTTGTTCAATATGGCCCCAAACACGTGCGTAGTAGATTTTATGCGTCAATCGGTATTGAAACTGTTTTTTTAACGCACTTTCTGCACGCTTGTTTTTAGCAAGAACCATTAAGCCAGAAGTGCACATATCTAAACGATGCACGACTTGAATGTCTGGATATTGCTCGGTTAAGCGACTCCACATGCTGTCATAGTGCTCAGCAAGACGCCCCGGCACAGAAAGCAAACCAGATGGCTTGTTTACCGCCAAAATTTGCTCATCTTCAAAAACGACATCAATCCAAGGGTCGGTTGGTGGATTGTACTCAAGCATTGCCATGGGCAGGATCTCTACAGAATAAAAACGCGCTGATTATACCCAAGAGATGCAAAGATGCATGCAGAAAAATCGCTTAAACCCTGCCTCTTTTTACCATCGATATAACTTTTAGAAATAACAAAAGCAACCAAGTCAATAACGAAGAAAAAAATTAAAAAAATCACTTCGTAAATATAAATTGACAAGCTGAGCGGTAATGTTATTTATAAGCACTAGTTGACACAAAAAGGACAATAATAAATGGAATCCGCAGTATCCGATCAACCCCAATCCAAAGTCTCGCAATTCTTCCGCTCTCTTGGCCCTGGTATTCTCATGGCCTCTGCCGCCGTCGGTGGTTCTCACCTTGTTGCATCCACCAAAGCTGGGGCTATCTACGGCTGGCAACTTGCGGCGCTCATCCTGCTGGTAAACCTTTTTAAATACCCATTCTTCCGAGCAGGCGTGCAGTACACCATGGGCACTGGTAAAACGTTGGTTGAAGGCTATGCCAAACTTGGTCGCCCATACTTGTGGTTGTTCTTATTCCTCAGTTCCGTTTCTGCGGTCATCAACACAGCAGCACTGTTGATGTTCAGCGCGAGCTTGTTGGGCTATTTCATTCCATTTTCTTTGTCGATGGCATCACTCAGTGTCATTGTTTTGGTGACATGTTTAGTGATTTTATTCGCCGGCCACTACAAAGCACTGGATACACTTTCAAAAGTCATTATGACGGTCCTAACGATAGCGACGCTACTTGCGGTTGCGATAGCGTTTGGAAACCCTGTAGAGCCTGTTGCGAACTTTGAATCCCCTTCTCCGTGGTCAATTGCTGCCATCGGCTTTATCGTTGTGACCATGGGCTGGATGCCTGCTCCAATCGAGATCTCTTGTTTAACGTCTGCGTGGCTAAAGCGCCAAACTAGCCAACAAGAAGTTACGGCAAAATCTGCCTTGTTTGATTTCAACGTCGGCTACATTGGCACTGCGGTATTGGCTTTGGTGTTTGTATCACTAGGTGCGTTGATGCTGCACGGTTCAGGTATTGAGCTTAAGAGCTCCGGCGTAGGCTTCTCCCATCAGCTTGTTGGCTTGTACGCCTCAACCATTGGTGAATGGTCACGTTACCTGATTGCTGTGATTGCATTCTTTTGTATCTTCGGCAGCACCATTACGGTAATTGACGGCTACTCGCGTGTGATTTCAGACTCTCAACGGTTGCTGCGTTCACAACCAGAAACCGATCCAAAAGCGACGTCGGCCATCATGCTTATTGTTTCTCTATGTGCTTTAGGTATCGTTGTTTTCTGGGCTTCAGCACTATTACCGATGTTGAACTTTGCCATGGTATTGGCGTTTATGACGACGCCATTCTTCGCGCTTTTAAACTATATTCTAGTGAGTAAAACCGACTTGCCTAAACCATTGGCGCTGGGTCGTAAATTGAAGTGGTTGTCGATTGCTGGTTTGATTTACTTATTCGGCTTCTTAGCGCTATTCATTTGGTGGAAGTGGTTGATGTAATCAGCTGCGAGCAATCAACTGAGCTTATGAGATAAAAAGCTCAGATAAAGAAAAAGGTCTTCAATTGAAGACCTTTTTTCGTTTGTATGGACGCTGATTAGTTGTGGCTGACGACAATTAAACGTAGCGAATCTAGCTGAACCTGAGCTTGGTTGATATAGCCTGTTAGCTCTTTGATTTGTTCTTCAATCACTTCAATTTCTTCGTCACGGATGTTCGGGTTAACCGCTTTCAGTGCTTGTAGGCGCTCAAGCTCTGCATTCAAGCTTTGTTGCATGTCTTGCTGTGCTTGCTTGCGAATCTCTTCCACTTTCTGCTCAACCAATGCGTCACCCGCTTCGATGAGGCTGTGGATGTCTTTCTGTACTGATGTCACTAGCTTGCTGCCTAGGTGACGGTTTACTGGGCTAAGCTGACGGTTGAAACCTTCAAACTCAACCTGAGAAGACAGATCATTACCACGACCGTCCATCATCATGCGGATTGGCGTCTTCGGTAGGAAACGCGTAATACCGCTGCGTTTTGGTGCTTGCGCATCCACCGCGTAAACCAACTCAAGCAAGATAGTGCCCACTGGTAGCGCTTTGTTCTTCAGCAAAGAAACCGCTGACGTACCCACACCTTCGCTCATCAGCAGATCGATACCGCCTTGAATCATTGGGTGTTCCCAACTGATGAAGTGCATGTCTTCGCGAGACAGCGCGGTATCGCGGTCAAACGTGATTGTCGCGCCTTCGTATGGCAAGCCTGGGTAGCTTGGCACCATCATGTGCTCAGATGGAGTTACAATCAGTGCGTTTTCACCCTTGTCGTCTTGGTTCAGACCGATGGTATCGAACAGAGACAACGCGAATGTCACTAGGTTTGTGTCGCCATCCGTCGATGCGATTTTCTCAACGATTTGCTGCGCTTTGTCGCCGCCGTTTGAGTGTATTTCTAGCAGGCGGTCACGACCTTGCTCAAGTTGTGATTTCAGCTCTTTGTTCATCTTCGCTGATTCTTCAATCACTTCATCAAGGCTTGAAACATCACCAGATGCCAGCATTTCAATCAGTGCATCAGAGTACTTATCGTAAACCGCGCGACCTGTTGGACACGTTTCAGCAAACGCGTTCAGACCTTCATCGAACCAACGCGCAAGGATCGCTTGTGAAGTACCTTTTAGGTAAGGTACGTGGATGTCGATATCACGCTTCTGACCGATACGGTCCAGACGGCCAATACGTTGCTCTAACAAGTCTGGGTTGAATGGCAAATCGAACATCACAAGCTGGTTAGCAAACTGGAAGTTACGACCTTCTGAGCCGATTTCGCTACAGATAAGAACCTGCGCGCCTCCCTCTTCTTGTGCGAAGTAAGCCGCTGCTTTGTCACGCTCAAGAATCGACATGCCTTCGTGGAATACGGTTGCACGAATACCTTCACGCTCACGCAATGCTTGCTCAAGTTGCAACGCAGTGCTTGCACGAGAAGCAATAACCAATACTTTATCGCTGCGCTTCTCTTTTACTTTTTCAAGTAACCAGTTCACACGTGAGTCGAACTGCCACCAGCTTGAATCTTCGCCTTCAAATTCTTGGAAGATTTCTTCTGGGTAAAGGTTCTTCACCGCGCGCGCTTCTGGTGTCATCTTGCCACCGATCATACCTGATACACGCATTGATGTGGTGTACTGCTGCGGAATATCCATTGGCATGAGATGCACGTTACGCTTCGGGAAACCTTTGATTGCAGCACGTGTGTTACGGAACAGCACTCGACCTGTACCGTGACGGTCCATCAGGTTGTCGATCAGTTCTTGGCGTGCTGACGCTTTCGCTTCTTCATCACTGTCGCTTTCGATAATACGGAATAGCGGCTCAACGTCCTGCTCAGAAAGCAGTTCTGTAATTTGGTTTTTCGCTTCGTCTGGCAGTTTCTCACCAGAGAATAGCGACGTGATAGCATCCGCAACAGGTGCGTATTGCTCTTCTTCTTCAACAAACGCTTCATAATCGTAGAAACGATCTGGATCTAGAAGACGTAGACGAGCGAAGTGGCTCTCACGACCTAGCTGCTCTGGCGTTGCGGTAAGCAGTAACACACCCGCTGTGCGTTCTGCCAAGCCTTCTACCACTTGGTATTCGCGGCTTGGTTTGTCTTGGCTCCACTCTAGATGGTGCGCCTCATCGACAACCAATAGATCCCACTCACCTTCTAGCGCTTGTTCAAAACGCTTACGGCTCTTACGTAGGAAATCCAGTGAACACAGTACGTATTGCTGCGTATCAAATGGGTTTTCTGCTTCTGCAAAAGCTTCAATACAACGCTCTTCATCGAAGATAGAGAAGTGCAGGTTGAAACGACGCATCATCTCAACGAGCCACTGGTGTTGCAGTGTCTCTGGTACCACGATAAGAATACGCTCGGCACGACCCGCCAGTACTTGCTGGTGGATGATCATGCCCGCTTCGATGGTTTTACCCAGACCAACTTCATCCGCTAGCAATACGCGAGGCGCGTGACGACGACCGACTTCGTGCGCGATGTAAAGCTGGTGAGGGATCAAGCCTGCACGCATGCCACACAGACCACGCATTGGGCTCTTGTGTTGCTCAAATTGGTTTTGTAGCGCACGGTAGCGAAGTACAAAGTTGTCCATGCGATCGATTTGACCTGCGTACAACTTGTCTTGCGGCTTGTTAAAACGAATGTGGTTGCTTAGGAAGATTTCACGCAACACGATCGCCGTTTCTTGCGTGTCTTCACGAGTACCGAAATAGGTGTATAAACCTTCATCTTCCAGTACTTCTTCAACTTTTAATGACCAACCTTCTTGGCAATCGATGACATCACCGACGTTGAACGTTACTCGGGTAACTGGTGCATCGTTACGTGCGTAAACTCGGTTTTCCTCTGATGCTGCAAACATCAATGTCACAGTACGAGCATCCATTGCCACTACGGTACCTAAACCTAAATCGCTTTCCGTATCGCTAATCCAGCGCTGCCCCAAAGCAAATGTCATGAATTGACTACCTCGCTGTTGTTTCTTGTTGGTCTCTACCCATCCCGATGGGCATGGATATTAGTTTAGATCTGATTCTGGCTTCTGCTATGCCAATCGTGCTTGTCATGCCACTTTGTGCTGTGCATTTTTAAGCCAGCTGAACATGATAAATCGGACGTAGCCTATACGCAGAAAAAGGTCGCTAATCTTACTTGAAGCTGTGATTTAGGTCACGTCGAAACCGCCCAGAGGGCAAACTTTTTTTCCTGAATTAGGAATGCAATCAAATTGTAAAAAACTCATGACAATTATTAAGTTGTAAGAAGTAAATTTTACGTATACTTCTATTGAGGGGCGCTTAGAGTCATCGTGCATGATTTGAGCGCATTAAGTACACGATTAGGATCAACACGGGTTTGCAGTAAGTTGTCTTGCTACTCGGTTGCGCACTAACCGACATTGCCCGACAACCTCTATTGCAAGCAATCAGAGTTAGGAAGTCTGTTCCTTCTTAACTACTAGCCAGCAAAGCCGCGCTGCGGCAAGGAGACGCTATGGGCGATACCGATCGGAAACTGTTTGTACTCGATACCAACATTCTTCTTCATGAACCCTTCGCCATCTTCTCTTTCCAAGAACACGATGTCGTCATCCCTATGACTGTGTTGGAAGAACTCGATCGAATCAAAGACAGCAAACGTGATGTTGCACGAGATGCACGCGTTGCGATTCGCGCTTTGGAGGATTTATTTAGAGAAGCCACGCCAGATGAAATCTCAGAAGGC
This sequence comes from Vibrio sp. MOR3, assembly GCF_001557775.1. Taxonomy (NCBI): domain Bacteria; kingdom Pseudomonadati; phylum Pseudomonadota; class Gammaproteobacteria; order Vibrionales; family Vibrionaceae; genus Vibrio; species Vibrio sp. MOR3. The sequence goes on along the minus strand of NZ_LNRD01000016.1, from coordinate 48,751 downwards.
ATTCCCGTTTCTAAAGACAACCCAAGCCAAGGCACCATCTCTATTTTGGCGGACTTCGAATTGCAGGAAACCGTCAAAGCCTTCGCCGACAAAGCCGGTGATAACCGCATACTCAATGCGGTGCTTTATCTGCAAAACAAACGCGCACCACGCGAAGTTGTGCTCGTAACCAAAGACATCAACATGCGTTTGCGAGCCAAAGGTGCTGGCGTACGTTTCGTTGAAGACTATCGTACGGATCAGCTGATTGATGACATCCAATACCTCACCAAAGGCTTTCAACAGCGTGAAGGCGAATTTTGGAGTGGTGTGGATGAGGTGGAAAGCTACGCGCTGGGTGGAAAAACATTCCATAAACTCAGCCGCGAACCGTTCGACCCGACCTTTATTAATCAATACGTGATTGATGAAGAGAGTGATTTTGTAGGTCGAGTAGAGACCATCAATGAGGATAAGCTCACCTTGCTCGACCTCAGCCGTGAGCGCATGATGCATCGCCGCGCTTGGGACATTACACCGAAAAATATCTATCAAGGCATGGCGATGGATGCCCTGCTCGATCCAGATATTGACTTGGTGATTCTGACTGGTGCCGCCGGTAGTGGTAAGACACTGCTCGCCATGGCAGCTGCATTGGAACAAACCATTGAAAAAGGCATGTTCGATAAGATCATCGTGACGCGTAACACGCCAGACATTGGTGAGTCGATTGGTTTCTTACCGGGATCGGAAGAAGAGAAAATGATGCCTTGGTTAGCAGCGGTAACCGATACCTTGGAAGCGCTGCACAAGAACGACCATTGCACCGAAGGCTCGATGAAGTACATCTGTGATAAAGCCAACATTCAGTTTAAGTCGATTAACTTTATGCGTGGCCGCTCTATCCAGAACGCCTTTGTCCTGCTCGATGAGTGTCAGAACTTAACCGCTTCACAAATCAAAACCATCATCACCCGTTGTGGTGAAGGCACTAAGATTGTGTGTTCCGGTAACTTGGCACAGATTGACTCTCACTACCTAACCCCAGTGACGTCTGGTTTGACGTATATGGTTGAACGTTTCAAGAACTTTGAAGGCAGCGCCAATATTCACCTCAATGGTGTAGTGCGAAGTCGCTTAGCAGAGTTTGCGGAAGAGAACCTATAGCGAATCATCTCCCCCTAAAACCAAAAGAGCGCTCAATGAGCGCTCTTTTTAATCCTGTTTCAGATGAAGTTTATTCAGTACCACCAACGGTGATGGAATCAAGCTTCAATGTAGGCTGACCAACGCCAACCGGCACACTTTGACCCGCCTTACCACACACACCAACACCTCTGTCGATGCTTAGGTCGTTACCAACCATAGAGACTTGCTGCATCGCTTCAATACCGGAACCGATGAGCGTTGCGCCTTTCACTGGGCGAGTGATTTTACCATCTTCAATCAAGTACGCTTCCGATGCAGAGAATACGAACTTACCAGAAGTGATATCCACCTGACCGCCACCGAAGTTTGGTGCGTACAGACCTTTCTTCACCGTAGAGATGATCTCTTCTGGTGTGTGCTCACCCGGTAGCATGTAAGTGTTAGTCATACGTGGCATTGGTAGATGCGCGTAAGACTCACGGCGACCGTTACCTGTAGGGTTTACACTCATTAGACGTGCGTTTAGCTTGTCTTGCATGTAGCCTTTTAGAACGCCATTTTCGATAAGCGTGTTGTACTGACCGTTCACACCTTCATCATCGACGTTCAATGAGCCGCGTAGGTCTTTCAACGTGCCATCATCCACGATAGTACAAAGTGGAGACGTCACCTGCTCACCCATCTTGCCAGAGAACACTGATGACTCTTTGCGGTTGAAGTCACCTTCTAAACCGTGACCTACCGCTTCGTGCAGCAATACGCCCGGCCAGCCAGAACCAAGTACCACAGGCATCATACCTGCAGGTGCCGCTTCTGCTTCTAGATTCACTAGCGCCATACGAATCGCTTCATCAGCGAATTGGAAGGCTTGTTTCACGCCGTTTATTTCAGACAGGAAGAAGTCGTAACCGAAGCGACCACCACCACCAGCACTGCCGCGTTCACGACGATCGCCTTTTTCAGCAAGAACACTGATTGAAAGACGAACAAGCGGGCGAATATCACCAGCGTAAGTACCGTCGGTTGCAGCAACCAACATTTGCTCATGGACACCACTGATGCTGATCGACACTTCTTTGATCATTGGCTCTTTGGTACGAATGTACGCATCTAGAGACAACAACAGTTCGGTTTTTTGTTGCTTTTCCCAGCTTGCTAATGGGTTTACCGCATCATAGTAAGCTTGGTTATCAGAACGTTTGAATGCGTGCACTTTGCCATTTTGGCCTTGCTGCGCAATACCACGCGCGGCAATCGCACTTTGCTTCAAACCGTCTAGTTGAATTTGGTCTGAATAGGCGAAACCGGTTTTCTCGCCTGTGACTGCTCGTACACCGACACCACAGTCAATATTGAAAGAGCCATCTTTAATGATGCTGTCTTCTAGAACCAGAGACTCGTGCCAGCTGGACTGAAAGTAAATGTCCGCATAATCGATCTGGCGCGTCGCAATGCTCGCTAGTGTGTCAGCGATGTCTTGCTCTGTCAGACCGTTTGGGGCAAGGAGTGCCTGTTCTATTTGGTTTATGCTCATAGTTAGCTCTTTTATTTCCGTTTCAATTCATTTTGAAAGCGACTGTGTTGAGTCAGCGGCATATTCTGCCTTACTTGCTGGTTGTGTGACAAATCTATCTCTGCCACCAGCAGTCCTACTTGGTCATTCAATTGTTGGTGAACGCGCCCCCAAGGGTCAATCACCATAGAATGCCCCCAAGTTTGGCGACCACATGGATGTGTCCCCGTTTGCCCGCAGGCTAGAATCCAACATTGGGTTTCAATCGCTCGCGCTCTTAGCAGTACTTCCCAATGCGCTTGCCCTGTCACCGCGGTAAACGCAGCGGGTACCACAATAACTTGCGCTCCTGCTAAGCGTAGCGCTTTAAACAATTCAGGAAAGCGTACGTCGTAGCAAATACTTAAGCCTACCGTACCAATATTGGTCTCTGCGGTCACGATGCGATTGCCAGCGGTAAAAGTATCCGACTCACGATAACTGCCGTGCCCGTCAGCGACATCCACGTCAAACATATGCAGCTTATCGTAGTGAGCAATGCACTCGCCTTGCGGTGAGAAAACCAATGTCGTGGTAGTCACACTTTGTTCAGTGCGAATCGGCATACTGCCCACGATTAAAGTCAGTTGGTTATCTTTTGCGATCTCAGATAAGCGCAGCTGAATAGGACCGTCACCCAAAGTTTCTGCGCTCTGGTGATATACTTCTCGGTTGGCAAACTGCATGGCGTTTTCTGGTGTCACAACCAGCTTCACACCTTGCTCAGCAGCCAATGCACATTGCTTGGCAATGAAATCCAGATTCTCCTCGATATCTGGACCCGATGTCATTTGAATGATGCCAACACATTCCATTTATTCAATTCCTTGTTCGTCAGAAGACTGACCGCGTAATTACTTCGCTTGCTCACGCAGTTTTTCTGGCAACTTATATTCACCTTTGCTTCGTGAAATCTCTTTTACGGTAGGTGAATCCAGAGGACCTTTCACTTCGTAGTTTACCTGTGTGAAGACTTCCACCACAGGAGAGATAACGGTCGAAATCGCCAATACATACAGCGCGGTTTGAGGTGCCACTGCAAAGGCGGTCAGCATTGGAATACCCGAAGTGATGTCTGGTGTGAAGTTCACTTCCGCATCTACCAAGCGCGTGTTCATGTCAGCAATACCGCGAATCTTCATCTCTCCAGCTAATGCATCCATCACGATATCGTTGGTGATAAACACGCCATCTTGGATCTTGCCTGTCCCCGTGATTGAGTTGAATGCCATCCCTTTATCGAATACGTCAGTAAAGTCGAGCTGCATCTTACGAATGATAGAATCGAGACTAAAAAGCCCCAGCAATCGCGCTGCACCACTGACTTCAGTGATCACACCTTTACCAAACTCAGTAGACACATCACCTTGCAAGCTTTGTGTCTTCATCGACCAAGGTGCGCCATCCCAATCTAGGTTGGCATTAATTTCAAACGGCGCTTGTTGGATACCGGAAGTAATCCCAAATCGCTCCATCAAGTCACTGTTGTTTTCACCCTTCACTTTCATGGTCAGGTTTGAATGACTTCGCTCTTTCGTCAGTTCCCACCATCCGCTCATGTCGACACGGTTTTGACCACTACTGAAGTTAACATTTTTCCATTCGAGGCGGTTGTTAGCACGCTCGACGTCCACATTTACCTTACCGACCTTGTAACCTTGCAACCAAAAATCATCAATGCTCAAGGTTAAGTTTGGCATCTCTGTATGGAACTTGCGGTCAAAGTTTGAGATGAGCGGCGCGGCTTGGTCTTCACTGGCAAACAGAGAACTGCGTTCTTTGGTCATCTCATCAAAGCCAGGAATATACAAATGCAAATGATCTAAAGAGACAGATAAGTCAGAAGGTTTGAGGTAATTTGCTTTGCCCTTCACCTCTTGGCTGTCTACTTCTAATTGCCAACTCGAGTTCTTTTTACGTGCATTCAAATCCACATCATGGAACTCAATTCCACCAAGCTCTAAGTTCTGCACATCCATGTTAATGCGCGTCGGCAGTGGAATGGTTGGCGTCTTCATGCTCGATAGTACAGATTGAGTTTTGCTTTGCGGCACATGCATGAGATCAGCCCAACGATCTAAGCTCAGGTCATCCAAACGAATCGAAGCATTGTGTCCAACGACTGGGCTAATTTTAAAACCACCATTACCTAAAACCAGATGCGTTGCCGTCAACTCCGGCACATCTCCTGAAATATCAATTTCAGTTTGGTATTTCGCATTTGGTATTTCTAAACGAGCAGAGATACTTTCTTGGTTGCCCGATGCTTGAAGTTTAGCTTGCCCTTTTTCGCCGCGCTTTTTCGCTAACGGGTAAGGGTAATCACTCACAAGCTGACTAAGCTGCGCCAAAACGTCTACCTGATACGTAAAGCCTACGTCATTGAGTTGCAAGTCGATGTCCATTTGCCAAGGCGCATGACCAGAAACGAGGCTCAACCAGCGCTCACCAAGATAAGGCTTAAGTGGGCCGACTTCCCAATCACCTAAGGTGTTGATGGTCACGTTGTAGCCTTGTTCGGCATTCTCACCACGAAAATCAAGTGAAATAGGCTGTTTCAACAGTTCAGCTGACAAGCCAGAAGTGGTCACAACGTCGTTATCAAACTTGATACGGCCCGTCGCGTTTTCTAACGTCATCGGCGGCGCATCAATATCAACACGGTTGTTTTTAAGATCGGCGTAACCCCAAGCACGCGCGTCTTTCTCGGAGTCAAATGGGATATTGAGTTGGAACTCTGAATAAACAGGACCACTCACTTGCAATGCCGTCAAAGCCGCACCAACTGAATCGACGAGAGGGGTTGCCATCATGTAATCACGAACTTCATTGCCCGGCGCACTAGCCTTGGCTTCGATTTCGATGTGACCGCCTTCAGCAAGCTCAGGAATACGTCCTGTAATTCGCTTAGCTTTGACACCATTTAACGTCGCAGACTTCGAGTCCAAATACATGGCATCGTTTTCGAACAGCAAATCTAACTGTAGATTGGTGATGGTTGGCCACGCCGTGTCAAAACTGAATTTCGCATTCTTCAATCCAACCCAAGCTTGGAACATACCGTTGTGTTCTTTGTATGGAAAATCACCAAGTTCACCATACCAAAGCAGTTTTGCGGTATTGACCTTACCACCTTGAATCGCGGTAGATAGGTAGTCAGTGAGATCTTGCCCAAGCGCTAAAGTCGGAAGGTAGCGCCAAGTTTCACCCGCGTTGTAGAGGTCAGCTTCGGCATAAAACGATAGGAATGGGCTTTGATCTTTCGGGAAATCAAGACGGAACGCGCCAAGTACCTGTAAGTCAGGTGTCGCTGCAGTCACTTTATCTGACCACAAACGCCAACCGCTCTCGTCTTGCTGCCAAATAATGTCCACCTGACCTTGTTTGATATTCAATGGCGCTTGGAAAACATCACCGTATGGGAAAACATCATCAATCACGGTAACTTTGGCTTTCGCCTGATTTAAGTCACCAGCTACAGTACCTTGCACGTGGTTAAAGCCCGGCAATAACTCCCATTGGGTTAAGCCTAATTGGTCTAGCTCGGCAGAGTAGCGCAGGGTATCAAGCCCACCGCTCATTGAAAGACGAATGTCTTCCACTCGTCCTTTGGGTGCGAGTTTGTTAAGCAATTCACTCGTGGATTCCGACTCTGGCGCTAACTTGATTAATGGCGTCAATGCTTCAATATCAAGTTGAGACAGATTAAGTAACCAACCATCCGGCTGCCAATCAAACGCGACGTCTAACTCTGGCCAAGGTCGGTCATCAGTGCGGATTTGCAGTGAGTGACCATTTACTTTCCAACCATCTTTGTCTGGGGAAAGCTTAAAAATGCCTGATTCAAGCAATAAGTCATGACGACCATTTTCATTCCAAACCAGCTCAGATGGCTGCAATTCAACATAGGCATAATTCGGCTGGCTGTGTTTTAGAGTGAGCCATGTATTCAGGCTCACCTTGCCCGACTCCACACCTGATTCATCACGCATGTAAGTGGTTAACCAAGGTGTGACAGAGAGGTCTTGCGCACTCACATAGAATTCGCCTGAAACATCGCGCAGCGAACCATAATCTTTGAAGTTGGCACGCACTAACAAAGCATTCAAACTCGCATCCGCAATGCTTACGGTTCCTTCTGCTAAATGGTGCTTGCCATCGTTACTCCAACGAAGCTGCTCTATATCTAAGCGGCGCGTTTCGCCAGAGACCGATTTGTACCAAATGCGCGAGTCCGTAATGGTAAAATCTTCAAATTGACGTAACAGCAATGAATCGAGTTGGTCGATCAAGTTGCTTTCATTTTTACTGGCATTCGCTTGCGGTTCTTTGCCTTCTGATTTGGACAGAAGATCGACGGTACGAATATCTAAAGCCAAGTCGTCGATTGTCAAATCTGCGACCACAGGTCGAAACTTGAAAATCGATTGGATCAAATCAAATTCGATATGAATTTCATCAACGGCAAAACGTGCGTCTTGGTTATTCGGCAAATTCGCCTCTAAACCTTGCAACGAAATCGAGGGGTGGCTATTACGCCAAGAACCAGCAACGCTGGTGATAGAAAAGTCAAAACCTGTGCCTTGCTTGACCCAGGTTTTGATCTCATCTTGGAAGTGGTTAAGTTGTGGCAATGCTACGCGCAGGGTAGTTACTAGTATGGCTAAAAGAACCAACAGAGTAACCAAGCTCCACGCGCAGAAGCGCCCGAAACGGTTAAAACCAGAATTCACAAATTTTCCAATTACATCATCACGACGTCAAACTGCTCCTGAATGTACAGGTGTTCAGCTTGAATACGAACTTGCTTACCAATAAATACTTCGAGTTCAGCGAGCGCATGGGACTCATCGCCCAACAGCGTTTCCGCGACAAATGGCGATGCGTAAACAACAAAGTTGTCCGCATCATAAGCACGGTTCACTCGGGTGATTTCACGCAGAATCTCGTAACACACGGTTTCGACAGTCTTCACGCTGCCACGACCTTCACAAGTAGGACAGCTAGAACACAAGATATGTTCAATACTTTCACGCGTACGCTTACGTGTCATCTCTACTAACCCTAGTTGAGTAAAGCCATTGATGTTAGTTTTCACACGGTCTTTTGAAAGAGCACCTTCTAAAGAGGTAAGTACACGCTTACGGTGTTCATCCGATGCCATATCGATAAAGTCGATAATGATGATACCACCAAGGTTGCGCAGACGAAGTTGACGTGCGATTGCTTGTGTCGCTTCAACGTTCGTATTGAAGATGGTTTCTTCTAGATTGCGACGACCAACAAACGCGCCAGTATTGATGTCGACAGTAGTCATAGCTTCGGTTTGATCGATGATCAGGTAGCCACCAGATTTAAGCTCAACTTTGCGTTCCAGAGAGCGTTGGATTTCGTTCTCTGTGTCGTACATATCGAAGATTGGCTTATCACCTTCATACAGCTCAAGCTTATCAGTCAACTCTGGCACATATTCAGACGTAAACTCTTTCAGGTTCTCGTATTCAAGGCGAGAGTCGACCATGATTTTGTCAAGCTCAGTGCCAACAAAATCACGCAAGATACGCTGTGCTAAACCTAGCTCACCGTACAAGGTAGAACGAGTTTTGTACTTAGAGCGACGCTCCATGACTTTCTGCCATAAACGCTTCAAAAATGCCGCATCTTGAGAAAGCTCTTTCTCATCGGCGCCTTCTGCCGCAGTACGAATGATAAAGCCACCGTGCTCATCACAGTAGTGATTAACCACTTTCTTCAAACGCTCACGCTCTGTTTCACTCTCAATACGCTGAGACACACCAACGTGGCTCGCTCCCGGCATAAAGACAAGGTAACGAGAAGGAAGAGTGATGTCAGTTGTCAGACGTGCGCCTTTGGTACCAAGTGGATCTTTCACCACTTGTACAACGATATCTTGGCCTTGGCGAACCAACTCAGAGATATCACGTACTTGGAATTGTTGTTTTTCGTTCTCTGCGACACATTCCGTGTGAGGAACGATGTCTGACGCGTGCAAAAATGCCGCTTTATCCAGACCAATATCGACAAACGCCGCTTGCATGCCTGGCAATACACGGCTTACTTTGCCTTTGTAAATATTGCCAACAATGCCACGGCGTGATTCTCGTTCTATATGAACTTCTTGTAGTACTCCACCTTCAATCATGGCCACGCGAGTTTCACTCGGGGTCACGTTTAGCAGCAATTCTGCACTCATGTGCACACCTCAAAACAATTATAAAAATTCTTGAATTAGCTGATCGGTTTCGAACAAAGGTAAGCCTACTACGGCGTGATAACTGCCTTCGATTCGGGTGACGAAACGCCCTCCGAGTCCTTGAATACCATAACTTCCAGCTTTATCGCATGGTTCACCTGACTGCCAGTATCGTTCTATTTCTTCATGAGCCAGTGGTTTGAACCACACGTCAGTGATAACAACCACTGAGTGTTGTTGTTCTGATGATACGACGCTCACAGCGGTCATCACTTGGTGCTGACGACCCGATAAGTTACTGAGCATACGTTTTGAATCTTCAAAACTTTTTGGTTTTTCTAGTACTTGGTTATCGCATACCACTACGGTATCAGAGCCCAATATAACGGAATCAGGCTTAGCCATCGCTAAGCCTGCTTGAGCTTTTTCCAGAGAGAGTCGCAAAACGTAGTCTTGTGCTTGCTCGTGATCTTGTTTGGCCTCCTCTATATCAGGAAGCACAATATCAAAATCATAACCTAACTGAGCAAGCAGCTCTTTTCTTCTCGGAGAACCCGATGCGAGAACGAGGGATAAGCCCTTTTTCACAACGTTACCTTACGTGCCATGCGCGACGGACGCGTCGCATCAGTAAAAACATCCATGGCCAAAGTATACAGTTTATTGCCGCAGTCCACAGAGATAATGGATTAAATACTACGTCCTGGTTCAAATATTCCCCACAGAAGATGAGAAGTTCCAGTAGCACGGTAAAAAAGGCAATCAAAATAGATTGTTGCCACAATGCCATGTTACGGATTACCAAGAAATTGAGCGCCACTAGGTAGATAATGATCGACATCATCATCCCTCGGATCCCAAGCGTCGAACCAATCAAAATATCCCAAAGCAAACCTAAAACCAGAGCGGTACCAACATTGACACGGTGTGGCAATGCCAGCACCCAGTAACAGGTAACGAGGAACAGCCATGATGGACGCAGTAGATCCAAAACACCTGGCCACGGAATGGTTTGCAGGACTAGCGCGACGAAGAAGCTAACGCCGATGACCATTCGGCTTCTAAATACACTATTGGCCATCGGTTACCTCTTGTTCTGAACCTTCTTCTACATTCGACTGCAGTACTTTGTGTTGGCGGTCTTCATTCGGCCAAATCAATAGCAAGTAGCGCAGACGATCAAACTCAACCACAGGTTCCGCTTTGATTGATGCGAACTCTTGGCGAGTATCATGATCCACATTTGTAACAGTTGCGACAGGGTAGCCTTCTGGATAAATACCACCAAGACCCGATGTCACCAGCAAATCACCCACTTGAATATCGGTACTGGTTGGGATGTGCTCCAATTGGATTTCATCAACCTCACCATTACCTGATGCAATGACTCGAATATCGTTACGAATCACTTGGACTGGAATTGCGTTTTTCGCATCAGTGAGGAGAAGAACACGTGCGTTGTGCGCTGCAACAAACGTCACCTGACCAACAATACCTTTCTCATTGATAACAGGCTGACCGACGTAAACACCATCAATACGACCTTTATCGATCACCACTTGGTGGCGGTATGGCGATGTATCAACAGCCATGACCTCTGTCACGACTTTCTTCTCGTCACGGACGAATGAAGAGCCAAGCAGTTTACGTAAGCGTTGGTTTTCTTCTTTGTATTGATCGAGCAAGATAAGCTCGCTCTTCAGGCGAAGCACTTCTCGCTTCAAATTGCGATTGCCTTCAATCAATGCCTGACGGGTATTAAAACGCTCGAACATTCCATCAAACATGCTACGAGGCATATTGGCCGCGTACTGAATAGGCGCAACCATACTGTTCAATAGGTATCGGACGTTGGAAAACGTATCTAGACGGTTATCAGCCAGCATTAAGCTCGCCGACACGATGACAGCAAAAAACAGACGCAATTGCAGAGATGGTCCTCTGCCAAAAATCGGTTTCATCTTGTTTTTAACCTGATTGCTACCATGAATATAGAGCCTTACTTGGCAACCTGAGAATTCGACTTGAGACGATTCTAGGTATGGAGCAGATTGAAATTACAGAGAGCAGAAATGAAGGTGAAGCTCATGTTGAGCTTCACCACACACTTTATTCTTCAGAGAAGAGATCGCCACCATGCATGTCGATCATTTCTAGTGCTTTACCACCGCCACGAGCCACACACGTTAGTGGGTCTTCAGCGATAACAACTGGAATACCAGTTTCTTCCATTAGTAGACGATCTAGATCTTTCAGTAGTGCACCACCACCTGTCAGAACCATACCGTTCTCAGAGATATCAGACGCCAGTTCAGGTGGGCACTGTTCTAGTGCAACCATCACTGCTGATACGATGCCTGATAGCGGCTCTTGAAGCGCTTCTAGGATCTCGTTTGAGTTCAGGCTAAAGCTGCGTGGCACACCTTCTGCAAGGTTGCGACCACGAACTTCGATCTCTTGAACTTCATCACCTGGGTAAGCCGAACCGATTTCGTGCTTGATCTTTTCAGCCGTTGCTTCACCGATCAAACTACCGTAGTTACGACGCACATAGTTGATCACAGCTTCATCAAAGCGGTCACCACCGATACGTACAGAAGAAGAGTAAACCACACCGTTTAGTGAGATAACGGCAACTTCTGTTGTACCACCACCAATATCGACCACCATTGAGCCTGTTGGCTCAGAAACACGTAGGCCAGCACCAATTGCCGCCGCCATTGGCTCGTCAATTAGGTAAACTTCACGCGCGCCAGCACCGAGTGCAGATTCACGAATCGCACGGCGCTCAACTTGAGTCGAACCACAAGGCACACATACAAGTACACGTGGGCTTGGTTTTAGAATGCTGTTGTCATGCACTTGCTTGATGAAGTGCTGAAGCATTTTTTCTGTTACGTAGAAGTCAGCGATAACGCCGTCTTTCATTGGACGAATAGCTGAGATGTTACCCGGTGTACGACCAAGCATCTGTTTTGCCGCATGGCCTACAGCAGCAACGCTTTTTGCAGAACCTACACGATCTTGACGAATAGCAACTACAGAAGGTTCATCTAGAACGATGCCCTGTCCTTTTACGTAAATTAGAGTGTTGGCAGTACCTAAATCGATAGATAGGTCGTTAGAAAACATGCCACGAAGTTTTTTAAACATATTCTTCGCTCATCCTGCAAAAATTTTAGAAGACAAAAATTGTCCTAAATGTACCAATGCCTCGCTGTCACAGCAAGGCATTGGTACACAAACATGAGCAGAAAGCCTCAATTTCTTGCAGTTTCCTTACTTAACGCAAGAAACCTAACTTGTTACTGTCCGGTTAAGCCCGGTTCTCCACGGTAAATCACGCGATCATTACCACGGTGAATACCAAACGTGACGACCGATGATGGGTTTTCTTCACCAGCATTATCTTTATTCCAGTTATATTTAAGCCATGGTAAGCCATTTGCAGAGGCATCAAGATCTAACCAAACGCGCGTCTGCTGACGATATGACTCCGCTTCTTTAGCCGTTACCGTTCGAGAGTAACCATCAGAAACTTTACCACCAGCTCCCAATGTAACCGCTTTAGGAGCTGCATCATTACCTGTTGGCCAAATATGCGTTTCAGCAGCAGTGATACCTTTCACATCAGTTTGGCTATCATCAGGGTTGGCGATAAAGCGGCTACCATTCCAGTATTCAACTCGCAAAGGCACTCGGAGTATCGTTCCTTGATTACCACCAACATCATCTAGGTCTACACGGCCAAAGCGGATGTCTGGTTGAGTCGGCAATACTCCCTCACTCCCATCGATAGATACTGGGTCCGTATTCTCCGCGGCTTTGATTGATATCACCGTATCTTTAACATTCTCTTTAAAGTTAAGCGGACCATCTGGATAACTTGTGCCAGAACCTTTTAATAGCTCTAACCCATCCGTCGTTGAACCAGTAAACCTACCTAAACTTCTTGAAGAGACATAAGCTGCACCATTATTTACCCAAATCCCCGTATAGGTTTTGTTCAAAATAAAACGAGACTGATAAGAGCTAGTATCTTTCAAACCAAACTTTGCTTGTAAGCCACTAGAGAAGAAAGCATAGTTTGTTAAAGCGCCTTTACCCGCATTTAATGCCTCAACATAAAACTCCTCGACTCCAAAGCCTTGTCCCATATAAGCAAAATTTTCTTTATGTGAGTAAGCCCATTGATTTCCTTTCGCTTCATCAACTCGGAAATACTTAGGGTAGAAACGACCAATATTTTCTTCTGCTGGCGTAATGGTGAAAGCTTTACTGCCGAGATACGTTTCAGGTGGTGTAATCGTAAAGTCAAAAGCACCAACTTCGGACACAGTTTGTGTCACTGACCCCGTACCATTAGTTAGCTTGATATGATCGTATGTAGTCGTCCCTAAAGTGCCAGCAATCGCACTATCAAACTTTGGGTAAGACACTTTATGACTAATCGTCAGACCTGATTGTTGATAGTTTTGTGCAGGCTTCTTGCCATCACCAAATTGATAAGCCGTCACTTTCATCGTGAACTCTTCTCCAGCAGCAACAAGTTTCTGGCTACAAGAGCCTGAACCACACAGACCACCATCAACCGTCAATTTGAGATATGCTGGAAAACTCACAAAGCTATTCTGTCCTAACGAGTCCTTTTCATCTTTTATTTTCGCCTTCAGCGCGACTTTACCTGCCTCTGGATACTTCAAATTGAAATAAGCTTTGCCTTGCTTGTTAAAGTAGACATCGGCAACCTCAACAGTATTTGTCCCAACTGTAACCTCGTGACTAAAAGTGCCATCTCGCTTTTTGAAAGAGACATAGGCGGGAACTGATACTGCATTGCTTGTAGGTTCGATTCTTTCAATGGATAGCTGAACATCTCGATTTTCGCCGTCACCGCCCTGTTGGCTTGGTGAGCTACAAAACTCCAAATAAGGCGAACTTTGGTTGCTATATTGTGCCTGTCCTTTGGTATTGAAGAATGGCTTACCAGCAACCTTATCTGGAACCGTTACACCCAATGCCGCAGAGTTAAATACGATATTACAGTTTTGCTCAGATAGCGGACCACCAGCGATACGACACTTCGCACCGTCAAAACCAAACTGCGGAACCGAGCTACTTGCAATACCAAGCTTTGCTGAACCTGATTGGAATGCTTGTAGCTTCAATGAAACAGAATCAGAGAACGTAACACGATCGTCACCTTCCCATGCGACAAGGGAATCTGATTGCGGTAATAAGGAAACCGTCACAGGATCAACCGTTGCTCCTGGGTTAGAGCTCAGTACTGAAGATGGGTACGTTTTCGAACAAGAAGCATCCATACACGCTCGTAGTGTTACCTCGGACGCCTGACAAATACTGCCAGTACCAGCGTAATCAAATTCGAAGTGGTGAATGCCTTCCGTTATTTTCTGGTATTTGTCAGCACAAACTTGGAAGTTATCCATTTCGTGTACGTTGGTAATGTCACCAGTCGAGGCGGTAATCGACACGCGGAAATTTTCTGGAGGCGTGCTTTGCCCAAAACCTCTCATAACATCAAATTTGGAGATCAATGTTGTCCAAGAGTTCGCACTACCTATCTTACGCTGAATCGTAATGTAGACTTTACCTTGCTCTTTTGAGTCAATGATAACCTTATATCTGTGTTTTAGATTAGTACGGTTATCTAAGTCACCAACATTGTTGTTACCTTTGATATAACGGTAGCCTCCCATCCAATGCCCAGAATTGTTCTTAATCCCAGAGCCCCGAATTGCGACTGCATTTGGTCTAGATGGTCGATTTGGGGAATCGTCAAAACTACCTTCTCTTGAGTAGTTGCCGTATTCATCGATACCAAACCCAAGCCAACCGCCAGCAAAGCCTTGTATGTTAGGTTTCACACCATAGCCAAGTGGACCACCAAATGCCCCAGTTTGTGGCGGCACATTAGCATCAGATAAAACCAATGCCACACCATCAGCCCCAGATCCGGAGTGCGCATAGTGGTCAAACTCCACTTCAAGATAGTTATCTTTCGAAGGGAATAGATAGTTGTATGCCGATGCTGTTGCTTGATTTCTTTGAGACGAGTTTAAAACGAATCGTCCACCAGATGGTGTAGGTTTGATGCTTTGCCCAAAGCCAATAACAGACCAGTTGCTAATATCATTAGCATTAAAGTCTTCCATTGGAAGTAAGTTACATTGTGTTGGTTCAGGGTCAGGGGGGGTAGTACCACAAAACTCATAGAAGTCATCGTAACCGGATCCTGAACTTACATTAACTGGACATTCGCCTTTTGATTGGGAGCTGTTACAACTTGGGTCATTTAACCCACAAAACGCAACCAAATTTCCGTTGTAATAATATGAAGAGTTCAACTGCCCACACAACGTAGAGTTGTTAGAAATACTGACATACTTGTTACTGGGAAAACCTACTGCTTTCATGTCAGCAAGAATTTTCGCTCCAGAAAGTGCCATCCCTGTATTTTTGGTACTTACAGTGCCAAATACAGAGGCATTTGTGACATGCAGATACTTTTTAGTTGATACATCATCACCAACAAATGAGTTGTTAATATTTGCACCATCACCAGAGCTTGACGCTTCTCCACAAATATAGGAGTTATTAATTACGTGAAGGTACTCTTTAACATTAACATCACCTTTAACTTTAGAGTGCTCAATTCGCCCACCTTCATTTGCACTAGAAACAGTGCCTGACACTTGTGAAGATTGCACATCGACGTATCCCTTAGCAGCAATATCTCCGCCAATTTGGCTGCTATTAATTGCCATGCTCTGATTGCGCCCTTGAGTATTATCAATATCGCCAGACACACTAGAGTCAGATACACGAATAAAACCTTTGGCGGTGATATCACCAGAAACAGACGAGTTATTTAATACTTCAACCGCAGGGTTACCACTGCTACGAGAGGTAACATCTCCATTCACATTCGTATTATTGAGTTGCACATAGTCTTCAGAAAATATGTATTGATTGATTCTGTAGTTAGTCACTTTTATGGATTCTTGAGCACTAACATACCCAGAAATGAGATGCGTGCTGTTTGATACAGCCTGAATACCACCGTGGGAAGAGGAAATGTGTCCGCCCACATCACCATTCGTTGTTTTTATCTGATCTCTCGCCTCGATATACGAGCCTACATCAACATTATTCAGTGTCACCCCACCGGCATAGCTATCAACATAGCCACCAACATCACTGTTGGCACCATTAATGTGCTTTTGAGCTATGACACTTTCTCCAACATTGACATTATCAAATACAACATCATTGTTAGAGCTCCTTATAAACCTAGATACAGTAGCGTCTGTTAAATTGATGTAACCACCATTATCGATACTACCGTAAATATATAAGTTACGAGCACTAAAAGAATTTCGGTCTAGGTTAAGGGAAAGATTCCGATTACTACTACCAATCGTATTATTACCACCGAAAGAAGAATATCGATCCAAATACAGTTGTGATACATAAGGACCGGCAACAATACTATCGCCATAATTTAGATTAACGCCTACTGTACATACGTAAGTGGAGTAGTTGCTTGTATAGTAGCCATTATTGGGGCAAGGACTATTCCAAGCCACATATTCATTATCGCTCCAAGACCAACGAGGAGTAAGGTCATACATAACTCCAGCAAGAGATTGAGCAGACAGCAAGCTATATGTGAGAGCCCCAAATATTATTCTCTTTTTCATTATTTTATTTACTCCCTAACCCAAATCTCTTGTTGGCGCTGTACTTGTGCAACCCCAGAACCACAAATTGCTGTGGCTTGCACTCTGAAAAGAGATTCAGCTTCAGAGGTACCTGCGTTAAAGGTACCGATATTTGAACATGTCATAGTATTGATTCGGCAACCCGAGCCTTGTGTAATCTGTGTAGGAGGAGATGTATTACCGTTTTCAATCTTAGAGCAAACATCAGCGATGACGGAGCCATCTGTGTTTAATGGATAAAGCTGAGTTAGTGCCCACTCATTGGCAGATTGAGCAATAAACCAAGCTTTGGTGCCTAAGAATTCTCTCGTTAATGTACTTTGGTTTGACCAACTTACTCTCATCAAAGAGGCAGCTAAGTACCCCATCACAATGATGACAAACAACACGACGATCAGAACACTACCTTGTTGGATATTTCTACGGAACATTGAGCACCTGCACGTCTTGTTGGTAAACACTACGCTCCCCGTTTTGAGTGAACTCTAAATTGATGTGTACAAGACCACCACGCTGCAGCGTTGGCTCTAGATAGTGCATATCACTTACAGAAGTATCGACACTATCCGCGACTGTAATTCCATTGCGCGTTATTTGATTATTTTCGAAGCAGTAACGTACTTCAGACTTATCTTGATAGACGTAATGACGGCTCGAAATAGAAGAGCCCCCAATCGTACTGGCAGCTCCACTAATAACAAAGACATCACCAGTTTTGGCTAGACCACCAACATTTAAACTTTGTGAAGAAGAAGGTTGCAGATCTTCATAACGGCTCGGATTAATAACCATCCAAGCGTTAGCGGGCATTGGGTTTAACGTGGCGTCATTGCCCAATAAGAACTCCAAGTCGTTATTTGTCAGTGTGTAGAACCCTGAATACTCAATAGGTACAAACTCTAAACACTTCGTCGTGTCATCAGGCTCATGAAAACTATTCGGTACCGCATGGCGAATTTCTCGAGACATTTTCTCCAACACAAACTGGGCTTGAGTTTGCATACGTTGTCGGTCAATTGTATCCGCGTAACCTTTCATACCAAGCTGAACATAACCCGCAATACCCAGCATGATAAAACTCCCGATCACAATGGTGACGATCATTTCCATTAAGGTAAAACCACGAGCTTTCATCAGTAGTTTCCTCTTATGGCAGTGAGTGTTAATGGCTGAGTGTTGCTTGCAAAAATAGTAATAGTGATTTTTTTATAGTTAGTGATGCCTGTCGTTTTTGCCGTAGATAAGTTGTCGTACGCAACTCCGACCTCAACACGGAAATTGCGATATTTATCTTCACCGCTCTTCCCTAACACATCAGCAATACTCCCACGCTTCGCTACTTGGCACTGACCTACCGTTGTAGACGTACTCCAACACCCGATATAGTCATCTACATCATTAAAATCATTAGGCGTTGCCTCCAAAGAACCGTCGAGTTTTCTATCAGCACCTAATTTACTAACCTCAGTGCAATTCACACCGCTCTCACCACATCGAACAGTACCACCATCGAAGTCACTGTTTTCATCAAAGCCGCGCGCCAATATTTGCGACATAAATCCCTGCCCTAAGGCTGCTGCACGCATTTGATAATGAGGCATTGCTGAATCACGAATTTGAGGAACTAAAAAAGACGTAAACGCTACCATCGCAATCCCCATAAGAACGATGGCAATGATCATCTCAATAAGCGTCATACCAATGTGCTTTCTCATGAGCATGCTCCCTCCGAAACATAACCCTGAGGGTTGATCAATACTCGGCACTGGCTTTGACTGTTTTTATCTTGAATAAGAATAGAAATACCAGCAGAGGAAACATTGAGAGGATTACCCAATAGATCAAATTCAATGGGACTAGAGGCACCATTAATAATAGAAAACTGTGCTGAGTTATCGACAACAACATCGCTTCGAGCATCTCGTTCCTTACTAGCCAGATTGCACGCTGCACTGGCTCCTATACAAGTACTCGTAATCGATAGACAAAAGTTAGTGTAGCTAGAGTCCTCTCCAGCTTTGTAGCTACTGGGTAGACATCTTTCAGGATAAGACTTGTTTGGGATATTGATATTCGACTGCATGCGATTCACTTGAACTTGGCGAATCACAGAAATGGCTTGTTCTTGAAGTGCAAATGCAGACACACTGCCTTTGCCCATAAAACGGCTGGCAGCAAAAAGGGAGAGAATAGATAAGAGAACGATCACTAAGATCAATTCCATCAAGGTAAACCCTAATGTAGAGCTGCGAATTTTCATAACCCAACCTTAGGCTTAGGACAAGCGAAGTAAGTATACGATGAAATTATGAGAATAATGATAGGTTTATAAGTTTTAAATTCGAACTGTGAGCTGGTGTTCAAATAACCAATAAAGGTTATTTCTCCCCTTTTGAGCGCTCCAATTCTTCTTCAATTCGATCGTAAGTTTCTTTGTTGCTTAACGTCTCAGAAACGTGCTCAGCGGTTTGCTTAGTTTGCTCCCACTTTGCTTCGTAAGTTTCTGGCTCGAAGCTGATAAATCTTGGTAATACCACATAACCGATCACACCCAAGATGATCAGTACAACCACAAACTCTATTGCACTAAGACCCGATGATTTACGCATATGTACTATTCCGAGATTCATCAAAATAAGGAGATAAAGGCCAGACTAGCTGACCTTTATCCAACGAACCACTTAAGATTTATTACAAGCAGTAGCTGCTTCTGAATCTTCTCCAGGTGTGATCACTTTGCTAAATGCCGGAGTGTTAGCATCTTTAGCTTCAGTATAACGAACACATTTTCCTGTATAGTTACCAATACCAAATACAATGGTACCTGGTGTAGTTACAGCGGTGTCTGTTGCAACTCGAGTTGTTGTAGATAGTTGAACCCAATCATTATCTAGACCTTGAGTTGCTTTAACAATACCAGTTGCATCAGCCGTAGGAAAACCTAATAAAACCGTAATATCTTCTACCTTTTTACTAGGATCGACTGAAGTCTCAATGCCATCAATCGCAGACTTACCGAATACAATGCCTGACGCACCATCCATTGCGCCTTTTAAGCCTTGAAGAGCTGACTCACGAGCATCATCTTGCAGGTTAAGGAAACGTGGTGCTGCAGTTACCGCTAGAATACCTAGGATTACAATTACCACTACCAATTCGATAAGGGTGAAACCACCTTGTCTTTTCATTGTTTACTCTCTCTATGTAAGCATGCAGAGTGACTGCAAAGTTTTATCGGTCATGCGACCATTTTGGATAATGTCAAAACGGTGTGGCATCTCAACGATAAACCAAGGTTTATCCATTGAGCCCTTTTTCTACCGCTTGAGCAGAATGACGATTCGCCATTGTTAAGTTAAAGCCGAGATAAAAAGTGAATCACCTTGTGGTTTACTTTTTATTACAACCTTTTGCTTATGGTAATGTTTGCATTATACCGACTTTCATTCCTATTTATAGTACTAAAGTGTCAAAAAAATCACTCCGCCGACATTTCGACGTCTATTTTCAGACGATTAGCGTTCGATATAACAACAACTCTCTGTCCATTTTCATAAGTATAGTCACATGTATAACTATTACTTTTAATTGCTCCACGAATTTCTAACAACTCGCTCGCCATAATTTTACGTTGCGGGTAATGGACCGCCAACCAATAGTCACAATCGAGCGCACCGCTTGATTTGAAAGGTGACACTAAGCCCCCTTCTGTCATATTAAGCTCAAAACCGTCCATTAACAGCAACTTAGGCTCTCCATGAACGAGCCAAGCTTGGTGGTATCGTTGCACACTATCTTGCATCCAAACCTTAGCAAGTTTCGCTCCTGTTTCTTGCGCTTCTTGCTCTATCGGTTTTAACTTTTGCATAAATGCGGCAAGCACAATAATTCCAACGACAGCTGCAAGAATCAGTGTCGCTCGACTTTGATTTTCAACCACCCCGTTAGCCGCCTTTGATGATGTCCAGCATCCCCCACATCGGCAGGAAGATACCCAATGCCAGTACCATCACCATGCCCGCAACAATGACCAAAAGTAACGGTTCTATTCGGGCAGTCAGGGTTTTTAAGTCGTAATCTACTTCACGGTCATAAAAGTCCGAAACTTCCAATAGCAGTTCATCAATTCGACCCGTTTCTTCACCCACGGCAATCATCTGGATGACCAGAGGCGTAAAAATCTTACTGTTGATTGCCGTGACAGAAATGGTACTACCCGCTTCAATCGCCGATTTCATTTCAAGAATTCGGTTTTCTAAGAACTTGTTGCCAAGCGCTTCACCAGCCAATGCAAGTGATTGGTTTAGAGGCACACCGGATTTCAGCATCAACGAGAAGGTTCTTGAAAATCGAGAAAGCTGGGCACGGTTCACAATGTCGCCGACAATGGGTAATCTCAAGCGCAGTTTATCGAACTTCTCTCGCCCATCTGCAGTTGCAACCCAAGAGCGGAAGATTAAAAACGCACCAACGATGGCAGCAATCAACAAGCCCCAGTAATTAACAAAAAAGTTAGACGTCGCAATCAAGACTCGTGTAGGCAATGGTAGCTCCACACCGAAACGAGTGAACATCGAGGCAAATTCAGGGATGACCAGAATGTTCAAAATAAACATCGCAATGGTAATAAAAACAATCACAAAGGTTGGATAGCGCATTGCAGCTTTGATGCGCTTACGCGTTTCCAGTTCTTGTTCGTAGTAATTGGCTAGTTGCAGTAACGCCTCATCAAGACGACCAGTGTTTTCACCTACGTTGATCATCGACACAAACAGCGGACTGAACACTTTGGTATGAGGTTGCATTGCGGAAGAAAGGCCACGACCGTTGCTTAACTCGGCGACCACATCTTCAAGCGCTTCTTTCAGTTGCTTGTTTTCGCAGTTTTGTAGCAAACCACGCATAGAACGCAGTAGCGGTACACCCGCTTTGGTCAGACTAAAGAGCTGACGAGAAAATAAGATAATGACTTCAAGCGGAATAGCAGGCACAAACAGTTTGGATAAACTGACTTTGCTCTTTACCCCTTCTTTCTCTAAACGCAGGTTTAAGGGAATAATACCCTTGTTCATCAACGCTTCCGCCGCCGATTCTGAATTTACAGCCTCGACTTTACCACTGGTTGATGAGCCGTCTAAGGTGCGGCCTTGATAACGAAAAGTTGGCATTCACTTACCTACATTAGAATTGGATCGATTTTACCGGAAGCATCGCCTTCACCCAGAGCCATCACTTCATCCAAGCTGACTGAGCCTTGCAATGCGAGTTCCATTGCAGAAGCAAGCAGCGGCTTGTAGTTGCCTGAACGTCGAGCCACTTGAGCAAAACCCACTGCGTCGTTTGCACGTAACTTATCCATCATTTCATGCTCAAGCTCGAGCATTTCAAACACACCGATTCGGCCTCGGTAGCCCGTTAAGTTACAGTTTTGGCAACCGACACCTTTATGGAAAGTCGCACCAACTTGATTCGGGAATCGACCCGCTAGCCATTGTTGGCGAGCACCATCAAGCTGTTCTGTCGTTTTACAATCCGAACAAACGCGGCGCACTAGACGCTGAGCAACCACCGCGCGCACGGCACTTGCCACCAAGTAACCAGGCGCACCCATGTCGATCATACGAAGAGCGCTATCAACAGCATCGTTAGTGTGCAAGGTACTTAATACCAAGTGACCTGTCAGTGCGGCACGCAAACCGATTTCGACCGTCTCTTGGTCACGCATCTCACCAATAAGAATGATATCCGGGTCCTGACGAAGGAAAGTTCGCAGCACGCGAGAGAAAGTCAGGTCAATTTTGCTGTTGATTTGAACCTGAGTAATACGAGGTAATCGGTATTCCACCGGGTCTTCTGCGGTAATGATCTTTTTACCCGGCTCGTTCAATTCACTCAATGCGCCGTAAAGCGTGGTGGTTTTACCAGAACCCGTCGGGCCAGTAACCAAGATCATGCCGTGAGGGCGAGACAGTTGGCGACGAAGACGCGAAAGCAACTCTGCGGGTAAACCGGAGTCCTCAAGCTTACGCAAACCAGAGGATTGGTTGAGTAGACGCATTACCACCGATTCGCCGTACTGAGTCGGCAATGTCGACATACGAATGTCGATCGACTGACCACGTACTTTGATATTAAAGCGACCGTCTTGTGGCAAGCGCTTCTCGGAGATATCTAAATGCGCCATCAATTTAAGACGAAGTACCAAAGCTGAAGCAATGTTGACTTCGTTCAGTAACGTTTCATGCAACACACCATCGACGCGCTGACGCAAGCGTAGGACTTTGTCGTCTGGTTCAATATGGATATCCGAAGCGCCCACTTGAACCGCATCTTCAAACATCGAATTAACCAGCTTAACAACCGTAACTTCTTCGCTGTCTGCTCCGTCAATACCGTAATCAAATGCCTCGACATCTTGGTGCTCAGCTTGCAACTGCTCGGCAAACGATGCGATTTCTTTGGTTCGGCGGTAGTAACGGTCAAAGCTTTCAACCAGTTGACGCTCAGGGGCAATGATGAATTCCAGATTGTATTCGCCCAACAAGTTCATTAATGACTCTTGAGTAAACAAATCCGCAGGATCACTCATTGCAACACGCAACGTATCACCATTTTGAGCGACGACCATGGCACGTAAGCGTCGAGCATGAACTTCAGGAAGAATCGGCACCGCCTCTGCATCGACAGGCGCACGACTTAAATCAATCAGCGGCAAACCCAGTTGCTGCGATAAAAACTCGAGCATCTGCTTTTCACTGATAAAACCAAGGTCAATCAGTGCATCTCCAAGCTTCTGTCCTGTACTATGCTGCGCTGCTAACGCTTGTTGTACTTGGTCTTCAGAAACAATACCTTCTTCAACCAACAGATCGCCAAGTCGTTTTCTCAACTGAATTCTCATTGCGCATTCTCCAGTTGTTTTAAGATGTTCAGACGATCACGAATAAATGCCTGAGATTGATTTGAGATACCCACTTTACCCAGCGCCTGCTGATAAGAAGCAATCGCCAATGTAAAGCTTAAAGCGCGTTCCTGTTGAATCGCGAGGCCTAGCCACCAGCGTGCATTTTCTGGTTCACGCTGCGTCAGTAACTGGTAGCTTTCCAGTGCAATGTCATTTTGCTTTTGCTTTTGAGCCAATGCAGCACGCATCGCAAGGTAATCACGAGTCGGTGAATCCGGCAGGTAGGCTAATGGACTGAGTGCTGCTTCTGGTTGATCTGCTTTGACTAAAAGCTTGGATAACGCTAAACGCAAACCTTGGTTATCTGTATCGAGCTGAATGCCAGCTTGTAGAATTTCATAAGCTTTGCGTGTATCCCCTTTACCAAAGTAAAGCGCCGATAGCTTCTGGCGAGCTTCGACGTTACTTGGTTGATAACGCAATGCTTCGGAGAAAGCAGCCAGTGCTGTCTTCATGTCATTGGCATCCATGGCTTTGTCTGCACGACCTAGCGCTTTCTCCGCCAACTGTTGATGCGTCAACTCCACTTGTTCAATACGCATTGAACTGTCTTGTACTGCCGTTGATGTTTGTTGCGTATTGCCACTCAAACTCGCTAATAAAATAGGCTGCTCTTGTGCGCTGACGACTTGCTTACGAGGCTCGAAGTCGTCGACTTGTGGAACCGCTTTCACCACAGGAACTTGTACCGTTACTTTGGGTCTTTCAATTCTTTGCGCATACACCACATTGTCTAACTCAGGCGTCACCTTACTTGTTGGTGAGTGGCTCACTTCAACCACTTGAGCGGAAGGACGATTAGCCTGACTAACGGACATCACGGTAGTCGTCGCCATGTTTTCAACGGGCGCTGGACCTTGAGACACAGCCCATCCGCCGACGGCTAAGCTCAATGAAAAGCCACCAACGAGCCAAAGCCACGGTTTGCTACGTGAGATACTCGGAATATCGGCCTTGGTTAAATCCGAAGGCGATTCTTTTTCAGCAAGTTCTGATAATGCTTTATTGATGGCACTCAAGGTTAGCTCCATCCCCAAAATCTTGGAGTTTTAAACTTAGGTTTACGTGCATCGAAGGTATCGTGCATCGCAACGTAAACGTGTTGATTTTTCAAAAGCGTACAACGGTCATTAAACGCCGAAAGCAGGGCTTTATGGCTAATTTGGTTAATCAAACGAGGAATTCCCATCGCCGAACGCCAAATGGCTTTCTTCTGCTCTATTGAAAAGATATGCGCACCATTACCGGCCTTGTCTAAACGGTTATTGATGTACGCCACCCCTTCTTCAATAGAGAGAGGGCGAAGTTGGCAACTGAACGTAATGCGTTGACGAAACTGTCTGAGTTCATGCGTTTCTAAACGCTCATCCAATTCAGGCTGACCAAATAAAACCAATTGGATCAGCTTATCTTGTTCGGTTTCTAAGTTGCCGAATAAACGTAAAGTCTCGAGTGCTTCTGTTGAAAGCGCTTGTGCCTCATCGACAATAAGAACAGTGTTCTTACCTGAAGCGTGTACTTCAATCAGATGCTCTTGAATCAGTGAAACGATTTTTAATGGGTCGGTATCTTCGATGCCAAGCTCTCTTGCGACTGCAAACTGAAGCTGCTCACCGCTCAATACTGGATTAGGCAAATAAACCAATTCCACTTGTGATTCGATTTGCTCAATCAGCTTACGGCAAACCATCGTTTTACCTGTGCCGACTTCCCCAGTCACCTTGATAACCCCTTCTCCCATTTTGACCGCAGCCATAATAGTTTGAATGGCCTCATAATGAGGGACTAACCCCAGAAACATTTCTGTGTTTGGGGTTAGAGAAAAAGGCTGAACTCGAAATCCAAAATGCGACAAGTACATAGTCGAATCACAAAACCACGTTTAAACGACACTTCCTAACGCTGATTACTCAGCGTCAGGGAACCACTCTTGCAATAAATCACGTGAACGCTCTAGCTCTTTCTGCCACGTGTTCACACCAACAACCGTTGGCTTTAGCAAAATAACCAACTCTGTTTTTTGCGTCACATTGTTGATGTTGCGGAATAAATTACCAAGCGCGGGTACATCACCTAAGAACGGTACTTTCGATACTTGCTCTAGGTTTTGCTGCTTCATCAAACCACCAATAACAACCACATCACCATCTTTTGCGCGAATTACAGAATCAGATTCACGAATCGAGCTTTTCGCTAGTGGAAGTTGGATATTTTGGAAGTCGCCACCAAGGTTGAGGTTCTTAATCTCTTCTTCCACTTCAATAACTGCAGGATGAACGTGCAGGAACACATTGCCTTTATTATCGATTTGCGGAGTCACATCTAGAGAGATACCAGAGAAGAAAGGTGTAAGCTCAACTTCAGGCACCGCGTTGGAGTTCTCGCCATTACCTGCATTACTTGACAGCTCGGTAACGAAGTACTCGTCGGTACCCACCTTAATGACGGACTTTTGATTGTTTGCTGCGGTGATGCGCGGGCTAGAAAGCACGTTCAAATCACCTTGAGTGGCCATGAAGTTCATTACCGCTTCAAAGTTACCATCAGAGAAAGTAACGTTAGTTTGTCCACCGAGTAGCGAGCCAATTGCATCTAAAGGTAGTGTCACTGGGTTTCGGTCAACGACAACACTACCCGAGTTACCAATAGAGGCTGACATATTTGACCAATTGATACCCTGTTGGTAACCGTCACTTAATGTGACTTCTAGAATTTTTGCTTCCAGAATAACCTGACGTTGCATACGTTCTTGAGAGACACCCAAGAACTCACGAACTTCGCGAATCTCATCAGGGAAGGCACGAACGGTTATCACACCAGCTTGTGGGGTAACGACAACACTCTGGCCTTTGCCAGATCCAATAAGGTTCGCGACCGCTTGTTGCAGCATCGGCCAAAAATCACTTTCTGTGATAGTTTCAATGCGAGTACCACCTGTCGATGTTGTCGAGCTGTCGCCGTTATCGCTGTTTGAATCTGACGAATCAGAATCATCTGAGCCACCACCTGAATTTGATGTACCCGCAGACGTCACCGACCCAGTTACAATGCTAGTTAATGAACGACCAGAACGCTTGAACTGTAGGTAATCGACAGGAATCGTAACTGTGCGCATACCTGCTGGGTAAATTTGAATCACTTTGCCTGACTTCACAACGTCATAACCATACATGTTTTGTACGACATTAAGAACTTCGTCCAGTGTCACGTCTGATAGGTTAACCGTAATATTGCCTTGTACAGCAGGGTGGATAGCGACACTGTATTCCGTTCCTTTCACTAAGGAAGCAAAGAAGCTGCGCGCTTCAACTGCATTAGCTTGGATACGGAAACGCTTCAGAGTGCCTTGCTGAGAAGAAACACTGCTGTCTAGGTTCGGCATAAGATCGGCTTGCACAGAAGAAGGGATATCTTCAAGTGCACGACTGTTTGCTTCATTGATAGATTCATTCAGTGCTTGCTTCACTTCTACTGGGTCACGGTGACCCATAGAACAACCCATTAAGGAAGCAATCACTATTCCTACAACTAATTTGCGCATATCTGATCAGGCTCTGGTTATTATTTTTTTACGTTCAAACCAAAAAGCTCTAGTTTCCACTGACGGTCACCACGCTTTAAAGTTACAAATTCACTATTGATACTGGCTACTCGATATCCGTTAAGTTTCACGCCAGGCTCGACAATACGGTTATTCAAAATAGCGACACATTCAGTGTTCGGCTTACATACGATGCTGTTGAGCGTTGGTAAGCGGTACTGTTTTGCTTTCGGTTTGGCTTGCGATTCTGTCGCTGTTTTTTGCCAGCCAAGAGGCGCTGTTGGATCTTGGTTGGCCCAACTAGAACCGGCAGCAACCACAAGAACAAGTGAGGTAATGAGTTTCTTAACCACCAATAAACTCCTCTCTAGAACCTAATGTGTACACTTCCAACACCAACTTCGCTTTTGGATACGCTTCAACTTTATAACTGAAGCTGCGCCAGTAGTAACTTGCTGGCAAGCTTTCTAATTTGGTCAAGTAGTTAGCGATGGCAAAGTAATCACCTGTTAACTCCATACGCACTGGGTGCACGTAGTATCCGGAGTATTGCGACGCTTCTTTATCTTCCGTTATCGGCTCCGCAGGCAATGTCTGAAGCGACAATAAATGAATTCCGCTTTGCTGCTCTAATACACTTTCGAGCAAAGCTGCCATCTGTGAAGGTGTAATAAGATGTTCAATGATCTCTGAAAGCTGCATCGACAGATGTTGACTCTCCGTCAGCAATTGGGAAATTGCTTGATCAATCTCTGCGTTAGGATCCTTTTTCAATTGAGCCTGAATACGCAAAATGTCAATTTCGGTTTTTTGATTAGTCTGCTTCAAGTTACTCAAGAGTTTGTCGTTACTCACCACTTCATTGAGCTTTGGTTCCAGTACCAAAGTAAACAGCAGCATCACGACAGTGACCAATCCACATAGTGCGATCAGAACTTTTTCGCGTGCGCTCATTTCATCAAAGCGCTCTTCTAAAGAAAGCCAGAATTCGTTCATTTTTCTTCTTTGCCTCCGCGCGTCTTCAATTCAAAAGTCACGATATTGTCGTCATTACGACCAATCTTCACATCATCAAAGGTACGACCAATTAAACTGATCTCATTCTTGAACTGGCTGACCCAATTGGGAACAGAACTTGGCGTTCTTGCCAGACCTTTTAAATCTAATGTGTTGTGGTCGATACGAATTTCAGACAAAGAAATATTATTGCTGCCAAGCTTAGCGAGCGACTGCATCACGCCCGAATAACCTGTGCGTTGGGAATCATCATATTTACCAACGGCTTTCAGTGAATCACGCTTGGCTTTTACTTCACGCTCCAGACGCGCTTTGGCAGCGAGTTTATTGGTGTTTGGTTGATGCTTGCGTAACTGAGCTTGGTAACGATCTAACTCAGATTTCATGATGTTGCCTTTGCTTTTTACAATGGCGATTTCATCTTCTACGCCATCACTTTGCCAAGTCACATAACCGTAAGAAAGGAAAATAACCGCGGCAGCCACCCCCCAAGAAATCGCCACGTTTTTTAGCGTTAGCAGGTTCTTTTTCGGTTTTAAGAAATCTGGATACAGATTAACGCGTCGAGTATTAGACGTTGCTGCCGTATCGGCTAAGACATGGCCAGAAGGTTCATGATCTTCAGCCAATAATGCAGAAACCTTCGTGCTTAAACGATAGTTAAGCGACTCAACCAGTTCATTTTCATCTTCATCATCACAACATACTTTCAACTGATGCAATTGCACGTGGCGAAGTTGAGAAGAGAGGTAATCAATTGAGCGTTGCAACTCAAGAGATAGACTGTCCATCTGCAACTCGCTAGACGGCACACCTGTTAGTGGTGGGGTGACACTGCGAATAGAGCGGTGGAATGCGATGGTATGCTCGACAAACGCACTGATGCGGAAGTGTCCTCGAGCACTGCGTTGAAGCAATAAAAAGTTGCCAAGTTCACCAGAAGTATCCCCCCAAACGTCATCTTCAGGAATGATCGCTTCCAAAGGCAATTGAGCTCGACTTGCCAACAATACCAACTTATCGAGGATCTTTCGTGATAAGACGTAAGCTTGAACTTTGTTTGAGTTGGGTAACTCAACCGCATCGGCAATGATGTCGATCGCACGTTCAGAGATCAGCTCTTTTAGCAAGAATGGTAGTGCAGCAGGCCATTCATTACTCGGCATCGCTGGCTTATCAATTTGATACATCTGATAGTAGTTGTGAGAAAGCACAACCGCTAAAGAATCGTAAGAGCTTGCAGCAACGCTTAACGCTTGCTCACATGCGCGCTCCCAATTCGATTCTGAGATCTCAAACTTGGATGGTCGACTGCTTTTAAGGGGTGATGATAAATAAACTGCGTCTGGCTGAATAACCAAAAAGCAAGTGCGACCACCGACCGATGATCGCTTGAGCTTGTCGAGTACTGCTTTAAAATCCATGATTATTATCTTTATTTTTTTCGCCAGCGATTTCTTCTTCCCAATTTCACTTGAGATTCAGATTGAGAAAGTTGCATGGATTCAGAGCGAGGAAGGTATTGCTCTTCTGAAGAGAAATAACGTCCTTGCCCACCGTGAACCCCCAATTCAATTAGGGTGTTCAGCTCGTGCTTATTCTCAATTCCCACTGCTATTATTTTTGTTTTACTGTTTGCGGCCGCACCCAACATACTGCGAACAAACAACTGGTTCTCATGTCTCTGGTCGATTTTTGTTACTAAGCTGCGATGTAGCTTGAGATAACGAATGTCCACTTCTTTTAAGTAATGCGTGCTGACGATAGTACGCCCCGCTTGCCCAATCATAAGGTGGCATTCTAAACCGGCCAGCATTTTAGCGACTGGTCGCATAAAGTCTAAGTGTCTTACAAATTGTGCTTCTACAAACTCAAAAATGAGACACTTTCTTTGCTCTCGTGACAACTGTAAGAGTTCATCACGGAACCATTTGAAATATTCTCGATGCCCAAAAGGAATCACATTGAGGTTAAGAACATACGTCTGACTACTATCGAAGTTGTGTTTAAAGTCTTTTAAGAATTTATTAACAACTGCGCGGTCCATTTGCGCTTCATAACCGACTTGTCGCACCGCTGAAATAAAACGAGACGCTTTCACAATTCCATTTTCTGGATCGCGAATCCGACATGTTAACTCGTCGTGCAAAGGTTTTTTATGCGCCACATCACTTATTAGATAGGCAGATTGTGCGTAGAGTATCACATTTTTAGATGTGAGTGCTGAATCAAATAACGTACGCCATCTCACACTCCCTCGAGCATCTTCATCATGATTCCACTTTTTAAAGCGGCTCCAGTTGTTATTGTTCTGTAACTGGGCACTACGTAACGCCGTCTCAGCCTCATCAATGATTTGGCTGTGACGCTCACCCTCTTTATAAGTCGTGATACCAATGTGGCACCAGTTATCCAACTCTAACGGATATGGCGGGTGAAGCTTTTCCAATTGGCGAATGCATTGAGAAGCTAAGTTAGCCACATCTTTTGCGGATTGATGAGGCAAGAAAAGTGCAAAATCGGCATTGTAGTAGCGAGAAAACACCACGTCAGGATAACGCTGAACTAAATTGGAAAGTAAGCTACCCACTTCCACAATAAACTCATCACAGGTTTGCTTGTCCTGCTCTTCTTCTACAAGTTTCCAGTCTTGGATTCGAATCAGTAGTACCGCACCGCGTGCACCACTTTCCAACAAGGCTGATTCCAACTTACTGTCAAACAACACTCGGTTCGCCGTTCCAGTAAGTTTATCGAGGAAAGTTTGAGTACGAATAAAGGTATCGAATCGGCTACGTTCTTGACGCGCATCCTGCAACTCTTCAATCAACACATCGAGCGCTTCACTTGCCGTGTAAGGCCATTCTCGCTCATCTCCCTTTGCATATTGTTCAACGCGGCCAGCCAAAATCATTCTGCCGCGCTCTTCAAGCATTTCGGAACCTGCCAGTTGCTCTTTTAGCCAAGCAACACCGCGCATTAAACAGAAGATGATCAGAACCACAGCAAGCGTGATAGACCAAAGCGCTTGCATTGAGTAGCTGTAACCTAGATAGGGAGGAATAACCTTAAAATAGATAACATAATCTTGGTTGTGAGTAAGTGGGTACTCTTGCTCAAACAACACTGAGCTGTCTATTTTATGGGTAGTGTCTTTGAAGCGGTAAACCACGGCATCATTCGCCGAGAGGGTCATCTCGACAATGTTGCTGGCTTGAAGCATTTTCGGCATCCAGCGCTGCATCGAGTATGCGGCATCAGGATCTTCCATCTCTTTATCAACAACCTCAACGATCCCTTCCAAATAATGGGTGAGATACTCTTGCCCTAGTCGTTTAAAAGAGAGGGTGCCGCCGACAAACAAGATAAACATTGCGCATATGACGATCATAGTGACAAAAGCCACCAGCCGCGTGCTTAGCTTAAGAGTTGGGGTATACCTCATGAATACCAAATTCCTTTTCTATTCATCATATACCTTATTGAAATATTTATACTTGATAAGCGTTCAGTAAACAATCGTATTCGTGTGAATGTGAGAGACTGAGGCGGAAAGAAACAAACCATCATTCGATATTTGAGAATGAAGGTCTTCGAATTACAATTCGAAATGATTACAGTCCTTTCAGACAAACCATGAAAATAAAAAAGCCGCGAAATTCGCGGCCTTTTAAATGCAATCTTGAAGACTCTACTTAGAACGGAATGTCGTCGTCGAAGTCCATTGGTGGCTCGTTGTATTGCTGCTGTGGTTGCTGCGGAGCCTGTTGTTGAGGTTGCTGCTGTTGCTGTGGAGCGTTGTACTGCTGCTGAGCTGGTTGTTGAGGCTGACCCCAACCGCCTTGCTGTTGCTGCTGTTGACCACCCATAGGAGCGCCACCTTGAGCACGACCGCCTAGCATTTGCATTACACCGTTGAAGCCCTGAACAACCACTTCAGTAGTGTAACGGTCTTGACCACTTTGATCTTGCCATTTACGAGTTTGAAGTTGGCCTTCAACGTAAACTTGAGAACCTTTACGTAGGTACTCACCTGCTACTTCCGCCAACTTGCCGAATAGTGCAACACGGTGCCACTCTGTTTTTTCGCGCTGTTCGCCAGTCGCTTTATCACGCCATGACTCAGAAGTCGCAATCGTAATGTTTGCAACTGCACCGCCATTAGGCATGTAACGAATTTCAGGGTCGTTACCTAGATTCCCCACCAAAATAACTTTGTTAATTCCACGGCTGGCCATGATGTGCTCCGTTTCACTCTGGATATATATGTAAAATTTTAGCGCATAAGAATACACGCTTTGATGTTTTGATTAAAGCCTAATCCCATTGTGGGTTGTCATTGAAAGTTGTGGAATCGAAATCTCACTTCAACTCCAAGGCGTAGCATTTTTGATTCGTTTTGCAGACATCGTTTCGTGAACCTTTGAATCTCAACGCATTTCTTATTGAACCCTATGGCTCTGATTTATGTTTGATGCCAACGTATTCAGCGTTATGAATTCAAGGAGAAAAGACCGCGTGAAAAAATCGGCTTATGCGAGAAAACTGTTTCTGATCAGCATGGAAGACCATGCAGAGAAAAAAGTTGAAGACTTGGTCAAATACACTGACATTGATATTCCAGTGATCTCCACCGAAGCGCTTATGGAAGCCAATCCCAAACATCGTAATAAGATCTTAATGATCGATTTCAGTGAGCACAAATCCTTGGTTCAGTCGATTAAGAACCTTCCGTTAATATGGAAAAACTTTGAGACCGTTGTATTTAACGTCCCTAAGCGTTTAACCACAGATGAACTATTAGCGTTTGGTCAATTAAAGGGAGTCTTCTACCAAGAGAGCTCACTTGAGCAAATCGGAGAAGGGCTAAAAGGCATCGTAAACGGCCAAAATTGGTTGCCACGAAACGTAACCAGCCAACTTTTACATTACTATCGCAACGTCATAAACACACATACTGCGCCCGCTACTGTCGATTTGACTATTCGTGAACTGCAAGTATTACGCTGCCTTCAAGCAGGTGCATCAAATAATCAAATGGCTGAGGAGTTGTTTGTTAGCGAATTCACCATCAAGTCTCACTTGTATCAGATTTTCAAAAAACTGTCGGTTAAAAATCGCGTGCAAGCCATCGCTTGGGCTGATCAAAACTTGATGTCTTAACCAGCAGAGCAGCACAAAAATAATTAAAGGTGTGTTGCTCATGCTTCTTTGCACTTCCTGTCTCACATTTTTTCCTACTTAATTCATGATTCATATGCCGCTCTCATGTTAAAGTGTCGCTCAGATTCTTTATTAAAAAATTGAGAAAGGATATTCCCCCAATGATTAAAAAATGTCTGTTCCCTGCGGCGGGCTATGGTACGCGCTTCCTTCCGGCGACAAAGTCCATGCCAAAAGAGATGATGCCTGTAGTGAACAAGCCGCTAATTGAATACGGCGTTGAAGAAGCGATTCAAGCTGGTATGAATGGCATGTGTATCGTAACAGGTCGTGGCAAACACTCGATCATGGATCACTTCGATAAAAACTATGAGCTTGAGCACCAAATCAGCGGCACTAACAAAGAAGAACTGTTAGTCGACATTCGTGAAATCATTGACTCAGCTAACTTTACTTACATTCGTCAACGTGAAATGAAAGGCCTTGGCCATGCGATCCTAACGGGTCGTGAACTGATTGGTGACGAACCATTTGCCGTTGTACTTGCGGACGATCTTTGTGTGAATGAGCAAGAAGGCGTACTGGCTCAGATGGTGGCGTTGTTCAAACAGTTCCGCTGCTCAATCGTTGCGGTTCAAGAAGTACCAGAAGAAGAAACACACAAATACGGCGTTATCTCAGGTGAGATGATCAAAGATGATATCTACCGCGTAGACGACATGGTTGAGAAACCAGAGCAAGGTACAGCGCCAAGTAACCTAGCGATCATCGGTCGTTACATCCTGACGCCAGATATCTTCGAGCTAATCGAGAACACAGAACCAGGTAAAGGTGGTGAAATCCAAATTACTGACGCTCTGCTTAAACAAGCAAAAGCAGGCTGTGTATTGGCGTATAAATTCAAAGGTCAACGTTTTGACTGTGGTAGCGTAGAAGGCTACATCGAAGCCACTAACTACTGCTTCGAAAACCTTTATCTAAAGGATGAGAAAAAATCAGAGCTAGGTAAGCACGCAACTAAGAAAGAAGCGTAATCATCCCCAAACTATTGATTATAAAGCCTGACTAACCGTCGGGCTTTTTTCTTACTGTTTTTTTGTCCAGTATTCCCTTTGCACATTTCTCACACTATGTAATACTTGCGTGACTTGGTTATACATAGAGCAAAAACGATGGATAAAATAGAAGTTCGCGGTGCCCGCACCCATAACCTCAAAGACATCAACCTTACGATCCCCCGCGATAAACTGACTGTTATCACTGGTTTAAGTGGTTCTGGTAAATCTTCTCTCGCTTTCGATACCTTGTATGCGGAAGGCCAGAGACGTTACGTTGAGTCATTATCCGCTTACGCTCGTCAGTTTTTATCTCTTATGGAAAAGCCAGATGTCGATCATATCGAAGGCTTGTCTCCAGCTATCTCTATCGAGCAAAAATCGACGTCACACAACCCTCGCTCAACCGTCGGTACCATTACGGAAGTCTACGACTATCTGCGCCTGCTTTATGCTCGTGTTGGTGAACCTCGCTGCCCGACTCATCATACGCCGCTTGCTGCTCAAACCGTCAGCCAAATGGTCGACAAGGTTTTAGAGTTGCCAGAGGGCAGTAAAATGATGCTCCTTGCTCCTATCGTAAAAGAGCGAAAGGGTGAGCATGTTAAAACGTTAGAGAACCTCGCTGCACAAGGGTTTATTCGCGCACGCATCGACGGTGAAACTTGTGATCTTTCCGATCCACCGCCACTAGAGCTACATAAAAAACACACGATTGAGGTGGTTGTAGATCGCTTTAAAGTGCGTCCAGATTTGCAGCAACGTTTGGCAGAATCATTCGAAACCACATTAGAGCTTTCTGGTGGTATCGCAGTTGTTGCGCCAATGGATGGCGACGGTGAGGAAGTAATTTTCTCAGCAAACTTTGCCTGCCCACTTTGTGGTTACAGTATGCAAGAGCTTGAGCCTCGTTTGTTCTCATTCAACAACCCAGCTGGTGCTTGTGGCACTTGTGATGGTTTAGGTGTACAGCAATATTTCGATCCTAGTCGAGTGATTCAAGATGACTCACTCAGCTTAGCGCAAGGGGCAATTCGAGGTTGGGATCAGAAAAATTACTACTACTTCCAAATGCTAACAGCCTTGGCGGATCATTATGGCTTTGACCTTCACGTTCCGTTTAACTCCTTACCAAAGAAGACCCAAGACATTATTCTTAAAGGTTCTGGGCGTACCGAGGTTGAGTTCAAGTACATTAACGATCGTGGTGATATCCGCGTTAAACGCCATCCATTCGAAGGAATCCTAAACACCCTTGAGCGTCGTTACCGCGATACCGAATCAAACTCAGTACGCGAAGAGCTTGCAAAATACATCTCAACCAAATCTTGCTCAAGCTGTGGTGGCACTCGTTTACGCCTTGAAGCTCGCAATGTTTTTATTGCCGATACAACATTGCCAGAGATCGTTGAACTCAGCATTGCGGATGCATTGGATTTCTTCGATACACTGAAGCTAGAAGGTCAACGCGCTCAAATCGCTGAAAAAGTGATGAAAGAAATCAATGACCGTCTGCAGTTCTTGGTTAACGTTGGTTTGAACTATCTAAACTTGTCACGCAGTGCAGAAACCCTCTCAGGTGGTGAGGCGCAACGTATTCGTCTAGCGAGCCAAATTGGTGCTGGTTTAGTGGGGGTAATGTACGTTCTGGATGAGCCATCAATAGGCCTCCACCAGCGCGATAATGAACGCCTATTGAAGACCTTGACCCATCTACGAGATTTAGGCAATACGGTATTAGTTGTTGAACACGATGAAGATGCTATTCGTTGTGCTGACCACGTAATCGATATTGGTCCCGGCGCAGGAGTGCACGGCGGTAACGTGGTCGCGGAAGGTACGATGGAAGACATCATCGCTAACCCGAACTCACTAACGGGTCAGTACTTAAGTGGCGCAAAAGAGATTGCGATCCCAACAAAGCGCACACCACGAGATCCAAAGAAAACGGTTGAGTTACTGGGCGCTACTGGTAATAACCTTAAGAATGTCGACCTTTCGATTCCAGTTGGTTTGTTTAGCTGTATTACGGGCGTATCAGGCTCAGGTAAGTCGACTCTGATCAACGATACCTTCTTTAAGATTGCTCATACTCAATTGAACGGTGCAACAACGGCGCACCCTTCACCTTATAAATCGGTCAAAGGTTTGGAGCATTTCGATAAAGTTATCGACATCGACCAGAGTCCAATAGGTCGAACGCCACGTTCAAACCCAGCGACTTACACGGGTATCTTTACCCCGATTCGTGAGTTGTTTGCAGGCACACAAGAATCGCGCTCTCGTGGCTACAAGCCGGGCCGTTTTAGCTTTAACGTGCGTGGCGGTCGCTGTGAAGCATGTCAGGGTGATGGTGTAATCAAAGTAGAAATGCACTTCCTACCCGACGTCTACGTTCCTTGTGACGTATGTAAGGGTAAGCGCTACAACCGTGAAACACTTGAAGTGCGTTACAAAGGCAAGACCATTGATGAAGTACTGGAAATGACTGTAGAAGATGCACGTACCTTCTTCGACCCTGTCCCAGCCATTGCTCGTAAACTGCAAACGCTAATGGATGTAGGTTTGTCTTACATTCGCTTAGGTCAGGCAGCAACCACGCTCTCTGGTGGTGAAGCACAACGTGTGAAACTAGCACGAGAACTCTCTAAGCGTGACACGGGTAAGACCTTGTACATTCTGGATGAGCCAACAACGGGCCTGCACTTCCACGACATTCAACAATTGCTGACCGTTTTACACCGCCTGCGTGACCACGGAAATACAGTCGTAGTTATTGAACATAACCTTGATGTCATTAAGACAGCAGACTGGATTATCGACTTAGGACCAGAAGGCGGCCAAGGTGGTGGTGAGATAATTGCACAAGGAACACCAGAAGATGTGTCTCAGATCGAAGGTTCACACACAGCTCGCTTCCTTAAGCCTATGTTGAAGTAGAAAAAACAGGTAAAGTACAAAGACCAGCCATTGCTGGTCTTTTTTCATTCAAAACAACACAATAACTATGGCTACTATACACGTCAGTGGAACCAAGCTTTCTCCAGGTAAAGTGCAAGTTCCTCTTAATCGCAAGTTCCTCATCACGCTAGCAGCACTCTTTTTGCTGGCGATGCACTTTTTTATGCCAAATCCGGGCGGTTCAGGGCTCGCATTGTCTTTTAACGCAACCACGTGGGTGGCGTTCAGCTTTACGCTCGGGATCGGCTGCTACCAACTTGCGACCAACCGTGTATTACGCTATTCCAAATTAACGATTGGTCTGTTGATTAGCTGCATCATCATGACATTGCCTATCTTTTATCCAAATGCGGATAGCGCACTGGCAGCGAATAAATTAATTGGCCTGTGGTGCGGCATGCTGTTTTTTATTGTGTTGCAGCAATTCCATTTCAGTAACAAACATCGCCAACGTTTACTGTGGTTTATCGTTCTTGCGGCTGTGATAGAGGCTCTATTTGGCCTCACTCAATACCTTTACCTCAAGCCAGGTAACGTATTTGGG
Source organism: Vibrio sp. MOR3 (assembly GCF_001557775.1). NCBI lineage: Bacteria > Pseudomonadati > Pseudomonadota > Gammaproteobacteria > Vibrionales > Vibrionaceae > Vibrio > Vibrio sp. MOR3. Next base: position 10,867 of record NZ_LNRD01000016.1, on the reverse strand, counting down.
TACGACACTGTTGCTAATCGTCCTTATGGTATATTCCAACAGCCCAATGTCATGGCGAGTTTTCTTGCGACAGGCTTAGTGATCGCAAGTTATCTGCTTGTCCGTCAACCTTATAAATACTCGCGTAAGCTTAGCGATATCTATCTGCTTTATGCTGTGCCAGTACTTACCCTGCCGCTGATTGTCGCATTGGCATCTCGAACAGGGTGGCTTGCTTCTATCATCGCGATCCTATTAGTCATTCCGTACATGTACCGCTTCGCAACTAAAGCTAGGTTCGTACGTTGGGTAGTTGCAATGGCAACAGGTTTGGCTTTATCTATTGTGATCATGCAGATCGCTTTTCCTGATGGTAGCGGATTAGCCAGTGAAAAAGTGAACATGGAATCTCCGAGAGCTTACACCTTCCCACAAACGCTCGATATGGTGATTGAAAAACCATTTACTGGTTACGGTTATGGTAAATTTGAATCGGAATACATGCTCTATACAGCTCGCCAACACGCTCTAAATGAGAGTTACCCTGCGGGTTTACCATCGATGGATCACCCACATAACGAACTCTTATATTGGTCTGTAGAAGGCGGGTTGTTACCAATCTTGGGGATTTTCCTCGCGATGGCGTTAGTGCTACACCGAATCTATCAGGCCAAACGAGGGACACGTCTAGCCTTACTCGCCCTCTTCATCCCTATCATCCTCCATTCACAGCTAGAGTATCCGTTTTACCACTCGCTGGTGCATTGGATCATCTTCATAATCCTACTGTACTGGGTTGACCAGCGAGTCTCTCGCTACCGTCAGGCACCTTTTAGCCGAGTGACTAAGAGTTTACTTCGTGTTTGCAGCTTAGTAATTCCAGTCGTATTCAGCTTTTATATGGTGAGTGCTCTGCATACCAACTACGTATTAACTAAGTTTGAGACCACGCGCCCAACCAATCCGGACATCCTGAATCAGGTGACAAACCCTGTAGTTTGGAAAGATCGTTTCGACTGGGATGTATACAGTACTTTCTTGAATATTGGATTGTACAAGCAAGATCCAACCTTGATTCAGCCTTACATTGATTGGTCTTTGGAGATAATTAAAGATAAGCCCCGTCCAGCGTTCTACAACAACCTAATCCTTGCATACCAAGGACTGGATGATACGAGCAAGGCAGAACAAATCCGTGCAGAGGCACAATTCTTGTTTCCTAAGGTTGATTTCAGTGGCGTCAATTATCAACCGCCTTCTCAAGCCGTATCAGCTTCACCAACGCCAACTTCTGGTGCTGATCAATAAACATAAAAAAGCGAAGGGATGACCTTCGCTTTTCTTTATCTCGTTGTCGAATCATTTTACTCAGTCAGCGATTCTTCTAAAGCACGCAAACACAAAGCAACATTTTCAGGTCGAGCACCATAGCCCATCAAACCAATTCGCCATGCTTTGCCGGCAAGCGCTCCCAAGCCCGCACCAATCTCAAGGTTGTAGGTTTCAAGGAGATGATGACGCACTTTAGCTTCATCAATGCCCTCTGGAACATAAATCGCGTTAAGTTGTGGTAAGCGGTACTCTTCTTCTACCACAAATTCAAAACCCAACTTCTGTAATCCTGCTTTTAGCTTCTCATGCATCAATTGATGGCGTGCCCACGCATTTTCTAAGCCTTCGTTCTTCAGGATAAGTAGTGCCTCATGAAGTGCATATAAGCTGTTCACTGGTGCTGTATGGTGATAGCTGCGTTTGCCCTCTCCACTCCAGTAACCTAATACTAAGCTTTGATCCAAGAACCAGCTTTGAACCGGTGTCTTTCTGGCTTGAATCTTCTCTATGGCAGCAGGAGAAAGCGTCACAGGTGATAACCCCGGTACACACGACAAGCACTTCTGACTTCCTGAGTACACAGCATCCAACTGCCACTCATCAACCTTAAGAGGCACACCACCGAGTGATGTCACCGCATCCACAATCGATAATAAACCGTATTGTTTGGCTAGCTTACTCAACGTTTGAGCATCACTTACTGCCCCTGTCGATGTTTCTGCATGAACAAAAGCAAGGATCTTCGCATCAGGGTTCCGCTTTAACGCTTCTGCAACTTTATTAACCGATACTGGCGTGCCCCACTCATCATCCACAACAACTGCTTCACCACCAGCACGGACTACGTTTTCACGCATGCGCTCACCGAAAACACCATTGCGACAGACGATAACTTTGTCACCCTTTTCAATCAGGTTGACGAAACACGTTTCCATGCCCGCACTGCCCGGAGCAGAAACGGCGATGGTGAATTCGTTCTCAGTTTGGAAGGCGTATTTGAGCAGTTGTTTTAGCTCATCCATCATCGCAATAAAAAGCGGGTCTAGATGGCCAACCGTTGGGCGGCTCAAAGCTTGCAAAACTTGAGGTGAAATATCAGATGGACCAGGTCCCATCAGAATACGATGTGGGGGAATAAAGCTTTGGATCGGCATGTCAGCTCCTTGATTGCAGTCATTCATCCTGAGCGTTATAAAAATTCTATTTAAAAGGTTGGCTCAGGTATCGAACTTTTCACCCTAATAGATTTTTTCTCTATCGGCAATTAGCCCTAAGTATAGAGGTCAAACCACTGTCACAAATTCGTTAATAAAAACTTTCATTCTGGTTGGAGATATTGGTTGACATTGTGACAACAAAACCGTTCAATGTTTGAGCTTTATGCAGAAGAGGAGCACTGCCCAGGCAGGTGATTTGTGGAGCCGCAATTCCAATACCAATCACTCAGGGGGAGTAGTGCCGAGGTAAGTCAAAGTTGCAGGATTTGGCTTATCGGTTGACTTGGGTTGAGTCCCATCAACTGTCATCAGCGCAGTCTGATGAAGGGCTTCTGAGGGTAAATTTTCAAATTACATTCTAAATACCTCTCTATTTGCTCTGTTCCTTTCCTCACCAAAACATTGGATGTATTGGCAACCAATTGATGTTGTTATTTTTTAGGAAGTCGTGGGAGAACGCAGTGAGCGCATTTAACGTAGCGAAATTCGGTGGAACCAGTGTTGCCAACTTTGAGGCAATGAGCCGTTGTGCCACCATTATAGAAAACAATCCAAATACCCGCCTTGTCGTGAGTAGTGCTTGTTCTGGCGTGACCAACCTTTTGGTCGAACTAGCAAACGGTGTTCAGGACCAAGAACATCGCGCTAAAGTGCTGCAAAAATTAGCCGATATCCATGAATCAATTTTATCTCGATTAGAAGATGCTACTAAAGCGGCTGCCGAGGTTTACGAGATTCTAGATACAGTCACAAGCCTTGCAGAAGCGGCCTCTATTCAAGCAAGCACCAAACTGACTGACCATTTAGTGGCATGTGGCGAGCTGATGTCGACTCATATTCTTGCTCAGTTAATGCGTGAAAGAGGCATCAACGCCGCTCGTTTTGATATTCGAGATATTTTAAAAACAGATGGCAACTTTGGCCGCGCAGAACCACAACTAGCAAGTATTTCAATGCTAGCGCAAGAACAGCTGGTTCCTCTTTGCCAAAAACATGTCGTCATTACACAGGGCTTTATTGGCTCAGATGAAGAAGGCAACACCACGACATTGGGTCGCGGTGGTAGTGACTACAGCGCAGCTTTGATTGCTGAAGGTGTTAAAGCCGCGGGCTTAGAGATCTGGACTGACGTTCCGGGCATTTACACTACCGACCCACGAATAGCCCACAAAGCGTCACCAATTCCTGAGATCAGCTTTAGCGAAGCATCAGAGATGGCAAACTTCGGTGCGAAGATCCTTCACCCTTCTACTCTGGTACCAGCACTCCGTCACGATATTCCGGTCTTCGTTGGCTCTTCTAAAGAGCCAGAAAAAGGTGGTACGTGGATTCGACACCAAGTAGAGAGCTCACCGCTATTCCGAGCCCTTGCTCTTCGTTGCAATCAAACTATGGTCACTCTGCGCAGCGTGAACATGTTCCATGCTTACGGATTCTTAGCGAAAGTGTTCGAGATCCTGGCTAAACACAAGATCTCAGTAGACTTGATCACCACATCTGAAATCAGTGTGTCACTCACTCTCGATCAAACAGACACATCAGGTGGTGCTCCGCAGCTACCACAGGCAGTACGCGAAGAGCTCGAAGAATTGTGTACAGTAGAAGTTGAGCACGACCTCTGTTTAGTCGCTCTGATTGGTAACAACATGAGCGAGAGCAAAGGCTACGCTAAGCAAGTCTTCGGAACACTAGAGGACTTCAACTTACGTATGATTTGTTACGGTGCAAGCCCACATAACTTATGTTTCCTTGTTCATGAGTCTGTATCACGACAAGCTATTCAGAAACTGCACACAGAGCTATTCGAGCAATAATCGCTACTAAATACTCTGGACGAATAAAACAAAGGGCTGCACGTAGCAGCCCTTTTCTTTTGCGTGTGGATCGATTTAACCGTTAATGTTTGGACCGAGCCACTTTTCAGCCTCGATCCTATCCCAGCCCTTGCGATCAGCGTAACTTAGCATCTGATCCTCTTGGATCTGAGCGATCGCAAAATAACGTGAGTCTGGATGGGAGAAGTACCAGCCAGAAACAGAGGCTCCTGGATACATCGCATAGCTCGAGGTCAAAGACATACCAATATTCTCTTCAACATTCATCAATTCCCAAAGAGGTCCTTTCTCGGTATGTTCAGGGCATGCTGGATAACCCGGAGCAGGTCGAATACCTTGGTACTTTTCACGAATCAGGTCTTCATTAGAGAGTGCTTCTTCTGCCGCGTAGCCCCAAATTTCTTTACGTACTCGTTCATGCAGACACTCAGCAAATGCTTCTGCCAGACGATCCGCAACCGCTTGAATCATAATAGCGTTGTAATCATCGCCTTGTGCTTTGTATTCATCTGCGAGTTCACGCTCACCAATTCCACCAGTCACTGCAAATGCGCCAATCCAATCTTTTTTACCCGACTCTTTCGGAGCAACATAATCAGAAAGGCAATAGTTGAACCCTTTTGGTTTCTCGGTCTGCTGACGTAAATTGAGCAAAACTTTCGCTACTTCGGTACGTGATTCATCTGTGTAGACTTCGATATCATCACCAACACTCGCCGCGGGGAACAAACCACACATACCACGAGCCTTAAGTAATCCTTCACGTTCAACTCGATCCAGCAAATCATTTGCATCTTTAAACAAACGCTTCGCCTCTTCGCCAACCTCTGAGTGTTTAAAAATGGTCGGGTACTTACCAACGAGAGACCACGTCATAAAGAAAGGCGTCCAATCGATGTACTGACGCAATGTCGCAATATCGAAGTCGTCAAAAACATGGATGCCAGGCTTAACGGGTGCTGGCGGTGTGTAAACGTCCCAATCAATAGCAACCTTATTGGCACGAGCTTCTTCTAGAGTGACCGGCTTGGTTCTTGGTTTTTTGCGGTTGTGTTGATCACGAACACGAACGTAATCCTCATCCAGCTTCTCCACAAACGCAGGACGAAGTTCATCAGACAACAATGATGTACATACTCCAACCGCTCGCGAAGCATTATTCACATACACCACTGGGTTCTTGTAGTTTTGTTCAATCTTAACCGCAGTATGCGCTTTTGACGTCGTTGCACCGCCAATCAAGAGTGGCAAATCAAAATCAAGACGCTCCATCTCTTTTGCTACATGAACCATTTCATCAAGAGAAGGGGTGATAAGGCCTGATAAACCAATAATGTCGACATTCTCTTCTTTCGCTACTTTGAGGATCTTTTCGCACGGCACCATGACACCAAGGTCAATGATTTCGTAGTTGTTACACTGCAAAACTACACCAACGATATTCTTGCCAATATCGTGAACGTCACCTTTCACCGTCGCGAGCAAGATTTTGCCATTCGATGAGCCCGCTTGCTTTTCTTTGTTAATGAAAGGCTCAAGGTGGGCAACCGCTTGTTTCATTACACGAGCAGACTTAACAACTTGCGGAAGGAACATCTTACCTTCCCCAAACAAGTCACCCACCACGTTCATGCCATCCATGAGAGGGCCTTCAATCACTTCTAATGGCTTAGAGGCATTTAAACGGGCCTCTTCTGTATCTTCGACAATAAACTCAGTAATGCCTTTTACCAGCGCATGCTCTAAACGTTTTTCTACTGGCCAAGTACGCCACTCTAGAGCAGAAGCATCTTCTTCTTTGCCAACACCCTTTCCTGCGTATTCGGCGGCGATATCAAGTAGTCGCTCAGTTGAATCATCACGACGGTTGAGAACCACATCTTCTACCGCTTCACGCAACTTGTCAGGAACGTTATTGTAGATTTCTAGCTGACCCGCGTTAACGATACCCATGTCCATGCCATTTTTAAAACAGTGGTACAGGAATACCGCATGAATCGCTTCACGAACATAGTTATTACCGCGGAATGAGAAGGAAACGTTAGAGACACCACCAGAGATCATCGCATGAGGTAAGTCGCGTTTGATATCAGCCACCGCTTCGATGAAGTCCACTGCGTAATTGTTGTGTTCTTCAATACCCGTCGCGACAGCAAAAATGTTTGGATCAAAGATAATGTCTTCTGGCGGGAAGCCAACTTCATCAACAAGGATTCGATACGCATTGGTACAAATTTCAAGTTTACGCTCTCGTGTTTCCGCCTGACCAAGTTCATCAAATGCCATCACAATAACGGCCGCACCATAACGACGGATCAACTTCGCTTGTTCAACAAACTTCTCCTTCCCTTCTTTCAAAGAGATAGAGTTAACAATGCCTTTGCCTTGAATACACTTCAAGCCAGCTTCGATAACCTCCCACTTAGAAGAGTCAACCATGATTGGTACTTTTGATATCTCTGGCTCAGATGCACATAGATTAAGGAAGCGAACCATACAGGCTTCAGCATCCAACATACCTTCATCCATGTTGATATCGATAATCTGAGCCCCGTTCTCTACTTGTTGACGAGCTACTTCAAGAGCTTCATCGTAGAGCTCTTCTTTGATCAGGCGTTTAAAACGAGCAGAGCCAGTTACGTTCGTGCGCTCACCCACATTGATAAACAAGGTTTCTTTTTCAATCGTTAGTGGCTCAAGACCTGATAAGCGGCAAGCAACGGTAAGATCAGGTAACTCTCGAGGCTTCACCCCCTCAACTGCCATTGCCATGTGACGGATGTGTTCTGGTGTCGTACCACAACAACCACCAATTAAGTTTAAGAAACCACTCTCTGCCCACTCTTTAACATGTTCAGCCATATCTTCAGGTGAAAGGTCATATTCACCAAATGCGTTCGGCAAACCCGCATTTGGATGAGTAGAGAGAAAGGATTCAGATATACGTGATAACTCTTCTACATACGGTCGCAATTCGTCAGGCCCAAGTGCACAGTTCAAACCGAACGAAAGAGGATTCACATGGCGTAACGAATTATAGAAAGCTTCGGTTGTTTGCCCAGATAGTGTTCGTCCAGACGCGTCCGTAATCGTGCCTGAAATCATAACTGGAAGTTTAAATCCTAGCTCTTCAAAGACGGAATCAACGGCAAAAGCACAAGCTTTGGCATTCAACGTATCAAAGATCGTCTCGATCAGAATAAGGTCAGAACCACCTTTAATTAAGGCGTGAGTTGACTCGGAATAAGCTTCAACTAGCTCATCAAACGAAACATTACGATAACCTGGGTCATTTACGTCAGGAGAGATAGAACAAGTACGGTTGGTTGGGCCAAGTACACCGGCAACATAACGCGGACGGTCAGGAGTCTTTGCCGTCCATTCATCAGCGGCTTCACGGGCCAGCTTAGCAGCCGCGAAGTTAATCTCTTCACTGAGACCTTCCATATCATAATCCGCCATCGCGATGGTCGTGGCGTTGAAGGTATTGGTCTCTAAAATATCAGCACCTGCTTCTAAATAAGCAGTGTGTATCTCTTTTATCAATTGAGGCTGACTAAGCACCAACAAATCGTTGTTGCCTTTTAGATCGCAATGCCAATCGGCAAAGCGCTCTCCTCGATAATCTTGCTCTTCAAGTTTGTAACCCTGAATCATGGTGCCCATACCACCATCGATCAGAAGAATACGTTGCTTTAACTGAGCTTCAATCTGTTGTCTTACATTACTTCCCACAGTACAGCCTCATTCCTTTTGTTATTTCTCCATCCTATCACACAAGCAACAGGAGTCTAGACGTCTAAAATAGGAATTGTAATTATTTTGTATTGTCTCGAGTTACAAAATAATCACGAAAAAATGTTTGCTATTTAGACAACATCGGCCGAGAATTCCATTCATAAAATGTTACAAATAGAGAGCTCTATGTCGGTCTATCATACTTTATGTTTTCTATCCGCGGCAGCAATGGTTATCGCCTTTGTAAACAGCAAGATAGGAAAGATGCAAACGACCATCGCCATTACCGCTGGTTCGATGATCCTTTCACTTCTCATTCTAATCGCAGGTCAAAACGATTGGTTTCATCTTACTGAGATTGCCACAGAAACCGTCACCAGCATAAATTTCGAAGATTTTCTTCTGAAAGGCATACTCGGCTTCCTGCTTTTTGCCGGTGGTTTGGGTATCAAACTTCCCAACCTTAAAGATCAAAAGTGGGAAATTACGGTACTCGCTTTAGGTGCAACGCTCTTCTCCACATTCTTCATTGGTTTTGTTCTTTACGGTTTTTGCCAAGTTATTGGTATTCAGTTTGACCTTGTTTACTGCTTACTGTTTGGCGCACTTATCTCTCCAACCGACCCGATTGCGGTTCTCGCTATTGTGAAGAAATTGGACGCTCCAAGACGCATTTCAACACAAATTGAAGGCGAGTCTCTGTTTAACGATGGTTTCGGTCTCGTTATCTTTGTCACTCTATTCACGATCGCATTTGGTACAGAAGCCCCGACGGTTGGTAGCGTAACCCTTCTATTCATCCAAGAAGCAATTGGCGGTATTGTTTACGGCTTCGTATTAGGGTTAGTTTTCCACTACTTGATTAGTGCGACCGATGACCACTCCATGGAACTATTATTAACGATTGGCGTTCCTACAGCAGGTTATGCTCTAGCTGAATATCTCCATGTTTCAGGACCACTTGCAATGGTAGTCTCTGGCATCATGATTGGTAACTGGACACGCTTTATCGGCTTCTCAAAAGAAAGTGAAGACCACCTAGACCATTTCTGGGAGTTGGTCGACGAATTCTTGAATGGTGTACTATTCCTTCTAATCGGTATGTCGATGTTGCTATTCGAATTCCATAAAGAAGACTGGATTATGATGGCGATATCTGTGCCACTAGTACTTGGTGCCCGCTACCTAAGTGTCTTTATTCCTTATATTGGCTTTAAACGCTACAGAAAGTACAACCCATGGTCCGTGAAGATTCTAACTTGGGGTGGATTACGTGGAGGTCTAGCTTTAGCAATGGCACTATCAATTCCATCAGGTATTTTAGTCATCCCAGAAAAACTGATTGATGTGAAAGAGATCATCATGGTGATGACCTACTCTGTTGTAGTTTTCTCGATCCTTATTCAAGGATCAACGATAACGCCAATGATTGAGAAAGCGAAGCAAGCAGAGAAAGAAATGGAAGCCGAGGCTCCTGTTGCTAAGCATGAAACTAAAGTCTCTCAAGAATAAACTCTCTTATAATTGAAAAATTAGGCAGCCGATTGGCTGCCTTTTTTATGCCTGAACCAAGCAGCTATTAATAGAATAGACTGGCTGATTTCCCTCAAACATCGCCACGCTCTGATATCCTTCCAATATCAACAAACTCCAGTCAATACTAAAAACTCAAATTAAAACAATCCTCAAGATCCCTAGCTACACTAAGGTTGAATCGGTCGATGCTTAGTTTCAAGACTAAGTAAGATTTGGGCACAAAATACAACAGCTCGTTTACAGGCGGAATATGGCACAACATTGAGCCCGATAGAGTAAGGCTATGAAAATATCATGTAGCAAACCAGAGCATTACGAACTACACCAATATTGCAGACGAGGTGTGATATGCATGGAGTTAACTCTTGGAAAGTGATGATGGAGTGACAAATATGTGCAAAAGATAATGAATTAACCTGGCCAGTAATCTGACAGATTGGTATGGCACTAGCAGCCCACACCAAGCAACGAAGAAATTTGTGGATGCCAGAATTGTTATTTCTAGCGAGACTTTCAATAAGTGCCGGAACGACTGGGCTTGCACTCAATTGGACTCGTTGGTTGTAGACCAAAGTAATATCGCAAATACGAAAAATTCCCAGCATTTCTGCTGGGGATTTTTGTCTGAATAAGTGGCGAATCGGCGAGGGCGCCTAGCCCGGAGTTGCAGGCGGCCGAGACTCGTTCCCTGACAAGGGAAAACCTCTTTGCTTTTAAACGACAAAACCCAGTCCGAAGACTGGGTTTCTAAATAAGTGGCGGAGCGGCTGGGCTTGCACACAAGCGGAACTCGTTGGTCGTAGACCAAAAAATAATATCGTAAATGTGAAAAGACCTCAGCATTTCTGCTGAGGTCTGGAATAAGTGGCGGAGCGGACGGGACTCGAACCCGCGACCCCCGGCGTGACAGGCCGGTATTCTAACCAACTGAACTACCGCTCCGCACTGGTTAGACATTTAAGTCTAAATTTAAAGCCTGGCGATGTCCTACTCTCACATGGGGAAACCCCACACTACCATCGGCGCTAATTCGTTTCACTTCTGAGTTCGGAATGGAAGTCAGGTGGGTCCAAATCGCTATGGTCGCCAAGCAAATTCTTTAATCTGGAAAGCTGTTTTTAAATTCTATTTATACACATTCAATGTTCTTGCATTGAGTCCATCAAAACCCCTTGGGTGTTGTATGGTTAAGCCTCACGGGCAATTAGTACAGGTTAGCTCAACGCCTCA
>NZ_LNRD01000015.1:0-99891 GCF_001557775.1 Vibrio sp. MOR3 | reverse complement strand
TGAGGCGTTGAGCTAACCTGTACTAATTGCCCGTGAGGCTTAACCATACAACACCCAAGGGGTTTTGATGGACTCAATGCAAGAACGATTGAATGTGTATAAATAGAACTTAAAACAGCTTTCCGAATTAAAGAATTTGCTTGGCGACCATAGCGATTTGGACCCACCTGACTTCCATTCCGAACTCAGAAGTGAAACGAATTAGCGCCGATGGTAGTGTGGGGTTTCCCCATGTGAGAGTAGGACATCGCCAGGCTTTAAATTTAGTTTTTGCCTTTTTAAGAAGGTGAAGACAAAAGTTAAGAGAGCCCGTTTGAAAAAGCGGGCTTTTTTAGTCCTCACGGACACAGATAATGTGCTGATATGGCTCAGTCGGTAGAGCGCATCCTTGGTAAGGATGAGGTCCCCAGTTCGATTCTGGGTATCAGCACCATTTACTGTTTGTTTTATGCTTTAAATCAAAGCTTAAAACAAAACGTAAAGAATTTTGCTTGGCGACCATAGCGCTTTGGACCCACCTGATTCCATTCCGAACTCAGAAGTGAAACAAAGTAGCGCCGATGGTAGTGTGGGGTTTCCCCATGTGAGAGTAGGACATCGCCAGGTTCTTATTTAGACTCAAGAGTCTAACCAGTGCGGAGCGGTAGTTCAGTTGGTTAGAATACCGGCCTGTCACGCCGGGGGTCGCGGGTTCGAGTCCCGTCCGCTCCGCCACTTATTCCAGACCTCAGCAGAAATGCTGAGGTCTTTTTGTATTTACGATATTATTTTGGTCTGCGACCAACGAGTCCCGCTTGTGTGCAAGCCCAGCCACTCCGCCACTTATTTAAAAACCCAGTCTTCGGACTGGGTTTTGTCGTTTTAAAGCTCAAAAATGTTCCCTTTCAGGGAATGAGTCCCGGTTGCCCGCAACCCCGAACTAGGCGTCCCCGCCGACTAGCCACTTATTCCAGACCTCAGCAGAAATGCTGGGGTCTTTTTGTATTTACGATATTATTTTGGTCTGCGACCAACGAGTCCCGCTCGTGTGCGAGTCCAATTGAGCGCAAGCTCAGCCGCTTCAACACTTATCTAGAAATTCAGCCTTCGTGCTAGCTTTCACCCTTTTAGGGAATATGATTTTCGTTTATAGGAAAGTAAGGCTCGCAAGGTTTTGGCTGTAGCCTACAAGCCCGACTATTTATTCAGATATACGCCCCTAGTCTATCCACCCTTATTGAAAATCTACTCTGTCATTTGGTTAAGTTAGAGATGCCCTCTAATGCTTTATCTATCAAGGAATGGGGCATTCAATAACACCAATCTTATGACCCATCAAATGGTTACCTTCTTCAATAATAGCTATCTTTGTTGGTGTTCTCTTATCGGTATCACCGGCTAACCCTACTGGGTCATCACTTCTCATATTTACGCTGAAGAAAACTTTGTTTGCTTTACTCTTATTTGTCAGAAGGATTAACCTAGTAAAGGTTCTTATGGGAGTACAACCTAATGATGCAGCAGATAGAAAGTGAAACGCTAAGAGTCTTATTCGAAAGCCTGTCTTCTCAAGATGGGATTGCCGTTATTAACCCTGCGACTGAGCAAGAACTGATTCGCTTAAAGCCTAGCTCTTTGGATGAGTTAGATGTGCAAATAGAAGCGTGCAAATCGGCTCAAGTTGAGTGGGCAAAACTCAGCGCTAAAGCACGTTCCGCTTCCCTAAAAAAGTGGTTCCAATTGCTTGTAGAGCATACGGAAGACATCGCGAACATCATTACCTTAGAACAAGGTAAACCCCTTACTGAAAGTCGTGGAGAAGTCGCATACGGCGCATCTTTTGTTGAATGGTTCGCAGAAGAGGCTAAACGCACTTATGGTGAGGTTATTCCAGCCCCAGCGGTAGATAGACGCCTCTCTACCATCAAACAACCTGTCGGCGTGTGTACAGCGATTACACCATGGAACTTCCCTATTGCAATGATCACTCGAAAAGCGGCTCCTGCTCTGGCTGCGGGATGTGGGATGATCATTAAACCTTCTGAATTAACGCCTTTGACTGCTCTGGCTGTGGTGGAGCTTGCTCATCGGGCTGGTATCCCCAAAGCTCTATTGTCTACCGTTGTTTCTGAACAGGCGGCTGAGTTCGGTTTGGTATTAAGTACCGATCCTCGTATTAAGAAGATCTCTTTCACTGGTTCGACACGTGTCGGTAAGATCTTAATGAAACAAGCAAGTGATACGGTTAAAGCCACTTCTATGGAATTGGGTGGTAACGCACCTTTTATTGTTTTTGAGGATGCAGATTTAGAAGCTGCAGCGAATGGCTTAATTGCTTCCAAGTTTCGTAATGCTGGACAAACCTGTGTGTGTACCAACCGCTTGTATGTACATCAGAGTGTGAAAGAGGCGTTCTTAACTAAGCTTCTTGATAAAGTGGCAAGCCTGGCGGTCGGTAATGGTCTTGAGGAAAATACAACTCTTGGCCCTGTTATCACTATGGCTTCTAAGCATCGTCTAGAGGCGGTAGTCGATCAGGCAGTACAAGAAGGAGCAACAATACTTAACCAGCCTCAAAAACTCACTGGGCGCTTTATGGAGCCTGTTATCTTAGATGATGTCGAACAAGGTATGGCGATCGTGCGACAAGAGTTGTTTGGTCCGGTTTTGCCAGTCATTAGTTTTGATGACGATGAACAAGTGCTCTCGATGGCGAATGACACCGAGTATGGTTTAGCTTGCTACTTCTATACCGATAGCTTGAAACGCATTATCCGATTTAGTGAAGGTTTGGAATACGGCATGGTAGGGATAAACGAAGGGATTATCTCTACGGAAGTTGCGCCGTTTGGTGGTATCAAAGAATCTGGCATTGGTCGTGAGGGTGCTAAACAAGGTATCGATGAGTACCTAGAGACGAAGTATATCTGCCTTGGAGGTTTGAGCTAACCTTCTCACGAGACAAAGACGGAAGCTGGGTATATCACCTGGCTTTTTGTTTATTGAGATAAAGGTAGATGAAGAGGGGGCTGTGAGTTTTCTTCAGATGCAAAAAAGCCGCATCAAGTGATGCGGCTTTTTATAATATGGCTCCTCCTACTGGACTTGAACCAGTGACCTGCGGATTAACAGTCCGTCGCTCTACCAACTGAGCTAAGGAGGAACAGATTTTATTAAGTGGTGCCGACTACCGGAATCGAACTGGTGACCTACTGATTACAAGTCAGTTGCTCTACCTACTGAGCTAAGTCGGCACATTTTCGTTAATAAGTAATCGACTTACTAACTGAAAGATGGCTCCTCCTACTGGACTTGAACCAGTGACCTGCGGATTAACAGTCCGTCGCTCTACCAACTGAGCTAAGGAGGAATTATCTTGTTTAAGAATAAATGGTGCCGACTACCGGAATCGAACTGGTGACCTACTGATTACAAGTCAGTTGCTCTACCTACTGAGCTAAGTCGGCGTACCGTTATTCTTTTTATTGTTCGTGTAAGACACCAACAATTTTAAATTGTGGTGCCCGGAGGCGGAATCGAACCACCGACACGAGGATTTTCAATCCTCTGCTCTACCGACTGAGCTATCCGGGCGACGAGGTGTATTAAAAGGCTTTTCCGCTTTCACGTCAACAATAAAATTAAAATAAAATATCGTTTGATGAATTTGTGCTCGGAGTGGGCTGTTTTTATGCGTTTTTAACAGGAATGCACCATATTTTAAGCCTTGATTATGATAGGAGCATGAGTTCGCTTGCTAAATAAATACCATAAAAACAAAAAAGCACGTCCGAAAACGTGCTTTTTATTGAACAATTGACTTTAAACTAGTGCTTTACTGAGAACTTGTTCACCCAACCTTCAAGCTCATTCGCTAAAGACGCCAATGTCTGTGTGCTTGATTGGCTTTCTGTGACTACCGTGTTGAGCTGGCTACCGCTTTCTTCGATAAGGTTAATGCGATGCGCAATATCATCACTTACCTGAGTCTGCTCAGCGGCTGCTGTTGCGATTTGCTGGCTCATGGCCGTGATGGACTCTAATGCAGTTACTATCTGTTGTAGCGCTTCTGAGGCGTTCATAGACTCGGTTACTGTGCTTTCGCTAGTTTCGGCACAAATTTCCATCGTATGGATAGCGTTACGCGAACCTTCCTGAAGGTTAGAAATCATCTGTTGAATCTCTTTTGTGCTGTCTTGTGTGCGTCCTGCTAGGTTGCGAACCTCGTCTGCTACGACGGCAAAACCACGACCTTGTTCACCTGCACGCGCTGCTTCAATGGCGGCATTCAACGCCAGTAGGTTAGTTTGTTCGGCAATGTCGCCGATTACGTCGAGAACTTTCACAATACTGTTAACATCTTGGTCAAGATCCGCAACGGCTTTACTGGCTGTATTGAGCTGGGTCGCCAAGCCTTGAATATTATCTACCGTACTGTGGATCAATGATTGCGTGTGTTGGCTTTGTTTGTCTGCTTCATCGGTGTTATGTGCCGTGTCACTTGCCGAACTTGCAACATGGTTGGCTGAAGAAGCCATTTCTGTCATCGCTGTTGCGATCATCGCCGTCGATTGCTGCTGAGACATGGTCAAATCAGCAATAGAGTTAGAGCGCGATTCTACCGCTGATAGCTCTGAACGTAATGCGTGCATTGACGCGTCTAGATTGGTGACCATCTTAGCTAACGATTGACTCATCTCTTGCACCGCACCATAGATACTGTCTTTAGGGGCTGTGTATTCAAAGCTGGTTTGGATATTACCCTGAGCGACGGCCTGAACCGCCTCACGAACGTCATTCGGCTCACCACCAAGAAGGTTAAGCATCTTGCGAATAGAGATGATCAAGCCACCTAGGATTGCGCCAGCGATAACAAGACATAGGGTTAGCTGCCATTGTGCAGTAGACCAGAAACGTGCATTTACTTCATTGAATCCAATTCCGGTACCGACAACCCAGTTCCAATGTGGTGTTTTTTCTGCAATCGAGTGTTTTTCTTCGATGGTGCCGTCAGGCAATTTTTGTGTCCAGGTGTATTCAACGATTTGGCCTGTCTTACGACCTAGCACGTCCAAGATCAGCTGACCGACACTATTGCCATCACCGTCTCGAAAGTCATGGAAGCTAGTGCCATGCAATTGAGGGTCTAAAGGGGCTGCCACAAATAACATGTTCTCATCAGCAACATAAACGTATTCGTTGTCTTTGTAGATATTGTTGCGAAGTAGGCGAGTCGCGAGTGCTTTAGCCTCATCTTCAGGCATTTTGCCTTCTACCGCCATTTTCTCTACTTCAGTTAGAATGCTATAAGCACTCTTGAATAGCTCAGTCACTCGAGCTTTGTTATCAAGGTTACTTGCGACGCGAAGTGTCCAAAGACCCGTTGCAGTTAATGCAAGCAGGGCAATTAGTATGATGGCCGATAATAAATAGGCTTGAGTTTTTAATTTCATAGTTAGCTCACAAAGCGTGTTCGTACTATGCAATGCATAGCTTATAAAGGGGCGTAATAATAAATTCATATTATTGAACTTGTATACACGCGCCTATCTGCGAGTGATGAAACTATGATTTGGATTAAATTTTTAGCGTGAAATAAGTGTTTTATGTCAAATGAACTAGACGTTAATAGGGTTGTTTCTTGAAGGCGTTGAGGGAGAAGTTTCGACGGAACTAGAAAATAGGGGGAGAGTTTTGGATATTGCAGATAAGAAAAAAGCCAAGTCCGAAGACTTGGCTTTCTAAATTGGCTCCTCCTGCTGGGCTCGAACCAGCGACCTGCGGATTAACAGTCCGTCGCTCTACCAACTGAGCTAAGGAGGAACTATTCTGTTTGTGTCTTACTGTAAGCAAGTGCACCAAATATGGTGCCTCGAGGCGGAATCGAACCACCGACACGAGGATTTTCAATCCTCTGCTCTACCGACTGAGCTATCGAGGCAAAAGAATGGTGCCGACTACCGGAGTCGAACTGGTGACCTACTGATTACAAGTCAGTTGCTCTACCTACTGAGCTAAGTCGGCACACTTTATTCTTTTTAGAAGAGTTAGACTCTTCATTTTTAGAATCTCATTTACATGAAATTCTAGAAGTTGGCTCCTCCTACTGGACTTGAACCAGTGACCTGCGGATTAACAGTCCGTCGCTCTACCAACTGAGCTAAGGAGGAACTATTCTGTTTGTGTCTTACTTTAAGCAAGCGCACCAAATATGGTGCCTCGAGGCGGAATCGAACCACCGACACGAGGATTTTCAATCCTCTGCTCTACCGACTGAGCTATCGAGGCAAAAGAATGGTGCCGACTACCGGAATCGAACTGGTGACCTACTGATTACAAGTCAGTTGCTCTACCTACTGAGCTAAGTCGGCGTACCGTATTCTTTTACTAACTGTTCGTGCTAGGCACCAACAATTTAGAAATTGTGGTGCCCGGAGGCGGAATCGAACCACCGACACGAGGATTTTCAATCCTCTGCTCTACCGACTGAGCTATCCGGGCAACGGAGCGCTATTAAACGGATTTTCCCGCTTTGCGTCAACCACTTTTTTTAAATAATTTCAAAAAAGTGGTTGTTCGAACGCTTTTTATTCAACTGTCGAGAAAAAGTTTACCCTGCGTTAAATTCCTTTTTGAAATTTGTAACTTTTTCTAGGTATCGGCGTGCTTCAGCGTTCGGATGTTTCTTTGTTAACGCCCAATAAACTTGATTTGGCTGTAAAGAATTTAAATCTTTCATTGCACGTTTGCGATCGGTGCGATGGAAAGTGTTCAAAACACCACCAGTTCCGCCGTTGTAAGCGGAAATCATGCTGTACTCCAAAGATGTTGGATGCTGGACATCTTTCAAATAACGATTTTTTAGAATGTAAAAGTAAGCCGTTCCGGTATCAATATTGTTTTCTGGGTTAAACAAATATTCAGGACTAGGCTGACCTGACCGGTTCTTCACCAATTTAAAAACATCACGGCCTGCTGTTTTTGGAACTACTTGCATCAAACCATAGGCGTTGGCCCAGCTTACTGCATATGGGTTAAAGCTACTTTCGGTTTTGATGATGGCGTAAATTAGATCTTCAGGGATGTCGTATTTTTTCGACGCACGACGCACGATATCTGCATATTGGTAACTGCGTTGTGAGAAATGGTCTTCCACCATTGGAATTTCAACGTAGTAGGCTTTTTTAAAGTCAACGTCTTTGGTTTTTACTTGGTTAGCAATCAAGTAATCGGCAAAGCGATTCGCGCGCCATGACCATTGAATGGGCTTTTTGTCTTGATCAACGACCTGATTGTAAAGAAAGGGCTGGCCTTCTAATTTGATCTCTTTAGAAGAGAATAGATCGACATTGGCTGGATCATCTGGGGTTAAAAGTGTCGTGATGATGGCGTTTTTCAGGTGCTTTTGTGGCTCTGTTGGAGAAACCGTTTCGATGGTTATCACACCTTTTTGGAAATCGACCTCGGCACGACTTAAGTAGTTATCGATGTATTTTACGTAATTGCTTTTACCTGCAACCTTTACCTCGCGTTGGCCCCAGCGCTTTTTGATGTTTCCTGAGAAGCTGCTGATCAACGCATCTAAAGCATCGGTGTCTTTTTCGAATTGTCCTGGCAGCTCAGCTAGGTTGTTCGCAAAGCGGTTCGTCGGCTCGTAATCAACGTCATAAATTTTTTCGACAAACTCACGGCTGCAACCTGCCATTAAAAGGGCAGTAACGATAAAGGCAATTTTATTCATAATTATTTAGGTAGCTTTTTCGGCTCGAATACAAAAATGACATCACAAGTTTGGTTGTGATGTCATTGTTTTAAAACAAGTTTGATTTATTCGCTTGGTGGCGTGTAGCCCTCAATGTGAACCTCTTTGCCTTCGAAAAGGAAGTTCACCATTTCTGTTTCAAGCTGTTTACGGTGCTCTGGATCCATCATGTTGAGCTTCTTCTCGTTGATCAACATCGTTTGTTTCTGTTGCCATTGAGCCCAAGCTTCTTTCGAGATGTTATCGAAAATGCGTTTACCTAGTTCACCTGGGTAAAGTTGAAAGTCTAGACCTTCGCCTTCTTTCTTTAGTCGAGCACAAAAAACAGTGCGGCTCATAATGACTCCTTGCAATTAATTAACGAAGTTCGTGGGGTAGCGCTTCCAGTAGCAGTTTTACTGGCGCAGCCAAACCGACTTCTTCAGGTTTAGATAAGTTATACCAAAGACCTTTGTTACCTTCCATCACCACATTGGGTTGCTTTGACAGGTCAATCAAAATCGGCGTGATATCGAGGTGATAATGGCTGAATGTATGACGAAAGGTAATCAGAGTTTCTTGATGTCTAATATCGTCAGTTTGAATACCACGTTGTTCCAGTAGTAATTCAATATCGCTCTCTACATCAATATGCTCAGTTTGTGGGAAACAAAAGAGTCCGCCCCAAATACCCGTCTGCGGTCTTTGTTCTAGCCACACTTCGTGACTATCACCATTTTTGTGATGCAGCATAACGAAACGTGTTTGCTTAACCGGTTTGTCTTTTTTCGGCTTCTTACCCGGATAATCAAGCACATTACCTTGTTTCTTTGCTATACAAAGTTCGTTGACCGGACACAAGGTGCACTTAGGCTTGCTGCGGGTACACATCATGGCACCCATATCCATCATGGCTTGATTGTACTTGTCGACGTCTGTTTGTGGCGTGTGCGTTTCTGCGATTTCCCACAATTGATTTTCAACTTTCTTTTGTCCCGGCCATCCATCAACAGCAAAGCAGCGTGAAAGCGTGCGTTTTACGTTGCCGTCCAATATCGCATGTGGCTGTTTATAGACAGAGGAGAGTACTGCGGCTGCGGTTGAACGACCAATACCCGGCAGTGCGTTCATTTGCTCAATATCTAATGGAAACTCGCCATTATATTTATGGGCGACTTCTTTAGCCGCTTTATGAAGATTGCGAGCACGTGCGTAATAACCTAAGCCGGTCCAAAGGTGCAGTACTTCATCTTGCTCAGCATTCGCGAGATCGACGACGGTCGGAAAGCGTTTTAAAAAACGCTGGTAATAAGGAATAACCGTAGTGACCTGAGTTTGCTGAAGCATGATTTCAGACAACCAGACACTATACGCGGTCTTGTTTTGTTGCCATGGAAGCTCTTTTCTTCCATATGCGTCATACCATTCTAAGATGGCGTTTGCGAAAGGTGTCACGACTTGCTCTGTATTCTATTATTGGTTAGGAGCAAAATTGCACCACAGATTGTGGTGTAAGTACAACAGATAAACTGTGGGGATATTGTGTCTGGTTTGTTTGCTTTTGGGCTGCCATAGTCCGATAGCTCAACAAATACTTGCACCTAAGTGAATTCTTTGGATAATCCCCGCTTTGATTAATCAATGTGCAGGCAAAATCAATGAGTGAAGTAACCACTAACGAATACAACGAAGACGGAAAAATGATCCGTAAAATCCGCAGTTTCGTGCGTCGCGAAGGTCGTCTAACCAAGGGCCAAGAAAGTGCGATGAACGAATGCTGGCCAACAATGGGTATCGATTACAAAGCAGAACTTCTTGATTGGAAAGAAGTATTTGGTAACGATAACCCAGTAGTGCTTGAGATCGGTTTTGGTATGGGCGCTTCATTGGTTGAAATGGCAAAGAACGCGCCAGAGAAAAACTTCATCGGTATCGAAGTTCATAGTCCAGGCGTTGGTGCTTGTCTTGCTGACGCACGCGAAGCGGGTATCACGAACCTACGCGTAATGTGTCACGATGCGGTAGAAGTATTCGAACACATGATCCCAAATGGCAGCCTAGCAACGCTGCAATTGTTCTTCCCAGACCCATGGCACAAAAAGCGTCACCACAAGCGTCGTATCGTACAACTCGAGTTCGCTGAAATGGTTCGCCAGAAGCTTATCCCTAACGAAGGTATCTTCCATATGGCGACTGACTGGGAAAACTACGCTGAACACATGATTGAAATCATGAACCAAGCACCTGGTTTCGAAAACATTGCAGAAGGCGGTGATTTCATCCCTCGCCCTGAAGAGCGTCCACTGACTAAGTTCGAGGCTCGTGGTCACCGTCTAGGTCACGGTGTATGGGATATTAAATTCAAGCGCACTGCATAACTAAGGAGCCAGTAGATGTACCACTACGCGATATTAGCGAATCCGGGTCACAACCGAATTTACTTTGATAGCGCAATGACCATTGCATGTTCCGAGCTAAAAGCAATTTTGGCTTCTGAAGGTGTTGAAGTGACTGAAATTGGTAACAAAGACGTCGGCTTACCTGCTGCGCTCGTGTTCTCTTGTGAAGACGCGTTAAGCGATCAGCAATCCGGTAAAATTGCTGCGTCATCTATCTACTATGCGCTATTTGAAGTGCGTGAAGATGGCTTATTACGTCCGATTCAGGCGCCTGCATTCAATACTTTCCCTGAGAGCATGAGCCAGATCCTACGTTACACCGGTAAAACGAATGAACAGTTTACGCGTTTGATGGTGAACTTAGGCGTGAGTGCGTCCAATACGGATAGTGCTCAATTAACGCTGATGGATCCAATGTGTGGTAAGGGTACAACTCTGTTTGAAGGTTTGATCCACGGCTTGAATGTAGTGGGTGTGGAGATCAACCAGAAATGGGTACAAGAGATCCAAACCTTCATCGTTAAGTTTATGAAGAACGGTCGCTTCAAGCACAAAGTGAGCAAAGAAAAGCGCACTTCTGGTGGTAAGAAGGTGGCCGATGGTTTCGTGGTTGAAGCCGCGTCAGAGAAAGAAGAGTACAACAAAGGTAATCTTCAGACGATGAAGCTGTATTCAGCAGACACGCGAATTGCCGATCAAGTGGTTAAGAAGAACTCTGTTGATGTGATGGTGTCTGATTTGCCTTACGGTGTGCAACACGGTAGCAAAAACGCAAAAGACAGCAAACTGAACCGTAGCCCTCTGGAGCTGCTACAAGAAGCTCTGCCTGCATGGAAAGTGGTGCTGAAAAAGCAAGGTTCGGTCGTGCTGTCTTTCAATGAGTTCACTCTGAAATGGAAGGACGTGGCGGCATTATTTGAAGAGCAAGGGTGGAAGGTACTTTCAGAAGAGCCTTACATCGGTTATCTTCACCGTGTTGATCAGTCCATCAACCGCAACATCATTGTGGCAATAAAACCATAATCGACTTGAGTCGAATAAATTCCATGGAAAAGCCAACGTCCGCGTTGGCTTTTTTTACCTCTGAACTCAGCTATTTGGGTTCTTGTGACAAGAAGGTAGAAGATGAAACCTACAGCGCAAATTTTGACAGACATTCTAGCGGAAGTTCGCCCTTTAATTGGTCAAGGAAAAGTCGCCGATTACATTCCCGCATTGGCAAAAGTACCCAATACCAAACTGGGTATTGCGGTATACACCAATGAAGGTGAAGTGATTAAAGCGGGCGATGCAGAAGAGTCGTTTTCGATTCAGTCGATCTCAAAAGCGTTGAGCCTGACTCTGGCTATGTGCTTGTACAAGCAAGAAGAGATCTGGTCTCGTGTAGGTAAAGAGCCTTCTGGTCAGGCGTTTAACTCGATGATCCAGTTAGAGATGGAGCTGGGCATCCCACGTAATCCATTCATTAACGCCGGTGCTATTGTAGTTGCTGATTTGCTGCAAAGTCGTCTCTCAGCGCCGCGTCAGCGTCTATTGGAATTTGCTCGTCAGTTATCTGGTGATACTCATATCGTGTATGACAAAGTTGTAGCGGCTTCAGAAATGATGCATGGCGACCGCAACGCTGCGATTGCTTACCTGATGCGCTCATTTGGTAACTTTGAAAACGAGGTTATTCCGGTATTGCAAAACTACTTCCATGCCTGCGCTTTAAAGATGAGTTGTGTGGATTTGGCAAAGACCTTTAGCTACTTAGCGAATAAAGGCACATCGGTACAAACGGGTAAATCAGTGGTCTCGGCGGTGCAGACAAAACAGTTGAATGCGCTATTGGCCACGTGTGGTTTGTACGATGGTGCTGGTGCATTTGCATACCGCGTTGGTATGCCGGGTAAATCTGGTGTCGGTGGTGGCATCATCGCTATTGTCCCAGGTGAGATGACGATTGCGGTATGGTCTCCGGAGCTTGATGCTTCGGGTAACTCGTTGGCAGGTACTAAAGCGCTTGAGTTACTTTCAGAGCGTATTGGTCGTTCGATTTTCTAAGGAAAAGAGACGAGAAGCGAGAACGGATCGCGTCCTTTGGAATCGCTTCGTTTTAGAGGCTTTAGGGAAAGAAGTGTTACAACGAATAAAAGAAAGGGTTGGCGTTTGTGCGCCAACCCTTTGTTATTTATAGCAGAGACAAAGGCTGTATTGGCTTGGTCGAATATATCCATAGCCGTTTCAGCGAATCTCTCGGAGTGAAGCGTTCTTTAGGACACAGTCCGTTCCCAAATCTCGAATCTGCTCTTATTCCTCTTCCACCATAAAGGCTTCAAGCAAGTCATTCAGGAACAGCTTACCTTTCTCGGTAATTTGCCAGTGAGTCTCTGTTTCACTCAGATAACTCATCTCAAGCGCCCAATCGATAGTCTCTTGAATTGAGCTCAACGGCAGGCCTGTCGTATCGATGTAGTCTTGTTTCGGGCACGCTTCCATTAAGCGGAAACGGTTCATAAAGAACTCAAACGGACGATCTTCATCAGCCACAAGCTGTTCATTATCTAGGTATGGCTTCACCATGTTTTGGTATGCCATCAAATAGCCACGTGGGTGTTTGACCTTAGTGGTACGAACGATGCGGCCATCAGCAAAGCTCAGCTTGCCGTGTGAGCCACAGCCAATGCCAAGGTAGTCACCAAAGCGCCAGTAGTTCAGGTTGTGCTGACACTGATAGCTAGGCTTGCTGTAACCAGAAATCTCGTACTGAACGTAACCTGCCGCTGCAAGCTTCTCATGTCCTTGTTCGAAGATATCCCACAAGTCATCGTCATCTGGCAAAGTCGGTGGCTTGTAGTAGAACATGGTGTTTGGTTCGATGGTCAGCTGATACCAAGACAGGTGCGGTGGCGCTAACTCAATCGCTTTGTCCAAATCAGCTAAGGCTTGTTCGATGCTTTGATCTGGTAAGCCGTGCATGAGATCGAGGTTAAAGCTATTCAAACCGATTTGGTGTGCCAGCTTAGCGGCATTGACGGCTTCGTCTTGACCGTGAATGCGCCCCAAACGCTCAAGCTTCTGTTGCTCAAAGCTTTGCACGCCGATAGAGATGCGCGTTACACCAGCCTTGCGGTAGCCAGCAAAACGTTCTGCTTCGATAGTGCCTGGGTTGGCTTCCATGGTGATTTCTATTTCAGGCTTGAACGGAATACGCGCTTCAATGCCTTTAAGTAGACGCTCGATGCCTTCTGCCGAAATCAAACTCGGCGTACCACCACCAATGAAGATTGAATGCAGTGGACGTGGCGCTTCGCTAAGGTGGTATTTCTCAATGTCGGTATCCAAGTCTTCAAGAAGGGCATTGATGTACTCTTCTTCTGGGATCTCGGCTTTGAGCGCGTGAGAGTTAAAGTCGCAATATGGGCACTTTTGTACACACCATGGGATGTGTACATACAAGCTCAGTGCTGGGGGCGTTAACATGGTCTAATTCGCTCGTGATTACTGAGACACTTGCTCAGACAGTTGAGCAAACAACGATTTGAGTGCTTTACCGCGGTGAGACAGTTGTTTTTTACGTGCTGGCTCAAGTTCGGCAGACGCGCAGTTGTCTTCAGGTACTAAGAAGATTGGGTCGTAGCCAAAGCCATTTTCACCGTGTGCTTCAGTTAGAATGCGACCTTCCCACTTACCGTGACAAACGATAGGGGTTGGATCGTTCTCATGACGCATCAAAACCAATACGCAGTGGAAACGAGCGGTGCGCTCTGCTTCTGGTACGCCTTCCATTGCTTTAAGTAGCTTTTCTAGGTTCTCTTGGTCAGAGGCTTTTTCACCTGCATAACGTGCAGAGTAAATGCCAGGCGCGCCTTTCAAGAAATCGACTTCTAAGCCAGAGTCGTCCGCAATCGCAGGAAGACCCGTTTCTTGTGCTGCATGGCGAGCTTTGATGATCGCGTTTTCGATGAAAGTAGTGCCAGTTTCTGCTACTTCAGATACGTTGAATTCACTTTGCGCTAATACTTCAAAACCGAAGTCAGACAGCAGATCTGCCATCTCACGAACTTTGCCTTGGTTGCCTGTTGCTAGCACTATCTTTTTCATGGTCGTCTCTTTCTGTAGCGATAAAGGGAGAACGCAGTGTTCTCCCTGATTAAATTGGTGCTAGGGTCTGTTGACCTTTCGCGGTTAAATTTTGTTCGAGATAAAATCGTTTTAGGTGAGGCAAGGAGTGTGTCGCCTAGTCACTCTAAGCAAATACTCCTTAACAAAGCATAAAACGATTTTAGCCGAACCCTTTGGGCAGCGTTTGTTGGTCATTTCTACTGCGTTATCGACTTCTCATGTAGGCTAGCTACATAGCAAAGTCTCTGCCTTGTATAAATACCCAACAATTCGCTGCAAAAATCAGCTCGAAAGGTAAACAAACCCTAAGGTTATGATGTTCTAAAAGCTTTTAGATCATCACAACCCAATTACTCTTCGACATAAAATTTCTGGGTGAATTTAAGCTTACCTGAGCCTTTGTTTCCAGCTTTAACGTCAATATCGAAGGTAAAAGTTTCTTCGTTGGTAATGCCAAGTTCAGCTAAGTAGTAAATCGCATTACCTTCTTTTACTTCTCGGAAGGTGAGTTTCTGCGTTTGGCCAATCAAGTTCTTTGCTTGGCCAGTGATTTTTGCGTCAACTGCTGGTTTACCTAGTGAGGCGCTGTCTAATACGCTGATGTTCACTACTGCATTATAGCCATTACGTTTGATGTCGTAGCTACGAGCGATCTTTGACGTCAGAAAGGTAGAGTTAAACGCAACATAGTGAACTTCGATGTCTTTCATGGTTTTGAACTGACCTGCCATGCTTGGTAAAGATAAAAGGCTGATCAATAGGGCGGTAATCCATTTGCTCATTATTACTTCCTCGAATCGATATTCGTTATTTAATTTGATACGAAAATCGTAAATAAAAAGCCATCAAATGAAGGCTTTTAAATCCTATTAAAATAAGGTAATTCCTTTATTTTAAAGGCTTCTTTATACTGTTTATATTTACATATGTTTGGTTATTAATACTAATTGTGGTCATTTTGTGGGCTTCTTAAGGGGTTGAATTTAACAGCGTCCTGCAAGTAATCAGGGGCAAGGTGCGCATAGGTCATAGTTTGCTGAATGGTGGAGTGTCCGAGTATCTTTTGTAGGGCAAGTATGTTGCCTCCATTCATCATAAAATGACTTGCGAATGTATGCCTCAATACATGGGATGCTTGACCTCTGGGTAACCCAAAATCACAGCGTTTTTGGATTGCATAAAACTCATTGTAGCAATCAGAAAATAACCTTCCGCTGTTGCCTGTTTGAATTTCCAGTTCGAGCTTCTTATCTATTGGAACTGTTCTGTTTTTTCCATTTTTTGTATCCACAAAGGTGACGCGACCATTAACAAGTTGGCTGCCTTTCAATCCCTCAGCCTCTCCCCATCGTGCTCCGGTGGCTAAGCATAGCTTGGCAACTTTTAGAGCGTCGCCAGACAAAGAAGTAAGCAATATATCCATCTCATTTTGAGACAGAAATTGCATTTCTCTTGCTCTTGGTCTTCTTAACTTAAAGCCTTTAACTGGATGGGTTCCGCTATATTCCTGAGCTTCCATCAAAACAGTAAAAACATTACTCAGACACATAATCTTTCGATTAAACGTAGTCATGGCTTTGTTATTGTCCAGATGATGGACTCGATAGTCTGCAAGCATCTTGTGGTTTATTTGGTAGGCTTTAGGGCTGTCTAGTTCGACATCGATTTGCTTCAGTATACGGTGGTATGTAGTAGCAGTTTTTTTACTTTGCCCTTCATATTTCCACCATAAATCAATCAACTCTTTTAGCGTTCTGCGGTCTGCTGGTTTTTCGAGCCAATCCTTGTTGTGAGCAGTAGCAAGTATATGTTTTTCGTACTGGCTGGCTTCGTATTTAGTCTCAAACTTTCGCCTATACCGCTTCCCATCTCTACCTTGCGGGCGAACATCGACAAGGTATCTATCACCTTGTTTTTTGATGCTCATAGGTTTTTCACCACCTGACGAATACGCCCATTAACTCTCAAGCGGCTCAGCTCATCTTTGGTTAGAAGGAAGTTATCATGTTCAGGGTTATCACTAATGATATGGTAGCCCTGACTCGCAATGTCATAACGTAAGCGCTTAACCAGCAGTTGATTGTCAACGGAAATAGCATAGACGCCATCGTACACGCCAATTTGCTCACGAGTATCAACAACCAATAAATCACCATCCATTAAGGTCGGTGTCATTGAGTCTCCTCTCGCCTTTATAGCGCATGCGTCCTCTTTCTTGATTCCTAAGCGCTTTAAGTCTTCAACTAGAATCAAATGCTCGCCAATAATGGAGTCGTCATGCTGAAAGCTGCCACAACCAGCACTCGCCTCGGCAGAGTAAAGGGGAATAGTTTCAAAATCAGAAGCGCTCAAAAAGCGAGCATTTTCAAAAGAGACATTGTCTACCCCTGCTAGCCAATCAATATTCACATTGTTAGCACGAGAAATTTTTATTAGTGCTTCCAAGGTCGGGGATGTATCTCCACTGAGGTAACGCCCCATTACGGTGTGTGATACACCACATTTATCCGCAAATTTTCTACCAGATAGCTCACCTTTAATCTGGTTCAACCTATTAGAAAAACTAATGTCACCCTTCATTTTGCACCTTTATCGGTTTGATAGTGGAATATATGTGTGCCAGTATTGGTATATATAAGAAACAAAAGCGTTTGAGTGCGTTTGAATGTAAAGGAAAGATAGCATGAATACACCGATGCAACCAGATATGCCCTATTTGCCTGTCGATGAATTTGCGCGCCGTTGGGGAGTTACTCCTCAATCTGTACGCAATATGGTTCACGAGGGAAGGCTGCCAATTAAAAAGAAAAAGCGAGGAGAAAAGAAGGTTTACATCAACATGCTTGCGCTTTGGGAGCACGCCAAGGCTGATGCTGATGAACGAGCAAAAGATAACTTTTTTAGAGCTTTTTAAGGGGGAAGTATGAGCAATAGGTCAGATACCCAAAAAGCATTTCGCGAAATATATAGCGTAGAGCGAACTATGGAAGGGGCGGCTCGCTTCCTTGGTTATTACGAAGTGTTCAGCAAATACCAAGTCAAAGAAGTACACCAAGTACACATAGTCTCTTTAGTGCGTTGCTGCTTGAGCGATAGAAATCTAGAGCTTCGTAACTTTGGAGCAATAGAGTTGCGCTTAAGACATTTTAAGCGCACGGGGCAACTTAGCCGTCTCAAAAATTATTGAGGTGAGTATGCCAACTGAAAAAGGGATTGAAACGATAGAAGGCATCAAAGCCAAGTATTTCCCTAATTTTGGGAAGCCAAAGCCGCGCAGTGGTCAGGATTATCGCTTTAGTCGAAAGGGGCAAGCTGAATATAAACGTGCGGCACGTTTGCAAGCCATTAAACACAAAGAATTGATTTCATAACACATCGTTTAGAGAGGTAATCATGACACTTGCACCTATCACTAGAGACTACCGTTGTAGCCATTGCGACCACACCAAAAGCTATACACAAAAGGTGTTCACGGTATTTCCTGCAATAAAACAATGTCCTGTCTGTGAATACTTTACGTTTGAATTGCACTTTGAAAACAAAAAGGCAAAGAAGCAATACAAGGACAGTCAGACAAAACAAGCCGGAAAGGATTTAGTCCACGCCTCCAACATGCTTGATAAGAGTATTTCAACTGAGCGGGGCTTCATGAACTCTAAATACTATGTCATCACAGATATTGAGAGCTTTAAGAGTGCTACGGGCAAGCTTAGAACGGCAGGTAAGCGATTGGCGGAATTGCCATGAAAACAAGTCGAAACGCTAAGTACGAAGCCAGCAAGAAAGCGCAAGGCTTAAAGAAGGTCACTCTATGGGTTCCCCAAGACAGAGAAAGTGAGTTTCACATGTTGGCAAAAGCTTGTTGTGAACATCGCCATTTAACCTTTAACACCCTGCGAGATACCAAGTCAGGTAAGTACGTTTCTCTAGAGAATTTATAGCCCGTCACTGGTGACAGAATGAAAATTGAAGAGTTGCTACATGTGGGTGGAGCCATCCGCCCACTGGATAAAATCAAAGAAGCCGAAGCCTGCTATCAAGCGGGTTTTTTAGGTTCCAAATTTTACCAACATTCGAATTTTTCCGAATGGGCTGAGATTGAGAACCAAAAAATCCGTGAAGCGCAGCAACTGCATTTCATCCGCACGAAACACATCCGCGAAGCGGCGCGCGATAGCGCGGAGACAATAGGCTTGTCCAAGGGCGCAAAAGTCCGACACAAGAAAAAGAGCCAAAAAATACACCGAATCACTAAGCGTCTGCGAACGCTACAGCACCCTACGGGGCAAAAGACGGAGCTTGATAGCCGTTTAGGGCATGACAACATTGATGCGTTGTATTCGACCACAGAGCGAAACAAAGCAAGGGTGTTACCGTCAGTTGGTAAGCCTTGCTATGAATTTGAGAAACAATTAGCCCCTTCAAGCTTGCATATCCAGCACCGGAAATGGTCAGGGCAATATCGAGCGCAAGTTGTGGCACAAACGCCACCTAGTTCGGCACCGGATGCAAATACAGGTGAGCGCTTCACCGAACAGTTAACCAAACGTAGCGTGTCAAAAATCTTTGAGTCGGGAGCGTACGTCGCCCAATGTCATGACGGATTCACAACGTTTATCACGCTGACGTTTACTAAAGAGCAGCGACTTGCACTATTTGGCGCACAAGCGGAAGCCGAAGGCAGACCATTTACTCCTATCGAATTTATTCGAGACAAAGGAACGATTGTTCACGGTAAAGATGGGCAATACACCTTACTACCGAAAAAGCCTTTCACCATTGTAAAAACGGCAGAGACCACTATGGGGCGAGAGGTTTCCCGCTTTCTTGATGGGTGCAAAAAGATGTACCAGCGCGGTTGGGAAACTGAGGCGGGTGAAAAGATAAATCCACACTATAAAGCCAAGCCTTCGCCATTTGGTCCAGACAGGGAAAAAGCTGATTTTCATTATGTTTGGGTTGCTGAGTGTCCACCAAGCAAAGACCCTCAAACCAATGAAATCATTGGCGAGCCTAACCCCCATATTCACCTCATTATGCGATGGTCGGTGGAGCCTGTTTATTTTCGTGATTGGGCTAAACGTCTTGAGGGACTTTGGGGTAAAGGGATGGCGCACATCGAATGGATAAAACAGCCCAAGGCAGCCAGCACCTATTTAATCAAAGCGCTTGGTTATGCCGCAAAAGGTGAGAATGCAGACCAAGGGTTAATTCGAGGTAATCGCTACAACATTGCACGTTGTTCACGCGCGCCAGCTTGGGAGACGCTCGCCACGTTTGACACCGATAACATTACGGCAGTCATCAAAGAGCTTGGCTACAAGCTGGAGCAATGGAAAAAACCAATGCAGCGCTCAATCGCTCGCATCAATAAGCAAAAAGCACAAACGGTGAAGGCGGTTGGTATTGCTGAGCAGCAAAGCAAGCCTGATGAGCATTTGAACAAGCTGAAAGCGCGCATTATCCGCTTAGAGAGAGCAGCAAAGAATGTAGCGCAAGATATGAAAGCTCGTGAGATGAATGTGTCCACCAAGAATGCTTTCTCTATCACCTTTGATGGTGAGGACGCCAAGGCTCGAATGGATAAGTTTCTTATGTGGGCAACAGGGGCGCGCGGATGGTCAATGGAGCTTATCGGTGCGATGGGGCAGCATGATGAGATTCTAAGGCGAGAGATTTACGGGAAATCTCACGAAATAGACCTGAGTGATTTACGCGAATCTGCTCGGGAGCAATACGAAAGTGAACGTGAGCGCTTTTTAGAGCGTCGAGCTTACTGGCGAAGCGTTTTGGATAGTTTGCCGCCGATACCTGAGCCTGATGAGGATGAAATAAACCTAGCAATGGCAAACAAATATGCCTACTTGGAGGCTTCCTACCAAGTTCGTCAACGATGCGAATCAGAGGCGACTCATTAACTTCTGCCAACGATGTGAATCAGGGGCATCTTTAACTAACAACTAACGTCGAGAGACAGGGGAATATTATGAAAACACTATCTATTGATGATTGTCAGCGTGACCTTGCCGCGCTGGATGCGGCTGACCAGTTAACGGCATCACTGAAAAAGCAGATTGCCAGCTTAAAAGGGATGGACTCAAAGTCGATTATGAAAACCGCCATGCCAATGCTGATGAGCGGCAACATTTCCCTAGAAGGTTTAGGCTTGCCTGTAAACCTGTTTGAGCAAATCGAGCAACTAGAGCAAATCAACAGTGTTGGACGCGCTAAGCTTCGCGCTCGCATCACTGCTGATTTACATGCGCTAAACGGTATTGAAGAGGCAGAGGTGAGCCATGGCTAAGGTCGAAAACCCAGTTCGCGGTTATGTGTCTTGTCCGGTTTGCCAATCTGCCTCAACCGTTCACCAATGCGGTGAAGGCAAATTGATTGCAACTGGTGAAACACCAAAAAACGGGCGCAATATCGGTATTTTGTATTACCGCTGTCCTGAGTGTGGTAACAGCTCAATCAGTAAGCGCGGGAGCGAGTTTATTAGCGCAAATATGGTCGCGGAATTAAGCGACCTTAAACCGCTTGAAGCCGCGCCAGTACAGGTTAGTGAACCTGAAATCGAAGTCGAAAATGAAACGGTTATTTTAAGTGATGAAACCGAAGAGTTAACCGTTAACCAAGTCAGTGAAGCGGTAGAGGAAACCGAAACAGAGACCGTTAACCAGACTGACACTAAGACGCTTACATTGTGGGGTAACAAGACGGTTAAGCGCGTAATGATGGTGCTTTTAGCGTTGGGGTTTGCGCTTTGGGTGTTTCGCAAGTTGGTAAACAAACCGCAAAAAGAAGGGGGTGAGCATGTCGCAGCCTGATAGCGTCTTACTTGAAGACACAAACACCGCTGATGATTGGGGCGATTTTGGGGCGGTCATTCAACAGCTTGAGCAACAAGAGCAAGCAGATAGCGAAACGGTTAACGTAACCGAACCTAGCGCGACTAACCAAGACACGACAGAAACCAACAGCGAAGCGGTGGCGGGACTGTTGGAAGTGGCGTTTACCTTAACTGAGCAAGCAACGGCGGTTATTTCTGGTGTTGAATTTGAGTTTGACGCCAAAAGCAAGCAAGCGGGTATTGATGCGGCTATTCCAGTGTTTGAAAAGCATGGTTCAACGCTGATGGCAGTGTTTGGGGACTACATCGAAGAGGCAACGCTTGTTCTTGCTATCTTGGGTTTGGTCTACGCATCACGAAAACAGCTTGAAGCGCTTCAACGTAGCAAGATGGAGGCGGAGCATGGCGAAAAAGCCTCAACCTCTGGCACTGCCTAACCCTGTAAACTCGAACTCGTCACACGATGCTGAGCATACGATTTATGTGGCGGGAACGGGAGGCGGGAAAACCTCAGCCGTTAAACACCTAGGGCTGGTTCCCAAATCGGCTCAAGCGGTGTTTTTTGACCCGTATCGAAACTATGCAGGGGCGAAATTTCGCGGTCAGCGATGCCTTGGGGTAAGTACGCGTCTCGGTTTTCTCAAGGCGTTAGTGATGGCACGTAGACGTGGTAAACCGTTTAAGTTGGCTTACGTACCGAGTAAAGGCGCGACAGCGGGAGAGTTGGAGTTCTTTTCATCGGTGGTGTGGTCAATGGGTAATGGTCGCGCTGATAAGCTACACATCATCATTGAAGAGTTGGCTTCTTGTGTTGAAACCAATGGCAAGCTTAAAGGGCGAGCGGGTGAGCTGCTTCGCGGTGGTCGTCAATATGGGCTGGTTGTGCACACGGTTTTTCAACGAGGGCAAGAAGTGCCGAAAACCGTCACCGAGCAATCAAGCGTTTGGTGGATTGGTGCGGTTAACTCAATGGCAGATGCGCAATGGTTAGCAGATAGACGAGGGCTGGACGTGAACACCATTGCTCAATTGAAATCTGCCAAGATAAACAAACTGCGAATCAATAAGCCTATCGCAGAATATTTATTGGTGTGCGATGGCATTGGTAACGTTCAACACAAGGCGTTTAACTGCGCGACAGGGGCAAAGCTCAGCTTAAATTATCGCTAAATGACAGTGATTTACTTCACATCTAAACCTATAGGTTATTCGTTTAACCTATAGGTTTAAAGTCAGTGACCGCCGTGTGGTTGTCTGATTTGATAATGGCTCTTTTAACTCTTTCCAACGATGCGAATCAGGGGAAAACATGAAAATGAAAGCAAGTCATAAAACTATGCTGATGACGGTTGTCGTTGCGCTATTGGTATTAGCGGCAATCAACAACATTGGCGCACTTAAGCCAGTTAAAGAACAGCTTAACGGCAATGCAGGGTGGTTTTAATTATGGAACTACTCAACACACCATTTAACCCTCGTCCACTCGATTTAGACCCTGTAGAAGGGGTGAATTGGGGCAATCAAGCAAGCTTACGCTTGGTTAGTGGTCCAACTTACCAATCCATTGAGCTGGTAACTGACATTCTCAATCCAGCCGATATTGAGCGTGTACGCATCACGCTAAACGGCAAAGAAGTCTACAACCTAACAGGTCAAGACTTGGTTGACCTTCAAGAGCACCGCAAACAGTTCACTCAGGCGGGACGTTACGTTATTCCTTTTGCAGATCTAACGCTGCGTACAAAAGGTGGTGTGCGTACTGGTGAGCTAGTGACTCTGCAAGGTGAAATCTGGTTTGTTTACATCCAGCTTGCATCAAAAGCGGGTGGCACAGCGGCGCCAAGCATCCGCGCACGTTCTCACACGACTCAAGCTCAATCACAACGTATTTACTTGCCACGCATTTACTCACTGTCTTGGTTTGCAAGTGCAACAGGTCGTACGCCGTTTGATTTTGCTGAGCGCTCACCTTTGCTGTCATTGAAGCGTATTCACTTCAAAGACGCATCCATTGACCGTGTTCGCGTTCTTCGCGACAGCGTCGAAGAAATCAACGTCAACAAAGCCGATAACGCTTTTGACCTTGCCATTGTTGGCTTGGAGCAAAATAACGGTTGGTTCAGCCTTGATTTTGTTCGTACTGGCTTTGGCGTGGAAGGTCGTCTGCCTACCAATGCCATGAAACAGCTTCAATTCGAGCTTGATAAGTCTCAAACGGGCAGTGTGCCAGTGCTGATTGAAGCGATTGAGCAAGTGGGCACTATCTCAGCGAATTAAGGGGGTGAGCAATGTCCTTACCTGACCAAGCAAAAGCCACCGCCAGCTCTGGCGGTTGGTTTGACAGCATCTTAGAAGGTGCGGGCGAGCTTGTTGGTGGTGCGGTCGATGTCGTGGGCGACTTCGGTAATGACTGGCTCGGTATCAAGATGGGTAACGAGCTAGAACGTGCTAAGTCAGCCAGTCCAGACGAAAACCGCGCCAACAATAACAACTATCAGCAACCAAACGGACAGCCAGTGAATACAGGCGGTAACGGTGTTCAATGGCAGACCATTGCCATTGTGGTGGTGTTGCTGCTGGTTGTGTTCGGTGGATTGGCATTTGCGCTCAAAGGGGGCAAGTGATGCCAATCGTCTATCTGGGAATTGTTGGATTAACCCTTGGCTTTTTGACTGCCAAGGAAATCAACAAATCAGCGTGGCTCATTGTGGTGGTGCTTGCGCTGATTATCTGGCTTAAAAGGGGTTGATATGCTGGGTTCATTAACCAGTTTAACGGGTGGCGGTGGTCTGCAAGGCGGTGCGGCTGGACCATCGGCAGCGAAAAGCAGTAACCAATCAGGGCAATCTATCGGCGGTATCAACATGGGTGGTGGCGTGAGTCCTTGGCTCATTCTTGCCATTGCGATACTGGTCATCGTTGCCCTAAAGGTACTCAAATGATTCAGGTGGTAACGCATGACGAAGGCATAAAAGAGCAACTGCGCGAAGCGTTTCGCGCTTGCCCTGATGACTTCGAGGTGATGGAGCAAGCCATTGAAGATGGGTTTGTCAGTATCTACCTCATTCATGGTGATGACTATCGTTTAGCGGTTGCGGGTGAAGTGGTCGGCAATGATTACTTTGTGTGGGCGGTCGAGGGAAAAGGGGCAGTGAATGCCTCTCGGGAACTGGCTGCCTACGTGAAAAACAGCGGCTTAGATGCGATTACCACCAAAACGTATTTTCCATTGGTGGCACGTTTGCTCAAACGCCTTGGCAATGTATCGACCATGGCGCAAGGCGACCACCAATTATTGCGATGGGAGGTTTAGCGCATGGGTGGTAAATCCAGTTCAAGCAATAAAACCAGTACCAAAAATACCAGTAGCCAGAATGCCATTAGCGGCGACAACCTTGGGGTTGCGCTAAGTGGTATCGAAGGCTCAACGATTAATGCCACGGTCACCGACCACGGCAGCGTTGAAAAGTCGTTTAACTTTGCAGGTGACGCGCTTGATGAGTCGTTATCACTCGCCAATGGCGCACTCAAAGAGTACAGCTCAAGCAATAGCGAAAACCTTCAAATGATAGCGGGGCTTGCGGGTAACCAAGCGGCTCAAAACACACAGAACTTAGACAAGCTGACCGAGCTTGCCAAGTTCAAACAAGACAACGGACAAAGCGCGCTAAACAAACAGCAGTTGATTCTGATGGCAATCATTGTGCTCGTACTTGGTTTTGTCCTGTTTAAGGCGGTGCAGAAATGAACCTGACACTTATTAAAGAGCAAGAAGTGCCGCTCAATGTGGAGTCGAGCTGGCTATTCATCGAGTCCTATCAGGGCAAATTGTCGGTGCGATTAGATGCGACGGGTGAAGAGTTCACGCTACCTAGTGGTTCAGTGCTTCGCTATGGCAAGCCAATGGGGCGCATCTTACTCAGCGGTGAAGGTGAGCTGTCATTTGAACATGGCAGCGGTGATTTTACCCCTCCAGTCGAAGGACAAAAGCTCGAAATTCAAGCCATGCCAAAGGTCGAATTGTTACCAGGGCAAAGCATGAAAGTGAGCGAGCTGCCTAACGTCACTATCGAAGAAGGTCAAACCATCCATGTGCACGTTGGCGACAACCTTATTGGGCGTCGTGGTGAATTGCCATTGCCTATTCCCGCAAATGCCAACCGCAAAGGGGTGATTATCAAAGCGCCATCGAGCAATACAGGTTTGGTGAGTATCAAGGGCTTTGAGCTTGCAGCTGGCGAAACGGTCACCATCGAAACGACGGCGGCATTCGAGTTATCAGGAAAAGCGCCAGATACCGCGCAACTATTGGAGTATTAACCATGGCACTACCACCGCTACCAACGGGTAGCAGCCGAAATAAAATCGAATTTTTGTATAAGCACATGAACTCAGGTGAATCTGGCTCTGGTAGCGCATTGCCGATTATTCAAGGGCGATTCATGCCTAACAATGACACTGGGTGGAATGCTGACCTAGACGGCTTTTTCATTAAATACGATGCGCCGAGTTATGTTGAAGATGGGGATATGGACATTATGCCCCTCATCCGTCCCAAGCTTGAAAGTGACGGGGAGCTAGTAAGAGTGTTCTTCAATATCTCCGCAATGGCTCGCCTATCTGGCTTCCAAGGCGAATTGGGTTTTTACATTGTGCTGGCAGATGAGCAGGGCAACGTCATCAAAGAGAATGACGGCTACCTAAGAAAGCTTGAGCTAAAGAGTACAACCGTTCACGGCAAAGCCTCAGAACTAGGGCAGCGTGTCACCGTTAACGAAACGGGCGTTTTGCTGATTGGCAAAGATACCATCAAAGATAAGCAAAAGGTCTTTCCTCACTTGTTAATTCAAGCCGACCCCGTGTACGCCGCTGACAGTGGCAGAACCAATAAAGGCGTTGTGAGTGATTTATACCTTCACAGTGGCGATGTCGTGATTATTGGCTTGGATGTGTCATCAATAGACCTGACGTTCGTGCCGCGCGAGCCGAGCTCAGAGTCGGGTTCACCAGTACCCAACTAACAGGGAGGTGTTATGGCTCGCAAGCTCATCATCACCATTATTGCTGTCATCTTAATTTTCTCTCTGTATCAGGGGCAAAAGATTATGAAATCACAACTCAATCGCGGTATTCGCAATAACAACCCGCTCAACATTCGCATTAGTGGCAACGCTTGGACGGGGAAGGTAACGCCTTCGAAAGATAAGGCATTTGAAACCTTTTCTGATTCGAAATATGGCTTTCGTGCGGCGGCGAAACTCATCCGCAACTATCAGAACTTGTATGGGCTAAATACGCTGTCAGGCATCATTCACCGATGGGCGCCAGCAAGCGATAACAACGACACGGATAACTACATTCAGTTTGTATCCGGTAAGTTGGGTGTAAATCGAAATGCACCTTTGAACCTGTATGACGATGCCTTTATGGCTCGCCTTGTTCATACCATGTCGATTATGGAAGTGGGGCGTTATTACTCACTGAGTGATGCCGCCGAAGGGGTAGCACTCGCATGACCAAACAAGAAGTAATGCAAAAGTTAGTGGTTGGGATTCTGACCGCTTTAATCAGCGCTTATATCTGGAAGCGCATCAACGGTTAGGAGCCAACATCATGAAAATAGATTTGAAACAACCATCAACAAAAAAAGGGATTGCTTTGCTAGGTGCGGGTATCGCATTAGCAACGGGGCACCCTGAATTATTAACCGCAAGCGTAACACCGGAAGGTGTGCAAATGGGTGGTCTGATTGGTGTGGCTGCGCCAATGCTGCTTGGCTTGTGGGAAACAATCCGAGATGAGTTTAATGGCTGAGTACCAGACGATTATCGTTGCTGCAGTGAGTGCTTTATTCAGTGGAATTGGCGTAGGTGTTACGCTTAAAACTGATGTGAAGTGGCTGCGTCTGATGATGGAAAAGATGGATGAGCGGATTACTCGGTTAGAGAGCAAGGCTAATTAAGAAAAGTCATTTAGTTGTATTTAGTGCGCTAGAATATAGTCAATAGAAAGTGCTTTTGCAGGATTAAACATGGAAGTTATCACTAAAGACAATTTGATTGAGTTTTCTTCAAATCTAGCAACGCATGCAGAAGAGGTGAAGGTTAGTTTTAAGTCTATCTGGGCTGATGACTCTTTATCGGAACTAGAAATGAACGTAAAGCTATTGGGTGAGTATTTAAATTCTCAACCATTAGATTTATCAGAGAATTGGAGTGACATGGATAGTGCAAAATCTAATTTACTAATTGCTGAAAGACGTTTGTTAGAGCTGCACACATACAAAGACAATATTATTTTAGTTGGTGTCTTTTCGTTAATGGTTAGCGCTGCTGGGGTTATGGTGTTTGTATTGTAGTGAGCGAGCCTTGAGTCTCGCTCGGTATTAAATTGGCAAATGTCACGCTCAATCAATCAGTGCTGGCGTTAAGATAATATCGACATCGGTTGTGGTAAAAATATCTGGTCGACTTTCTTCAACTCGTCGAATAATTTTGGTTGTTTTGTAAAGAAAAGAACCGACAGGAAGGACAAAAAACTCACCTAAAGAGGGAATGTCAGTGGAATTTGCATCTCTCATTACTAGCAATGGTTCGTTTAATGTAGTGTCCCACTCGTCACAAACGTCTGGGTCTATTTGATAAAAATTCAGATTCATTAAGTCTCCTATTTTTGTATCGTTTTAATCAAGCATAAACAATATGTTGAGTATAGGAGCCATTTAGATAAAAGACCGCTATTTTACAGCGGTCTTTTTTTTGTTGTGGTCTTTTTGTGGGAGTGTTTTTTGTTTTTTTCTTTTAAATTAGGTGCTTAGTCTAAATAAAAAGCCATCAAATGATGGCTTTAATTTCGCTTGGTATTTGTATTGGAGATTCTATCCGAATTTGCTTATGACGTCCCAGTTCACCTTTTTCTATGTGAACCAAGCCCTTAGCAACTTTGAATTGTTTCGCCAAAAACTTAGTTAGGTGTGCATTCGCTTTACCATCGACAGGCGGCGCGGTGATGGCAATTTTAAGCTCTTCACCATGCAAGCCGACGACCTTGTCGCGGCTCGCTTTTGGTTGAATATAGAGTTTGAGAATGACATCCTCGCCATCGAGCCAAACGGCGGCTGACATTATAGTTGGTACCAGATTGGACCAATCACGTCACCCATTAGGAAGTTCGCGAATTGCAGACCGATAAACAATACGAGTACGCTTAAATCAAAACCACCCATCGCAGGTAGGATACGGCGAATTGGTGCGAGCATTGGTTCTGTTAATTGATGGAATACGTACTCGATTGGGCTGCGACCTTGGCTTACCCAGCTTAGAATGGCACGGATCAATAGAACCCAGAACAGCAAGCCACCAGCGGCTTTAACTAATGATAACAAACCTAGGAATAGGAAATCGGCACTGAAAGAAACCGAACCACTTGATGCAATCAGGATCAATGCAACGAACTTAAGTACGCACAGTACGTAAGCAAAAAGCACTGTCGCTAGATCGATACCACCGACAGAAGGGATGACTCGACGTAATGGCCCCACAACTGGCTGTGTTGCTTTAACGATAAACTGCGAGAATGGGTTGTAGAAATCTGCACGGGCAGCTTGCAACCAAATACGCAAAATGACGACCATGATGTACAGGTCAAATAGGGTTGAGATGAGAAAACTCATTGAATTCATAAGGTACCCTTAACAAGTAAAGAACGACACGCCCTAGTTGTGCCGTTCAGATAATTAAAACAGTTTTTCCATTTCTTCAGCGCGAGCAACCGCAGCTTGCATTGCTTTCGCCACAATATCAGACAGTTGATGTTCGTTGAACGTACGTAGCGCTTCTGCCGTTGTGCCACCTTTTGATGTCACGTTCTCGCGTAGCGTTGAAAGTTCAGTTTCTGGATTTTCCACTACCATGCTTGCAGCGCCAAGTGCTGCTTGCTGAACTAACATGCGTGCGGTGTCTTTATCGAAGCCTTGAGCAATCGCTTCAGCTTGCATCGCTTCCATAAATAGGAAGAAGTACGCCGGTGCACTGCCTGCTGCTGCAATAACGTTGTTGATGCCCGATTCTTGCCCAACCCAACACACCTTACCGCATGCTTGCATTAGTTCTGTTGCGAAGGCTTTGTCTTGTTCTGATACAGATTCAGGCGCATATAGACCACTCATACCCAAACCAAGTTGGGATGGTGTGTTTGGCATCACGCGAACCAAGTTGAGCTTATTCGCTAACATGTCATCCAAACGTGAACAGTTGATACCTGCTGCGATAGAGATAACCAGTTTGTTGCTGAAGTCGATAGATTGCAGTGGTTTACACACTTCCTCCATCATTTGTGGCTTCACAGACAATACCACCACGTCCGCTTCCGTTGCAGCTGCGATGTTATCGCTGGTGGTACGGATACCAAAGTCTTGCTCAAGAGGCTGGCGGCGCGTCTCAGATGGCGCGGTTGCGACAATGTTTTGAGCAGGGTAGCCATTAGCGACGAGACCCGAGACAATGGCTCTCACCATGTTCCCTGCGCCGATAAAGGCAATCTTTTTATGTTCCATATGTCTGATTTCCAAATATAAATTCTTACAATTTGTTGTGCGCACGGGTGTATAATCGCACCACTTTGCTCTGACTGCCCAAAGAAAGGCCGTCAGACTCAAGTTCACGGTGTCTGGCAACAATGCGCTTTTATTGCTGTTTGCCGTAGTCTCGTGCGCCAAAAATAGCGGTGCCGATGCGCACCATAGTACTGCCCGCTTCTATAGCAGCATCCATGTCACCACTCATGCCCATAGAGAGCGTGTCGACATCTGGGTACTGCTGAGCTAGCTTGTGCTTAAGTTCAGATAATTGTTTGAACGCTCGCAGTTGTGATTCGTAATCTGGCACGTTAGCAGGAATCGACATCAACCCTCTTAACGTGAGGTTTGGAAGGCGAGAAATCAACTCAGCCAGCTCGAATATTTCTGCATCGTTGACGCCAGATTTAGAATCTTCACCACTGGTGTTTACTTGAATCAGCACTTGTAACGGTTTTAGCTCACTTGGGCGCTGGTCATTTAAACGTTGAGCGATCTTAGCGCGATCAATGGTGTGAACCCAATCGAAATGTTCAGCGACAGGACGTGATTTATTGGACTGAATTGGCCCAATGAAGTGCCATTCGATTCGATAATCTGGATAATGCTCGGCAAAGTGCTGAACTTTACTGACGCCCTCTTGGACGTAGTTTTCACCAAACGCCACTTGGCCTGATTGGTAGGCTTCGAGAACCGCCTCGACAGGTTTAGTTTTGCTTACTGCTAAAAGTTGCACTGACTCTGGAGAACGGCCACATTTTTGTTCGTCGTGTCGAATTTGAGAGGTGATATGTTCAATGTTTTGTTGAATACTACTCATAGCTGTACTTTAGACTTAAGGATTTTAAATGGATATCACTGAGTTACTGGATTTTAGTGTAAAACATAATGCTTCGGATCTACATCTTTCTGCAGGTGTACCACCAATGGTTCGTATTGATGGTGATGTGAGAAAACTGGGCATTCCA
The DNA here is from genome assembly GCF_001557775.1 of Vibrio sp. MOR3. Taxonomy (NCBI): domain Bacteria; kingdom Pseudomonadati; phylum Pseudomonadota; class Gammaproteobacteria; order Vibrionales; family Vibrionaceae; genus Vibrio; species Vibrio sp. MOR3. The sequence goes on along the minus strand of NZ_LNRD01000015.1, from coordinate 69,272 downwards.
GCGTTTACACACCAAGAAGTGCACCGTTTGGTTTTTGAAATCATGAACGATGCGCAGCGCAGTGAATTCGAAGAAAAACTCGAAGTCGATTTCTCATTTGAATTGCACAATGTTGGCCGTTTTCGTGTCAACGCCTTCAACCAATCTCGTGGCTGTGCGGCGGTGTTCCGTACCATCCCAAGTAGCATTCCAACACTGGAAGAGCTAGAAGCGCCAGAGATCTTCAAAAAGATTGCTAACGCAGAAAAAGGTTTAGTACTGGTTACCGGTCCAACAGGTTCGGGTAAATCGACAACCTTGGCTGCCATTGTTGACTACATTAACCGTAATCACAACAAGCATATTCTTACAATTGAAGATCCTATTGAATTTGTTCACAACAACAATAAGTGTTTGATCAACCAACGTGAAGTACACCGTGATACGCATAGCTTCCAAAATGCGCTTCGCAGCGCGTTACGTGAAGACCCGGATGTCATTCTAGTTGGTGAGATGCGTGACAAAGAAACTATCAGTTTGGCGCTGACGGCTGCTGAAACGGGTCACCTTGTTTTCGGTACGCTGCATACTAGCTCAGCAGCGAAAACCATCGACCGTATTATCGACGTATTCCCAGGTAGTGACAAAGACATGGTGCGTTCGATGCTGTCGGAGTCGTTGCGTTCGGTTATTGCGCAAAAGCTGCTTAAGCGAAATGGTGGAGGCCGTATTGCTTGTCATGAGATCATGATGGCAACGCCAGCAATCCGTAACTTGATCCGCGAAGATAAAGTGGCGCAGATGTACTCGATCATTCAAACCGGTGCGGCACATGGCATGCAAACCATGGAACAAAATGCCCGTCAGTTGATGGCTCAAGGTATGGTATCGCGTGAAGAAGTCGACAAGAAAGTCGAAATCGAAGCGCAGCAATTCTCGTAACGATCACATAGGTAATAGCGAACCCGGAAGATGGATTTGAATAAATTTCTCGAAGGCATGCTGGCGTTAAAAGCGTCGGATCTTTATATCACGGTTGGTGCGCCGATCTTATTTCGTGTGGATGGCGAACTGCGTCCGCAAGGGGATAAGTTGAGTGAAAATGACGTAGCCATGCTGCTCGATAGTGCAATGGATCCAGAGCGACGTCAGGAGTTTCGTAAAAGTCGAGAATCAAACTTTGCGATTGTCCGAGATTGTGGCCGCTTCCGTGTTAGTGCTTTCTTTCAGCGAGAATTACCTGGTGCGGTGATTCGTCGTATCGAAACCAACATTCCTACGTTTGAACAGCTTAAGCTGCCTTTAGTGTTGCAAGATCTTGCGATAGCGAAACGTGGCTTAGTGCTGGTGGTTGGTGCTACAGGTTCCGGTAAGTCGACCACTATGGCGGCGATGACGGGTTACCGTAACAGCAATAAAACAGGTCACATTCTGACAGTTGAAGACCCAATCGAATTTGTGCACGAGCACAAGCGTTGTATCGTGACTCAGCGTGAAGTGGGATTGGATACCGACAGCTATGAAGTAGCGTTAAAGAACTCATTACGCCAAGCGCCTGACATGATTTTGATTGGTGAGATCCGTAGCCGCGAAACGATGGAATACGCGATGACCTTTGCCGAGACTGGTCACTTGTGTATGGCTACATTGCACGCGAATAACGCAAACCAAGCACTTGAGCGTATTTTGCACCTAGTGCCAAAAGATCAGAAAGATCAGTTCCTGTTTGATCTGTCGATGAACTTAAAAGGCGTAGTAGGTCAACAGCTGATCCGTGATAAAAACGGTCAAGGACGTCATGGCGTGTTTGAGATTCTGCTAAATAGTCCACGAGTTTCTGATCTGATCCGTCGCGGTGATCTGCATGAGTTAAAAACCACCATGGCACGCTCTAATGAGTTCGGGATGCTGACGTTTGATCAGTCGCTCTATAAATTGGTGATGCAAGGCAAGATCAGTGAAGAAGATGCATTGCACAGTGCGGATTCAGCTAACGATCTGCGTTTGATGTTGAAGACGCAACGCGGTGAAGCTTTCTCTACAGGCACGCTGGCGAACGTTAAGATCGATATGGATTAATACCAATCGTAGTAAATAACTGGTCATTCTAGCTTGTTAAAATACTCGATAACTGCGTTGCAATTTTTGATTGTAGAATAACTACTTATCGAAAAATTGCGCCTTGTTCTCAAGCATTTTCCCTACGCTATTTCTGATCACTTATTTACTGTGATTGGTATAATCTACTCCAGAAATGAAGAAGGTTGGCAGAAGCCAACCTTTTTTCTTTGTGCTTGAATGCCTACTCACCCCAAAGGTTTTCAAACCAACTTTCAAGAATCACCACCGCTGACTGACAGTCGATGTTACCCTTCGATAACGCTTTGTAGCCACCCATACTGAATAAATCAGCACGAGCCTCTGCTGTCGACAGACGTTCGTCATGCAACTCAACAGGTAAGCCATATCGGCCTTGAAGGCGGTTGGCGAACTTTTTCGCTCGTGGCGTAATGGTTTCTAGATCTTTCCCGTGCAGGTCTGTCGGTAAGCCAACAACCAATAAGTCTGGTTGCCATTCTTTGATTTGTTTTTCGATATCATCCCAGTTTGGAATGCCATCATTGGCTTTAAACGCTTTTAATGGTGAAGCGGTGCCAGTAATTTCTTGGCCAATCGCGCTACCAATACTCTTGGTGCCAAAATCAAAGGCCATAACAGTGCGTGACATAATGTGTCTCGAATCTCAATTGGGTGGAAAACTTAACGTATTACGCAAGTGGGTTATGCATGTCCGGCGTCAGAAGATAACTGGCTCGGATCGATACCTAGCTTTTCGACGGCTTTTTTCCAACGATCGATAATAGGAGTATCGAAGATGATCTCTGGTGTGGCTTCAATCGTCAGCCATGAGTTTTCAGCCAGTTCGGTTTCTAACTGACCAGCACTCCAACCTGAATAACCTAACGCAACAAGATAGTCACTTGGTTCTGCCTCTGTGCCGAGTACCGACAGGATGTCTTTGGAAGTGGTGACAGCCAGCTCGTCAGTCATTTGAATGCTCGATTCGTAATAATCTTTTGGTTTATGCAAAATAAAACCACGATCTTCAGAAACAGGGCCGCCATTATAAACAGGCCTGTCCAAACTCGCTTCAAACAGGCGCGGGTGAACAGGTTGTACTTCGACCTGCTTGAGCATGCTACCTACTGTAATATCAACCGGAGCATTGATCATTAGCCCCATCGCACCTTCTTCATTGTGCTCACAGACATAGATAACACTATTCTGAAAGTAGGGGTCTTTCATTCCCGGCATAGCAACTAAGAAATAGTTTGTGAGGTTCATTCTCATTTCGACCTTTCAGTAGGTACTTAAGCAAACGTCACGCACTGATATGTGCATGAGTTTGCTTAAGTTAATGTTCAACGCTCTCTATTAACTGTACTACAGTTTGAGTTATTCGCCTTTGATACGACGTTCGATCGCATCCATGAGCTTACCAGTGATAGAAATATCAAATGCTGCTTCAATTTCACGAATACACGTTGGGCTGGTGACGTTGATTTCCGTTAGCTTGTCGCCAATCACGTCAAGGCCAACAAAGATAAGACCTTTCTCTTTCAATGTTGGTGCGACGGCTTGTGCGATTTTCATGTCAGTTTCACTCAGTGGACGAGCTTCACCGGTACCACCAGCAGCCAAGTTGCCGCGCGTTTCGCCTTTTGCAGGGATACGAGCTAGGCAGTAAGGCATTGGTTCACCATCAACCACAAGAATACGCTTGTCACCATTGCTGATGTCAGGTACGAAGGTTTGCGCCATTGCGTAGTTTTGGCCGTGGTTAGTCAGCGTTTCGATGATCACAGATACGTTTGGATCGTTCTCTTTTACGCGGAAGATAGATGCACCACCCATGCCATCAAGTGGTTTTAGGATCACATCACCATGCTCTTCACGAAAAGCTTTAATCTTCTCTGCTTTTCGCGTCACGATAGTAGTTGGTGTGAGTTCAGGGAACCAAGCCGTGAACAGTTTCTCGTTACAGTCGCGTAGGCTTTGTGGTTTGTTAACGATTAGTGCACCTTGTTCTTCAGCACGTTCAAGGATGTAAGTCGCGTAGATGTACTCAGTGTCGAATGGAGGATCTTTACGCATCAGAACCGCATCTAACTCAGAAAGCTCGATAGTTTGCTCTGATTTGAATTCGTACCAGCCAGTTGGATCTTCTTTTAATTCAACCACTTTGGTATCCGCAATTGCTTTACCTTGGTCTAGATGAAGATCATTCATTTCCATGTAGTGGATTTCGTAACCGCGGCGCTGCGCTTCAAGCATCATGGCAAAGCTAGAGTCTTTCTTGATGTTAATGGACGAGATTGGGTCCATAACAATACCGAGTTTGATCATTGTTTTTCTCCGTTTTAACCAAGATCGCCGAAACGAACTTGTAAGGCTGTAATTGCGGTAAGAGCCGCAGTCTCGGTGCGCAGTACGCGAGGACCGAGTAGCGTTTCTTCAAATTGATGTTCGCGTGTCATGCCGATTTCTTCTGAAGATAGACCGCCTTCAGGGCCAATCAATAGCCGTACTTTTTCGACAGGCGTTGGCAGGGTATTGATTGAGTACTTCGCTCGTGGGTGAAGGTTCAGTTTTAAACCGTCGTACGCTTCTTGACACCATTCTTCCAAACTCATGATTGGACGGATCTCAGGCACGACATTGCGACCACATTGTTCACAAGCGCTCACTGCGATTTTTTGCCATTGAGCGAGTTTCTTCTCGAAGCGTTTTTGATCTAGCTTTACGCCACAACGTTCAGAGATAAGAGGTGTGATTGTATTAACACCAAGCTCAACAGACTTTTGGATCGTGAATTCCATCTTATCGCCGCGAGAAATAACCTGACCAAGATGCAGATCTAAAGGTGACTCAATGTTGCTTTCTACACGCTCGGTTAATTCAACCATCACATTCTTTTTCGTGACTTCACTAATCACGGCTGGAAATTCTGCGCCACTGCCATCGAAAAGGAGGACTTCTTGTCCCTCTTTCATGCGAAGGACTCGGCCAATGTGGCCTGCTGCATCTTCACTTAAAGCGAGTGCGCCAAGTTGTTGAATGGTTTCTGGATGATAAATTCGAGGGATACGCATCGTGTTTCGATTTCCTGCATACGCGAGTGTTTAGACACTAACATGGATGCTTTCCACCGAAAAAACAAGGGGCAAGAGGCGTTTCCATTTGCAGTAAATAGTTACGCCTCAATTAGCACAAGTTTGCCGCTGTATTTTTGAGGGGAATTACAGTGCTCGACAAGCCTCTTGTACAAATGGGTTATGGTTGCCTTGAACCTTTGAAATGCGCTCGTCACGCTCACATTCCCACTTGTCGACAGGGTAGGTTTTGTTCCACGCACTCATTAACTGAGTTTGTTGCTTAGACAGTTTGAAGCCGTACTCTTTGCTCATGTATAGGTAGGTGCGAGCAATCGAGCCACGAGCGCGGTCTGGTGGCATGACTTTACGTTGCTTGAAGTTAACCTGCATTTCACAGCGGCCATAGCTGACACCGTCCATACCATTCCACTGACTGAAATTGTAGTTAGAGCGGTCACCGTTTACCTCTCCGATAGCTGGCGTTAGGTTGTGGAGATCGGCTTCCATAGATTTGAAGACTTTGTCGTTTCTTGTGCAGTTTTTGCGTCCGCCATCTTGCCAGCACTGACGCTGGTGGCCGAATTGCCAAGCTGGGACCACGTGTTCCCACTCGATGCGAGAAGCACGTTTTTCTTGTTTACGCACTTGGTAGCCACAAGAAGCAAGGTCCGGTACACCTTTCTTACCTTGCCAGTTGATATCACAGCCACAGTAGAAACTGGTTGGATGATCTTTGTATATTTTAACCGCTTCACGTTTTGCCGCAGAGAAAGAGGTCGGTGGCGCAGCAATTACGGCATTAGAAAGCGCAAACAGGAATAAAGAGAACAGGTATTTCATGATTAAAGTCTTTATAAAGTATGACTTTATTCATTCTAACATGCAGAAATTAGCTTTAGTGATGAGTGTGTTAACAATAATGGGCAAAAAGAGGCCGTTTGAGAACGACAATCTCTGTTTTAGGAATCTGAATATTTCTATTGAGGAGAGTTAAGAGAGTTGAGTACCAGTGAAGCTTAATGGTTTTCGACACTTTTGGCAGGAATAGACGGCCTCTTTACGCATGACTTTATTGTGGCGTCGAATTGAGAGCGGATAGGCGGTGCAAGCGCAGCGGTACTCAAAGGTCTTACCTTGCACAGAGGCGATATCGAAGCTGTGAGTTGTTTTAGCTGGCACGTTAAAAATGGCTTCCATCACACCTTGCCATTCTTTTCCGTGAGGGCGAACACGACCGTATACTTGGTACGTAATGAGATGTGCTACTTCATGTGGTATCACTTCTTTTAGAAAAGCTTGCGGGTTTTCTTTAAAAAGCTTTGGATTTAGACGAACTTCATTCAATTGTAGGTAAGCTTTGCCTGCAGCTTTACCACGAACATTAAATGTGACTGCGGGCATCGGAAAAGAACGTTTGAATGCTTGCTCTGCCTTCGTGATGCAACCTGCCATCACTTGTTTGGCTTTGTAGCTCAGCTCTATATCCACACTTACCTCATTATACTTAATAAAAAGCCCCCGCGTTTGCGAGGGCAGGATCATAACATCAGTTTTCTAAGGCGTGTGTTTTTTCTTGATCGTTGCATGGTAAGCATGCCAAGTACCATAACCGAGGATTGGCATGGTGAAGAGCATACCTATGCCGTACGTTGCAAATCCAATTAAGATACCGCCACAAATGATGGCTGCCCATACGATCATCGCAGGAATGTTCGACTTCACAGCGTTAAAGCTGGTAAAGACGGCGGTCATCATGTCTACACGCCTTTCCATCATTAAAGGAATAGAAAAAGCAGAAATACTGAACACGATGCACGCTAATACCAAGCCAACTAGAGAGCCAATCACTAAGAAAGGCAAGAAGTCAGTCAGTGGCGCGCCTTGAACGGACGGATAAAGTGCATGAAGCAGAGCGGCAATTCGCATCCAGAAAATCATACATACCGCGAGCATTACAGCGAATGCCCATTGAGAAGTCGAATTTCGTCCAATGGCTTTCATTGAATGGAACAAGCTTGGTTTGTGTCCACGCTCTCTCTCCCAACTGGCGTCATATAAGCCTAGTGCTAGGAATGGGCCGATTAGCATGTAGACAATTAGACTCGGCATCACCACTAAGTGTGTGCCTTGCCATTGAACCAGAAGCACGATACCAATAGCGGCGGCCATAAAGCAGATGCCGTAAAAGGCACTAATGACTGGCATGCGAACGAAGTCGTGCAGACCCAGTGAGAGCCAATGGAATGGGGCCGAAAGATTCACGGTATTGCACGGAATGGTTCTGGCATATTCGTTATCTGGGACTTCCTTTCGTTTATTTTGGAAGTCAGACGGATTCACGGTACGAGGCATAACTCCTCCTTGATTTATTCCCACGGTGGCACCTAGGCCATAAAGGATGCCTGACTGACGTTTTCATTACTTTTTTCATCACGTGAGTCCGCACCTTATCTCTATACGTTATATGCATCGGAAAGTGCATTTAACATTATGTTAACTATTGGCGGAGTTAGGGCAATTTACAAATAAATGCTGAATTTTTGTTCAAGAAAGAGATAGGAAAGAAAAAGGGAGGAGGGAACAAAAAGCCCCCGCCAAAGGCGAGGGCTTTATCGATTCTTGTGTGGCTCGATTACTTGATGCCAGCGAAATCGCGTAGGATAGCTGCTTTATCTGTAGCTTCCCATGGGAACTCTTCGCGACCGAAGTGACCGTATGCTGCTGTCTGCTTGTAGATAGGTTGAAGCAGGTTAAGCATTTCTTGTAGGCCGTATGGACGTAGGTCGAAGTTTTGACGAACCGCTTCAATGATAATGTCGTGTGATACTTTCTCAGTACCGAACGTTTCAACCATGATAGACGTTGGATCAGCAACACCGATAGCGTATGAAAGTTGGATTTCACAACGGTCAGCCATGCCAGCTGCTACGATGTTTTTCGCTACGTAACGTGCCGCGTAAGCTGCTGAGCGGTCTACTTTCGATGGATCTTTACCTGAGAATGCACCACCACCGTGACGAGCTGCACCGCCGTAAGTATCTACGATGATTTTACGACCAGTTAGACCACAGTCACCCATTGGACCACCGATAACGAAACGACCGGTTGGGTTGATGAAGAAGTTAGTGTCTTTAGTGATCCACTCTGAAGGCAATACTGGCTTGATGATCTCTTCCATTACTGCTTCACGTAGGTCTGGTGTTGTTACTGAATCACAGTGCTGAGTCGAAAGAACAACCGCATCAATACCAACAATCTTACCTTGGTCGTATTGGAACGTTACTTGAGATTTCGCATCTGGACGAAGGAAGTCTAGTTTACCGCTCTTACGAACTTCAGCTTGCTTCTTAACAAGTAGGTGAGAGTAAGTAATTGGAGCTGGCATTAGGATTTCAGTTTCGTTTGTTGCGTAACCGAACATGATGCCTTGGTCGCCGGCGCCTTGCTCTTTAGGGTCTGCTTTATCAACACCTTGGTTGATGTCTGGAGACTGCTTACCGATGGTGTTTAGAACCGCACACGAGTTCGCGTCGAAGCCCATATCAGAGTGAACGTAACCAATTTCACGAACAGTTTCACGAGTGATTTCTTCAATATCAACCCATGCTGACGTTGTTACTTCGCCGCCAACCATAACCATGCCGGTTTTAACGTAAGTCTCACAAGCAACACGCGCTTTTGGGTCTTGCTCAAGAATTGCATCAAGAACTGCGTCAGAGATTTGGTCTGCGATTTTATCTGGATGACCTTCTGATACCGACTCAGAAGTGAACAGGTGCTTAGCCATGATAGCTCCAATCTTAAGGTTTACTCATGGCTAACTAACGCAAGCTTGCCACGAAAAATACAATACAGTTTGTAGGTGTTTCTACATCTAGACGTCTATTTTAAATTGCCGTGTTCGAATTACAAGTTCTTTTTCCAATCCAATTCATCTGACTTATTACCCAATCGTTTGCTTGAAGGATGATGAATTTATAGAAAAATGCAGACAATCAGCGAAAAGATTGAGTTAAAACCTCAAAAATGGTGAGTAAAACGTTTGCAGTCAGAATTTGGCTCTGAGAGAATATTGCGGCGCTTTTATCCCTTCTTAGTAAGATAAAAGCGCCCACATTCCTTTATCAATTCGCTTAATGCACTCAGGAGCAGACATGTCTTCTCGTAAACATCTGGCAAATGCAATCCGCGCTCTTAGCATGGATGGTGTTCAACAAGCTAACTCTGGCCACCCAGGCGCACCTATGGGTATGGCTGATATCGCTGAAGTTCTTTGGCGTTCTCACCTAAACCACAACCCAGCTAACCCAGAGTGGGCAGACCGCGACCGTTTCGTGCTGTCTAACGGCCACGGCTCTATGCTTATTTACTCTCTACTGCACCTGAGCGGTTACGAGCTGTCTATCGACGATCTTAAAAACTTCCGTCAGCTTCACTCTAAGACTCCTGGTCACCCAGAGTACGGCTACGCACCAGGTATCGAAACAACGACTGGTCCTCTAGGTCAAGGCATCACCAACGCGGTTGGTATGGCAATGGCTGAGAAAGCGCTAGCGGCACAGTTCAATAAAGAAGGTCACGACATCGTTGACCACTTTACTTACGTGTTCATGGGCGATGGCTGTCTAATGGAAGGTATCTCGCACGAGGCTTGTTCTCTTGCTGGTACACTAGGCCTTGGCAAACTGATCGCATTCTGGGATGACAACGGCATTTCTATCGACGGTCACGTAGAAGGTTGGTTCTCTGATGACACTCCTAAGCGTTTTGAATCTTACGGTTGGCACGTTATCCCTGCTGTAGATGGTCACGATTCTGAAGCGATCAATGCTGCTATTGAAGCGGCAAAAGCAGACCCTCGTCCTACGTTGATCTGTACTAAAACCATCATCGGTTTTGGTTCTCCAAACAAATCAGGTTCACACGACTGTCACGGTGCGCCACTAGGTGCAGACGAAATCGCAGCAGCACGTGAGTTCCTAGGTTGGGAACACCCAGCATTTGAAATTCCAGCAGACGTATACGCTGAGTGGGATGCAAAACCAGCAGGTTCTGAGAAAGAAGCAGCTTGGAATGCGAAGTTTGAAGCATACGCAGCGGCTTACCCAGCAGAAGCGGCAGAGCTTAAACGTCGTTTAAACGGCGAACTTCCTGCAGAGTGGGAAGAAAAAGCGAGCCAAATTATTGCGGATCTTCAATCTAATCCAGCGAACATTGCATCACGTAAAGCATCTCAAAATGCTCTAGAAGCGTTTGGTCAAATGCTTCCAGAATTCATGGGCGGCTCTGCTGACCTAGCGCCTTCTAACCTAACCATGTGGTCAGGTTCTAAGTCTCTAGAAGCGAACGACTTCTCTGGTAACTACATCCACTACGGTGTACGTGAATTCGGTATGACTGCGATCATGAACGGTATCGCTCTACACGGTGGTTTCGTTCCTTACGGCGCAACATTCCTAATGTTTATGGAATACGCTCGTAACGCTATGCGTATGGCTGCTCTGATGAAAGTTCAGAACATCCAAGTTTACACGCACGACTCTATCGGCCTTGGCGAAGATGGCCCAACTCACCAACCGGTTGAGCAAATGGCTTCACTACGTCTGACTCCAAACATGAGTACATGGCGTCCATGTGACCAAGTTGAATCTGCAGTAGCATGGAAACTGGCGATTGAGCGTAAAGATGCGCCAACTGCACTTATCTTCTCTCGTCAAAACCTAGCGCAACAAGATCGTGATGCTGCGCAAGTTGCGAACATCGCAAAAGGTGCTTACATCCTGAAAGACAGCGATGGTAAGCCTGAGCTAATCCTAATCGCGACAGGTTCTGAAGTTGAGCTAGTAGTGAAAGCTGCTGAGCAACTAACGGCTGAAGGTAAGAAAGTACGCGTTGTTTCAATGCCATCAACAGATGCATTCGACAAGCAAGACGCTGCTTACCGTGAATCTGTACTACCATCAGACGTAACGGCACGTATCGCGGTAGAAGCGGGCATTGCTGACTTCTGGTACAAGTACGTTGGTTTCGACGGCCGCATCATAGGTATGACAACCTTCGGTGAGTCTGCGCCGGCTGACCAGCTGTTTGAAATGTTTGGTTTCACTGTAGAAAACGTAGTGAACACAGCACAAGAATTGCTAGCGTAATTTCACGTTATAAATGAAAAACCGAGCGTTAATGCTCGGTTTTTTTGTGCCTATTCAAATTCTTTTCCCCAGTTGTCTCTCTCCTTGTGCCCACATTCCTTACAAGTGACATAGCGATCCATATCGTAATAGTGACCGCCATTTAGCAAGGTATGAGCCCAAAGTTTTAACGTTCCAAGAATCGATTTATCCGTATCATAACGACTTGGCTTGCGGACCAGCACTTCAGAGTGTGGTGTTTCTTTATTGCATCGCTGACAAAAGTGAGCAGCGGGAAAACCTGACATACGCATTTCCTTTTGATGATCAAACAAGGAGTTAAAGTGCTAAGTGAAATACGCGAGGTCAGAAATGAATATATTGGCAATGTGAATGTATCGTGAAGTGAAAAGATAGTTTACCGCGAGTGAGATCACTTACTTAATGCGTTCTGCCTTCGTATCAGGTACTATCTGTGACACGAATTTTTGGTGAGGCGAGGGAGAAATGCTAAAGGTTGCGATCAATGGATTTGGACGTATCGGTCGTAATGTACTGCGGGCAGTATATGAGAGCGGTAAACATCAACAAATTAAGGTTGTCGCTGTCAATGAGCTTGCACAACCGGAAGCAATGGCCCATCTTCTGCAATATGACACTAGTCATGGCCGCTTCGGAAAGAAAATCTCTCACGATCAAGAGCATCTTTATGTTCATCATGACAGTGGTGAATATGACCCCATTCGAATCCTTCACCTCGCTGAAATCGACCTGTTGCCATGGCGCGATCTAGAGGTCGATATTGTCTTAGACTGCACTGGCGTATTTGGCTCACAAGCGGATGGTTTAGCTCATATTGAAGCAGGTGCAGAGAAAGTCCTGTTTTCTCACCCTGGTGCAAATGACCTCGACAACACCATCATTTATGGCGTGAACCATGAAACGCTAAAAGGCGAGCATCGCATTGTTTCTAATGGCTCGTGTACGACGAATTGTATCGTTCCTATCATTAAAGTCTTAGATGAAGCCTTTGGCATTGAGTCGGGCACCATTACTACTATCCATTCATCAATGAACGATCAGCAGGTGATTGACGCTTATCATAATGATTTACGTCGTACTCGTGCTGCCAGCCAATCCATCATTCCTGTCGATACTAAGTTGCATAAGGGAATTGAAAGAATCTTCCCGAAATTTTCCAACAAATTCGAAGCCATTTCGGTTCGAGTTCCGACAGTTAACGTCACCGCGATGGATTTAAGTGTCACAATTAGTACAAATGTGAAAGTTAATGACGTAAATCAAACCATTGTTAACGCATCTCAGTGTACATTACGTAACATTGTTGACTATACTGAATCGCCGCTCGTTTCCATCGACTTTAACCATGATCCCCACAGTGCCATTGTGGATGGAACTCAGACTCGAGTGAGCAACGGGCAACTCGTAAAAATGCTTGTTTGGTGCGATAACGAATGGGGCTTTGCTAACCGGATGCTGGATACCGCTTTAGCAATGCAAGCTTCTTCACAAGTGGAGCCTTAATGGTGAGGAAGCGATGGAGAAATTTTTTATTTTAAGCCTTGAAATAAATCTGACGTATCTCCATATCAATAACCAGTTTGAAGAATTAACGGGCTTGGCAGGATTGCCGAGTTTTTAAAAACTTTAATTATTTAATATTTGAGAGGACACATCATGTCTGTAATCAAGATGACTGACCTGGATCTTGCAGGTAAACGTGTATTTATCCGTGCTGACCTAAACGTGCCAGTAAAAGACGGTAAAGTAACTTCTGATGCACGTATCATCGCATCTCTTCCAACTATCAAGCACTGTCTAGAAGCAGGCGCTAAAGTAATGGTTACTTCTCACCTAGGTCGCCCAACTGAAGGTGAATACGCTGAAGAGTTCTCTCTACAACCAGTAGTTAACTACCTAAACGACGCACTAGATTGCGAAGTTAAACTAGCGAAAGATTACCTAAACGGTCTAGAACTAAACGCTGGTGAGCTAGTTGTTCTTGAAAACGTTCGCTTTAACAAAGGCGAGAAGAAAAACGAAGAAGAACTGTCTAAGCAATACGCTGCTCTATGTGACATCTTCGTAATGGACGCATTCGGTACCGCTCACCGTGCACAAGCATCTACTCACGGTGTAGGCATGCACGCAGACGTAGCATGTGCGGGTCCTCTACTAGCTAACGAACTAGAAGCACTAGGTAAAGCAATGGACAAGCCTGCTCGTCCAATGGTTGCTATCGTAGGTGGTTCAAAAGTTTCTACTAAGCTAACGGTTCTTGAGTCTCTATCTAAAATCGCTGACCAACTAGTTGTTGGTGGTGGTATTGCTAACACATTCATCGCAGCTGCTGGCCACAACGTTGGTAAGTCTCTATACGAAGCAGACCTAGTTGAAACAGCTAAGAAGCTAATGGACGAGTGTGCAATTCCAGTAGCAACTGACGTTGCATGTGCGAAAGCATTCGACGAGAACGCAGAAGCTGAAATCAAGCACGTTTCTGAAGTACAAGACGACGACATGATCTTCGACCTTGGTCCAGATTCAACTGCTGAACTAGCAGAAATTTTGAAGAACGCTAAGACTATCCTATGGAACGGTCCAGTAGGCGTATTCGAATTCAAGAACTTTGAAGCAGGTACTAAAGGTATCTCCGACGCTATCGCATCTTCTGAAGGCTTCTCTGTTGCAGGTGGTGGTGACACGCTAGCGGCTATCGACAAGTTCGGTATCAAAGCTGACGTATCTTACATCTCTACTGGCGGCGGCGCTTTCCTTGAGTTCGTAGAAGGTAAAGTTCTTCCAGCAGTTGAAATGCTAGAAGCACGCGCTAAGTAATATTCAGTAAAGCGGGAGTCCTCTCCCGCTTTCTTGTTTGCTGCAACGCGAGAGGAACTCTGCTAAAATAGCCTCAGTTGTGAGCAAACGTTTGCAAGATTTTCAATTTAACAAGTTTTGTTTATAAAACGACAGATAAATAGGATTACATCCATGTCTAAGATCTTCGACTTCGTAAAACCAGGTGTTATCTCTGGCGATGACGTTCAGAAAGTATTTGAAGTAGCAAAAGAGAACAAATTTGCTCTTCCAGCAGTTAACGTTGTTAACACTGACTCAATCAACGGTGTTCTAGAAGCTGCAGCGAAAGTTAAAGCTCCTGTTGTTGTTCAGTTCTCAAACGGCGGTGCTGGTTTCTTCGCTGGTAAAGGCGTGAAACTTGAAGGTCAAGGTGCACAAATCCTTGGCGCTGTAGCAGGTGCAAAATACGTACACGCAGTTGCTGAATCTTACGGCGTTCCAGTAATCCTTCACACTGACCATGCTGCTAAGAAATTGCTTCCATGGATCGACGGTCTGCTAGACGCTGGTGAAGAGTTCTTCGCTCAAACTGGTAAACCACTATTCTCTTCTCACATGATCGACCTTTCTGAAGAGTCTCTAGAAGAGAACATCGAAATCTCTGGCAAATACCTAGCTCGCATGGCGAAAATGGGTATGACTCTAGAGATCGAACTAGGTTGTACTGGTGGTGAAGAAGACGGCGTTGATAACTCTCACATGGACGCATCAGAGCTTTACACTTCTCCAGAAGACGTTGCTTACGCATACGAGAAACTAAACGCTATTAGCCCACGTTTCACTATTGCAGCATCTTTCGGTAACGTACACGGTGTTTACCAAGCAGGTAACGTTGTACTAACTCCAACTATCCTACGTGACTCTCAAGCATACTGTGCAGAGAAGTTCGGTATTGCACCAAACGCTCTAAACTTCGTGTTCCACGGTGGTTCAGGTTCATCTGAAGCTGAAATCCAAGAGTCTATCGGCTACGGTGTTATCAAAATGAACATCGATACTGATACACAGTGGGCAACTTGGGATGGTATCCGTACTTACTCTGCAGAAAACTTTGATTACCTGCAAGGTCAAATCGGTAACCCAACTGGCGAATCTGCGCCAAACAAGAAGTACTACGATCCACGCGTATGGCTGCGTGCTGGTCAAGCTTCAATGGTAGCTCGTCTAGAGAAAGCATTCTCTGACCTAAACGCAATCGACGTACTATAATTCGTCTTATTTGAGTTTCTAAAAACCCGCTCTCCGAGCGGGTTTTTTTATGTCTAATCAATGAGACAGCGACCATTCTCTTTCTTTTAGCAATTGATAACTCAATCAACTGCTATATGATCACCGCACTTCATATCCCTTCAGTTTTGGCGCAAATTTCGAAACCCAGCGCATTTCCGCACCAAGTGGCATAAAAGCAATTAAAAAGTGTGGCGAAATGTAAATCCATTGCGTACTCTGTAACATGCCAATATCGGAAAATTCTGATAAAGCTTTGTTTTGTAGGTCTTTGCGAAATTCTGACTTTGCAAAATTTCAGTTTTGAGATATTGTGCCAAAAATCTGACACTGTTCAGGAAAACAATAGGGATGTTGTTGTGAATAAGAACCTATAAAAAACAAGGTTCATAAGTTAACGGCAATTAGATTTTTATATCTTTATTTTGAGGATACGAATTATGGCAGGTGAATCGATGGGTATCGATACCTCTTTAACGGATGGTTTGAGCAAAGCGGAAACGTGGCTAAATAACAACTCAGATCTTCTTATTCAGTACGGTGTAAACATCATTTCTGCACTGCTGATCCTATTTATCGGTAACATTATCGTTAAAGCGGTAGCAAACAGCGTTTCAAAAGTGCTTGAAAAGAAACAAATGGACAAAGCGGTTGTTGAGTTTGTCAACGGTCTAGTTCGTTACCTTCTATTTGTTATTGTATTGATTGCGGCACTAGGTCGTGTAGGTGTTCAAACTGCATCTGTAGTTGCGGTAATTGGTGCGGCTGGTCTTGCTGTTGGTCTTGCTCTACAAGGCTCACTATCTAACTTTGCTGCTGGCGTGCTAATCGTTGCATTCCGTCCATTTAAGTCTGGTGACTATGTGGAAATCGGTGGTGTAGCTGGTAGTGTTGAAGCAATTCAAATCTTCCAAACTGTACTAAAGACACCTGACAACAAAATGGTTGTTGTGCCGAACTCATCAGTTATCGGCGGCGCAATCACTAACTACTCTCGCCACGCTACGCGTCGTGTAGACCTAGTTATCGGTGTTTCTTACAGCGCTGATCTTAAGCAAACTAAGCAAGTTATCCGTGACGTGCTAGAAAAAGATGAGCGTATCCTGAAAGATCCTGCAATCCAAATCGGTGTCCTAGCACTAGCAGACTCTTCAGTGAACTTCGTGGTTCGTCCATGGTGTAAAACGTCTGATTACTGGGATGTTTACTTCGATTCAACTCAAGCAATCAAAGAAGCGTTGGACGAAGCAGGCATCGAAATTCCATTCCCACAAATGGATGTTCATTTGAACAAAGTAGAAGCTTAATCCCTTCGATTGAGAACATGAAAAAGCGAGGCAATGGCCTCGCTTTTTTTATATCCGGATTTTCTAAAGTTCTAACAGAGTGTTACTGCCAGCGAGGAGCAGACGTTTAAGTTCGCTACCTGCAAAGCCAAAGGTTAATTCGGGTAAACCTGGCGTATAAAGCAACTCATCATGCTGGTAGAGTGCCGTGTCGACGATAATGGTGACATGCTCAGGTAAGCCAATAGGACAAACTGCGCCAGGTACACAACCTAGCTGCTCAATCATTTCATCGTCGCTGCAAATAGAAGGCCTTTTACCAGTCATAATTTTGATTTGTTTGGAGTCTAAACGAGAGTCTTTGTCAGTCAGGTATACTGCGTAACCTTGTCCTTTTAGCTTGAGAAAAAGGCTCTTAGTATGAGTGCCAGTCCAGCCGAGTTGTGCGGCAACTTTGACATCGGTTTCGAAGTCGAGAATGGCTTCATGTTGCCACTCTCGAAAGGGGATGGAGAGCGCGTTGAATCGCTCTCGATTGATTTGATGGATTTTTTCCAGTGACTCCATGTCGTGTTTCTTTCCTATTTATCTTTACCAGTATTTGGTGACTAACTCATTCGCAAGTACAAAAGCGATAGTAAACATCATAGTAGCAACCGCAATATCGATGCCTTTTTTCACTTTTGGTTTTGAGAGCGTTGGCCCCAATTTTGCCGCACCTAATGAGAGCGTGTAGAACCATACAAAGGAAGCCATGATGGTGCCCATAGCGAATGCGATGCGATCATTACCTTCAAACTGACCACCAATTGAACCTAAGATCACTACGGTATCTAAGTACAGGTGCGGGTTCAACACTGTGACGGCAAGTGCGCCAAGAATTACGGTGCGACGGCCTCGTGCGACGACTTCACCATTCGATTCAGAGGCGTTTGCTGCTTTGAATGCACTTTTTAGTGACAGTAAACCGTAAACACTTAAGAAGGCAATACCACCTAAAGTGACTGAGGTAAGTAGGATTTCATTTTGCGAGAGAATCGCGCCGCCACCAAAAATACCGAGCGAGATAAAAATCATATCTAGGATGCTACAGATGGTCGCAGTCGTTAGATGATGTTGACGCTTAATGCCTTGGTTAAGTACATACGCATTTTGCGCACCGATTGGAATGATCATGGTCGCACCTAAACCGAATCCTTGTAATAACACCCAAAAGCTCACAACACACCTCAACATTAGTAATAGAACAATAGAGGAGGGGAAGATAAAGCTTTTCATTAAATAAGTATAATTAATGATTTTAATATATTATTAGCGTTACTTATTTAGTGCTGTTGGCGTTTATTAGGGAGGAAAAACACGTGCGAGGATTGGATTATAAATGGATAGAAGCGTTAGATGCGGTAGTTCATCAGGGCAGTTTTGACCGAGCTGCTGAGCACCTTTTTGTTTCGCAATCAGCCATTTCCCAACGTATCAAACAGCTTGAGAAGTACCTTGCCCAACCGGTACTTATACGTGAGCAACCGCCAAAGCCAACCCCAATTGGTAAGAAGCTACTCGGGCTTTATCGTCGCGTCAGGTTGCTTGAGCATGAAATCCTTCCTGAGCTAAAAAACGACACCACAACTCGCCCCGTTCAGCTCTCACTCGCGACTAATGCCGACAGCTTAGCAACGTGGTTACTACCGGCTTTACAAGATGTGATGAAGCATCGCCAAGTTGAACTTAAGTTGACGATCTACGGAGAATCACGATCGATTGAAAAGCTCAGAAGTGGTGAGGTAGCAGGGGCTATAAGTTTAGAATCACAAGCCATACCGAGTTGTCGAGCGGATTACCTAGGTCGCATCGATTATGTTTGTGTCGCTAACCCTGAGTTCTATCAGCGCCATTTTACCGAAGGCGTGAACAATCAAACGTTAGCTAAAGCACCAGCGGTTTCCTACGATCAGTACGATGATCTGCATAAGAAGTTTTTAACGGAGCACTTCAACGTCAGACCGGATAGTGTCATCCATCACAACATTAGTAGTTCTGAAGCTTTCCTCAAAATGGCGTTAGCTGGAGTCGCTTATTGCTTGATTCCTCGACTACAGATCACCGATGAACTGGAGAAAGGGGAGCTTATCGATATTACACCTGGCTTTTTGATGTCTTATCGCATTTATTGGCATCACTGGCAGTTGGAAACTGGAGTGCTGCAAGAGATATCGCAAGCAATTGTGAGTTACGCTCAAAAACACTTACCGCAATAAGTTCCCACTTCGCTCGCGTTTTGAGTCGAAATTACCATGAAGTTACACAGTCAAAGTTGTGTTAGAAGTCGCTTAAGGTGCTTGGATAATTGCCAGAAGTTTCTATGATGAGTCTATATACACTCCTGTTCATTGCTGTTTTATCTATTTGCGAATTCAAGACAGCAACTTATCTGCCATGGCTTTCATCGAGTCTATCGCCTTGAACTCAGGCAACTGGAGTGATCTTAGTCTTTCAATACGGATGGATTTGTCGAATGAAACTGTCTTCATGTTTACTTGCTTCAGCCCTAAGCCTTACTAGTATTTCTGTGTTTGCGAATGATGTGCCGAATTTTGCCCATTTATCAACCACTGGCTACGGTGAAGTTGTCGCGACGCCAGATATGGCGGCTTTTTCTGTAAAGGTTGTTGATACGACCATGACGGCAGAACAGGCGAAGCAATCTGTCGATAATACGGTTGATGAGTTTCTTAAGAGCTTAGCTGATGCCGGTTTGTCGAAAGACAATATTACTAGCTCAAATCTGTACCTTGCTCCTCAGTACCACTATCCTAAATCGGGTAAAGCGGAACTTGTGGGTTATCGAGCTTCACGCAGTATTGATGTGACTGTGAGTGATTTGGCGAACTTGAATGAGTACTTGGATATGGCGCTAAAGGCGGGCATCAACCAAGTTGACAACATTCAGCTTAAAGTAAGCAACCAATCTGAGTACCAACAAAAAGCACGCATGGCAGCGATTAAAGATGCACAAAGCAAAGCGGCTTCTTTAGCGACAGGTTTTGATAAGAAGTTAGGTGATGTGTGGCAGATTAACTACAACCAAATGCACGCACGCCCAGTATTGATGCGCTCTGTGGCGATGGATGCAAGAGAGAGTTCAAATAGCTATCAAGATTCAACGTTGGTGATTCGTGACCAAGTGGACGTCGTATACAGGCTTAAATAGTACAGATAACATTACGATTCATAGAATGAGAAAAGGCAGGGAAGTCCCTGCCTTTTTTGTATTTGCAAGTCAGTGATCAGTGAAGGATTCGGGCACGAATGGTGCCTTCGATGCCTTTTAATTTAACTAATGCTTCTGCTGCGCGAGAGGTTTCTACGTCAATCACTACGTAGCCGATCTCAGCTGCGGTTTGTAGGTACTGGCCGGCGATGTTGATGCCGTCTTCTGCGAAAATGGTGTTGATTTGCGTCAGGATACCAGGACGGTTTTTGTGGATGTGGAGTAGACGTGAACATTCACGATGCTCTGGCAGTGATACTTCTGGGAAGTTCACGCTCGACAGTGTTGAACCATTGTCTGAGTACTTCGCCAACTTACCCGCAACTTCTACACCAATGTTTTCTTGTGCTTCTTGTGTTGAGCCACCGACGTGTGGCGTTAGGATAACGTTGTCGAACTTCTGTAGTGGAGACTCAAACGCATCGGCGTTGGTTTTTGGCTCTACAGGGAATACGTCGATAGCTGCTCCAGAAATATGGCCTGATTCTAGGCTGTGGCATAGAGCCGGAATATCAACAACAGTACCGCGCGCCGCATTGATAAAGATAGCGCCCGGCTTCATGCGCGCGAACTCTTCCTCACCCATCATGTTCTTGGTTTCTGGCGTCTCTGGTACGTGCAAAGAAACGACGTCACATTTATTTAGTAGCTCACTCATGGTGAGCACTTGTGTCGCATTACCTAGAGACAGTTTGTTTTCAATGTCGTAGTAGTAAACACGCATGCCTAGGTTTTCGGCAATGATACCTAATTGCGTACCAATGTGACCGTAACCAATAATGCCCAGACGTTTCCCGCGAGCTTCGTAAGAACTGTCTGCACTCTTTTTCCAAATGCCACGGTGCGCGAGTGCGTTCTTTTCTGGAATGCCACGAAGAAGCAACAGGATTTGACCTAGAACCAACTCTGCAACGCTGCGCGTGTTTGAGAAAGGTGCGTTGAATACAGGGATACCACGCACCGAAGCAGCGTTGAGGTCTACTTGGTTGGTACCAATACAAAAACAGCCAATCGCAACTAGCTTGTTCGCCGCATTGATCACGTCTTTCGATAGGTTTGTTCGGGAGCGGATACCGATGAAGTGTACGTCTTTTACTGCTTCAATCAGTTCTTCCTCAGAAAGGGAACCTTTGTGATATTCAATGTTGCTGTAGCCAGCTGCTTGAAGAACTTCAACTGAAGAAGGGTGGAGTCCCTCTAGCAAGAGGATCTTAATCTTTTCTTTTTCCAGTGAAACTTTGGCCATTTTTCTCGTCCTTAAAATGGAAAGGTGGGCTAATGTGGCGCACATAAAGCAAAACCATTAAAAAGGGGATAATTAACAGTTTTGTTGGAAGACAAACGTTTCCCTGTGCGTCTTCTGTTCAATAAAGTAACAAAAAATTTTTGCTTTGGGTAAGAAAATTACGGAATAAGGCATGCTTTTCTTAGAAAAAGAAAGAAAAAACGGCGCCCTAGGGCGCCGTCTGTAATGAAATAACAGAAAATTTAAGTCAACTAGTGACTTATTCTTCTATTTTTGCACCTTCTGGTGTGCCAGTGATAACCACATCTGCACCACGGTGAGCGAATAGACCCACAGTCACAACACCCGCGATGCCGTTGATCTTATCTTCCATCTCTTTCGGGTTAGTGATTTGCATGTTGTGTACGTCTAGGATCACGTTGCCGTTGTCCGTCGTTACGCCTTCACGGTATGCAGGGTCACCACCTAGTTTTACCAATTCACGAGCTACGTAAGAGCGTGCCATTGGGATAACTTCTACAGGAAGTGGGAATTGGCCCAGTACGTCAACTGCTTTTGTGCCGTCAACGATACATACGAATTTGTCTGAAATCGCTGCAACGATTTTTTCACGAGTCAATGCAGCACCGCCGCCTTTGATCATATCGCGTGTTGCATTGATTTCATCTGCACCATCAACGTAGACATCTAGCTTCACTACGTCGTTACACTCGAATACTTCAATACCAAGCTCTTTTAGGCGCTCAGTAGAAGCAATAGAGCTAGACACTGCACCTTTGATATCGTCTTTGATACTGCCTAGGGCATCGATGAAGTGATTCACGGTAGAGCCAGTACCAACACCGACAATGCTGTCTTTCTCAACATATTTAAGTGCTGCCCAACCAGCCGCTTTCTTCATTTCATCTTGAGTCATGCCAATCTCCTGAATAGATGTTCGTTAACGTTTGCGGCGTGATTATAGCGGGTAAGTTCTACTTTTCCCATTGCCAGATCTGGCTTGGAGTCACGATCTTAGGTAATGGGATGTCCCAACTCTCTGTTGGAAGGCGTTCGACATGCTGACAATCATGAGCAATGCCGATTGGCTTGGCGCCCTCGCCAGTACTAAACCAGCGTGAGAGTGTCCTGTCATAGTAGCCTCCGCCCATACCTAAGCGATGGCCGGTACTGTCAAAACCAACTAATGGTGTGCAGATCAGGTCGAGATCTCGAACGGGCTTTAGGTAGGTGATATCGAGTTTGGGTTCTAAGATTCCATACTTATTAAACACCAACTGGTCATCGTTTACGTAATGAAGGAACAACAATTGGCCTTGCGAGAATGGGTGAATCACCGGTAGGTAAATCGACTTACCTTGTTGCCATAGCCACTCAATTAACGGTTTTGTATCGAGCTCTCCGTCGGCGGAAAGATAAATGGCGATGTGATCTGAAACTTGGATTTCTGGCAACTGTGAAAACTGTTTAATTAGATCGAGCCCTGCTTGAAACTGAGTATCACTGCACAGGCTGTTACGTTTTTCACGGATGAGTTTACGGAATTCTTGTCGAGATAGGTTTGACATAGAGAGGATACCCCAGGGTGCCGTTGAGGATTGTGGCCCTTGAACCAGCTGGTTCAAGGCGGATCAGCAATGATAACCGTAGGCTTCTCGGTGCATGCCAAGCTTGCTCAATAGCTATCAAGTACTAACCCTTCGGTATTGCTTATCGGCTCAGGGACTTAAATCCAACTGACGAACACCCCAGGGTAAATTTGGTATCTACTGCTGTCCTTGCGTTACATTCTTAAGTGCGTTCTCTAGCGACGCAGTGAGCTTTTCCATTCGCTCCGTAATTTCTTGTTGCTGACCGTTTGATTCGTATGACTTGGTATGCAATTCATGACAAATATTTAATGCAGCAAAAGTCAGTAGCTGAATTTCATTGGTTACCTTAGTACGGTCTGTCATCTCTTTCAATCGACGATCGAGATCTTTAGCCGCTGTAATCAGTGACTCTTCTTGACCCGGTGGACAATTCACTCGTGTCATTTTTCCAAGGATTTCAACGTCGACCGCTTGATTGCTCATGATGAATAAACTCTATATTCGCGCTATCTAAGGTATTGCTTTGTACAACTACCGAGGAGGAAACTATAGGAAAACCGCTATTAAGATTCAAGCATTTCCCACCCTAGATAGAAAAATGGTGAAGTGATCACACAGGAATTGGACAAATTGAGTAAATGCTGTCCAAATTTGAATTTGATAGCCGTTTCAGCCGAGTAGGCTTGATGGTAGGATAGAACGATACATTATTACGCAAGAATGAGCCCAGTTATGAGTGAAATCACCCTTCCAGAATATCAATCTATTGCTGTTGAACTTAAATCCGCAAGCATTGCAGTGACGCCTGCTGAGTTACACGGGTTACTTGTCGGCATGCTAAGTGGTGGATTGGCGATTAACGATCAAACCTGGCAACCAATTTTGTTTGATTACACCAATGATGGCATGGGGTGGCCAACTACTGCACTGGCTTTTGCACAAAGCATTTTTAAAGTGACGGTAAATGAGTTGACAGGCACCTCGATGGAATTGTCTCTGTTGTTGCCTGATGAGCCAGGTGAAGAAGGCTTGTTCGCATTGGCTGATGGCCTATCTGATTTCGTTAACCATTTTATCTCAGGTTTGGGATTAGCTGGTATCGCCATGAATAAAGCGTCTGACGATGTGAAAGAGGCGTTAGCAGATCTTGAAGAGATCGCTAAGTTAGGCATTGATGAAGATGACGACCTAGGTGAGCAAGCTCAATTGCTAGAGCAAGTAATCGAACACGTCAAAGCATGCGTATTAACTATTCATGCCGAGTTTGGCGCTCGTCCTGAAAGCAACGATAGTAAACCGACGATTCACTGATCGTCGGTACCATTAATTGAATAGTTTCTAGAGGTTAGCATGAGGCAATATGACGTTGTAATTGCTGGTGGAGCCATGGCGGGAGCCACACTTGCTTTAGCGATAGATCGCTTATCGAAAGGACAACTTCGTGTTGCCGTTGTTGAGCCGTTTAAAGCGCAATCTAATGAGCACCCTGGTTTTGACTCTCGTTCCATTGCCTTATCCTACGGGACCGTCAACACCTTACGCCATTTGCAGTTGTGGGCGGCGGTTGAGCCTTTTGCAACTCCAATAGAGCACATTCATGTGTCCGATCGTTCTCATGCGGGGATGACTGAGATTACCAAGCACGAAGTTGGTGTTGAAGCGCTTGGTTACGTAGTGGAACTCGCCGATGTTGGTCGCGTCTATCAAGAGCTCTTAGATAAGAGTGAGGCGATCAGTCTGTTTTGCCCGGATTCGGTCGTGAACATCGAACGTGAGCAAGACAAAGCACACATTGAGCTGACGAGCGGTGAGAAGCTGGAAGCTAAGTTGCTCGTTGCTGCCGATGGCGCAGTATCGCAATGCTGTCAGCAAATCGGTTTAGAGTTGTCTGAGCATGATTTTGACCAAGTGGCAGTGATTGCGAATATCGTAACGCAAGAACCTCATCAAGGTCGTGCCTTTGAACGCTTTACCGAGAATGGCCCAGTCGCACTGCTGCCTATGAGTGACAACCGCATGTCTTTGGTTTGGTGTTTGCGTCCTGAAGAAGCGCAATCCGTTGTGAATTTGTCCGATGAAGAGTTCCTTGAGCGCCTGCAGAGCGACTTTGGTTGGCGTTTAGGTGAGATGCAAAAAGTCGGGCAACGTGCGAGCTATCCACTTCTTCTGCGTCATCGTAAGCAAAACATTTCACACCGCTTTGCTATTGTTGGCAATGCCGCACAAACGCTTCACCCGATTGCAGGACAAGGCTTCAATCTTGGTATTCGTGATGTGGCATCGTTAGCGGAAGAGGTTGTTAAGCAAGCTGAAGACGCGGGTCGTTACCAAGGCTTAATGCGATTTAGCCAGCGTCGTGAAGATGATCGCAGCGAAACAATTTGGCTAACCAGTTCTCTCGTGCATATTTTTTCAAATGATTTACCGGCGATGCGAATTGGGCGTAACCTCGCTCTCGCAACGATGGATAACCTTTCTACTTTTAAGCAACCGCTGCTACGCCACACGCTTGGTCTAGTGAAACGATAAACGGCAACGAATTAGGTAACAAAAGCAATGATGCAAAGTGTAGATATCGCCATCATCGGCGGTGGTATGGTTGGATTGGCGTTGGCTGCCGCTTTTAAAGACAGTGACCTACGTGTTGCTGTTATTGAAGGCTCTGTGCCGGACGATACGTTGAGTGAACTACCGGACGTTCGTGTATCAGCGCTAAGTCGCTCTAGTGAAACGATGTTGCGTAAACTCGGAGCTTGGCAAGGTATCGAGCAACGTCGTGCTTCTCCGTATTATGCAATGGAGGTATGGGAGCAAGACAGCTTTGCTAACATCGCGTTTGATGCGCAAAGCATGGCTCAGCCAGATCTTGGCCATATTGTTGAAAATCGCGTAATTCAATTGGCGTTGCTAGAGCAAGTTCAAAAGCTGGATAACGTGACGCTGTTTATGCCTGCACGTTGTGCAACGTTAGCGGTTGGTGAGCAAGAAAGCTGGCTCACGCTCGACAACGGTCAAGCCATGACTGCGAAGTTAGTGGTTGGCGCCGATGGTGCAAACTCTTGGCTGCGCAACCAAATGGATATTCCATTGACGCATTGGGATTACGGTCATAGCGCACTTGTCGCGAACGTGAAAACCGCTGATCCACACAACAGCGTTGCGCGTCAGATCTTTACACCGCAAGGTCCATTGGCTTTCCTTCCAATGTCTGATCCGCACATGTGTTCGATTGTTTGGTCTACCGAACCAAATCGTGCCGAGCAACTGCTGGCGATGAATGAGCAAGAGTTCAATAAGGCATTAACTAGCGAATTTGATGTGCGTTTAGGTTTGTGTGAAGTAGTTGGTGAACGTGCGGCGTTCCCACTTAAGATGCGTTATGCGCGTGACTTTGTGGTTGAACGCGTGGCGTTAGTTGGTGATGCAGCACATACCATTCATCCACTGGCAGGGCAGGGTGTGAACCTTGGTTTATTGGATGCTGCGAGCTTAGCGCAAGAAGTGTTGGCGCTTTGGAAGCAAGGGCAGGACATTGGCACCAAACGTAACCTACGTGGTTATGAACGTTGGCGTAAAGCGGAAGCTGCGAAGATGATTGCTGCGATGCAAGGCTTCCGTGACCTGTTCTCTGGTGAGAATCCTGCTAAAAAGCTGGTACGTGGAATTGGTTTGAGTTTAGCTAGCCAGCTACCAGGAGCAAAAGACGAGATAATGAAACGCGCATTGGGTTTGAAAGGCAATTTGCCGGAACTTGCGCGTCAATAACGAGCTTATTGCTCGACGAATAGAAGACACAAAAAAGGCTGGTTAATCCAGCCTTTCCTTTACATCGATGTTGTCGCTAAGCGTATGCGCATCTGAGCTTCATAATCTCTTGGTTAATTTCTTTAACCGCTTGAAAGTGTCGTCTTTCCGCTTTCTCTGGCAGCATTAATTTTCCATTATCAAACTCAAATTTACCGACTCCGTAAATATAAATTCTTCCTTTAAAAAGACGACTTATGTGTTTAGCAATCATACCTGGTGTATAGCGCTTAAACAGTCTCATATTTACTTTTCCTTATCTCTTACCTAGCTCAGTTATCTTACGTTTTTGGCGTAAAAATTATTGTGACAGCAATGGTATTAAGTACAGATGAGTTGTATCGCTTTAGAGATTTGTGCTGCCATAGACAAATTGACAGGGTCATATCTCAAATAGCGTGAGGATTACCTCAAAAAAACACTAGCGAAGGAACCGTTCCTTATCTCTTTCTGTTGTTACGTGGTGCATTAAGCAACTGTTTTGTTACAGAATTAAGAATAGAAGGAAAATAATTGTTTGCTAAATGTTTTTACTCAATTGATTGCATTTTTATCGTTTTGCCGGATTAAGGGCTTAATACATGGCTTTCATCGAGTTAGAGGGAAGAGGCGCAGAAAAGTTCCGTATAAAAAAAAGCCCGCTTCGGCGGGCGAATAGTCACAGATGCATTACACAAAAGTGGACGACTGACTGTGTGGCAGAGGCCAATTCAGTCAGCAGTTTCACTTTATGTTGATTAAGTCGTTGTTGAAAACTTAACCAACAAATTCAGCATATACGAGTTTATTACGCGTGACTATTTATGTTTCAAAAATGATTAAAAATTCCACTTTGTATGTTGGGAGATATGAGTGAGATCACGTAGGTGTGAGAAAGCCTGCATGTTATTACATTTTTACGAAGGTTAACGGCAGATATCGGCCAAGGTTGGTTGGCACAATTGCAGTAAATCATCGATAGATAATGCTAATCCAGCCATACGATCACCACTGCTGATAGTGATTTCTTTTTCTTCAAGCAAACTTGGGTCAAATACGATCGGCATGTAGCGTTTTAAGAGTAGTGGCGTGACAGTACCAATCTTGTATCCGGTAATCGCTTCTACGTCGGCTTGATCAACACACGTCATGCGACGGCACTGCAGTAATGCGCGCACCTTCTTTGGATCAACGCTACGATCACCTGGTGCACAAGCAAGCGCATATCGGTTTCCCATATCACGCAAAAGAATCGCTTTGACCATTTGAGAAGGGCGAATGCCGCGTTGTTGCGCAGCATCCTCAATGGTTGTTGCTGGCCTTTGATGAGGAAGAAGGCGGTACTCGATGTTTTGGTCCGCCAAAAACTGCATCAAAGGGGTATGAATGGTATTACTCATCGTCAAGGCTGTACGGCAGTGCTGCGATTTCCCATTCACATTCTGGTTGGTCAACCAAGCGCAGACGAGTGTCATCATCTAGGTTGTTTGGCAATACAATGAGACCCATCGCTTGGTTGTCGCTGAATTGGTAATGCGTGAGCAAGGCGCCTACTGAACGCCAGTTTTCACCGACACTACGTTCCAACTCGATCGCACCTTCACTTAAGGTTTCAACGGTTACACCTTTAACAATGTACATTGCACGTTTGTTGGTGCCGCGATATTTCGCGCGCGCTACAGTTTCTTGACCCGTGTAGCAGCCTTTCGTAAAGCTTATACCACCAAGCGCTTGTACGTTTAGTGCTTGTGGAATGTGTACGTTTTGCGCGTCTGCTGCCAAGTATGGCAGTGCTGCCTCAATATCGAAACGGGTCCAAAGCTCGTGGGTTGTCAGTGTTGCTTGGCTATCTTCCACTAATGATTGTGCTGCTTCTGCTGTAAGCGCAAGCAACCAGCGATTCAGAGCGACTTTGACCGCAGTGCCGCCTTCAATCGCACGCACCTCGCCAGAATCAGCATTTAGCGTTGAGATGAATGCATCTGCATTCTTACCAGCAACACCCAGTACCACGTCGCTTGACTCTTCGATGGTCACTTTCGAGAACACTGCGTACTTTTTAATTTCTTTCAGTTCCACTTCAATTGCTGATTTCGGCTGAACCATTGAGTAGCCATCGTTATGGTGGAATAGGCGGAAGACACTCCACACTTTACCTTTCGCGTCACAATGTGCTCCCAACATTGATTGGTCTTTCTCAAGAGAAACCACATCGCAGGTAACTTGACCGTGTAGGTATGACTTTTTGTCGTCCCCGACCATGGTGATCATGCCCAGGTTATCCAATAGCGAGATAGACAGCTCCGGTAGCGCGTCTTGTGTCGATAGGTTCAGTGGTGAAAAGCGAGTTTGCCATTCCATGAGTACGATGCCTTTTGAAGATATTTTTCAGCTATGTTAATTGCAGATTAGACATTTGTCAGCACTCAATATATCCACTCAATTTTAAGGTGTTTGGCTCAACTGAACGTTTGTTTATTAAATGCGATCAGGATTTGCAGTGACTTGGCTACATATTGTGACCCGCACACTAGTGGCGTAGAACATCCCTTGTTACACTCCGCACTAAGAACAAGACATCTATGAAGGAATACTGAATGTACACTGCGGAAGAAAAGGCGCGTATTAAATGGGCTTGTCGTCGTGGCATGCTTGAGCTTGACGTGGTGATTATGCCGTTTTTTGAAGAGTGCTTCGATGCACTAGGTGAGCAAGAGCAACGTGATTTTGTTTCGTTGTTAGAATGTGATGATCCAGATTTGTTTACTTGGGTCATGGGGCATGGTCGCAGCGAAAACCTTGGTCACGCTTCGATGGTTGATAAAATTGTCGCACACAACCTCAGCAAGGTTCGTTAACCTTACTGTTTCTAAATCTCTAAACGCCCAAGCGCTGCATTACTTGATTCTTTTCGGTTTAGCTTGGGCGGTTATCTTCTCTGATATTCCACTCGTCTTATCTAGTTATCTGTTACTACTGATCTATCGTTGCCATACCCAAGGTGGATTCGTCATGCCGTCAACTGTCGGGGATTGGTATTGTCATCGTGATGGAACGGTTCGAAATGACGCTCAAACTTCACTGTTATCAGGAGTCGATCTTTCCGCTTCTGTTTTCAAGGTGACGTTCAAGTTGGTATCTGGGGATAAGGTAACCGTTTGGCGAGACAGTTGTGATGATGTGTCGTATCGTCAATTGAATATGATATTGCGTCAATGGAAAATGGGAGCCGAAGCTCCCATTTGATATCGTGTCTGACTCTTTCTTACTTGGCGTCAAATTTACTTGTTTGGTGTCAGAATCGTCGGTCCGCTATTCTCTTGTTGGTTTGGATAATCCAAGGTGTAGTGTAGACCGCGGCTTTCTTTACGTTGCATCGCACAGCGTACCATCAGTTCAGCTACTTGAAGTAGGTTACGCAGTTCTAGCAAGTTGTTTGAAACACGGAAGTGACTGTAGTACTCATGCGTTTCTTGCTGAAGCATTTGAATACGGCGTAGTGCGCGCTCTAAACGTTTGTCCGTGCGAACAATGCCCATGTAATCCCACATAAACAAGCGAAGCTCATGCCAGTTATGCTGGATGATAACCTCTTCATCACTGTTGGTGACTTGGCTTTCATCCCAACAAGGTACTCGGGGGGCTAATTCGACCTTCGTGTGGTGCTTTAGGATATCTTTGGCGGCTGCCCATGCGTAGACCACACACTCAAGAAGTGAGTTTGAAGCCATGCGGTTTGCACCGTGTAGACCGGTGTAACTGACTTCGCCAATGGCATATAGATTCTTCAAGTCCGTATTGCCGTTTTGATCGACCATCACGCCACCACACGTGTAGTGTGCGGCTGGAACAATTGGGATCGGTTCTTTGGTCATATCGATGCCAAGATCCATCAAACGAGAATAGATGGTTGGGAAGTGCTTGGTAATGAATTCCGCAGGTTTGTGGCTGATGTCTAAATACATGCAGTCTGCACCTAGGCGCTTCATTTCAAAGTCGATGGCACGTGCGACGACATCACGCGGCGCAAGCTCTTTACGCTCATCAAAATCCGGCATAAAGCGTGAGCCATCAGGGCGTCGCAGATAGGCACCTTCACCACGCAAGGCTTCTGTGAGTAGGAAGTTACGTGCTTCTGGGTGGAACAGGCAAGTAGGGTGGAATTGGTTGAATTCCATATTTGCTACACGGCAGCCTGCTCGCCAAGCAATCGCAATACCGTCACCAGAGGAAACGTCAGGGTTTGACGTATATTGGTAAACTTTGGAAGCGCCACCAGTCGCAAGAACAACAAATTTAGCGCGAACGGTTTCTACCTGTTCTTCATTTCGGTTCCAAATATAAGCGCCAATGATCTTGTTTTTGTCGCCGCCGACTTTATCTTCAGTGATTAAATCCAGAGCATTGTGACGTTCAAGAACATGAATGTTTGGGTGGCTATGGGCGTTGTCTTGCAGTGAGGTTTGCATCGCCATACCTGTTGCATCCGCAGCATGCAAAATTCGGCGTCGACTATGACCACCTTCGCGAGTTAAGTGGTAACGAGGTTCTTCATCAGAGTCATCGTCCTCACGGTCAAACGGTACACCACCATCAATCAACCATTGCACGCATTCTTTTGAATTCTCAGCGATAAACTTAACCGTTTCTTCATCGCAAATGCCATCACCAGCAATTTGTGTGTCTTCAACGTGAGACTCGATGGTGTCAGATTCATCGAAGACCGCAGCGATACCACCTTGCGCGTAAAACGTCGCGCCTTCGCTGCGCGGGCCTTTACTCAACACCATCACTTTACAGTGGTTTGCTACGCGCAAAGCTAACGACAAGCCCGCGGCGCCACTCCCTACCACTAACACATCACATTCATGTTCACGATTCGTGTTCATATAACTTTTACAATCCCAAGCTAAGGTAACAAGGCTACCTTGTGTATATTTTGCACACCATGTGCATCCATTAACGCGACATCCGTCGCTAAGGGCTAAGTTGGGAGGTATCTAAATCACCGCAACTCTGGTGACTTGTGCCACTCTTATTTTTGCATGTCGATGACATGCTCATGCTTCCTGAGTTTTATTTTAAACGCGTTGTTCAGATAGCCATTAGCCGTGCCAACAAAAAGTAATAGTTTGTCAATGCCATTGCTTTTCTAGGCTCTACCCAGCACAATCTGGGACAGAGATCATCCATTATACCCATTTCCCCATCACTATGCTCGCTTGTCAAAACGAGACGTAATTCAGACGTGGCGAGGGATTTGGCTAGTGACATCACACTGTGAAAAAACAATGACAAAAAATTTGAGAAACCATGGAACTTTCTCATTCACGTCGGAGTCACAATAGTGCTCAAGTAAGCAGTGGTGTCAATACTACGTTTTGCATAATTAGTACCCATATCTGAGAAGAGTAGGGGCATAACAAATAGGAGTATCCGCTCGAATGAACGAGCAGCTGACCGATCAAGTATTGATTGAGCGAGTTCAGAATGGAGATAAGCAAGCATTCAACCTGCTGGTAACGAAGTATCAGAACAAGGTATGTAATCTTATTTCCAGATACGTAAGTAATCCTGGCGATGTTCCAGATGTAGCACAAGAAGCGTTTATCAAGGCTTACCGAGCTATCCCTAGCTTTCGCGGGGAGAGTGCGTTTTACACTTGGCTGTATCGCATTGCAGTGAATACTGCGAAGAATCATATCGTTGCTCAGGGTCGTAGACCGCCTGCGACGGACGTTGATGCTGAAGATGCTGAATTTTACGAAACAGGTAATGCATTGAAAGAAATTTCGAACCCTGAGAACTTAACGTTGTCCAAAGAATTGCAACGGGTAGTGTTCAGCGCAATCGAAGCCTTACCTGAAGATTTAAAAACGGCAATGACTCTGCGTGAGCTTGATGGCTTAAGCTATGAGGAAATTGCTGAAGTAATGGATTGCCCGGTGGGAACGGTACGATCACGTATCTTCCGTGCTCGTGAGGCGGTGGAAAAGAAAATCAAACCTCTTTTACAGCGCTAGTACAAGTGATAACTATGGTGAAAACAATGGCTGACAAAGAAAAACTTTCAGCTCTCATGGATGGAGAATTGGTCGATAAGGCTTTAATTCAAGAATTAGAGCAAGACCAAGAAAGCCGTGACGCTTGGCAGAACTATCATCTTATTGGTGATGTGATGCGAGGCGAAGCGCCAGCAAAACCTGAGTGGAATATTGCTGAAAGCGTGGCGTTAGCGTTAGAAGACGAGCCTGTGCATCGTGCTATCGATTCACGCAGTGCTAACGTTATTTCAATTAATGACGCGCCAAAAGAGTCGCAACCAGAGCCACAAAAAGCCAAGCGCCAGTTGCCTGCATGGCTAACTCAGTTTGGTCAGGTTGCCGTTGCTGCGTGTGTGTCACTTGCCGTGATTTTAGGTGTGCAACAATACGGTGGTAGCGACCCAATGTCGCCACAAGCCGATCAACTTCCTGTGCTTCAAACAGTGCCATTTGCTGGCAGTGCAGAACCAGTAAGTTTGACTCGTGAGTCCGTTGAGCGCTCGGTTGGCGAAGCAAATATGCAAGAGCAACGTAAACGTGTTCATGCTATGCTTCGTGACTACGAATTGCAGTTAAGAATTAACAGTGATGCGTCTCAGCAAGATGCAAATCTGACTCCGGATATTGAATGAAAAAATTTCTGATCAGCGCTTGCGCTCTGTTCAGTCTGATGTCTACTCAAGCCTTTGCTGGTGATAAACCAGCGGAGGCTTTATTGCATCAAATGAGCGAGGCGAGCAAAAATTTAAGCTACGAACTCTCTTATATCCTCATCAAAAAGAACAGCATTGAACCTTTGCTGTACCGTCATGCGACTCACGATAAAGATCAGTACGCACATCTTGTGTATTTGAGTGGTCCAGTTCGTGAAGTAATTCGTCGTGGTACTGAAGTGAGCTACATCGAAACCGGCGCAGAGCCGTTTACGATTGAATCTGGCAAGATGGTCGCACCAATCATGCCGATGCTGAACACCAATATCGATGAATTGAACCTCTATTACGATTACGTCAAAGTTGGTCGTGCTCGTGAAGCTGGCGTTCCGACTCAGGTGTTACGTATTGTGCCTAAAGACGGCTTGCGTTATTCGTACGTACTTTGGATTGATGAGAAAAGTAAGTTACCACTGCGTGCTGATCTGGTTGACCGTGATGGAGAAATGCTAGAGCAATACCGTACGATCTCATACTCGGTGAATCCAAAAATTGGCGAGTTGATGAGTGGTTTGGCGGATGTGCAGTTGCCAGCAGTATTGACGATGCCTAAAGGTGATATCGGTACGAGTGACTGGAACGTAGGTTGGATTCCTGAAGGTTTCCACCCAAATGAGCTAAATCGCTACCGAATGGCAGTGACCGACCAAATGGTTGAAAGCCAACTTTACTCGGATGGTTTATTCAGTTTCTCTGTTTATGTCGCCAGCAAAGATGAGCATTCGCTGAAAGGTCAGCTGGTTCGTCAAGGTCGTCGTACTTTGCATAGCTTTGTAAGTGGTAATCATGAAATCTCTGTTGTGGGTGATATTCCACCGGCAACTGCTCAGCGTATTGCACAATCTGTTACGTTTGATGCTGCAAAGAGTAAAGCGCAATGATGACCGCATTAGCAACCGTGACGGGTGTTCATCGTCACGGTCAGCAATACGATATCGATTTAAGCTGCGAGCAACAGACCAGTTGTAGCAGCTGCTCTTCGCAAAAAAGCTGTGGCACTGGCGTGGTTACCAAAGCAATTGGTAACAAAACATTAGCATGGCATCTGCGTACAAAAACATCCGTCAAAGTAGGTCAGGTGGTAGAAATTGGCTTTCCTGAGTCGAGCCTGATCAAATCCGCAATGGCGGTTTACCTTCTTCCTCTGTTTGGTCTGATTTTTGGTGCCGTGATTGGCAACTTCCTTCTTGAGCCTTTAACCGCAGGCGGCGAGGGCATTACCATCTTAGCTTCGGTTTTGTTCGCTGCTGGTGGTATGTGGCTCGCTAAACGTGTGTCACGGCCTTTAGAAGATGAATCAAAACGCCAAGTCACCCTCATTCGAGTTCTCGGTGAGCCTATCCAATAAGTACGTACCTCGAGGTTGCTAAGGTATATACTTTAAATAAGGTGCGCCCGTTAACGAAATTGGGTAGAATCTGCCAACTTGATTGAAATGCCGTCAGCTGATGGCTTTCTTACTGTCCTTATTTGTAAAGAGTTAGTCACCCTAAATCTATGAAGCACATTCGTAACTTTTCGATTATCGCCCACATCGACCATGGTAAGTCGACCCTATCAGACCGTCTAATCCAAGTTTGTGGAGGATTAAGCGATCGTGAAATGGCCGCACAGGTTCTGGATTCTATGGATCTTGAACGTGAGCGTGGCATCACTATCAAAGCGCAGAGTGTGACTCTTGATTACACCGCAAAAGATGGCGAGACATACCAACTTAACTTTATCGACACT
The DNA here is from genome assembly GCF_001557775.1 of Vibrio sp. MOR3. Taxonomy (NCBI): domain Bacteria; kingdom Pseudomonadati; phylum Pseudomonadota; class Gammaproteobacteria; order Vibrionales; family Vibrionaceae; genus Vibrio; species Vibrio sp. MOR3. The sequence goes on along the minus strand of NZ_LNRD01000015.1, from coordinate 34,236 downwards.
CCTGGACACGTAGACTTTTCGTACGAAGTTTCACGTTCTCTGGCCGCTTGTGAAGGGGCGTTGTTGGTGGTTGACGCAGGTCAAGGTGTAGAGGCTCAAACGCTTGCCAACTGTTACACCGCGATCGAAATGGATTTGGAAGTTGTGCCAATCCTAAACAAAATCGACCTCCCAGCGGCAGAACCAGAGCGTGTAGCTGAAGAGATTGAGGAGATTGTTGGTATCGACGCGATGGAAGCGACGCGTTGTAGTGCAAAGACAGGTCTAGGCGTGGATGACGTTCTAGAAAATATTGTCTCTGCGATACCTTCTCCAGAAGGTGATCCTGAAGCGCCACTTCAAGCATTGATCATCGATTCATGGTTCGATAATTATCTTGGCGTTGTTTCTTTGGTTCGTATTAAAAACGGCTCGCTGAAGAAAAACGACAAAATCAAAGTAATGAGCACAGGCCAAGTTTGGGGTGTTGACCGTCTAGGTATCTTCACACCAAAACAAGTTGATACGACAGAGTTAAATACTGGCGAAGTAGGCTGGGTTGTTTGTGGTATCAAAGACATCCTTGGTGCTCCAGTGGGTGATACACTGACAACCGCAAAAAATGGTTGTGAGAAAGCACTTCCTGGCTTCAAAAAAGTGAAGCCTCAGGTATACGCGGGTCTATTCCCAGTATCATCTGATGACTACGAAAACTTCCGTGACGCACTTGGTAAACTGAGTCTGAATGATGCGTCGTTGTTCTACGAGCCAGAAAGCTCGGCAGCACTTGGTTTTGGTTTCCGTTGTGGCTTCCTTGGTATGCTGCACATGGAAATTATCCAAGAACGTCTTGAGCGTGAATACGACCTTGACCTTATTACAACCGCACCAACGGTAGTTTATGAAGTTGAGCAAACAAGTGGTGAAATCCTGTATGTGGATAGCCCTGCAAAGCTACCAGCTGTAAACGACATCGAATTTATCCGTGAGCCTATTGCGCGTTGTAATATTCTTGTGCCATCGGATTACCTAGGTAACGTAATCACACTTTGTGTTGAGAAGCGTGGTATGCAGGTTGATATGGTTTACCACGGTAACCAAGTTGCGGTGACGTACGATATCCCTATGGCAGAAGTTGTACTCGATTTCTTTGACCGCTTGAAGTCAACATCTCGTGGTTATGCATCATTGGATTACAACTTCCAGCGTTTTGAAGAATCAAACATGGTTCGTGTAGACGTTCTGTTGAACGGCGATAAAGTGGATGCTTTAGCTATCATCACGCACAAAGATCAAGCGCAAAGCCGCGGTCGTTTGTTAGTTGAGAAGATGAAAGAATTCATTCCTCGTCAGATGTTTGATATCGCGATCCAAGCGGCAATCGGTAACCACATCATTGCTCGTTCTACTGTGAAACAGCTACGTAAGAACGTAATCGCGAAATGTTACGGTGGTGACGTGAGCCGTAAGAAGAAACTTCTGAAGAAACAGAAAGAAGGTAAGAAACGTATGAAGCAGATCGGTAACGTAGAGCTGCCTCAAGAAGCGTTCCTAGCGATTCTTCACGTTGGTAAAGACTAGAGTTGAACTATCTCTTACTCTTGTCTGTCATAAGACGTTAGATAGTAAAATAAGTGAAAGGGTTTCGGCTCTTTCACTTTCGTATTTTTAGATAAGGGAATTTAATGGCGAATACATTCTCACTGATTCTAGTTATCGTGACTTTGGTAACTGGCGTAGTTTGGCTACTGGAAAAGCTGGTGTTTGCGAAAAAACGTCAAGCGAAAGTAGAAGAGATTCAAGCACAGACAGCTAATGGCCTAGACGCGGTAACACTACAGAAAGTAGAACGTCAGCCATGGTGGATTGAGAATAGCGTGTCTATTTTCCCTGTAATTGCATTCGTTCTTGTATTGCGTTCTTTTATCTATGAACCGTTCCAAATTCCTTCAGGCTCAATGATGCCCACCCTACTAGTGGGCGACTTTATTCTGGTGGAGAAATACGCTTACGGATTGAAAGATCCTGTTTGGCGTCATCAGCTAGTGGAAACTGGCAAACCAGAGCGTGGTGATATTGTGGTATTCAAATACCCACCTCAACCAAATATTGACTACATTAAACGTGTTGTTGGCTTACCTGGCGATACGGTTCGTTACTCAAGTGACAAGCAAGTGTGTATTCAATCGCAAGGTGATTCGGTTTGTAAGCCAGTTAAATTGAGCAATGTTGAAGAAAGTCCGTTCATCCAAAACGGTATTCCTCTGATTCAGATGAATGAAAAACTGGGTGAAGTGGAACACCAAATCTTGGTTAACCCATTAGCTCGTGACCGTGTGCAGAACTACCAGCCACGTCCAGGAGTTAACGAATGGGTTGTACCGCAAGGTCAGTACTTTGTTATGGGTGATAACCGTGATAACAGTGCTGATAGCCGTTACTGGGGCTTTGTTCCAGAAGCAAACTTAGTGGGTAAAGCTGTCGCGATTTGGATTAGCTTCGAGTTTGATCGTGGTGCAGACAGCGTTCTACCTTCATGGATTCCAACTGGTGTGCGTTTTAACCGCGTCGGTGGTATTCACTAACCATTACATATCGAGAGAGTATGAATTCTCCAATTGATAAACTAGAGAGAAAGCTCGGCTACCAATTTAAGGATGCTGGGCTTATCAACTTGGCGCTGACTCACCGCAGCGCCAACAGTAAGCATAATGAACGTCTTGAGTTTCTGGGCGATTCAATTTTAAGTTTTGTCATCGCTGATGATCTGTACCATCGTTTCCCGAAAGTGAACGAAGGTGACATGAGCCGTATGCGCGCTACTTTGGTACGTGGGCACACATTGGCGGAACTGGGTCGTGAGTTCGATCTAGGAGATTATTTAAAATTAGGTCCAGGTGAATTGAAGAGTGGTGGATTCCGCCGAGACTCTATTCTAGCCGATGCGGTAGAAGCCATTATTGGTGCGATTTACCTTGATAGTGATATTGAAGCCGTGCGCGGTATTGTACTGAGTTGGTACAACTCGCGTCTTGAAGCCATCAAGCCTGGCGTATCACAAAAAGATCCAAAAACTCGCCTACAAGAGTTCCTGCAAGGCAGAAGAAAACCACTGCCTGTCTACACAGTGACTAATATTAAAGGTGAAGCGCACAACCAAGAGTTCACGGTTGAGTGTGACGTAGCAGGTGTGGATAAGCCTGTCATTGGTAAAGGCACCAGCCGCCGCAAGGCAGAACAAGCGGCTGCTGAAACAGCACTTGAGCAATTAACAAATGGCTGATAACGAATTCGATATCGATGCATTTTTTGCATCAAACGGTGAAGTAAGTTCACCAGAAAACCAGCACTGTGGCTTTATTGCGATTGTTGGTCGCCCAAACGTTGGTAAATCGACGCTTCTAAACAAAATTCTTGGTCAGAAGATTTCGATTACATCTCGTAAACCGCAAACGACTCGTCACCGCATCATGGGTGTGGACACTGACGGCGATTACCAAGCGATCTACGTAGATACACCAGGACTTCACATTGAAGAGAAGCGTGCGATCAACCGTTTGATGAACCGTGCGGCGAACTCATCGCTTAGTGATGTAAACCTAGTATTCTTCTTGGTTGATGGTACGCACTGGACCAAAGACGACGAGATGGTGCTGACTAAGCTTCAAAAGTCGAACTTCCCTGTAGTACTTTGTGTGAACAAGGTAGACAATGTCCAAGATCGTAACGAAGTGATGATGCACATGGCCGACATGTCTAAGAAAATGGACTTTGTTGACGTTGTGCCAATCTCTGCGAAACAAGGCAAGAACATCGACGTACTACGTAAGCACGTTCGCGATCACTTGCCAGAAGCAACGCATCACTTCCCTGAAGAATACGTAACAGACCGTTCTCAGCGTTTCATGGCGTCTGAAATCGTGCGTGAAAAGCTGATGCGTTTTACTGGTGAAGAATTGCCTTACTCGGTAACGGTTGAAATTGAACGTTTTGACTACAACCCAGAAAATGATGGCTTCCACATCAATGCCTTAATTCTTGTTGAACGTAACGGTCAAAAGAAAATGGTCATTGGTAAAGGCGGTGAGAAGATCAAGACCATTGGTCGTGAAGCGCGCTTAGATATGGAAGAGTTGTTCGGCCGTAAGGTTTACCTAGAGACTTGGGTAAAAGTGAAATCTGGTTGGGCAGACGACGAACGTGCATTGCGTTCACTTGGTTACATCGACGACCTATAAGTTTGGTTGCTTGTAAGTTTGGTAACGAAGACACTTCGTTCCAACATCGATAAAAACTAAATATCGATTAGAATAAGGAGCCAATTGGCTCCTTATTTTTTATTCACACTTCTTAGGCACACTGACGAGATGAGCAACCAGTCTTCAGAAGGCTTTCAACGCTGCTTTGTATTGCATCGACGCCCTTACAGTGAATCGAGCTTAATCCTTGATGTATTCAGCGAGGAGTATGGTCGAATTACATTGATGGCAAAAGGTGCCCGCGGTAAACGCTCCAATCTTAAAGGCGCATTGCAGCCCTTTACCCCTTTATTGCTGAAATGGTCAGGGAAAGGCTCGATGAAGACGTTACGTCAAGCAGAGCCCATCAGTTTAGGTTTGCCTTTGACAGGAATAAACCTTTACTCCGCCATGTACGTAAATGAATTGATTGGAAGGGTGTTGATGGCAGAAGTGCCAATGCCTGCGCTGTTTCATGATTATCTGCATGCACTAACGGAACTAGCTCAGAGTGATAACCCTGAACCGGGCTTGCGTCGTTTTGAATTGGCCCTGCTGTCTTCTATGGGGTATGGCGTCGATTTTTTGCATTGTGCTGGTACTGGTGAACCCGTTGATCCTGAGATGACTTACCGCTATCGCGAACAAAAAGGATTCATTGCGTCAGTAAGGCGAGATAACCTCACTTTTTTGGGGAATGAATTGATTGCGATTAGTGAACGGCGATTCATCACTAAAGAGCAATTAAAAGCGGCGAAACGCTTTACACGTATGGCCTTAAAGCCGTATCTTGGCGGCAAACCTTTAAAAAGTCGTGAATTATTCATTCAGACATACAGAGCACGGAGTAATGGAAAATGAGCTCAATCTATTTAGGCGTTAATATCGACCATATTGCCACTCTACGTAATGCGCGTGGTACTAAATACCCAGATCCTGTTCATGCTGCTGAGATTGCAGAGCGTGCTGGCGCAGACGGTATTACTATTCACCTGCGTGAAGACCGTCGCCACATTCTAGATCGTGACGTGCGCATCCTACGTGAAACCATTCAAACTCGTATGAACCTTGAAATGGCAGTAACAGACGAGATGGTTGAGATTGCACTACAGACTAAGCCTGAATTCGTGTGTCTGGTTCCTGAAAAACGTGAAGAGTTGACAACAGAAGGTGGTCTTGACGTTGTAGGTCAGCTTGAGAAAGTGAAAGCTGCAACGCAAAAACTGACGGAAGCGGGCATCAAAGTCTCTCTATTTATTGATGCTGACCGTCAACAGATCGATGCGGCAAAAGCATGTGGTGCACCGTATATCGAACTTCACACTGGTCACTATGCGGATGCGGAGACTGAGGAAGACCAACAAGACGAGCTTAAGAAGATTGCTGCAGGTGCAAGCTACGCTGATGACCTAGGTATCATCGTTAATGCTGGTCACGGTCTGACTTACCACAACGTTGCGCCAATCGCTGCATTGCCTGAAATTTACGAACTGAATATTGGTCACTCGATCATCGGTCGTGCGGTATTTGATGGCCTAGAAAAATCAGTGGCAGAAATGAAAGCCCTGATGGTCGCTGCACGTAAGTAATCCGTTTCAATCATGGCAATTTTAGGATTAGGAACCGATATCGCCGAGATTGGGCGAATAGAGAAAGCACTAGAACGCAGTGGTGAGCCATTTGCAAAGCGCATTCTCTCGGTTCAAGAAATGGCAAAATTTGACGAACTGAAACAAAAAGGTCGCTATCTAGCAAAGCGCTTCGCGGTAAAAGAAGCAGCGTCAAAAGCGTTAGGCACGGGCATTGCGAAAGGCGTGACCTTCCATGACTTTACCGTTTCGAATGATGAGTTCGGTAAACCGATGTTGACGCTTTCTGGCGTGGCAAAGCAAATCGCCGAGTCGATGGGTGTGAATCATGTTCATTTATCGATTTCTGACGAGCGTCATTACGCGGTCGCGACGGTGATTTTTGAATCCTAATTTGTCTGATTACGGATTAATAACCGAATACGAAAAAGCCAGAGTCGATGCTCTGGCTTTTTTATTGTGTTGATTTTCCGAACTATTCTCTACTGTTCAAGATAAAACTTCGCCGTCGTGGTGACTTTAATCATCTCATCTTGCAGTTCGAACATTTCCGGTTCGATGTCTTCAATACTCGCACCTGAACGCAGCGCCTGTTCCAAGGTTGCACACAGTGACTTCAACCTCGGTACGCCACAGTAAGAGCTACTGCCGTGAAGTTTATGCACCACATGGATAAGGTCATCACGCGAAAAGTCTTCTTGCTCTATGGCTTGATCGACCACTTCTTCCACTTCTGGAATAAAGTCGATCAACATGCGCAGCATGTCCTTAGCTAGGTCTTCTTTGTTTGCACTTTGTTTTAAGGCCGCTTGCCAGTCGATGATCATATCTTGCTGCGGTTTTTCCGGCGCTGGTGGTGCAGCTTCCACTGCAGGCTCCACGTAAGATGGTGCGATCTTATCGACACTGTCAGTACAGGTATTTGGATTCCAATGAACCAAAACCTGTTGCAACACATGTTCCTCAATTGGCTTGGTTAGGTAATCATCCATACCCGCTGCCAGCAGCCGGTCACGCTCACCAGCCATTGCGTGTGCGGTCACCGCAATTACAGGAGTGTCTTTGTTCAGCTCTAGCTCTTTAATGTACTGACAAGCGGTTACGCCGTCCATCAATGGCATTTGAATGTCCATGAAGATCAGATCGTATTTCTTCTCTGTTGCGAGGTTCACTGCTTGTTGACCGTTGCTGCATGCCGTTACTGTTTCGACACGCTCTCTCAATAGCGCGGAGATCAGCTTCAAGTTGGCAGGGTTATCATCAACCGCAAGCACAGTTAATGGCAGTCTTTCGCTCTCTACAGGTTCAACCGGAGGCAGGGCAACCTGAGGCATTTCGATATGGTCAGTGATCAGGCTCTGTAGCAGTTTACGACGCGATAATGGCTTGGTCAGACATTGGATCTGATGATCGTTCATCACTTGGTCTGCTAATGCTAGCTCTGTGCTTGGCGTACCCATGATGACACTTGGAGCCATACGCTTCGCCTGTTCAATCCACGCTGAGACGGATTGGTCGTCGTAAGTTTGGTTTGCGCCCAAGTTCAACAATACGTAGTCGTAGTGTTCATCGTTCTCTGGTAGCGATGAACGGTAGGTCACTAGAATGCCTTCTTGACTCAAGACTTGTTGAGTCACTGATGCTGCTTGCATGTTTGGTTCAACCAGCAGCAGCTGCTTACCAGATAGCAGTTCTACTTCAATTAGATCGCTCATTGGCATTTCTGTTGAATGTAGGCGCAGCGTAAACCAGAAGGTAGAACCTTGGTGGAGACGGCTGGTTAAGCTGATTTCGCCGCCCATTTGGCTAACCAGTTTTTGGGTGATAACCAGACCTAAACCAGTACCGCCGTATCGGCGTGAAATACTTGCATCTGCTTGGCTAAAGGCTTGGAACAATTGTGCTTGTTGGCGCTCCGAAATACCAATGCCCGTATCGCGAACCATAAATTGCAGTTCAATGGAATCACTGGATTGGGACCGCATTTCAACACTGATGTCGATGTTGCCGCGCTCGGTAAATTTGATCGAGTTACCGACCAAGTTAGTAAGGATTTGCTGGATACGCAGTGGGTCACCGACCAAGCCTGGCGGAATCTTCGGATCCACTTTTAGGGTGATCTCCAATCCTTTCTCGTGTGCGCTGGTCGCTTGTAAGTTAATAACTTCTTCCAAGCTTTCTCTGAATTCAAATGGAATGTTTTCTAGGGCTAGCTTACCCGCTTCCAGTTTCGAGAAGTCGAGGATGTCGTTGATGATGTTGAGTAGGTTGTTTGCCGACTTCTCAATGGTTTGCAAGTAATCCGTTTGGCTGTTCGACAACTGAGTTTTAAGCATCTGACGCGTAAAGCCAATCACACCGTTCAGTGGCGTACGAAGCTCGTGTGACATATTGGCTAAGAATTCAGATTTCACTCGCGCCGCTTCTTGCGCACGTTTCTTCGCGATGTCTAACTCTACGTTCTGAATTTCTAGCTGTTCGAGGGTTTCACGCAAGTCCGATGTCGCTTGGTCTATACTGTGCTGCATCTCAACGTGGTATTCCGACAACGAGACCGCCATGGCGTTGATGCCGTTTTTCAGTTGGTCCAACTCACCGTGCATTTTGCCTTCGATACGCACGTCAAGGTGGCCACGACGAATTCGGTCCACAACGTTCTTCATGTGGGTGATCGGCTGGGTAACGTCATGCATGAGGCGAGAGGCGAACACGCTCGCGAGACCAAGGCCGAGAATCAACACCAAGAATGCTGAGAAGACCTCTTGGTACTGCTGCAAACGAAGTGACGAAAGATCCATTTCCACCGCGATGTAGCCAATGGCTTTTGTTCCCTGATTCTCATTTGAAAGCTCAGAAAGATAATGGCCTTCTGATAGAATCGGCACACGCAGAATAAGCGAGTTATCGAAGATTTCTGAGTTCCCTAATTGAGGAATCGGTTTGTCCTTCGGGAACATCAGCGCTTCAAAATTTGGGTGGAAGTTAGAGGTGACAAAAAGCTCATGGTTTTCATCAAACACCGCGATACTACGAACCAATTTCGAGTTTTTACGGTGGGCGTAGCTGATCAGGCGACGGACGGCTTCACGACTTTCAGAAAGAAGGTGCGTTTCGCTGGCAATAGCAAGTGGTTCGATAATGCTATTACCTGTCGTGATGACTTGTTTTTCGAGGTCTTGGTAGCGGTTAAATGAGAAAAAGCCGCTCAGTAATAAACCAATAATGAGTGTGGGAGCGAGAGTTAGTGTAATTACACGTGCTCGTAAGCCATATCTGGTCATGTTATCTAATTACATCGGAGTCTGGATATGGGAAAATAACGCATTATTTCTCAAGCGCGCGATAAAGCCTTGAGTAAAGAAGTGACGTCACCGGATAAACGGTAAGCATAATCAAGTCACTCGAATCACACAACGGCTGCAATCAAGAATAGTGAAGCCGTAGAGCAATTAGACACAAATCAGGCACAGAGCATGGCACGTATCTTTCAACCTAAAAAGAAAACGCAATTAAATACTCGTCACCAAGCGGTACAAGTGGAGCGTTTGGATCACCACGGCGCAGGCATTGCTTACCTCAAGAAGAAACCATTGTTTATTGATGGTGCGCTACCGGGTGAGGAAGTGGTAACCCAATTGGTGGAAGAAAAGAGCAAATTCGCTCGTGGTAAGTTGATTAAAATCCTTAAACCGAGTGAAACGCGCGTTGACGCCTTTTGTCCGCATTACCATGAATGTGGAGGCTGCGACCTGCAACATTTGAATTATGACCAACAGCTGACGCACAAGCAGCAAACGCTTCGTCAGTTGATGAGAAAATTTGCCGGCAGTGATATCGAGTTGGATGCACCAGTGTTGGGTGACTCTCATGGCTACCGTCGCCGTGCTCGCGTGAGCTTATTTGTGGATAAAAAGACCCGTCAGCTGCACTTTGGTTTCCGTAAGAAACAAAGTAAGCAAATCGCACAAGTGACGGACTGTCCCGTGCTTGCGCCTGAGTTGAATGTGTTACTGCCAGAAATCTACTCGACGCTTAAAGCGTTTAAGAAACCAGAGCAATTGGGTCACCTAGAGTTGGTCTTAGGCGACAATGGTCCTTGTATTACATTGCGCCACCTAAGCAAACTGACTGAAAAAGAAACCAACACTTTGGTGGAATTGGCGAAGCGTCATCATGCATCGCTCTACCTGATGCCAGAAACGGATCAACTTGATTTGATTGAAGGTGAAGTGCCTTTCTATCAAGAAGCAGGTGTCACCGTACCATTCACGCCAAACAACTTTATTCAAGTGAACCAAGCGGTGAACCAGAAAATGGTCGCTCAGGCAGTGGCGTGGTTAGACCCACAAAGTGACGAGCGAGTGTTAGATTTGTTCTGTGGTCTAGGTAACTTCAGTTTGCCAATTGCAAAACGTGCAAAACATGTGGTTGGCGTAGAAGGTGTGGCAGAAATGGTAGAAAAGGCAGCAAATAATGCATCCTTGAACCAAATCAATAACGCACAATTTTATCACGCTAACCTTGAGCAGGATTTTGAAGGGCAAGTTTGGGCGGCTGAACAATTCGACAAAGTGCTGCTTGATCCGGCACGTGCAGGCGCGAGTGGGATCATCGATCAAGTTTCTACGCTTGGCGCACAGCGTGTAGTTTATGTTTCGTGTAATCCTGCTACCCTTGCAAGGGATAGTCAGAGCTTGCTGGAGCAAGGCTACCAATTGACCAAATTAGGTATGCTGGACATGTTCCCTCATACCAGCCATCTAGAATCGATGGCGTTGTTTGAAAAGTCCTGATAATTGGGACTTTGTTGATCACTTACACGTGGTGGGTGGTCAATAAGCCAACGTTTAAGGCTTGGCATAAGAACTAACCTGGATGGTGTTAGTCAAACCACACAAATATAATAATTAGGATGATGAGATGGTTGCGGTAAGAAGCGCGCATTTAAACCAAGATGAACAGTTTGAACTCGAAACCTGGGTGGCTAGCCTAGGGCAAGAGAAGAACACAGCGAAACGCTTAATTGAAGTGTATCGTGATTGCCAATCTGTGTTGGCGGATAACGAACAGGCGGAGCTTTTGTTGTGGCGTGGACGAGAGATGATCGAAATTTTGATCACCTTGTCGATGGACAAAGCGACACTTGTCGCGGCGCAACTGTTTCCTTTGGTCTCAAGCGGTGCTTTTGATAGAGAACTCCTTGAGGAAAAATACAGCAAAGAAATCATTAAGCTGATCGATGGCGTCGACGAAATGGCGGCAATTGGTCAACTGAATGTAACAATGGATGGTGGTGCTGCCTCGTCTCAAGTGGATAACGTTCGTCGTATGTTGTTGGCCATGGTGGATGATTTCCGCTGCGTCGTCATTAAGCTGGCGGAACGTATCTGCAACCTGATTGAAGTAAAAAAAGCGCCGGACGAAGTTCGTCGCGCTGCGGCAAAAGAGTGTGCAAACATTTATGCGCCTCTGGCAAACCGCCTTGGTATTGGTCAGCTGAAATGGGAAATCGAAGATTACGCCTTCCGCTACCAACAACCAGAAACCTACAAGCAAATCGCGAAGCAGTTGGCTGAGCGTCGTATTGTCCGTGAACAATACATCAAAGACTTTGTCGACGACCTTACCCAAGAAATGACCGTATGCGGCATCAACGCAGAAGTCAGTGGTCGTCCAAAGCACATCTACAGTATTTGGCGCAAAATGCAGAAGAAGAGTCTGGCGTTTGATGAATTGTTTGACGTACGTGCGGTACGTATCATCGCCGACAAACTGCAAGATTGTTATGCCGCTCTGGGTGTGGTCCACACCAAATACAAACACCTGCCAAGCGAGTTCGACGATTACGTTGCGAACCCGAAGCCAAACGGTTATCAGTCTATCCATACCGTAATTCTTGGCCCTGAAGGCAAGACCATTGAGATCCAGATTCGTACTAAAGAAATGCACGAAGACTCGGAGCTAGGTGTTGCAGCGCACTGGAAATACAAAGAAGGCGCAAGCAGCCGTAGCGGTTACGATGAGAAGATCACGTGGCTACGTAAGCTACTCGACTGGCAAGAAGAAATGTCCGACTCTGGCGAGATGTTGGATGAGCTGCGTAGTCAGGTATTTGACGACCGCGTGTATGCCTTTACCCCACGTGGTGATGTCGTCGACCTACCGATGGGCGCAACCCCATTAGACTTCGCTTACCACATTCACTCAGAAGTAGGGCATCGTTGTATCGGTGCTAAAGTGGCAGGTCGTATCGTACCGTTCACCCATAAACTGCAAATGGGCGATCAGGTGGAAATCATCACCCAGAAAGAACCAAACCCTTCACGAGACTGGTTAAACCCATCGCTTGGCTTTGTGACGTCAAGCCGAGCGCGTGCGAAGATCAACGCATGGTTCCGCAAGCAAAGTCGTGAGAAGAACCTAGAAGCGGGTCGTGAAATTCTAGAGCACGAACTGGCGAAAATCGGCGCGACACTGAAAGATGCTGATAACTACGCGCTGAAACGCTTTAACGTTAATAGTGCCGATGAATTGTATGTTGGTATTGGTAGTGGTGACTTGCGTATCAACCAAATCATCAACCACATCAACGCCTTGGTAAACAAACCAACCGCCGAAGAGGAAGACCAACAAGCGCTAGAAAAACTGCAAGAAGCAGAAAATCGCGCGCCAGCACAAAGTCGTCCGAAGAAAGATGCAGTCGTAGTTGAAGGTGTCGATAACCTAATGACACACCTAGCGCGTTGTTGTCAGCCGATCCCAGGTGATGAGATTGCCGGTTACATCACCCAAGGTCGCGGTATTTCGGTCCACCGCAGTGACTGTGAGCAACTAGAGGAGCTTCGCCATCACGCACCAGAACGTATCATCGATACCGTCTGGGGCAGCGGCTTTGTCGGTTCTTACATCTTGACGGTTCGTGTTGAAGCAATGGAGCGTGGCGGTCTACTTAAAGACATCACAACGCTATTTGCGAACGAGAAAATCAAAGTCACCAGTATGAAGAGCCGCGTCGATTACCGCACGCAAATGTCGATCATGGACTTTGACCTTGAAGTGACCAACCTTGAAGTGTTCTCACGAGTTTCGAAACGTGTTGAGCAGATTAAGGATGTCATGTCGGTGAAACGCTTAGGCTAATTTTTACGTCGTATTTGGCTTTCTAGCGGCGTTAGCTGCACTTATATCGCCCAATCTCATAGACAAGCTATGCTCATGGGCCTCATAAGTTTGCTGCCTTGCCAGAAGAACCAACTACTTAGTAAAAACAGTTAGAAAACAAATTAAAGGTGAGTGGTTTTGGCTGCTCACCTTTTTCTTTAGATAGAAAGGTTTAAAGGAACAGAGAAAATGAGTCATCCAATTGAACAGTTAGAACAAATCATGGCGAAGTTGCGTGACCCAGACGGCGGTTGCCCATGGGACTTAAAGCAGACCTTCGACACCATTGTTCCGCACACCATTGAAGAAACTTATGAAGTGGTGGATGCGATTCAAAACCGTGATTGGCCGAACTTACAAGAAGAGTTGGGTGACTTATTGTTCCAAGTGATTTTCTACAGCCAAATAGCAAAAGAACAGGGGCTGTTTGATTTTTCTGACGTCGTCGAAACTGTGAATGAAAAACTGACTCGTCGTCATCCTCATGTTTTTTCTGATGTTGAGTTTGAATCTGATGAAGAAATTACTGCTAATTGGGAAGCGGAAAAAGCCAAAGAAAAAGCACAAGTAGGCAAAGCTGAGGAAAGTATTCTAGACTCAATACCGAACTCTCTACCTGCGCTTTCTCGTGCTACAAAAATTCAAAAGAAATGCGCTAAATATGGTTTTGATTGGGACTCTCTGGGTCCTGTAGTCGGGAAGGTACAAGAGGAAATTGAAGAAGTGATGGAAGAGGCGCTTCAAGTCAACCCCGATGAAACCAAGGTAGAGCTTGAGTTGGGGGACTTATTATTTGCGACCGTCAACCTATCTCGTCACTTAGGCAAAGACCCTGAAGTCGCTTTGGCCAAAGCAAATCTAAAGTTCTCAAGACGCTTTAAAGGCGTGGAAACTAAAGTTGCAGCGCACGGTAAGCAACTCACAGACTTTACTCTAGATGAACTCGATTCGATGTGGGATGAAGTGAAACGAGAAGAGCAAAGCTGAAATTGCATGAATACTCGACTTTGATTTGAAGCAAAAAATAAAAAATTCCGGTGTGATAGATTTCACGTTGTGGCGTTAAGGAGCTTCTGGTATATTTACGTCCCGTCCAGAAGCACTCCATTTCCCTCATTCAACCAATTTCAGGTTAAACATGACGACAAATTACATTTTTGTTACTGGCGGGGTTGTATCCTCTCTAGGTAAAGGTATTGCAGCAGCATCTCTTGCCGCTATTCTAGAAGCTCGTGGTCTTAAAGTGACTATGATGAAGCTTGACCCTTACATCAACGTTGATCCAGGCACTATGAGCCCAACTCAACACGGTGAAGTGTTCGTTACGGAAGATGGCGCAGAGACTGACCTTGACCTTGGTCACTACGAGCGTTTCATCCGCACCAAGATGACTAAGCGTAACAACTTCACTGCAGGTCGTGTTTATGCAGACGTACTACGTAAAGAACGTCGCGGCGATTACCTAGGTGCAACCATTCAGGTTATCCCTCACATCACTAATGCTATCAAAGACCGCGTAATCGCAGGTTCTGAAGGCCATGATGTTGCTATCGTTGAAGTCGGTGGTACGGTAGGTGATATCGAATCACTACCATTTATGGAAGCTATTCGTCAGCTTGCTGTAGAACTAGGCCGTGAACGCGCAATGTTCATGCACCTAACTCTAGTTCCTTACCTAGCAGCTGCGGGCGAAGTGAAAACTAAGCCAACTCAGCACTCTGTTAAAGAGCTGCTATCTATCGGCATCCAACCAGATATTCTAGTTTGTCGTAGCGATCGTATGATTCCTGCTAACGAACGTAAGAAAATTGCTCTTTTCTGTAACGTACAAGAAAAAGCAGTTATCTCAATGAAAGATGTAGATTCTATCTACAAGATCCCTCAGCTAATCAAAGCTCAAGGTCTAGACGATCTTGTTTGTGCTCGCTTTGGCATCAATGCGCCAGAAGCTAACCTGTCTGAGTGGGAACAAGTAATTTACGAAGAAGCTAACCCAACGGCAGAAGTGACGATTGGTATGGTTGGTAAGTACATTGAACTACCAGATGCATACAAATCAGTAAACGAAGCGTTGAAACATGCTGGTCTTAAGAACCGTCTGAGCGTTAAGATTCAGTACGTTGATTCTCAAGATGTAGAGAACAAAGGTGTTGAGATCCTAGAAGGTCTAGACGCAATCCTTGTTCCTGGCGGTTTCGGTGACCGTGGTATCGAAGGTAAGATTCGCGCAGCTCAATACGCTCGTGAAAACAACGTTCCTTACCTAGGTATCTGTCTAGGCATGCAAGTGGCACTGATCGAATACGCGCGTAACGTAGCGGGTATGGAAGGTGCACATTCAACAGAATTTAACAAAGAGACGAAGTACCCTGTGGTAGGTTTAATCACTGAGTGGGTTGATGGCGAAGGTAAAGTTGAAGAACGTACCGAGAAGTCTGATCTTGGTGGTACTATGCGTCTTGGTTCACAGCTATGTCACCTAGAAAAAGGTACGAAAGCTCGTGAACTATACGGCAACGCGACAATTCATGAGCGTCACCGTCACCGTTATGAAGTGAACAACAATCTTCGTCCGCAAATCGAAAAAGCAGGCCTTAAAGTATCTGGCTTGTCAGCAGACAAGAAACTGGTAGAAGTAATTGAGAACCCAGCTCACCCATGGTTCGTAGCGGCTCAATTCCACCCAGAGTTCACATCAACACCGCGTGATGGTCACCCATTGTTCGCAGGTTTCGTGAAAGCAGCTGGCGAATACCAGCGTGGCGATTTCGAGAAGTAAGTAAGGAATACAGGCAGTAACGTAAGCTGTGTTGCTGCCTTTAATTTTGACATTATATATTCAACGAGAAGGAAACATTCAATGTCTAAGATCGTTAAAGTTCTAGGTCGTGAAATCATCGATTCACGTGGTAACCCAACTGTAGAAGCTGAAGTACACCTAGAAGGCGGTTTCGTAGGTATGGCTGCTGCTCCATCTGGCGCATCTACTGGTTCTCGCGAAGCTCTTGAGCTACGTGACGGCGACAAAGCACGTTTCCTAGGTAAAGGTGTTCTTAAAGCTATCGAAGCTGTAAACGGCCCAATCGCTGAAGCTCTAGTTGGTAAAGACGCGAAAGATCAAGCTGCAATCGACGCAGTAATGATCGACCTAGACGGTACTGAAAACAAATCTAAATTCGGTGCGAACGCTATCCTAGCTGTTTCTCTAGCAAACGCTAAAGCAGCAGCTGCTGCTAAAGGCATGCCTCTATACGAGCACATCGCTGAGCTAAACGGTACAGCTGGTCAGTTCTCTATGCCTCTACCAATGATGAACATCATCAACGGTGGTGAGCACGCAGATAACAACGTTGACATCCAAGAGTTCATGATCCAACCAGTTGGTGCTAAGACTCTTAAAGAAGGTCTACGTATCGGTGCTGAAGTATTCCACAACCTAGCTAAAGTTCTTAAGTCTAAAGGCTACAGCACTGCAGTTGGTGACGAAGGTGGTTTCGCTCCTAACCTTAAGTCTAACGCTGAAGCTCTAGAAGTTATCGCAGAAGCTGTTGCAGCTGCTGGTTACGAACTAGGTAAAGACGTTACTCTAGCTATGGACTGTGCTGCATCTGAGTTCTTCGACAAAGAAGCTGGCATCTACAACATGAAAGGCGAAGGTAAAACTTTCACTTCTGAAGAGTTCAACCACTACCTAGCTGAGCTAGCTAACCAATTCCCAATCGTTTCTATCGAAGACGGTCTAGACGAGTCTGATTGGGCTGGCTTCAAGCACCAAACTGAACTACTAGGTGACAAGCTTCAACTAGTAGGTGACGATCTATTCGTTACTAACACTAAGATCCTTGCTGAAGGTATCGAGAAAGGCGTAGCTAACTCTATCCTTATCAAGTTCAACCAAATCGGTTCTCTAACTGAGACTCTAGCTGCAATCAAGATGGCTAAAGACGCAGGTTACACAGCAGTAATCTCTCACCGTTCTGGCGAAACTGAAGATGCAACTATCGCTGATCTAGCGGTAGGTACAGCTGCAGGTCAAATCAAAACTGGTTCTATGAGCCGTTCTGACCGTGTTGCTAAGTACAACCAACTTATCCGTATCGAGGAAGCTCTAGGTGAGCGCGCTCCTTTCAACGGTCTTAAAGAAGTTAAAGGTCAATAATTTAGGTTTCTAAATTATTAGCTTAACGCTTTTAAAAAACGCCTCGCATTTGCGGGGCGTTTTTGTATCTGAAATACGTAAACGCATCGCTTAGATAGGTGGGAGCTAACTTTGCTTTTTGATGTCTGTCGTTCACGTTCATTTGTCATTCCCTAGAACGACGAAGGAGAGAGTCAGGAATCTCTTTGTTTCATTTTGCTGCTTTTTTCCTGTAAGGAGCGTGTGAGTCTCTTTTTCTGCCCTAGAGCCAACCACGCATTTATGCTATATATGTCACCTTATCTAATCCCTTCCGGTACAGAATGTTAGCAGCGATATGCGAATCTTTGTTTTAGCCCTTACGTTACTGTTTGGCTGGCTCCAATATACCCTATGGTTTGGCAAAAACGGGGTGACTGACTACTACACAGTAGAAGATGAAATTGAAGTGCAGCAACAAGTGAACAGCAAGCTGCAAGCTCGTAATAATGAGATGTTCGCAGAAATTGATGACCTGAGACAAGGTCTTGATGCGATTGAAGAACGTGCGCGTCATGAGTTAGGTTTGGTCAAAGATGGCGAGACTTTCTATCGTATTATTGACGAGGACGAGCAATAACATGCCAAAGTTGTTTTCATCTCATGTTGCGATTGTACCTGCGGCCGGTGTTGGTAGCCGTATGAAGGCTGATCGTCCTAAGCAATATCTCTTAATTGACGGAAAAGCGGTATTAGAGCACACAGTAGAGAAGCTGCTTTCTCATCCGAGGATCTCTAAAGTCGTGATCGCAATTACCGATGGCGACCCTTATTACCCTGAATTGAACATTGCTCAGCACCCAGACGTGATTTGCGTGTCTGGTGGCAAAGAAAGGGCGGATTCTGTGCTTTCAGGGCTAAACTATGTAAGAACATATCTTGAGAGCGAGTGGGTTTTAGTTCACGACGCCGCGAGACCTTGTGTACTTACGTCTGATATTGATCGTCTGATCGAAGTTTGTTGCGAGCATCAAACTGGTGGCATCCTTGCTTCGCCAGTGAGAGACACGATGAAACGCGCCAATACGGCACAAGATATCGATCATACGGTAGATAGAGAAGCATTGTGGCATGCACTTACCCCACAAATGTTTAAAACTCAACAATTAACACGAGCACTGACTGACGCATTAGAACAAGGTGCAACCATTACTGATGAAGCTTCGGCTTTGGAATGGTTAGGGGAAACGCCGGCTTTGGTTCAAGGTAATGCGAATAACATAAAAATTACTCAGCCAGAAGACCTCGCGTTAGCCGAGTTTTACCTAAGCCGTGAGCACGGCGAGTAAACAAAGGATAGAAAATGATTCGAATTGGTCATGGTTTCGATGTACACAAATTTGGTGGTGAAGGCCCTGTGATTATCGGTGGTGTCGCTGTTCCTTACGAACAAGGGTTGATTGCCCACTCAGATGGTGATGTGGCACTTCATGCATTGAGCGATGCACTGCTTGGTGCTATTGCTGCCGGAGATATTGGCCGTCACTTCCCAGATACCGATGATAAGTGGAAAGGGGCTGATAGCCGCGAACTGCTTAAAGATGTTTATCGCAGGGTGAAAGAACAAGGCTATCGATTAGGAAACGCTGACATCACCATCATGGCACAAGCGCCTAAAATGGCGCCACATATCGACGCAATGTGTGCCACGATTGCTGAAGACTTGGAAACCGATATCAGTAATATAAACGTAAAGGCGACGACGACAGAGCGTCTCGGTTTTACTGGACGCAAAGAAGGCATTGCAACGGAAGCAGTTGTACTTCTCTTTAAGCAATAACCTAGCAATTTGCTCCTCAATGCTGCGTTAGCAGTGGAAAAACATCATGTCAGACATTTTATCTTCATTGGCTTACCTTACGGGTAAGCCTGTAGCATCAGCAAAAATCAAAGTGCAACCAGAACACTTTCAGGTTCGCGAAGACTTAGGTTTTGCCTTTACGGGTGAAGGCGAGCATTTAATGGTTCGTATCCGTAAAACGGGCGAGAACACCAGCTTTGTTGCTAATGAGCTAGCAAAAGCCTGTGGCGTTAAGTCGAAAGACGTTAGCTGGGCGGGTCTTAAAGACCGTCACGCAGTGACTGAACAATGGCTAAGTGTTCATTTACCGAAAGGTGAAACACCAGATTTTTCAGCATTTTTGGCGCAATACCCAAGTATCGAAATTCTGGCAACAGATCGTCACAATAAAAAACTACGTCCTGGTGACCTAGTAGGGAACGAGTTCGTGGTTACTTTGTCTGAAGTGACAGATGTAGCGGATGTTGAGCAACGCCTTGAAAAAGTGAAACAAGTTGGCGTGCCGAACTACTTTGGTAGTCAGCGTTTTGGTAACGATGGCAACAACCTTGAAGAAGCACGTCGATGGGGGCGCGAGAACGTACGTACTCGTAACCAAAACAAGCGCAGCATGTATTTGTCGGCGGCTCGTTCGTGGATCTTCAACCGCATCGTTTCAGCTCGATTAGAGCAAGGCGTGTTTGACAAGTTCATCGACGGTGATGTGGCGAAGGCAACTTCTGGTACTCAGTTGATTGATGCAAGCAACATTGCTGATCTACAGGCACTATTTGCTCAGGGCGAAGTGGTTATTACTGCAGCGCTAGCTGGAGACAATGCACTTCCAACTCAAACAGATGCATTAGCCTTGGAGCAGCCTTTCTTGGATGAAGAACCCGATTTAATGGCATTAATTCGTGGGAATCGTATGCGTCACGACCGTCGTGATATTGCACTTAAACCTCAAGACTTAGCTTGGACGGTGGATGGCAACAATATTACGTTGACCTTCTCGCTAGATGCCGGTTCGTTTGCGACCTCTATCGTACGCGAGTTGATTATCGAGGAAAAAGTAGAAAGAGAATATTAATGGAAATGGATTCACCAAACGCGAAGCCATTAAGAGTGCTGCTCAGTAATGACGACGGCGTTCATGCTCAAGGAATTCATGCGCTTGCTGATGAGCTAAAAAGTATTGCTGAGGTGACGATTGTGGCACCAGATCGAAACCGGTCTGGTGCTTCGAACTCACTGACGTTAGAGCAGCCTCTGAGAGTAAATGAAATCGCACCCAACACCTTCTCTGTGCAAGGCACCCCGACAGATTGTGTTCACTTTGCATTGAATGAATTGATGAAAGGCGATTTACCAGACTTAGTTCTCACTGGGATCAATCATGGCGCGAACCTTGGCGATGATGTCTTATATTCAGGTACGGTTGCCGCTGCGATGGAAGGACACTTTCTTGGCGTTCAATCTGTTGCTTTTTCGTTGGTGGGTAAACAGAACTTTGCAGCTGCGGCAAAAATTGCCCGTCAGCTAGTTGAGCAGCATTTGGTTAGGCCGATCCCGACTAACCGCTTACTGAACGTCAATGTTCCTGATTTACCACTAGAACAATTAGGTGAGATTGAAGTGACACGTTTAGGCGCCCGTCATCATGCCGAGAATATGATCAAGCAACAGGACCCACGTGGGCATGATATTTATTGGTTAGGTCCTCCGGGTAAAGAGCAAGATGCTGGAGAGGGCACCGATTTTTATGCGATTGAGCATGGTCGAGTTTCAATCACCCCACTGCAAGTTGACCTCACTGCTCATGAGTCTTTGCGTGCGATGGACAGTTGGTTAAAGGAAGAGAAGTAATGAGTAACCCACATGCTGACAGGTTGATAGCGTTTCTTATCTCCAGTGGCATCAGTGATCAACGCGTATTGGATGCCGTGTACTGTTTGCCGCGTGAGAGTTTTGTCTCACAGGCAATGATGCACCAAGCGTACGATAACAATGCGTTACCGATTGGTCAGGGGCAAACTATTTCTCAGCCTTACATTGTTGCGAAAATGACAGAATTGCTCGATCTCAAACAAAGCAGCAATGTGCTTGAGATAGGAACAGGATCAGGTTATCAAACGGCTGTACTTGCTCAAATCGTTGATCATGTTTATTCCGTTGAACGCATCAAATCTTTGCAATGGGACGCTAAGCGTCGCTTGAAACAACTGGATATTTATAATGTCTCTACCAAACATGGTGACGGCTGGCTCGGATGGGAAGCGAAAGGTCCGTTCGATGCGATTATTGTCACTGCGGCTGCGGAAAGTGTTCCCCAAGCACTTTTATCTCAGCTGAAAGAGGGCGGTAAGATGATCATACCTGTTGGTGAGGATGAGCAACAATTGTTGAAAATTGAACGCAAGGGTGAACAATTCCTTTCTACCGTGGTAGAAATGGTAAGATTTGTGCCATTAGTTGCAGGCGATTTAGCTTAAGGGTTAAAGATCAGGTGAATAGGTTCTTACGTCGTTTTGGTATTAGCTGCTTGATAGCTGCGGGACTTGTCGGTTGCGCGGCTCATTCGCCTGCGCCTGTTTCTAGCTTAAATAAAGACTATTCTAGTGTTGAACGAGGCAGTTATAGAGGCAGTTATTATGAAGTAAAGAAAGGAGATACACTTTATTTCATAGCTTATGTCACAGATAAGAATGTAAATGATCTTGTTCGTTACAATGAACTTAACGCACCCTATACGATTTTCCCTGGTCAACGATTAAAACTTTGGGCACCGAAATATGTTGCTCCAAAATATGGTCATAAAGTGGAACCCGTTGTTCCTCCAGTGGTTGCGACAAAACCAGCGCCAGTGACTAAAACATCAACAGCGTCAAAGCCGTCAAATTCAAGTAAAAGCTCTACTCAAAAGCCGGCGACCACTACGCCTAAAGTTGCACAAAAACAGCCGCCAAAGAAGGTTGAACAATCCAAACCAAAGGAGTATGTTGGGTCAAAAGGTAATCAGAATGTTAAACCGAAACCACCAGTAACTGCGGCGAAGAACGATAAAGTATCAAAGTGGTTGTGGCCAACAAAAGGGAGAGTAATCAAGAACTTCTCAGCGGGAGAACAAGGAAATAAAGGCATAGACATCGCAGGACAGCGTGGTCAGCCTATCGTTTCAACCGCGGCCGGCACTGTTGTGTATTCAGGTAATGCGCTACGAGGTTATGGCAACCTAATTATAGTGAAGCATAACGACAATTATTTAAGCGCATACGCACACAATGACAGATTGCTGGTATCAGAAGGACAAAGTGTCAAGAGCGGACAAAAAATCGCTACCATGGGTAGTTCTGGTTCTAAATCAGTCAAGCTCCACTTTGAAATTCGCTATCAAGGTAAATCTGTAAATCCAAAACGATATTTACCTTAAAACTTTGAATAACAACTTGCGACATCATTTAGCGACATATTGAGTTGTTATGTTTGCTAACTCGCCAGGGGGAGGCGTTATGAGTATCAGCAACACAGTCACCAAAGTTGAAGAGTTCGAATATGACAACGCAACGACAGGAAGCGGAAGTCCTGAACTTGAAAAAACATCTAAAAAAACCAAAGCAACAGCTCGCGAAGAATTTGATGCGAGCAATAAAAGTCTAGATGCGACACAACTGTACTTAGGCGAAATTGGCTTTTCACCACTACTCACAGCAGAAGAAGAAGTGCTTTACGCTCGTAGAGCATTACGTGGTGATGAAGCTGCCCGTAAGCGAATGATCGAAAGTAATTTACGTCTTGTCGTGAAGATCTCTCGTCGTTACAGCAATCGCGGTTTAGCACTTCTTGATCTTATCGAAGAAGGCAATCTGGGCTTGATCCGTGCGGTTGAGAAGTTTGATCCTGAACGAGGTTTCCGTTTTTCAACCTACGCAACGTGGTGGATTCGCCAAACGATTGAGCGTGCGTTGATGAACCAAACTCGCACCATTCGTTTGCCAATTCATGTGGTTAAAGAGCTAAACATTTATCTGCGTACCGCACGTGAACTTTCTCAGAAGCTCGACCATGAACCAACGGCAGAAGAAATTGCAGCTCAGCTAGATATTCCAGTTGAAGACGTAAGTAAAATGCTTCGCCTTAACGAGCGTATCAGCTCTGTCGATACACCTATCGGTGGTGATGGCGAGAAAGCGCTACTGGATATTATTCCTGATGCAAACAATTCGGATCCTGAAGTATCCACTCAAGACGATGACATCAAATCCTCGTTGATTGACTGGCTAGAAGAGCTAAATCCAAAACAGAAAGAAGTGCTTGCTCGTCGTTTTGGTTTACTTGGCTACGAGCCATCAACGCTTGAGGAAGTGGGACGCGAGATTGGTCTAACACGCGAACGTGTACGTCAGATTCAAGTTGAAGGTTTACGTCGATTGCGCGAAATCTTGATTAAGCAAGGTTTGAACATGGAAAACCTGTTCAACGTGGAAGTCGACTAGGACAGTCCTGCTTTAGAATAAACAAAAGGCTATGGGAAACCATAGCCTTTTTGCGTTTTATTGAAGATGCGTCAGATCTAGAGCATCTTCTTCAAGCGGTAAAGCTCTTCCAATGCCTGACGTGGCGTTAGATCGTCAGGATCAATATTCGACAGTGCTTGCTCTACATCGCTTGGCTCTGGGATCAAGCTTAGTTGGTTTGCTACATCGACAGCACTTGGTCGTGAAGAGTCATTACCTTGACCTAATTGCTCAAGCTGAGACAGTTTGTTGCGCGCATTCTTGATCACGGGTTTTGGAACTCCTGCCAACCCAGCAACAGCAAGGCCGTAAGACTTGCTTGCTGCACCTTCTTGGACTGCGTGCATAAAGGCAATGCTGTCACCGTGCTCTACTGCATCTAGGTGGACGTTGGCAAGATTTGGCAGTTGGTTTGGCAGTTCAGTCAACTCAAAATAGTGCGTTGCAAACAGGGTCATTGCGCCTATTTGTGTGGCTAGCCATTCTGCACTTGCCCATGCTAAAGAAAGACCATCATAAGTACTGGTACCGCGGCCGATCTCATCCATTAACACCAAGCTGTTTTGAGTCGCGTTATGAAGAATATTTGCTGTTTCGGTCATTTCTACCATGAAGGTAGAGCGCCCGGAAGCAAGGTCATCGGATGCGCCAATACGAGTAAATATACGATCCAAAGAGCCGATATGAGCTGATTCGGCTGGTACGTATGAACCAATGTGAGCCATCAAAGCAATCAACGCAGTTTGGCGCATGTAGGTCGATTTACCACCCATGTTTGGACCAGTGATGATCAGCATCTTACGGTCTGAGCTTAACTCTATTGGGTTAGCAATAAATGGTTCACTGGTTACTTGTTCCACAACAGGGTGGCGGCCTGCTTGAATACTGATACCGGCTTCTTTATCTAGAGTCGGGCGACAGTAATCTAACGTGTCTGCACGTTCGGCAAGGTTTTGTAAAACGTCCAACTGAGAAATCGCTGACGCAAGGTTTTGCATTTTCTCAAGGTTTGGCATCAATAAATCAAACAGCTCTTCCCACAGTTTCTTCTCTACTGCTAACGCTTTTGACTTAGAGTTTAGAACCTTGTCTTCATGCTCTTTCAACTCTGGAATGATGTAGCGTTCTGCATTTTTCAGTGTTTGTCGACGCACATAATGTGGTGGAACCAAGTGGCTTTGGCCACGACTAACCTGAATAAAGAAACCGTGTACGGCGTTGTAGCCTACTTTTAGTGTATCAATACCGTGGCGCTCACGTTCGTCTACTTCGAGCTTTTCTAGATACTCGGTTGCGCCATCTGCGAGTTTACGCCATTCATCAAGCTCAGCGTTGTAGCCCTCTGCAATCACACCACCCTCGCGAATAACCACTGGTGGATTTTCTTTGATTGCACGTTCTAGCAGATCACAGACATCATCAATTGGCGCGGCAAATTGAGCCAATTTAATTAGGTAAGGATGCGCCAGAGAAGACGTTACACTTTCCAATTCTGGGAGTTGTTGCATTGCGTAACGCAGTCGAGCCATATCGCGAGGGCGAGCAGAACGAAGTGCTAAGCGAGCCAAAATACGCTCAATATCACCAATTTGTTTGAAAATTGGTTGAATGTCGGTGAACAAGCTTTGATCTTTGATTTCGCTGATCGCATCTAAGCGATTGTTCAAGGTATCAATACAGCGCATTGGTTGGTGTAACCAGCGCTTGAGCATACGACTGCCCATTGCGGTCGCACAATGATCTAAGACTTCCGCAAGCGTGTTATCAGTGCCACCTGATAGGTTTTGTGTTAGCTCAAGGTTGCGACGAGTCGCTGCGTCAAGAATCACAGAGTGATCTTGTCTGTCGTAGGTGAGTGAACGAATGTGTGGCAGGGCAGTACGTTGAGTGTCCTTTACATATTGAATCAAACAGCCAGCGGCACACAAACCAAGTGATGCGTGTTCAACACCAAAGCCCACTAAGTCACGAGTGCCAAATTGTTGGTTAAGCTGTTGCTTCGCAGTATCGAGCTCAAACTCCCAAACAGGGCGGCGGCGGTTACCATTACGGTTAGACATGAGGTGAACGGCCTCAAAATCTTCAGGGAAAAGTAGCTCTCGTGGGGCCGTACGTTGAAGTTCTGCTGCCATCGCTTCTTCGGTTTCAGGCTCAACCAATTGGAAGCGTCCAGAAGTCACATCCAATGTCGCGTAACCGAATTTACCATTGTGTTGGTAAACCGCTGCAATCAGGTTGTCGAGACGCTCAGACAGCAGTGCTTCGTCGGTCACCGTACCAGGGGTGACGATACGCACTACTTTACGCTCAACCGGACCTTTGCTTGTCGCTGGATCGCCAATCTGTTCACAAATCGCCACAGACTCACCAAGCTGAACAAGTTTGGCTAAATAACCTTCAACGGCGTGGAATGGAACGCCAGCCATTGGGATAGGTTCACCTGCCGACGCACCGCGTTTAGTCAACGAAATATCAAGCAATTGAGATGCGCGTTTTGCATCGTCGTAGAAGAGTTCGTAGAAGTCGCCCATGCGGTAAAACAGCAAGATTTCAGGATTCTCAGCCTTTAGCTTGAGGTATTGCTGCATCATCGGAGTGTGTTTTTGTTCAGCTTTCACAGGTAAGTACTTTTGTTTATTTCCGTAGCGGCTTAGGATACGTGAATCCCTATCAAGTAAAAAGAGACAAAGGGCATTTTTGGCTATGGAAAGAGCAACAAAATTGAGTGCTGATTTAGGGGCATTATTGGCTAAGCATGGGCATGTTTTAACGACGGCAGAATCTTGCACTGGAGGTGGGGTTGCAACAGCAATTACTGATATTGCAGGTAGCTCTGCTTGGCTAGACCGCGCATTTGTGACCTACAGCAATGAAGCTAAAATGGAAATGCTTGGTGTACAAGCTTCAACATTAGAAGCGCACGGTGCTGTGAGTGAGCCAGTCGTGATCGAAATGGTGCTGGGCGCCCTAAATCATTCAAATGCAACTATTGGAGTCTCGATAAGTGGCATAGCAGGCCCTAGCGGTGGAAGCGAAGAAAAGCCTGTTGGGACGGTTTGTTTTGCCTTTGCAGATAATCAGAATTGGCAGCAAGTGGAAACCATGCATTTTACGGGTGATCGTGCGCAAGTTCGCAAAAAAGCGATTGAGCATGCACTGACTCAACTGCATCAGTATTTGATCTAGAATTTCTTTAATTGTCGTAGCCCAGTTTTGATAAGGGCTGGAGCAAATAGTAGGTTTAGGTCTGCCAAATTTTTTTCATACAGGTATAGACACTGTATGAATCAACAGTATAATAACTTTCATTGATGAGCAGTTCTTCTGCTCAAGAAAAATGAATTATGATTCATCGCCCAAAGAAGATGAATAAATCGGAGAAAGTAATGGACGAGAACAAACAGAAAGCGCTCGCCGCTGCGCTAGGTCAAATTGAAAAGCAATTCGGTAAAGGCTCTATCATGCGCCTTGGTGATAACCGCGCAATGGACGTAGAAACCATCTCAACGGGTTCTCTTTCTCTTGATATCGCTTTGGGTGCTGGTGGTCTGCCAATGGGTCGTATCGTAGAAGTTTACGGTCCAGAATCTTCAGGTAAAACAACGCTAACTCTAGAGCTTATTGCAGCAGCGCAACGTGAAGGTAAAACTTGTGCATTTATCGATGCGGAGCACGCGCTAGATCCTGTATACGCGAAGAAACTAGGTGTTGATATCGATGCTCTACTTGTTTCTCAGCCTGATACGGGTGAGCAAGCTCTTGAGATTTGTGACGCACTTGCACGTTCTGGTGCTATCGACGTCATGGTTGTCGACTCTGTTGCGGCACTTACTCCAAAGGCTGAAATTGAAGGCGAAATGGGCGACAGCCACATGGGTCTTCAAGCTCGTATGCTTTCTCAAGCAATGCGTAAGCTTACAGGTAACCTAAAGCAGTCTAACTGTATGTGTATCTTCATCAACCAAATTCGTATGAAGATTGGTGTGATGTTCGGTAACCCTGAAACCACTACTGGTGGTAACGCTCTTAAATTCTACGCTTCTGTTCGTCTAGATATCCGCCGTACTGGCGCAATCAAAGAAGGCGATGAAGTTGTGGGTAACGAAACGCGCATTAAAGTGGTTAAAAACAAGATTGCTGCACCGTTTAAAGAAGCGAATACGCAAATCATGTATGGCCAAGGCTTCAATCGTGAAGGTGAATTAGTCGACCTAGGCGTTAAGCACAAGCTAGTAGAAAAAGCGGGGGCATGGTACAGCTACCAAGGCGATAAGATCGGTCAAGGTAAAGCGAACGCTTGTAACTACCTACGTGAGCACACCGAAGTGGCAAAGACTATCGATGCTAAGCTACGTGAAATGCTACTTTCTCCTGCTTTACCTGAAGCGCCAGAAGCCGGTGAAAAATCAGAGCAAGAAGAAGAGTTTTAATCTTTTCTTCAATTAATATCTAACAAAGCCCTGCGATGCGGGGCTTTGTTGTATCTGCTGAAATCAAAACCGTTAAAAATAAAGGGCAGATTAATATCAATCCCAGTAAGTAGGTGAGCAGAGCTGGCACAGCAACAAGCTAGAGTGAGCAGTTATTTACTACGATTGTTTTAGAGTCTGTACAGCAAAAATAGTTTTAGGATCATCATGTACCAAAAGCGTCAAGCTCCGACGTTGTCGAGCAAAGAAGCGGCGATTCAGCTACTAAGCCGTCGTGATCATGGACAATACGAGCTCTATCAAAAGCTGGCTCTAAAAGGTTATGAAGAGGCCGATATCGAAGTGGCCATCAACTTTTGCCTCGACCACAATTACTTAGATGACTTACGTTATGCCAAAAGTCAGATTCGCCAACACGTCTATAAAGGGCATGGTGAAAGGAGAATTCGACAGGAGTTGAATCAAAAACGCGTGGCTGAATCCATCATTGAAACAGCGATGGAAGAGGAACCACAAGACTGGTTTGAACTGGCAAGAACGGCGGCTGAGAAGAAATTCAAAGGAATGAAAGCCAAAGACCAGAAAGAATACGCTAAACAGGTGCGATTTATGCAATATCGTGGCTATAGTTTTGACCAAATCAGCTATGCGTTGAGCTTTGATGACGAAGATTAGCGGTCAGTAGCTCACACTGTTTTTTGTTTTGCTTCAAATTTTTTCCTCTAATGCCTCTTTTCCGCAAGAAAACTAGTCGTAGCTGATTGCATGATCTACAATACGGCAAAATTCTAACTCGACTATTTTCAGGAAGAGCTGCATGTACATGAGCACTGATGAGGTTCGTAACGCGTTCCTCAAGTTCTTTGAGAGCAAAGGACACCAAATCGTAGAAAGTTCATCGTTAGTTCCACATAACGACCCAACCCTGCTGTTCACAAACGCGGGTATGAACCAATTTAAAGATTGTTTCTTAGGCTTAGAAAAACGAGCCTACACTCGAGCGACTACGGCTCAACGTTGTGTACGTGCTGGTGGTAAACACAACGACCTGGAAAACGTTGGCTTCACTGCTCGTCACCACACATTCTTTGAAATGCTAGGTAACTTCAGCTTTGGCGATTACTTCAAAGAAGACGCTATCGCGTTCGCTTGGGAATTCCTAACAGTAACCCTTAAGCTGCCAGCAGACCGTCTACTCGTAACCGTTTACGAAACAGACGACGAAGCATTCGATATCTGGAACCAAAAAGTAGGCGTTCCAGCAGACCGCATTATTCGCATTGGCGACAAGAAAGGTGGTAAACCATACGAGTCAGATAACTTCTGGCAAATGGGTGACACAGGTCCTTGTGGTCCATGTACTGAAATCTTCTACGATCACGGTGAGCACATCTGGGGTGGCCGTCCTGGCACACCAGAAGAAGATGGTGACCGTTTCATCGAGATCTGGAACAACGTATTCATGCAGTTCAACCGTCACGCAGACGGCACTATGGAACCGCTACCAAAGCCATCGGTAGATACTGGTATGGGTATCGAGCGTATCTCTGCAATTATGCAAGGCGTTCACTCAAACTACGAAATCGATGTATTCCAAGCTCTTATCAAAGCTGCTGCTGAAGTGATTGGCTACGAAGATCTATCAAACCAATCGCTACGCGTTATCGCTGACCACATCCGTTCATGTTCATTCCTGATCGTTGATGGCGTTATGCCTTCAAACGAAGGTCGTGGTTACGTTCTACGTCGTATCATCCGTCGTGCAGTTCGTCACGGTAACAAGCTGGGCGCACAAGGTGCATTCTTCCACAAACTGTTTGGTGTACTAGCGGAAATCATGGGTACGGCTGGTGAAGAGCTGAAGCGTCAACAAGCTGTGGTTGAAAAAGTACTGCGTATCGAAGAAGAAAACTTCGGTCGTACACTTGAGCGCGGTATGGCGATTCTAAACGAAGCACTAGATAACATTTCTTCGCAAGGAACGGACGGTAAAGTACTAGACGGCGAAACCGTATTTAAACTTTACGATACTTACGGCTTCCCAGCTGACTTAACTAATGACGTTGCACGTGAACGTGAGTTTGCAATCGACGAAGAAGGTTTCGAGAAAGCGATGGAAGAGCAGCGTCAACGTGCGCGTGAAGCTGGTAACTTCGGTACTGACTACAACGCAGCAATTAAAGTTGATACGCAAACAGAATTCTGTGGTTACACAGGTACTAAAGGCTCTAGCTCTGTAGCGGCGATGTTCGTTGAAGGCAACGAAGTAGAATCTCTATCTGCTGGCGACAAAGCAATCATCGTGCTTGGTGAAACACCATTCTACGCAGAGTCAGGCGGTCAGTGTGGTGACGCTGGTGAGATCCGTACTGAAGCTGGTGTATTCCGTGTTGAAGACACTCAAAAACTAGGTAACGCAATCGCACACCACGGTGTAATGGCTGAAGGCGTTCTAGCAAAAGGTGATGAAGTTGCCACTATCGTTGACGCAGAGCGTCGCGCTGCAATCTCTCTAAACCACTCAGCAACGCACTTGCTGCATGCTGCACTTCGCCAATTACTTGGTGAGCACGTAACGCAGAAAGGCTCTCTAGTAAAAGCGGATAGCCTACGTTTCGACTTCTCACACTTAGAAGCGGTAACGGCAGCTGAGCTAAAAGAAGTTGAGCGTCTAGTAAATGCTCAAATTCGTCGCAACCACACGATTGAAACTAACGTGATGGATATCGAGTCTGCCAAGAAGAAAGGCGCAATGGCGTTGTTCGGCGAGAAGTACGACGACGAAGTACGCGTACTGTCTATGGGTGACTTCTCTACTGAACTTTGTGGTGGTATCCACGCTTCAAACACAGGTGACATCGGTCTATTCAAGATTACATCTGAAGGTGGTATCGCAGCAGGTATCCGTCGTATCGAAGCGGTAACGGGTGAAGGTGCGCTAGACGCAATCGAAGCTCAAGCGGCTAAGTACGAAGAGAAACTGGCTGAATCAGCGCAGAAAGCAAAATCTCTAGAGAAAGAAATCCAGAAACTGAAAGACAAGATGGCTGCGGCAGAAAGCGCAAACATCATGGGTAAAGTTCAGGATATCAACGGTACTAAAGTACTGATTGCTGCTCTAGAAGGCGCAGATAACAAGAACCTACGTACTATGGTTGATGACATCAAGAACCAAGTAGGTAGCGGTGTAATCCTTCTTGCTAACGTGAACGATGACAAGATCGGTCTGATTGCAGGCGTAACTAAAGACCTTATCGGTAAAGTGAAAGCAGGTGACCTAGTTAAGATGGTTGCTGAGCAAGTTGGCGGTAAAGGCGGTGGTCGTCCTGATATGGCGCAAGCTGGTGGTACAGATGTATCTGCACTACCAGAAGCGATTCAATCAGTACAGCCATGGCTAGAAGAGCGCTTATAAGCTTTTAACATCCTTTACGCTCAATCAAAGTTATTTGATTGAGCGTAATTTTTTTATAGTAACCAAGTGGTTTAATTGACCGTATTTTAACCAGGTCATTTACGTCACTTGGTTTTTGTTGTAACTACCGCTTATATAATTTTGCAATCAATAGAATATGAAGTGGTCCTAATGAGACTTTGGTCTTGGGAAGGTGAAGACTGGTGAAAAAGCCCCTTATCGTGCAAAAGTTTGGCGGAACTTCTGTGGGTTCAATTGAGAGAATCCACCAAGTCGCTGAACACATCATTAAGGCGAAAGATGATGGTAATCAAGTTGTCGTTGTTGTGTCTGCAATGTCAGGCGAAACAAATCGATTGATGGATCTAGCTAACCAAATAGATAGCGTTCCAACAGCTCGAGAACTTGATGTTTTGCTCTCTGCTGGTGAGCAAGTGTCGATGGCACTACTGGCAATGACCCTTAATAAATTGGGTTATGCTGCTCGCTCACTTACCGGAGCACAAGCGAACATTGTGACGGACAATCAACACAATGACGCGACGATTAAGCACATTGATACTTCTACGATCTTTGACTTACTTAAGCAAGATCAAATCGTTATCGTGGCAGGTTTCCAAGGTGTGAATGAAAATGGGGATATCACCACATTAGGTCGAGGTGGCTCTGATACGAGCGCAGTGACACTTGCAGGCGCGTTAAGTGCTGATGAGTGCCAAATCTTTACCGACGTTGATGGTATATATACTTGTGACCCTCGTGTAGTGAAAAACGCTCAGAAATTGGACGTTATCGATTTTCCTTCTATGGAAGCGATGGCGAGCCGAGGAGCGAAGGTACTGCATCTACCTTCTGTGCAATACGCATGGAAGAATAATGTGCCACTACGTGTGCTTTCGACCTTCGATATTAATGAAGGCAGTTTGGTGAAAGGGGAGGCGGGTAAGCAAGCCGTTTCCGGTATAGCGATTCAACGTGACCTTGCCATAATTGAAGTCGACAGTGACCACCTGTCTAGTGTCGCAAAGCAATGTCAGATGTTAGGCATCGACATTTGGAATGTGATCGAGGAAACAGAACGAACAGGTATCATGATAAAACAAGATGCATGTGCCAAGTTGGATCTGGTGTTCAGCGATAAAATCCGTAATAGTGAAGTAGTAAGCCTGTTGACCGCAGTGGGGCTTGAAGCCAATGGAATGGTTGAGCACGCATGCGATTTGTTGGCACAGCAAGATATTGCAATTAATTTCTGCTCAACGAATGCACTCACTATGATGCTAGTCTTACCACCAGAGTGTGTGGATACAGCAGCAAATATTCTCCATGATGCTTACATTAGATCGAGTGAAGCATTAAGCATTCAGCAAAAACATGCCTTTTTAGGCTAATTTTCCGTAACAAGGTAGTTTACGAAAATATAACTTTTGTTGGATAATAGCTTTGTAGCAAGAAAATTTAGAGATTACTCAAGGAGCAAAGAATGCTAATTTTGACTCGCCGCGTAGGCGAAACACTGATGATTGGTGATGAAGTGACTGTAACTGTACTAGGTGTAAAAGGTAACCAAGTACGTATCGGCGTTAACGCTCCGAAAGAGGTTTCAGTTCACCGTGAAGAAATCTACATGCGCATTCAAGCTGAAAAAGGCAATGGTAACGTTGCTTCTGGTAACTACTAAGCTGCTCCTGTTTATAGAGCTTAGTTTGAATGAAAAAGGCTAGCCATTGGGCTGGCCTTTTTAGTTTTAGATAAATGTCATTTTTTAAGAGAAGATTCTCTTTTTTTCATCATAATAGAGTGATAAAGTTTGTTTAATAATCACTTTGATTAAATCCGCATCGGTTAAGCGATTTTTGCGTTTTTTTTCAAAGAAAGTGTTTGACATATTTTCGGTAAAACGTAATATGTGCCTCCGCAAGACGGTGAGGTGGCCGAGAGGCTGAAGGCGCTCCCCTGCTAAGGGAGTATACGGTTTATCCCGTATCGAGGGTTCGAATCCCTCCTTCACCGCCATTCTTGCAACGTTGATTTATCAACAAAAGTGCGTCCTTAGCTCAGCTGGATAGAGTACCTGGCTACGAACCAGGCGGTCGGAGGTTCGAATCCTCCAGGACGCGCCATATCTCTTTTGAGATATAACAATGAAAACGGTGAGGTGGCCGAGAGGCTGAAGGCGCTCCCCTGCTAAGGGAGTATACGGTTTATCCCGTATCGAGGGTTCGAATCCCTCCTTCACCGCCATTCATTGACTGGCCCGTTGGCCTTTTTTTTGTTTCGTAAGAAATGAAATGTGATGTACTTCACACCTTCCTGGCAAGAAGAATTGCGCGTCCTTAGCTCAGCTGGATAGAGTACCTGGCTACGAACCAGGCGGTCGGAGGTTCGAATCCTCCAGGACGCGCCACTATTTAATAATTCGTTTGATAAACGGGTTATACAAAGTAAAATAAAGATTATTGCGCGTCCTTAGCTCAGCTGGATAGAGTACCTGGCTACGAACCAGGCGGTCGGAGGTTCGAATCCTCCAGGACGCGCCACTCTTTAGGGTTTCTTTAGTGAACTCCTGATATTGGGAATACCGATATCGAAAACTGCGCGTCCTTAGCTCAGCTGGATAGAGTACCTGGCTACGAACCAGGCGGTCGGAGGTTCGAATCCTCCAGGACGCGCCACTCTTTAGGGTTTCCTTAGTGAACTCCTGATATTGGGAATACCGATATCGAAAACTGCGCGTCCTTAGCTCAGCTGGATAGAGTACCTGGCTACGAACCAGGCGGTCGGAGGTTCGAATCCTCCAGGACGCGCCACTCTTTAGGGTTTCCTTAGTGAACTCCTGATATTGGGAATACTGATATCAAAAACCGTGCGTCCTTAGCTCAGCTGGATAGAGTACCTGGCTACGAACCAGGCGGTCGGAGGGTCGAATCCTCCAGGACGGGCCACTCCTTAG
>NZ_LNRD01000014.1:0-138725 GCF_001557775.1 Vibrio sp. MOR3 | reverse complement strand
AACGCTGAGCGGTCATCGCTGATACGTTTGTGTTTACATTCACTGCCATGGTGATTTCTCCAATTGATTTTCCGATGTAGCGGTTTCCGACGTCTCGGAAAACCAAGTAGTTCTCTCAAAGTTACTTTTATTAACGGCGCATGCCCTGTTTTCTTTAGAAAAATTTTTAGATTTTTTTGAAAATAATTCGTTTGGAGGGGTAATCGTGACGAAGCGGATAAAAAAGCAAAAAAACTTTCATTTTTCGCTAAAGCTTCTTTTCGAATTGTCGATACAGGCTGATTTTGCGTTGAATTCGTATGGGTCGAACCATTAACCAAGCAGCGTCAAGGCAAGATTTGGCGCTTGTTTTGCTTGTGCCAGAATAGAAGTACTGACCTGTTGTAAGATCTGCTGCTTCACCATTTGCGTGGTTTCTTTGGCGTAATCCGTATCTTGAATGCGGCTGTTCGAAGCCGCTAGGTTTTCGTGGATGTTATCCAGATTATTGATCGCGTGATTAAAGCGGTTTTGATACGCACCTAACTCAGCACGATGGCTATCAACGTACTTCATCGCAGTATCTAGGACGGCCACGGCTTGTTGCGCACCACCGACTGACGTAATGTCGATGTTATCAACCGCATCGTAACCTTTTAGCTGCAACCCAAGTTCACTCGCTAAATCACCTGAAAACGATAAAGTGCCTGAAGTTTCTTCTCCAGCCATAAATAGCTGTAACTGACCTTCTTCATTCACAGATGCCGTGACTTTGTCAGTTTGACCATTGATATAGGTCGCAAGCTCTTCGATATCGTCGCCAGCTTTGGCATTAATTTGAATGGTTTCCGTTTCACCAAAACGATTAGTAAATGACATGCTAAGATCATTCGCGCCATCTTTTACTTGCCAATCAGAGCTTGCGCGTCCGTTTGCAATGTAGCTAAAGCCACCCATATCAATGCCATCACTACGCATCGACTTTAATTCAACTTGCACTGCTTCACCTGACGCTGCGCCAATTTGAAATGCCGACTTACCAAAGCTGCCATTGAGCAGTTTACGCCCACCAAAAGAAGTAGTTTCCGCAATGCGGTTTAGCTCATCGTTAAGTGCAGAGACTTCCTCTTGCAACGCAGTGCGTTCCGCTTTGCTATTTGAGCCATTGGCTGACTGGAGCGACAAATCACGCATGCGCTGCATGATGTTAGTCACCTCATTCATCGCGCCTTCCGCAGTTTGCATGATG
Organism: Vibrio sp. MOR3; assembly: GCF_001557775.1. Classification (NCBI taxonomy): domain Bacteria; kingdom Pseudomonadati; phylum Pseudomonadota; class Gammaproteobacteria; order Vibrionales; family Vibrionaceae; genus Vibrio; species Vibrio sp. MOR3. The sequence goes on along the minus strand of NZ_LNRD01000014.1, from coordinate 137,497 downwards.
GAAATGCCATCGTTCGCGTTGCGCACGGCAACATCTAAACCACGCATTTGCGATTGTAAGCGGTTGGAGATTTGCAGACCCGCAGCGTCATCCTTCGCGCTATTAATACGCTTCCCTGAAGACAAACGCTCCATGGATTGGTTCAGCATGTCGGTTGCACTGGTCAAATGACGCTGTGCGACAAGTGCTGCCACATTGGTATTAACGGTGATCGCCACAAATATTGGTCCTGAAATTAAGGCTTTGGATACTTATCGACCAAATTAAAGAAACGTTTAGTGTTTTTTTGGAAAAGAGATGGAGATGGAGAAGTAAAATAGCGGTTCGTAGTGTGGACAAGTCAGCGTAAACAATGAGCTTACGCTGACTGTGTAGGGCTAGAGTGCTTCAGCCGGCTTGGCAGATTTACGCGTAAGGTCTTTTGGCGTCTCTTGCGTCGTAATATGGTCGTATTTCTCGGTCAGATGATCCTGAATTTTTTGGTGGTAAGCACCGTTGAGTTTGTAGAAGCGGAAGTACACAACCAAAGCGATAGCGAAGAAGAACGCAGGCAAACCAACCATGATGCATTGCATGCCAAACACGGTTTCAGGGCTTTGCTCCATGTTCGGTACATAATCCACTGCGGTAAGTGCGATACCAATAAAGAAAGCCGCAAAAGCTGAACCTGCTTTCACCACCAGCGTTTGTACTGAGTAAGCAATACTTTCGCAGCGAGATCCCAGTTTGTACTCACCATAGTCCACTGTATCCGCCACCATAATGACGTTGAGTACCCAAAATAGCGCCGTACCGATTTGCAATAACACGCCTGCGGTAGAAATCAGCAGAATGCTTTGTTTGTCGTACATGCCTACGTAGATAAGAACTGCACTGCCTAAGATTGGGAAGCTCGATGCGCACGCCCATAAAACTCGACGTGAGAACATTTGCGCCAATTTAGGGAACAACACCAGTGTAATTAGGTTCGCAATACCAGCATAAGCCATGTAGTAAGGGAAAAGTTCCTCATTTCCGACCACATAGGTGAAGTAGTAAACCGCAAAGGCTGTAATGATGTTGGTAGCGAGGTTGTATGACAGTGCCATACAAAGCACACTCGTTAGCTGGTCATTTTTGTAGATAAGAGAAAGGAGCTTCTTCAGTGAGACTTTTTCTTCAGGCTTCGTCACGTCAAGGTTGCTGGTTGAGTAACGCTCTTTCACGTTACGTAACGTGACGTAAGTGGATACGAGGAAACAACCGACAAGCAAAATGGCAAACACTTGGAAACCAAACCCTTTGTCGTCGCCACCAACATAATTCACAAACGGCATAGCAATAGCAGCGGTAACAATCCATGCAAGGCTGGCAAAAAATCGTGGATAAGGAACCAACTCTTCACGTTCACGTTTATCCAATGTTAATGTCGGAACCAGTGACCAAAAAGGAATGTCCATCAAGGTGTAAGTCATGCCCCATAAGATGTAAGTAACCGCGGCGTAAGCGATCAGCCATGGCCCTTCTATGTGATGCGCACTAAACAGCATGATTAACACAACTGAGTTGGTGAGCGTGCCGACTAAGATCCAAGGTTTAAACTTACCCCAACGAGAGCGGGTGTTATTCACGATCCAGCCCATAATCGGATCGTTCACAGCATCCCAAATACGCGCGATTAAGAAGATGGTCCCCACCGCAGCAGCCGAGAGGCCAACAACGTCGGTGTAATAGAACATCAGATACATGTAAACGATGGTGATAGCGAAGTCTTTACCAAATGCGCCAAAGCCGTAGCTTAGCTTGGTATTCATAGAGATACTCATTTGTTACTCCTTACGCCCCCTCATCGAGAAGGCGCAGTATATTCACGTTATTGTCGTTTTTATTGATATTGGTTTTGTGAGTCTGGATTTACTGATGCACCCACGCTGGCAACCAACCTTCGTGTGCTTCTATCAAGTCATCAACAAGGGCATAAATCTCTTCGAGTCCAAGCACTGCTGCAGTATGAGGATCAAGCATAGCGGCATGGTAAATGCGGTCACGGTTTTCCGTGAGGATGGCTTCTGTCAGCAGCGTTTGAACATTAATGTTGGTCTGCATTAATGCCGCTAAGTGATTTGGTAAGCGTCCTGCTTTGATAGGTTGAATGCCGTTTGCGTCCACCAAACAAGCCACTTCCACACAACAACCTTGCGGTAAGTTGTCAATCAACGCTTCGTTCTTCACGTTGCCGTAGATAACACTTGGTGTGCCTGTCCAAATCGAGTTCATGATGGTACTCGCGTATTCATGTGACTCTTTGACGGTGATTTGATCCGCGTTTTTGAAGTCTTCGAGGTCTTTTTTCCAGTCTGCAATTTGTTCTACACAACGTTTAGGATATTCATCAAGTGGCACTTTATAACGTTCAATCAAATCTGGGCGATTTGGCTTAATGAAATATGGCGTGTATTCAGAAAAATGTTCTGAAGATTCCGTTACGAAGTAGCCCAACTTCTTAAACATCTCGTAGCGGACTAGGTTGGTGCAGCGACCATTGTGGTGCAAACCCGGCTTCGGCGCTTTGCCCAATTCAAATGCCTTAAGCAGTTCAGGATAAATGTCGACATACTCCCCCTGCTCGTTTTTCTTTTCGAGCGTCAGGTAGTAAGCCATGTGGTTAATGCCTGCACAGGTGTAACGAAGGTCTGAGTATTGGATATCAAGGTCGCGAGCCAGCTCTTCCGCCGTCCCTTGCACGGAATGGCACAAACCCACTTGTTTGATATGAGGGTATTTCTCGTACATCGCCCAAGTGTTCATCGCCATTGGGTTAACGTAGTTAAGCATGGTAGCGTTTGGACAGATCGCCGTCATGTCCTCGCATACGCTCCAAAGGTGCGGAATGGTGCGAAGTGAGCGCATGATGCCGCCTGGGCCTAATGTATCCGCAATAGTTTGCTCTAAACCATGACGCTTACAGACTTCAAAATCCGTCACGGTACATGGTTCATAACCGCCAATTTGGAACGCAATAACCACGAAGTCTGCGCCTTGCAATGCCTCTTTCTGGTTTAAGTGGCAAGTGATCGTGCCCGTTGCTCCGGATGACTCCATTAACTTGCTTACAACGAGATGTGACTCTTCTAAACGGAGTTCATCGATATCCATCAAGGCAATTTGCGCCCCTTTGAACGCTGGCTTGTGGAACACATCGCCAAGAATGTTTTTCACAAAAATCGTCGAACCCGCACCGATAAATGTGATTTTAGGGCTTTTCATAGTTGAATCCTTTTTGCTTTCATACTTTTGTTTCGATGCATTTAAGTTACACCTGTCGCAAGGCCGAATTCGTCTCAGATAAACCAATCACTCTCCCGTTTCCTAATATTTAAAATCAACCAATAAAAATTCTTAGGAAATGGGATATTTTTGTGTAAATCACGGATAAAAAAGGTGGGAAGATACACTGAGGCTTGCTAGCACGGCGATTTAAGTCACATAACCAAAATCTTATAAAACAGAGTAATCGGTGTTTTTGAAGCTGTTCTGAGTTTTGTTTCAACAGATTTAGTACAAAGAACTTATACAGTTTCCTAAGAGGTGGGCGATGGCGAAGGTAGAGTCCAAGGCAGAGTTAGATACATTGAAAGTCGTGATTCAAGATAAGTATTCTTCCGAAACGGTTTCTGTAAGCCCACTTTCGCTGTACTCATCCTATGAAAAAATCGATATCGAGCTTAGGCCGCCCCACTCTATGCCGGGTTATCACTGGCATGGACAAGTAGAGGTGAACATTCCTTTTGGAGATGACGTCGAGTACATCATTAATGGCAGCCCTGTGATTGTGAAAGCTGGTTCAATCGGTCTGTTTTGGGCTTCTGTCCCGCATCGACTAACGAACCCAGGGCATAGCCATAACATGGGAATCATCAATATCCCTATTCATCACTTTATGTCGTGGACGTTAAATCGGGACTTAGTTAATCAAATCACCCATGGTTGCGTATTGCAGTCGAGTTCAAACTCACTAGTCAGTGAATTTGAGCTAGCTCGTTGGGCCGAGGAAATGACCCATCCTTCAGAGAGTCGCCAGCAATTGGCAATAGATGAAATAGGACTCATGTTAAAAAGGATGAGCCTAGATGGCTGGGAACAACTGATCGTTAATCGACAAGAGAAATCGACGAAAAAAGGCGTATCTAAACATTCGCAGTTTTACGTCAGTCAAATGCTGGAATACATTGCCACCCATCATAACCAGCCGATCACGATAAAAGATATTGCAGAACACATTGGATTGCACACCAATTATGTGATGAACGTGTTCCAACGAACCATGCAGATGACCATCAAGCAATACATCACGGCCATGCGAATTAACCACGCCAGAGCACTGTTGAGTGATACTGACCGGACAATTTTAGATATCGCTTTAACGGTAGGCTTTAATTCTAGCAGCCGATTTTATGAGACTTTTCAGAATTATATTGGTGTAACGCCAACGCAATATCGCAAGAAGTCACGCGAAGATCATCGCTGGAGCAGTCACAGTACCAGCCCACTTTACGAACTAGAGAAAGGCGCCATTGATGGCAAAAGACCACTGACAGTCAGTTAGTCTTATCAGGCAAGAATGAGGGGAAACAAAAAGGCAGATCACTCTGCCTTTTTAATCATTGGAAGGGTAGCGAAGAATTACTTAATCGCCAATTCCGCTAGCATTTCTTGTGAAGGAGCGAAGAAGTACGCACCTGTTACCGCTTTAGTGAAGCGAAGCAGTTGGTCAGTCTTACCATCTGTCACACCGTACATGCTCTCAAGCATCACTTTGATATTGTGGATAGTGTTGCAGTAAGAGATGAACAACAGACCGTGTGCGCCCGTTACTGTGCCGTATGGCAAGCTGTGACGAACGATCTTAAGGCCTTTGCCTTCTTCTTTGATGTCCACACGACCTACGTGAGAAGCAGCAGGAACATCTTCTAGCTCGATAGAATCTGGTTTAGTACGGCCAATCACTTTCTCTTGTGCAGACACGTTCAAACGGTTCCATGCAGGAAGGTTGTGCTCAAAGCGTTGAACCATCACGTAACTACCACCAGCGAAAGCACCGTCTTTGATCAACGCTACGTCAGCACGTGCATCGCCTTTCGGGTTTTCAGTGCCGTCGACGAAATCTGTCATGTCACGAGCATCTAGGTAACGGTAACCGTATGTCTCATCAACCACTGTCACGTCTTCTGCTGTGTCTACTAAGAACTTACGTAGAACGTAGAAGTGCAAATCATGACGCGTTGAGTGGCAGTGGATCAGAACATCTACGTCCGACGCAGGCGCTACGATGTCGCCTTCACCCAATTGAGGGAAGTCAATCAACTCTTCTGGCATTTGCATGTTTAGGTGCTGCCAAAAAGATTTGGTGAATGCGATAGAAAGGGTTAGATCTGCACCTGGTTGGCTCGCATTGAGCTCTTTTACTAGCTCAGGAAGCGCTTTCAGTTTCGCCAACACGTTTTCACGGTTTTGGTTCACTTTCAACTGAGTGTAAAGTGCAAATGGACTTGCTTCAGGCACAATCGCAGTTTGAGCTTGTGACATTGAGATTTCCTCTATACATTGCCCCTTGCGGGAGCTTTGTTTTAATTTTTTGCTGGCTGTTCTTCTTTGTGCTCAACTTGTGGCACGTTGAAACAGTCTTTTACCCATCTTCCATTAAGAAGATAGATCATAAACCAAGTTAACAAGGTAATTGTAAGCGCGTTCGCCCAATTGAAAACACCATGTTCGAGATAGACATGATACATGGTCTGCGCCAGTTGAATACCGCACAAGATCAAAGTCATCGCACGACCATGCTGAGTAATTTGATTCACCCAACCTCTGTCAGGATGACGCAAGCCCATCAACCACATCAATAGCAGGCTTGGAATACCCATCGATAGCCCGAGGTATAACGTATTAGAGTCAGGGTAAACAATCGATAGTATCTTGCTACCGCTGTCTCTACTCACTCCTGCCATGGCAAACACCACCCAAGAGCGCGCTAGGAACATCCATCCTAGCCATAACATAATTGGCGCTTTCAAAAATCCATGAGCGTCGTACTGATCGAATGAGTAACGCACAATATCGTCTTCTTAGTTTCATAAAAATGCCACTTTAACCGATCGCTTCAGAGTTGCAACACCGCAAACATGAGAACTAAAGTTCATTTCGTCATCTTACGCAGGTAAACTAAGGTTAGATTTACAGCGACGTCGAAAAAATATGAAAAAGAAAAACACAACAGCACCCGTTCCTTCCCAAGAAACCCAAACTGAAGCGATGAAAATTGCGAAAGCTACACAGAAGCCAGGCCAAACCAAAGAGCAAACCAGGTTGGTCGCTCAAGGCATCGAAAAAGGCATTGCTCAGTACAAGAAGCAACAGAAAGAACGCAATCGACAAGCCGATAAAGCGAAGAAAAAACAGCAAAGAGAAAAGCAGCGCCAACATGAAGATACTGCTGAGCAAGAAATGGGAATGGTTCAAGAGCCAGCAACCAAACCAACCATCTTGCCGTGGGCGTTACTTGTTCTTAGTTGGATTGGTTTTGCCGCCTATATCGTAATGGGGAGATAACATGTTTCGTTATGTGATGACAGGAAGCATCGCACTGGCTTTGATGGGATGCTCAACGCCTTCGACTTTGTCTTCTATACCAAGTGACAGTGTTCAAATTCGCATTGATAGCCAATTTAACCCACAACATTGTGAATACCTAGGTGAGGTAACAGGCAGTGAGGGGCACTGGTATAGTTACTTGTTCTACACTAATGACGCAATGATGCAGGGCGCAATGCATGACCTAAAAAACAAGGCATCTGCCATAGGCGCGGACACGGTGTTTATGATCTCCCCTCAAGACTTTGTCACTTCATTTAGCGTGCTAGGTGTTGCCTACCGCTGCCAGTAGGTCTATTTCGAATGTAAAAAAAGCCAGCTATTGCTGGCTTATGCACGAAATCCAAGACTGCTAGCGATATCTCCTTCCCGCTCAAGAACCCATTGAACATCAAAAGGCCCCCAATCTGAAAGTTGGTAATAGCCGTCATTATGACGTCGGCCATCTTGAACGAAGATAAGCTCGATGCCGATCCCCGGTAATGCCTTGAGTACATCTTGAATAGTACGACGAGGCCACCCCGTTCTTTCGATCAATTTTGGTACATTTGGCCTTTCTAGGTTTTCCACCAACAAGGCCAAATATAGCCGCCTTGCAAAAACAGGACTCAATTCCATTGACACCTCCTAAAATTGTGCTGATTCATTATTTCTTTTTTGCCCAGAGAGATGTTGCGTTTGATCAATAACTCGACTTTTCCGTGCTATTTAGCCGAGTTTTTTATCAATCTGGCTGCCATTTGGTGGTGGATTGAGCTACTAACTCAAACGAAACAGAGCAAAGTTACGCGAAATATTGTCTGCATCATTTTGTCAGTTTGGTTGCTTCTTGATAGGATGATTAAACAGCCAAAAATAACGCTACATCGGCCATTCATAACGCAAACTGATGAGTAAAAAACAAAAAGAAAAGGAATTAATATGACGATCACCATGTTCGGCATCCCAAACTGCGACACAATTAAAAAAGCCAAAAAGTGGCTAGAAGCAGAAAACGTAGCATTTGATTTCCACGATTACCGTAAACAAGGTATCGACGCGGCAATGGTTACTGAATTTTGTAACGCCTTGGGATGGGAACAAGTCCTCAACAAACGCGGCACGACTTTCCGCCAACTGACTCAAGAACAGAAAGATTCACTAAACGCAGAGAACGCGATTGCTCTATTGGTGGAAAACCCAGCAATGATTAAGCGTCCAATCTTGAAAGTGCAAGATCAACTTCATATCGGTTTCAAAGCAGACCAATACGCGACCATTTTTAACTCTTAATGTAAGGAATACTCAAGGATGACAGACAGTCCAGTACTGGCACTCGCTAAAGACCTGATCAGCCGCCAGTCCGTAACGCCTGAAGATGCAGGCTGTCAGGATGTAATGATCGAACGCCTAAAAGCACTAGGTTTTGAAATCGAAGTGATGGTGTTTGAAGACACCACAAACTTCTGGGCTCGACGTGGTACAGAAGCGCCACTGTTTGCTTTTGCCGGTCACACCGATGTGGTGCCTGCGGGCAAGCTAGAGCAATGGGACACCCACCCATTTGAACCAACCATTATCGATGGTTACTTACATGGTCGCGGTGCGGCAGATATGAAAGGCTCATTGGCTTGCATGGTGGTAGCGGTAGAACGTTTTATCGCAGAAAACCCAAACCATAAAGGCTCTATTGGCTTTTTGATCACTTCTGACGAAGAAGGCCCATTCATTAACGGCACCGTTCGCGTGGTTGAAACCCTAATGGCACGCGGTGAGAACATCGATATGTGTATCGTAGGCGAACCTTCAAGTACAGAAGTCGTTGGCGATGTGGTGAAAAATGGTCGTCGTGGATCGATCACTGGTGACCTAACGGTAAACGGGACACAAGGTCATGTTGCCTACCCTCACCTAGCAAACAATCCCGTTCACCAGTCTCTAATGGCGATTCACGAACTCGCGACAACCGAATGGGACCAAGGTAACGACTACTTCCCTCCAACCAGTTTCCAGATCCCGAACGTTTCAGCAGGTACCGGTGCATCTAACGTCATTCCTGGCGAGTTCAATGTTCAGTTCAACCTGCGTTTTAGCACTGAGCTCAACAATGAAGTGATCGTTCAACGCATCACTGAGACGCTGGATAAGCACGAGCTAGACTACGATCTAAAGTGGACATTCAACGGCGACCCGTTCTTAACTGACACTGGCGCATTGCTAGAGGCAGTGGTAGCAGCAGTTGATGAAGTAAACAGCACTAAGCCAGCGCTTCTGACGACAGGCGGTACATCTGATGGTCGCTTCATCGCCCGCATGGGTGGTCAGGTGGTTGAACTTGGCCCTGTTAATGCGACGATTCATAAAGTGAACGAGTGCGTGAAAGTGGACGATCTAGAAAAGTTGACTGACATGTACGAGAACACGTTAAAGCATCTGTTAGCAAAATAGCGCCTACGTGTGTAGCAAGTAGTATTTAACGAGAACACCATGACACCAGAGCAACTTACCGGAATCACAGACTCACACCTGCAATCCACTTTAGTGGGTCAAAAAGCCTTTATGCTTCACCCAGAGGTCGTAGATGATTTGTTGCAGATGATTGATGCGGCACACAAAGCGGGCTTTAAGATGGAAATTGCCAGCGGCTTTCGCGATTTCAACCGCCAAAAAGCGATCTGGAACGGTAAGTTTGCCGGTGACTTAACCATCTTAGATTCTCACTCCCAGCCTCTAGACAAGGCGGAACTCAGTGATGAAGAAAAGCTGATGGCCATTCTTCGTTGGTCTGCCCTACCGGGCGGAAGCCGACATCATTGGGGTTGTGATTTTGATGTCTACGCGCGTAACTTGCTACCGTCAGATACACAATTGCAGTTAGAGCCGTGGGAATACTTAGAAGGTCACCAGTTACCTTTCTATCAATGGTTATCAGCCAATTTAGAGCACTTTGGTTTCTTCTTCCCTTATCAGCAAGATCTGGGGGGCGTTGCCATTGAACCCTGGCACATCAGCCATCGCTTTGTAGGGCAGCAATGCCTAACTCATTTGACGCCCGAAGTTCTGAGAAATCAGCTAACTGAGCAAAATCAGATCGATAACATTGCAGGGATTGACGTCATATTGAATAATTTGGATAAGGTCGTTACCAAATTCATTCACAATATCACGCCGCCGGAGGCTCTATGATCGAACTATTAACCAACCCTTGGGTCATTATCATCATAGTGGTCAGCATCGTGGTGGGGAATATTGCTGCGCTCAAGTACACCGCAAAAATGAAGTTTGGTCAGATGGATAAAGGTCGTAAGAACGATTTAGATAAGCTGAACGAGTTGGATAAAGAACGCTACGGCGAAAATGGTGAGAAGAAAGACGACTCTCGTTAATATCTCATTTGAGCTTACTCTGAACTCAAACCAAAGTACTGAGTATTCCCAAGAAAACAAGCACTAAAAAGGGACCAAGAAGGTCCCTTTTGTTTATCCGTGTCTAACTATTTAACTGCCTTAAGCAATTAATCTTTCACAGCCGCAGCCAAGACTGGCACAAGTGACTCCAAGAATTCTTCTTCTACTGGCTTACCAGAAGAGTCAGCAATGTTGATTGAAGTACGGTTGCCTAAATCACCCAATAGGAAAGTGTACTTACCTGGGGCTAGGTCAACCGGCTTCACACCGATATCATTCCAGAATTCATCATCTGGAGATGCGTACTTCGCGGTCACCGTACCTTGAGATTGGCTTCGTTCTTCAATCTTGAAGCCCATCTCAGGTAGCATATCTGGTAAACTATTCCAAACGACATCGTACTGAGCACGAGCGATGATCACTGGTAGACCGCTGCGATCTTTACCCATTGTGATAGGGATATGTTTCACTAGCTCTTGCGCCTTAAGCTGTGCTTCTTCACGAACGTGTTGATCATAACGCGCCGTTACCAAGTTAGTCATGAGCACGTTGTAACGCTCACGGTTAGTACGTGTCACTTCTTTCACTTGGTTGCCTTCGCGCCAGTCAATCAAGCTAACCTTAAAGCCATGACGACCGTTCATCTCACCACGAGTAATTTCGTAGCGGCTGCCGATTTCCATCTCTTCATCTGGTGAGTTCCAAGTGACCCAACCGGTTTCAATGCGGTTGTCAGTTTGGCTTTCTACAGGAATCTTGTTCTCAGAAACCATCTCTTGAACCGTTCGCCAAACTTTATCCAATTCATCCTTGCGAAGCAGCCATAGTGTCACTTCACCGTCGCTGCTACGATCAAGACGAGCGCCAGGAATCAGTTCCAGTACTTGTTGAGGTGGGCGAATATCCACGTTTTTACCAATACCACCGCTGTAGTTTCCTTGAGGAATGCGGTAGTTAGGGTAAAACTGAGGAACAGCACCTGCGGGTACACTCCACTCTTCCAGAGATGGGGTGTTCAAATACTCGAAGTCGTCTTTTGCTTGACGACGTTGGTTGGCACCGCCTGAACAGGCAGTCAATACGAATACAGCTAGTGAGCTTAACACTAACTGGCTTGAAAGCTTCATTTATACTCCTAAAACACTGAGGGCGTACTTGCCCCCAGCATGAACTTCAATCCTAGTCACTCAATCTTAATAAATGCGGGCGTCTGTTAACGCTTGTTCCACAACTGGCTGAGATTTTTCAGAAAGCTCGACAAGAGGAAGACGTAAACCACCTTCTTCAATCAAACCAAGCTTATGTGCTGCCCATTTTACTGGGATTGGGCTTGATTCAACGAACAGATTTTTGTGCAGTGTCATCAAACGTTGGTTGATAACTTCTGCTTCTTCGTACTTATCTTCACTTGCCAAATGGAACATGTCAGCCATGTCTTTAGCCGCAATATTGTTCGTTACCGAGATAACGCCGTGACCGCCAAGTTTAACAAATTCTAGGCCAGTCGCATCATCACCACTTAGTAAGATAAAATCTTCGCCACAAAGTTCACGGTGAAGTGCAATTCGGCTTAAATCACCGGTTGCGTCTTTTAATGCCACGATATTATCAAGCTTTGACAAACGTGCCACTGTCTCAGGCAATAAATCTACTGCAGTACGACCTGGTACATTGTACAAAATTAGAGGTACATCACTCGCTTCAGCAATAGCTTTGTAATGTTGGAACAAACCTTCTTGTGTTGGTTTGTTGTAGTAAGGCGTCACACTCAGGTAACCAGAGATACCAGAATCCGCTAATAATTTGCTAAACGTAACTGCTTCGTGGGTTGCATTTGCGCCCGTACCAGCAATCACTGGGATACGACCGTCCGCAAACTCAACGATTTTATTAACGACCTTTACATGCTCTTCAATGGTCAGAGTCGCAGACTCACCTGTCGTGCCTACTGCCACAATACCGTCGGTACCTGCTTCTACATGGTACTCAACAAGCTTTTGCAGACCATCAAAGTCTACTTCACCATCTGGCTTAAATGGTGTAATCAGCGCTACGATACTTCCTGAAAACATGTTTATCTCCCTCAATTTACTCTTTCTGCATGGTACTGTAATGCGATTGACAAACACAAGAGCGTAAACTCGCTTACAAAGTACAAATGAATGAATAATTACCAGTTGTTAGAGGTCTCGCAACTAAATTGTGAATTTTGTTCTCAATTCCAGCCATTCTGATAATCGTATTGTCTTGTGGCAAGCCATTACCCAACTCAGCTTGCCATCTTAAATTAGCCGCGGAATATACTCTTTCACCTTTAAGCTCAAGTCAGCACTGAGTGAATTAATAGAGTGCTCAACAACCAAAGTGTTCACATAATCAACAAAGCGTTTCCATGAGTTTAAAAAAAGAACTGACTCGACATTTCTCTGTTGTATCTGTGCTAACATCTCTCTATTGAAAGAAAGGACAAGAAGCTCATTTATGAAGCAACATCTGGTACTTACAGCGGTTGGAACGGATCGTCCGGGCATATGTAACCAAGTGGTTAGGCTCGTCACTCTTGCTGGCTGTAACATTGTCGATAGCCGTATCGCTATCTTTGGTAATGAATTTACCCTCATTATGCTACTTACTGGGAATGCCAGTAATGTCACCCGTGTTGAGACACAATTGCCACTGCTTGGGCAAGAACATGACCTTATTACCATCATGAAGCGAACGTCGGCGCACGAGTTGCTCGACAACAGCTACACCATGGAAGTGTTTATTGAATCTGAGGACCGCATCGGTCTTACGGAAAAATTCACTCAGTTCTTCGCTGATAAACAGATTGGCCTACATTCTCTTAGTGCGCAAACCATCAGTAAATCAAAAATTCAGCTCGATGCAGATCAATTCCACATCGCAATCACTGCATCAGTGAGTGCAGACTGTAACCTGATGCAACTGCAAGAAGAATTCGATGAACTTTGTCATACGCTCAACGTACAAGGTTCTCTGAATTTCATTAAAAACACACTATAAGTAAAGGAAATAATAATGAATACGCTGACAGCAGGCTCGCCAGCGCCAGCCTTCTCTTTGCTCGACCAAGATGGCAACACCGTTTCTTTAGGTGATTTTAAAGGTAAAAAAGTTCTGTTTTACTTCTACCCTAAGGCGATGACGCCGGGTTGTACGACCCAGGCAAAAGGTCTGCGTGATGTAAAAGCAGCGCTAGATGAACACAACGTTGTCGTTTTAGGCGTAAGTATCGACCCAGTAAAACGCCTTGGTAAATTCATCGAGCGTGATGAGCTAAACTTCACGCTACTTTCAGACGAAGATCATGCAGTTGCAGACCAATTCGGCGTTTGGGGCGAGAAGAAGTTCATGGGCAAAGTGTACGATGGCCTTCATCGCATCAGCTTCCTAATCAACGAAGAAGGCGTGATTGAGCACGTGTTCAACAAGTTCAAAACCAAAGATCACCACGAAGTGGTTGTGAACTACTTGAAGGAAAACGCGTAAGCTTAGCTTTCATCCAAATACCAAAAAGCCCAGCAATCGCTGGGCTTTTTATTGCAATCAGTTTCTATTCTTGTATCGGTTCGGCTTCTTCCGAGCTTGGCAGCGCGTTCCATACTGCTTTCACCAACGTCGCCAATGGAATAGCAAAGAATACGCCCCAGAAGCCCCACAATCCACCAAACACCAATACTGCGACAATGATAGCCACTGGGTGAAGGTTGACTGCCTCTGAAAACAATACTGGTACTAATACGTTGCCATCTAGTGCTTGAATAATACCGTAAGCAACAAGTAACCAGTAAAACTGAGGCGATAAGCCCCATTGGAACAAACCAACAATCGCCACAGGTACTGTCACCGCTGCCGCACCGATATAGGGGATCAGAACGGATAAGCCCACGGCAACCGCAAGCAGCGCTGAGTAACGTAAATCAAGAATCGCGAAGGTTACGTAGCTCACGCCACCAACGATAAGAATTTCAAGCACTTTACCGCGAATATAATTCGAGATCTGCTCGTTCATCTCATGCCAAACTTTGTTCGCCAACTTACGGTTTTTAGGCAGAATACCGCTTGCCATGCGTAGCATTTCTTCTTTGTCTTTCAGTAGAAAGAACACCAACAGAGGAACAAGAATCAGATAAACCGCTAACGTAGCCAAACTGACGAGTGACGCCAACGAACCTTTCACCACACTTTCACCTAAGCCTATTGCTTGGTTTTTCGCATTGGTTACCAAGGTTTCCACGATTTGTAAGTTCGCCAGTTCTGGATAACGCTGTGGTAAAGTAGCAATGAACTTTTGCAGACCAGCATACATGTTCGGAATGTCGTTGATTAGGTTGCCGACCTGAGTCCAGATGGTTGGCACTAAACCAAACACCGCAATCAGCATCAAGCCAATGAAAATCAAAATCACCGTAATGACAGAAAAAGTACGTGGAATCCCCAAGCGACACATTTGCGTCACTGGCCACTCGAGTAAATATGCTAGAACGATGGCAACTAACAACGGTGCAATCAAATGCCCGAAGAAATAAATGGTGATAAAGCCGAACAGCAAGATCGCTACGAGGCTCACGGCGTGTGGGTCTGAAAAGCGTCGCTTATACCAACGACTTACCATCTCAAGCATCTTATGATGATTCCTTATTGAAGACTGTCAAAATGAAGTGTTCTGACGTGGATTCGCAATCCACTGTATAGCCTTGATTTTGCAAATACTTCACAATGTCTTGTTTAGAGCTCTTGTCTACAACTTGAATAACAAGCTGTTGAAACTGCGATGTTTCTCCTTGAAACACTTCAGCTGCGTGACGCTTAGCAAGTAACAGTGCCATAGGGCAGCGTTGATCACGCAAATCAAGTAACATGGATTCCATTGTATTGCTCTGCAACTATGATAGGGTTGTATTGTAACGGCTTTTTGAGCTGGTGCTAGTGATTTAAGCGTAGACGACAAAGACTTCTAAATTAACAATTTGAAGTTATGTGTATGACAATTAACGAAACCAATTCGTTTATTTTCGGTCTTATAGCTAGCATATTCATCCGACACGGATGACCATAAAGCCTGTGCTGACGTTGAAAGGAATTCATCTCTCAAGCACAGACTCGGTATTTTGGAGAATCTTTAAACCGTATGTTAAAACGCACTCGCTCGCTAGTTTGTTTATGCCTTGCTGCTGCATTGAGTACACCAACACCTATTTACGCCAATAGCCTTGATCTCCCTGATATTGGTACGGCAGCTGGAGGCACTCTGACGATAGATCAGGAGTTGATTTACGGTGACGCCTACATGCGTATGCTCAGAGCCAGCAGCCCTATTGTTAGCGATCCCGTCATCAATGAATACATTGACACACTTGGACACCGTTTGGTCGCCAATGCGAATGACGTAAAAACTCCGTTCCACTTCTTTATGATCCGTGACCGCAACATCAACGCATTCGCCTTCTTTGGTGGTTACGTTGCCCTGCACTCGGGTCTATTTTTGCACGCTCGTACTGAAAGTGAGCTTGCCTCTGTTGTGGCGCACGAAATTGCCCACGTTACACAGCGTCACCTTGCGCGAAGCATGGAAGAACAAGCTCGTCGCTCGCCAGCTACGATGGCGGCACTAGCTGGTGCGCTGTTGCTTGCTATTGCCTCTCCAGAAGCGGGGATGGCAGCAGTGACGGCGGCAACAGCTGGTAATATGCAGAGCCAAATCAACTACACTCGCTCAAACGAGAAAGAAGCCGACCGTTTTGGTATTGCGACCTTGGCAAAAGCTGGGTTTGAAGCTCAAGCAATGCCTCGCTTTTTTGGTCGTCTTGCGGACGAATACCGTTACGCAAGTAAGCCCCCCCCAATGCTTTTGACTCACCCATTACCAGAAGACCGTATTACCGACAGCCGAGCACGTGCTAGAGCGTATCCACCATTGCGAATTCAACCATCTATCGATTACCACCTGACACGCGCTCGCATTGTAGCCCGCTATGCAGGCATTGATGGGCAAGCAGCGATGGGGTGGTTTGAACGAACACAGAAAAAAGCGTCACCAGAAATTGTCCCGTCTTTTGATTACGGTCGCGCGCTGGTGCATTTAGATAATAAGCGTCTCGATAAGGCTGAACCGTTGTTGAAAAAACTGCTTCAACAAGACCCAGCGAATCCATTTTATCTTGATGCCATGACAGATCTGTACATCGAGCAGAAACAGCCGCAAAAAGCCGTAGATATGCTAAGTCGTGCCTTAAAGCGCAATCCACAAAACAAAGTGCTGACCATCAACTATGCCAACGCTTTGTTAGAAGCGAATAAGAATGAAGAAGCCGTACGTATTCTTCAACGTTACACGCACGATAACCCAGAAGACACTAATGGTTGGCACCTTCTATCAAAAGGTAACCACGCACTGGGTCGCAATGACGAAGAACTTGCCGCTCGCGCGGAAATTTTAGCGCTGCGAGCAGGATGGAATAAAGCCATTCAATATTATTCTGAAGCAAGTAAAATTGCAGATCTGGGCAGCTTGAAACAAGCACGATACGACGCTCGTATCGACCAGTTAATGATCCAAAGAGATCGATTCATGGCATTACAATAACGAAATGGAGAAAACCATGTCAGTCGTGATTTATCACAATCCTCGTTGCTCAAAGAGCCGTCAAACACTGGAACTGCTAGAGCAAAATGGTGTGACACCCGAAGTGGTTAAATACCTAGATACACCGCTTAACGTGGAGCAACTCAAAGCACTTTACACTCAACTTGGGTTCTCTTCAGTTCGCGAAATGATGCGTACAAAAGAAGACATCTACAAAGAGCTTGCTCTAGGTGAAGCGTCAGTGACAGACGAGCAATTGTTCGAAGCAATGGAAAAAAATCCAAAGCTTTTTGAGCGCCCTGTTGTTGTTGCAAACGGCAAAGCAAAAATTGGTCGCCCGCCAGAGCAAGTATTGGACATTCTATAAATGGATTGCCAGGTTCTCATTTTGTATTTCAGCCGTCATGGCTCTACAAAACAGCTGGCAAGACAGATAGCAAGGGGAGTCGAGTCGACTCCTCATTGTGAAGCGATTTTGCGTACAGTTGAAGAATTGTCACCTCACTCACAGCCTCCTTCTGATCCAATTGTTACTCTAGAAGAGTTGAAAAAGTGCGACGGTCTTGCGTTTGGCAGCCCAGTTTGGTTTGGCAACATGGCCGCACCACTCAAACACTTTTGGGATCAAACCACACCTTTGTGGGTAAACGGTGACCTTATCGATAAACCTGCTTGTGTGTTTACCTCATCATCTTCTATGCATGGTGGCCAAGAAACCACGTTACAGAGCATGATGACACCACTGCTGCATCACGGCATGATGGTGTTGGGAATCCCCTATTCAGAGCCAGAACTGCACACCACCCAATCAGGTGGCACACCATATGGCGCAAGCAGTGTAGGACAAGAACCAAGTCTTACGGCAGAAGAGATTCGTCTCGCACAGCAATTAGGAAAACGACTGGCAGCGACAGCACAAAAGCTGAAAGGCAGTCAGTAAGCTCAAGGATAAGTAAATCGATGACTGACTCTATCGACCAACCACCTCTCAGCAAGCAAACTCAAACCTATCGTTATATGGCGCTGTTTGGCAATTTAGCGCTACTGGCTTGGGTCGCCATTTGGCAACTGGCCTTATCGCCTCACCCACACCTGAGCAGTACCACATTAGCCATTGCTTGGTGTGTTCCGTTACTGCTCCCATTACCGGGAATTTTAGCGGGTAAGCCATACACCCACGCGTGGGCAAACTTTGTGCTGATGCTGTACTTCTTACACGGTTTGACCATTTTATACGTCGATGATGGTGAACGCTGGCTTGCCGTTGTCGAGTTACTACTCACATCACTGGGCTTCTTGGGTAACATCTTGTTTGCACGAGCGAGAGGTAAAGAGCTAGGGTTGAAATTAAAACGCCTTTCTCAAGTTGAAAAGGAAGAGAAAGCCAAATTCAACAAGTAGTCTCG
This sequence comes from Vibrio sp. MOR3, assembly GCF_001557775.1. Classification (NCBI taxonomy): domain Bacteria; kingdom Pseudomonadati; phylum Pseudomonadota; class Gammaproteobacteria; order Vibrionales; family Vibrionaceae; genus Vibrio; species Vibrio sp. MOR3. Next base: position 119,468 of record NZ_LNRD01000014.1, on the reverse strand, counting down.
TGAAGTTTCAAAATCAAAAAAAGAGTCGCACTAGGCGACTCTTTTTATTTGTTTGAAACCCCAATCAAGACCGTCGATTAACCAACATCTTCTGGATTTTCTACCGTATCTTTTTCTAGCACAGGCGCAATTTCAGAATCCGCATCCAGCTCTGGCTCAACTTGTGCACGAACCGGAGCTTTCCACTTGTAAATAAGGTCATATTGCTCTGGAGCTGGCTGAGCAACAACAGGCTGTTTCGCTTCTACTGCGCTCTGCTCTGCCGTCAACTCTTGAACCACAGCACCACTCTCTGTAGCTTGGCCTTGCTCTGTATCAGCAGGAAGTTGCGCTGGTTGCGCTGGCGCTTCTGGAAGTTGTACCGCCGCCGGTTCTAAACCCGCCATTGGATCTTCGGTGACTTCCAATGGACGAATAGAGGAAGCTTCTTGTTCAAACGCTTGTTGAGAAGCAAGGAGGTGAATAGTCAATGTCACAGCATTGCCTTGTACACGCTTGATCTCGGTGCTCGCCACTGAGTTTAGCTTAGTTAGGGAATCCTCTAGGTTGAAGAAATCCATTGCTGATTCAACATCAACCACTTTTACATCGATCTCTTCTGAAGATTTGCTCGAGACAACAACCGCGCTTTTCTTCGCATAATAATCAGCGATACCACCAATCACCGCCGGAATCGCATTCGCACCAGAGGCAGAGCCACTACGTGGCGATTGCTTAGACTCAGACAATTGTGTTGGCGCTTGGTCATACAAAGTCCAACGGATCTTGTCACCTTGTACGCGTACAACCAAAACGGCATCCACAGGGTAACGTTGGCTTGCTTGGCTGATTGGGTCAACAAAGCCGCCCCACAAATCAGACACGTTCACACCGGTAACATCATCAAAGTCACCCACAGGCATCGTGATAGGTAAACCTCGTGACTGTGCCGCATCACGCAACGCTGCAACACTTGAAGAATCAGAATGCTCCCAAGTGATAGTACGGTCGTAACCTTGTTCTTCCACTAACCAAACAAGAATGTTGGCACGACTTGCTGACCACGTTGGCAACTGTGCTTGCGTCAACAAAGAACGGATTTGGCCACTATTGAACAGCATCTTCAAACTGCTTTGACCATCAAGTTGGCCGTAACCAAGTTGAGAAATATAGCGAGAACTTGAACCCACTGCTTTCTTAATTACTGGGTTGCTAAGGGAAGATTCGCTGCCTGTTGCACGCACAATCACATCTTGCATACCTTGTTGACGGGCGAGTTCTTCGCCGTCTTTTTGCTCACTGTCGATCGCCACTTCGGCACGATAGATATCCACCTGAGTTAATGCATAAACTGGCAGAGACAACCAACCTATCAATAAGAGAGCTAAATAGCGCATAGTTTTCATAATCCTCTGTACAAGAACACGCATCATAAGCAACTATCAAACGGTGAGCAAGAAGAGTACTGAGTGAATTGTCTGTATTCTGACCAAGTTAAAACCCACCATGAAAACAAACTATTCGTCTCTGCTATAAATCCATACAAAAGTTTGATCTAGGCAACATTGCAATCGATTGCCAGATGGTAATATTCGCCGGATTTGTCTGCGTATCTCTGAATAGGAAATAATTATGAAAAACGCGTTACAAGGCGCTCAGATGCTCTTTGTCGCTTTTGGTGCTCTCGTGCTGGTACCACTTCTTACTGGCCTAGACCCAAACGTTGCTCTGTTTGGTGCTGGTGTCGGTACTCTTCTTTTCCAACTGATTACTAAACGTTCTGTCCCTATCTTCCTTGCCTCTTCTTTTGCGTTTATTGCTCCTATTATGTTCGGTATCCAGACTTGGGGTATCGGTGCAACCATGGGTGGCTTGATGGCTGCTGGTTTAGTGTACGTTGGTCTTGGTGCGATGATCAAAGTACGCGGCGTTGGCTTTATTCATAAAATTCTGCCACCTGTGGTTGTCGGCCCAGTCATCATGGTGATAGGTCTTGGCCTCGCTCCTACCGCGGTCAACATGGCAGTAGGTAAATCGGGAGACGGCGCGATTCAATTAGTGAATGGCGATGCGGCGGTGATCATCTCAGCGGTATCACTTTTAACGACTATTACACTAAGCGTGTTCGCGAAAGGCTTCCTAAAGTTGGTTCCTATCGTCGGCGGTATTTTGGCAGGCTACACAGTATCCCTGTTCTACGGTGTGGTTGATTTCACACCGGTTGCTCAAGCAGCTTGGCTTGCAATGCCAAACTTCACTGCACCAGAATTCAACATCAACGCCATCTTGTTCATGATCCCAGTAGCGATTGCCCCGGCGGTTGAACACGTGGGTGACATGCTTGCTATCTCAAACGTAACGGGCAAAAACTACCTGAAGAAACCAGGCCTGCACCGTACTATCGCCGGTGACGGGGTGGCAACAATTGCAGCTTCTATGGTTGGCGCACCACCAAATACCACGTACAGCGAAGTAACAGGAGCGGTAATGCTAACGAAAGCGTTCAACCCTGTAATCATGACATGGGCAGCGGTTACTGCCATCGTACTTGCGCTGGTAGGTAAGCTAGGTGCGATTCTACAAACCATTCCAGTTCCAGTAATGGGCGGTATCATGATTCTACTGTTTGGTTCTATCGCAACCGTTGGCCTAAACACACTGATTAAGAACAACGTTGACCTGCACAAATCACGTAACCTAGTGATCGTAGCGGTAACCCTAGTATTTGGTATCGGCGGCATGGCTTTCGGTATTGGCGAGTTCAGCCTACAAGGTGTAAGCCTATGTGGTATCGTTGCAATCATTCTTAACCTAGTGCTACCACACGACCTTGGTGAAAACCACGTGGTAGATAATGCACAGATGGAAGAAGACAACGCGAAGTAAGTATGGTGGCGGCTTGATTTAAGTCGCCCTTCCTGATCTCGTAGCTCGCTTCTAAATAGCAGAGACAAAAAAGGCTTGGTTTTCACCAAGCCTTTATTTTTTTGAAATTCAGTAAAGCAATAATGCTTATTGAGTACCGAAGATCTTGTCACCTGCATCACCAAGACCAGGAACAATGTAACCTTTGTCGTTTAGCTTCTCATCGATTGCCGCTGTGTATAGCTCAACATCTGGGTGCGCTTTTTCTAGCGCTTCGATACCTTCAGGAGCCGCTACAAGAACAAGAATCTTGATTGCCTGACAACCTTTCTCTTTTAGAAGATCGATTGTTGCGATCATAGAGCCACCAGTTGCAAGCATTGGGTCAACAACTAGAGCGATACGCTCATCGATGTTTGAAGCAAGCTTGTTGAAGTATGGCACTGGCTCAAGTGTTTCTTCATCACGGTAGATACCTACAACACTGATACGTGCGCTTGGCATGTGCTCAAGAACGCCGTCCATCATACCTAGACCTGCACGCAGGATTGGCACTACTGTTACTTTCTTACCCTTGATTTGGTCAACTTCTACAGGACCATTCCAACCTTCAATGGTTACTTTCTCTGTTTCAAAGTCTGCAGTCGCTTCGTAAGTAAGTAGGCTACCGACTTCTGTCGCTAACTCACGAAAACGCTTCGTGCTGATGTCACCTTCTCGCATTAGACCGATTTTGTGTTTCACTAGAGGGTGTTTAACTTCAACAACTTTCATTTCCATCTCCGGCTTTATTGGCAATATTTAAACAAACCTTCAGATTATACATGATTTTTGCAGGGATATCAGGATAGATCACTAAAGAAAAAAACCGACGCAAACGTTTGCTATCTGTATTTAACCACTGGTAGAATAGCGCCGTTTTCATATCCAACTTAAAAACCGAGGACTTCCCTGTGAGTGGTAACAACTCTTCTCTTAGCTATAAAGACGCTGGTGTAGATATTGATGCAGGCAACGCGCTTGTAGATCGTATTAAAGGTGCGGTTAAGCGTACTCGTCGCCCTGAAGTGATGGGTGGTATCGGCGGTTTTGGCGCATTGTGTGAATTGCCGACAAAATACAAACAACCTGTACTGGTTTCTGGTACTGACGGTGTAGGTACAAAACTTCGCCTAGCGCTGGATATGAACAAGCACGACACTATTGGCGTTGACCTAGTGGCAATGTGTGTAAACGACCTAATCGTTCAAGGTGCTGAGCCCCTATTCTTCCTAGATTACTACGCAACAGGCAAGCTAGACGTAGATACCGCGGCAGACGTGGTTTCTGGTATTGCTGATGGCTGTGTTCAAGCAGGCTGTGCACTAATCGGTGGTGAAACTGCTGAGATGCCGGGCATGTACGAAGGCGAAGACTACGACGTTGCTGGATTCTGTGTTGGCGTAGTAGAAAAAGAAGACGTGATTGACGGCACGAAAGTGGCAGCAGGCGACGCACTAATCGCTGTTGGCTCAAGCGGTCCACACTCAAACGGTTACTCTCTTATCCGTAAGATCCTAGAAGTTTCTGGCGCAGATAAAAACGAAGAGCTAGCAGGTCGTACTATCGGTGAGCACCTACTAGAACCAACTAAGATTTACATCAAATCAGCACTTAAGATGATTGAGAAGCACGACATCCACGCGATTTCTCACATCACGGGTGGTGGTTTCTGGGAAAACATCCCACGCGTACTGCCTGAAGGCACAAAAGCCGTTATCGATGGTAATAGCTGGGAATGGCCAATCATCTTCAAATGGTTACAAGAGAAAGGCAACGTTGAAACACACGAGATGTACCGTACGTTCAACTGTGGTGTTGGCCTAGTCATTGCACTTCCAAAAGACCAAGCAGACGCAGCGGTTGCTCTTCTTAAAGAAGAGGGCGAAAACGCATGGGTGATTGGTGAAGTCGCTCAAGCAGAAGCAAACGAAGAGCAAGTTGAAATCCAATAACTTGCGAATCAAGCTCAAAAAATAAAAAGAATGAGGACGCGATGTCCTCATTCTGCTATCTGGAACATCGAAAACCATTCTAATAGTAGGTAATTTAGCGGATACGCACTTCAAACCTACAATAGCAAGGCAGTCTCAACATCATGAAAAACATAGTGGTCCTCATTTCGGGTAACGGCAGTAACCTTCAAGCCATCTTGGAAGCTTGCGAAGACAGTATGCCAAATGCACAAGTCGCAGCGGTGTTCTCCAATAAAGCTGACGCTTATGGTTTAGAGCGCGCAAAACAGTTTGATGTGAATGGGCATTTTGTCGATCCAAAAGCATTCGAATCCCGTGAAGACTTTGATGCTGAACTGATGAAACAAATCGATGAATACCAACCGGATGTGATTGTACTTGCAGGTTACATGCGTATTCTCAGTGGCGCGTTTGTTTCCCACTACCTGGGTAAAATGATCAACATCCACCCTTCCCTTTTGCCTAAGTATCCGGGGCTACACACCCACCAGCGCGCTATTGATGCTGGCGACAAAGAACACGGCACCAGCGTACACTTTGTCACAGAAGAGTTAGACGGCGGCCCTGTGGTACTACAAGCCAAAGTACCCGTATTTGAAGACGACGATACCGATGCCCTAGCCGCGCGCGTACAAACGCAAGAGCACAACATCTATCCAATGGTGACTAAGTGGTTAGTCGACGGGCGATTATCGATGACCGAAGGCAAAGCGTATCTCGATGGTTTTGAGCTAGGAGCTCACGGCTACGCCGCCGAGTAACTCTTAATTCCAAACACCAAACGTAAAAAGGCAGCCATCAGGCTGCCTTTTGTTTTATTCAAATGTTTTACTGCGAGGAAACCATCACTCCAACGGTTCTGTCGGTGCTTGGTTACCCGGCTTCGGCGCTGCAAAGGGGACATCCTCCAGAGCCTTGGCATTATTCAATACCAACTCTCCGACATGGAATAAACCAAACTCACCCGGTTTCATTCGTTGCCATGCCTCATTGCCCGTTAATGGCTGAGTCGCAATCACAGAAACCACATCATTTGGCGTGGTCTCTTCTTGGAAGTTGATTTCGACATCTTCATCCAATAGGGCCGCTTTGCCAAATGGTGCGCGACGCGTAATCCAATACAGATGGTTGGTACAGTAAGTCATCACAAACTCACCGTCACTGAGCAGCATGTTAAACACGCCCTTGTCTCTCAACTTATCGCAACACTGAGCAACATAAGTAAAGACCGACTCCATATCCTGAGGTGGCTCAGGGTATTTATCTTCCATCTGTTTGAGCAGCCAACAGAAAGCCATTTCGCTGTCGGTTTCTCCCACCGGACGGTGACGACCCGTATACAAATCTTGGTAGTCAGTCAGCTGACCATTGTGTGCAAAAGTCCAGTAGCGTCCCCACAGCTCACGCGTAAATGGGTGCGTGTTCTCTAAATTCACTCCGCCTCGGTTTGCTTGGCGAATGTGGCTAACCACCGCACGACTTTTTATCGGGTAGTTCTGCACCAACTCAGCGATCTGAGAATCACAACTAGGGTTTGGATCTTTGAATGTTCGGAAACCCTTTCCTTCATAGAAAGTAATTCCCCAGCCATCACGATGCGGTCCAGTGCGACCACCGCGCTGCATCAATCCAGTAAAACTGAAACAAATATCGGTTGGAACATTTGCGCTCATGCCGAGCAATTCACACATGGTTAAACGAACTCCTTACCTTAAAACACCACTAAGCCCAAACGAGGCCAAGCTGAAAAGCTTATTCCATCTCTTTTTCAATCAACTGAATGATGATGTGAATAATCTTAATGTGTACTTCCTGAATGCGGTCTGCGTAACCAAAGTGTGGTACGCGAATCTCGATGTCCGCTAGGCCAGCCATTTTGCCGCCATCTTTACCGGTCAGCGCAATTGTCTTCATGCCTTTCGCTTGCGCGGCTTCAATCGCTTTTAGGATGTTGCCTGAGTTGCCTGACGTCGACAAACCAAACAGAACATCACCTTTGCGGCCCACTGCTTCAACGTAACGAGAGAATACGAAGTCGTAGCCAAAATCGTTACTAACGCAAGATAGGTGGCTTGGATCTGAAATAGCAATACCAGCGTAACCCGGACGGTTTTCACGGTAACGACCTGTTAGCTCTTCTGCAAAGTGCATAGAGTCACAGTGAGAACCACCGTTACCGCATGACAACACTTTACCATCTTGCTTGAATGAGTCAGCAATCATTTTTGCTGCCGCTTCGATTTGCGCGATGTTGTGGTCATCACTTAAAAACTTATTCAGAACTTCAGCAGCTTCGTTTAATTCACTTCTAATCAGATCTTGGTACATAAGACGTTCTCTTTATTATTTCGGCCACAGCAGTGAGGTTGAGGCTCTCGCTTGGCAAATTGTTCTGATGCGAATCTCGCACCGGACATTTCATTACTCTGAGTTTACCCACAAACGAGAATTAGTGTCGATAGTGAACCAACAGATTTGGATTCATCGCGGTAATAAACTTGTTAACTTGCTTACGAAATCATCACTCAACTCCCAACTTTAGAATTTTAACTCTACATAGATCACTTTTTACCCAATCTTGGGTTTTACATTTTATTAATATTTTGATTACACTTATGAGAACTGGTTAGACCTCTTACCAAAATACAGACGTACAACATTAATAAAGTCTGAAAAGGAAAAAACATATGGACATCTTGCTCTCAATCGTAGCGATGACAGTTGTGTTAGGCATAACGCTCTACCACAGAATGTCTCTCGTGAAATCCGTCAGTCTGCTAACTGCTGCCATGCTAGCACTGACGATCGCAGGCTCAGTTGGTGTTATTGGCTGGGCACTTTATGTACTTGCCGTTGCGGTATTCGCCGTGTCGGGCATTCGCCAATCACTGATCAGCCGCAAAGCGCTCGTGATGTTTAAGAAAGTCCTGCCTGCTATGTCTCAGACCGAGAAAGAAGCATTGGACGCTGGTACGGTCTGGTGGGAAGCGGAGCTATTCAAAGGCAAACCTGAATGGGAAAAGCTTCACGCAATCAAAGCGCCTAAGCTGAGCAAAGAAGAGCGTGCATTCCTAGATGGCCCAGTTAACGAAGTGTGTGCCATGGTGAACGACTACCAAGTCACTCACGAGCTTGCAGATTTGCCACCAGAAGTATGGCAATACCTAAAAGACAACAAGTTCTTCGCCATGATCATCAAAAAGAAATACGGTGGTCTGGAATTCTCTGCATACGCGCAATCTTTGGTGCTGCAAAAACTGACTGGCGTTTCTGGCGTGCTGTCTTCTACCGTTGGCGTACCGAACTCATTAGGTCCTGGTGAACTCCTGCAACACTACGGTACAGAAGAGCAGAAAAATCATTACTTACCTCGCTTGGCTGAAGGTAAAGAGATCCCATGTTTTGCACTGACTAGCCCAGAAGCAGGTTCCGATGCTGGCTCTATTCCAGATTTCGGTGTGGTATGTAAAGGTGAGTGGGAAGGCGAAGAAGTCTTAGGCATGCGCCTAACTTGGAATAAACGTTACATAACACTGGCACCTGTCGCGACGGTACTTGGCCTAGCCTTTAAACTGCGTGACCCTGAAGGTCTGCTTGGTGATCAAGAGGATCTTGGTATCACTTGTGCTCTAATCCCAACAAACCTTAAAGGTGTTGAGATTGGTAACCGTCATTTCCCACTTAACGTACCATTCCAAAATGGTCCGACTCGCGCAAAAGATGTGTTTGTACCAATGGACTTCATCATCGGTGGCGAGAAAATGGCTGGTCAAGGCTGGCGTATGCTGGTTGAGTGTCTATCAGTCGGTCGTGGTATCACGCTACCTTCTAACTCAACGGGCGGCATCAAAACCGCTGCGATGGCAACAGGCGCTTACTCACGCATTCGTCGTCAGTTCAAACAACCTATCGGTCACATGGAAGGCGTAGAAGAACCATTAGCTCGTCTAGGTGGTAATGCCTACGTGATGGATGCAGCAAGCAACCTAACCGTGGCAGGTATCGACCTAGGTGAAAAACCTTCGGTTATCTCGGCTATCGTGAAGTACCACTGTACGCATCGTGGCCAACAAAGCATCATCGACGCGATGGACATCGTAGGTGGTAAAGGCATCTGTATGGGTCCTTCTAACTTCCTAGCACGTGGTTACCAAGGTGCACCAATCGCGGTAACGGTAGAAGGTGCAAACATCCTGACTCGTTCAATGATCATCTTCGGTCAGGGCGCGATTCGTTGTCACCCTTACGTTCTTGAAGAGATGAATGCCGCATACTCGGAGACTGGTGACGCCGTTGAGAAGTTTGACAAAGCACTAGCGGGTCACGTGAGCTTTACCATGAGTAACCTAATTCGTAGCATTTGGTTTGGTCTAAGTGATGGTCTAGGTTCAACGTCACCAACCAAAGACGCAACCAAGCGTTACTACCAACAATTGAATCGTTACAGCGCAAACCTTGCTCTTCTATCGGATATCTCGATGGCAGTACTAGGTGGTTCGTTGAAGCGTAAAGAGCGTCTGTCTGCGCGTCTTGGTGACATTTTAAGTCAGCTATACTTGAGCTCTGCAACATTGAAACGCTTTGAGCAAGATGGCCGCCCTGTAGAAGATTTGCCATTGGTACATTGGGGCTTGCAAGACAGCTTAAAACAAAGCGAAGCTGCCATTGATGAGTTCCTAGCAAACTTCCCGAACAAAGTGATTGGTCGTGCACTGCGTGTATTGATCATGCCATTTGGCCGAGTGCGCAAAGCGCCAAGCGATAAGCTAGACAGTAAAGTGGCGCGTATTCTACAAACGCCAAGTGCAACACGTTCACGTATTGGTCGTGGTCAGTACCTAGAACCAACGGAACACAACGCAGCAGGTAAGATTGAACTGGCACTGTCTGTGATTCTTCAAGCTGAGCCTGTGTTCGACAAAATATGCAAAGCGCAAGGTAAACGCCGTCCATTCATGCGTTTGGATATGATTGCTCAAGAAGGCCTAGAGCAAGGCTTCATTACTCAAGAAGAAGCAGATCTGCTAAGAGAAGCGGAACAGCATCGCCTAGACACTATCAACGTAGACGATTTTGAGCCAGAGCTATTGGCCGCAAAGCCGCTTTACCCTCAAATGGAAAACGTCGCTTAAGCGAATGATGACTTAAACGATAAATAAGAAAGCAAAACGGGAGCCTCGGCTCCCGTTTTTTTGTTGAATCTCTGCTTCGCACAACACGGCAATCACAAAGAAGCGTTTATTGTTCGTTATCTTCTTCAACAATAAACGACTGTTCAATTCTGCGCAGTTCTTCCTGCTCTTTCAGCTTAAGTTCTTCTTGAAGCGTCGCTTTGCGTTCGTTCAAATCTTTCTTCTCTGACTTAGTCAGGAACTTCACAGCCTTTTTGTTCGCCAATGCGTACGCAACGACATCTTCACCTTTTTCACGGCGCTCATTCACGCGTTGAGAGAAACGTTCGTTGTCACGCGCTTTACGTTCAGCTGAAGTTAATTTGCTCATTTTTGTGCCTTTAATAAGAATACAGCAGCCCAATTGCTGCCCTCAGGTAAACAAATGAGAAGTCATTCATATAGCTGATGGCGAGAGTTTAGCATAGATACTAAAAGGAACAGCAAAACGATTGAGAACACGGACTGAAGCCTGCTTGCCAATCATTCTGTAGAGGTTCAAGAAACAAACGCCCCAGCGCGCTGATAGCAGATTCTTAGTCTCGCTGGAGCTCGCTAGAATGACGGTTTATTTTTAGTTATCAGGTTGCTACACGCGCAGTGTCCCTAGGTTTTCGTCATTCTGAACAGTGAGGAACGAACATGATTCAGAATCTACTCACCAAGAGAGCTTAACTAGGCATATAAAAGATCCGGTTTAGAAAAACATCCGCCAAACACTCGGACTCCGTAATAGATGTACGTAGCTCTAAAATTCGACATGCCATGTTCAAGGCATATTTGACGTAGAAGCCTATCCACTTGCTCTCGACTGCTTTGCGGCAATACTTCCTCCCTCATGAGCTGATACAACGCATCATGCACCAAAGACGCTTTAAGAATGTTCTTGGTATCAATCGCTGGACCACTCGCCCCATCCCATGAATAGCCTTTCTTAATCGTCAGCCAACCTTGCTCAGATAGACTCAGAAACGGACTATCGAAAGGCTGCGCAAGGGTGATACCGGTTTCAATCTGTTCTTCGGAATGAAGGTTGTATTTGTACGTCCGACGTTTTTTGTACTTCATCAGAGACCTCCTAATAACTTGGTTTCTTTGAGATGTAGAGCTTAGGGCTTTCACACACAAATCAGCTTTAACCCACTTAGTGAATATCACGAATGATTTTGCAAATCGAACCGGTATTTATAACCTTCGCTAAGAGTGTCACAAAATTAGATGCGCCATAAAAAGTAAAACGGAGCCAATCGGCTCCGTTCTATATAAATTCTTGCGCTCTACTTCTTAGGCACTTCCAACTGCATCTCTGGCATTGCTTGACGCTTGGCCTTGAGCTTGCTCCAGATGATCCAGAATAGAATCACCAATATCAGTGCTATCACGTTGCCGATGGCGATGATGATCATGCTGCGCTTACGTTCGGCTTCGCGCTCGGCGATGATGCGTTTTTCCATTTCGATGCGGCGTTGCTCGGCAAGCTCTGCTTCTTTAGCAAGACGTGCGGCTTCTAGATCCACTTCGTCGACCACACTGAACGTCTGCTCTTTAATTGGGAACACCAATGAGCGCTTGGTAGACAAGTCGGTAGCAAAGACTTCACCGTGCCATGAATATTTGCCAAGTTCAGGATCGTTATCCATCTTCAATGTGGTTTTAGAACCATCAGCCGACACCTGACCTTGGCTGTAACTGATAAAGCCGTCTGGTGCTTCTTGCTCAACGTTTACGGCAATGGTTCCGGGCGTGATCATGCCTTGCTCACCACTAACCACCAGCTGATGAGGTTGGTCTGCATGACGAGATTGAATGAAGGTACGTGAGATTGGAGATGGGTATACCAGTACCACTTGCTCTTGTGCTCGCAGGAACACGCCGTTGCCAGAAGTAATGCGCGCGCGGTATTTACCCGGTTCGACATCAATTGGTAGTTGAACAGTAAACACACCGTCGCCTGCTTTTTCATCTAGCCCACGGCCATCATCGGCAAATTCGCCAATCACCATTGGTACAGGGCGCGCTTCTTTGATCAGTTCGTCTTCGTTCTCAACAAACTTAGTAAAAGTCACACGCAGGTTTACCCGGTCTAGGAAATCACGCAGTACAAGCGGCTTATCGTCTGAGGTCAAACGTGCGGTAAATTTTAGAGCTTCGCTATTGTAAAGGCGGTTTGGAAACACATCGGTGCTGAGTTTGAGGTGCGAAATCAGACGGATGTTATTTTTCGGGGTAACTTTGCCGACGGCCTGCCAAGGACCCGGCATGGGTTTATCTATCGAGATGATGTCGAGGGAAGATTCTTGATACCAACGAACGTTGTCGTAGGTGCCCCAAGCGTAATATTTTTTACCATCGGGGCGGACAAGGACGACGGGCTGAGAGCTCTGTTCACGATAAACCAAAAAAGTAATCTGTTCGATGGTGGGATCGACACGAAAGCGGTTATCTAACAAAGACATGGCGGACTCGCTCGCAGAAAACGCGAAACAACTCCAGAACGCTAAAATAGCGACTGACAAAGCCCTCAACATAGTCTCTCCTATTTACTGCCAAATACTGTCGTTCACCAGTTCGAGTCTTTTCTGGTGTGCTTCTACTTCATCGGCAGTTGCACGCAAAACCTTTAGCGCTTTTCTTCCTTCAACACGACGAATGCCTTCCGCTTCACCGTCTTTTTTGTTGGCGTTGAATTCTAGACTCGTTTGACCACCCGTCATTAGGAGGTAAACGTCAGCTAGAATCTCCGCATCGAGCAATGCCCCGTGGAGAGTACGGTGTGAGTTATCAATGCCGTAACGTTCACACAAGACGTCGAGGTTGTTTCGCTTGCCCGGGAAGATTTTCTTCGCCATGGCAAGGGTATCGGTCACCTTACAGTAGTCATCCGTCTTACCAATGCTTGGATTGAGCATTTCAAACTCATAATCCATGAAGCCGGTATCGAAGGGCGCGTTGTGGGCAACCAGTTCGGCACCTTTGATAAAGTCGAGAAACTCTTGGTGTACGGCTGAGTAATCTGGCTTGTCGACCAAGAAGTCATCGGTAATACCGTGGACTTCAATCGCGTCTGGTTGGATTTCACGGTCAGGTTTTAGGTAAACGTGAAAGTGACGACCAGTCAGCTTACGGTTGATGATCTCCACGGCACCAATTTCGATGATGCGGTGACCCGTGTAGTGAGGACCACCTTCTAGGTTCATACCCGTGGTTTCGGTATCGAGAACGACAATACGATTATGTTCAGAATTGCTGCTGGTATTCATAAGGTTATGTGTGTCAGACTATGCTTTATTAAATGTTTCGGCTAATAGTACCAAAAATATGACCAAACACGTTGAGATTTTCACAGACGGATCTTGTTTAGGAAATCCAGGCCCTGGCGGTTACGGCATTGTCTTGCGTTATAAGCAAACAGAAAAGACCCTCGCCAAAGGTTACACGCTCACCACAAACAACCGTATGGAAATGTTGGCCGCTGTTGTGGCGTTACAAACGCTAAAAGAGCCGTGCCAAGTGACGTTGACTACCGATAGTCAGTACGTGCGCCAAGGCATTACGCAATGGATCCACAACTGGAAGAAACGCGGTTGGAAAACGTCAGATAAAAAACCTGTGAAAAATGCCGATTTATGGCAGGCATTGGATAAAGAGACTGCTCGCCACCAAGTGGATTGGCGCTGGGTTAAAGGCCACGCGGGTCATCGTGAAAACGAAATGTGTGATGAATTAGCACGCACAGCCGCAGAAAACCCAACCGAAGAGGATACCGGTTACCAAGCGTCTTAGTTTTTACTGCTTGATACCTTTTCTACCGCACTGCCCTCTCTGTTCATCACGCCCAGTGGTGTTAACTTTCTCTTCAAGCGCCAATGTGGCTTGATAGGTTTGAGAGGGTAAGTTCGCTTACGAGCGACGATGTAATACAAACTCCCCGCCGGCGATGCCCAATCCCCCAAGCTGTTTTCCAACCATGTCCACATGGTTTTGTAACGTGTCATCGGAAACAGAGCATAACGTTCGCAATGAATCACCTGATAGTTCAATACCCCTAACCAGTCTTTAATCCGGTTCGCTGTGAACATTCGTCCACTCCAAGGCAAATTATTTCTGCGCCAAGGCAACAAACTCGCAAGTCCAGTGAAACTGATGGGGTTGAATCCCGTAATAATAAGATAACCGTCGTCCATCATGACGCGATCGACTTCTCGCAGCAATCGATGGGGATCACTTGCATAGTCAAGCTGATGGGCGAGGACCGCAACATCAAAGCTTTTCTCTAAAAAGGGTAATTCGTAACCATCTGCAATGACATTATGCAACGGGTTCTGGATATCTACGTTGACTTGGTGTTGAATGTTACAACTACAGCTGGTTAGCTCACAGCTCAACCCGCCCAATTTAAGCATGTGGTAACCGAACAATTTCGGACACCACTCGTCTAGTCGGGTTTGGATTGACTCAAGTACCCACGGGCCGTTATTCATTTCTGACCAGGTCGACGGGTGCTGTAAAGTTTTGTTGCTGAGTGCTGGTTTCATTAACCACCTGACTTAAAAGGGTGACGGAGAACGAACGTGTTAGAGATCAAAAGCATACCCGCATTTAATGATAATTACATCTGGCTGATTCAAAATAGCGATAAGCGATGCGCCGTGGTTGATCCGGGCGATGCTAAGCCAGTGTTGGAATATTTGCAGGCTAACGAGTTAACTTTAGAAGCGATCTTAATTACACACCACCACAACGATCACATTGGTGGCGTTCCAGATTTAGTTCATGCGTTTCCTCATGTTGCAGTGGTTGGTCCGAAAGCAGAGCCAATTCCAACCTTAACCAACGCAATGGAAGAAGGCGACAAGTTAGAATTGTTTGGCGAAATCTTCATGGTACTGGGGCTGCCTGGCCACACATTAGGTCACATTGGCTATGTTGGTGACGGTAAGTTGTTCTGTGGTGATGTGTTGTTCTCGGCGGGTTGTGGCCGAATCTTTGAAGGCACACCAGAGCAGATGTTTGAGTCACTAAGCAAAATAATGAAACTGCCGGAAGAGACAGAAGTGTTCTGCGCACATGAATACACGGCAAGTAATGTAGCATTTGCGCTGGCGGTTGAGCCGGACAATGAACATTTGCGTCAATACCGTGATGATGTAAACCGTCTACGCGGATTAAATATTCCTACCCTTCCTACGACGTTACGCAAAGAGAAGTTAATTAACCCATTCCTGCGTGCAACGAACGCAGAGGTCATAAAATCTGTAACAAACCGTATCCAAAATAGCGACCCATGCTCGGTTTTTACAGCTTTACGTGAGTGGAAGAACGAATTTTAACCATTTTCTGCTTGTAACTTTGCTAGACGCAAGTATTATCGTGAGCTGATTTTCATAGAAGCGCCTCTGGCGCTTCTATTGCGTTTGGGGCTGATATAAATCTGTTTGTATTTCACCCAAACGCATAAAGTAGCGGCAAAACCGCCTCTACCCTTAGTTAGTGTTACAAGATGTCTATTATCTTGCGACTGCCACGCACTTTGTTGCGCGACAGGCAGGAGAAGATAAACAGGCCCTAAATAGGCTGAAACCATGCGTTTGAAGTACAGTTGGGCGTTGGCGTTACTATTATCTGGCTGTCAATTGACACAGTCAGATTCTGCAAGCACTCCAACACCAGAAACCAATAAGTCAGAACAAGCTGTTAAGCAAAAAACAGCTCAGGCTGACTCCGAGAAAAAGCAATCGATAGCAAAGAAACCTGCTAAAGAGACGCCAAAAGCCCTTTCCCCTCAGGAACAAGACGATGTGTGGCGACGTATCGGCATGCAACTTGAAATGGACATTCCTGACAACAAGAAAGTGGCTTACTACCGCACTTGGTATTTAAAGCATCCTAACCACCTGCGCACAGTATCTGAACGTGCACAGCCGTTTTTGTACATGATTACCACCCGTATCGAAGAACGTGGCCTTCCGATGGAATTGGCGCTGCTACCGATCGTAGAAAGCTCATTTGATGCTTTTGCCTACTCGCACGGCAGTGCAGCAGGCTTGTGGCAGTTCGTTCCTGGCACCGGCAAAATGATGGGTCTAGATCAGAACTACTGGTACGACGGTCGCCGTGATGTTTATGCTTCTACCGATGCAGCACTGGATTACCTAGAGCAGCAAAGCAAGCGTTTTGACGGCAACTGGGATCAAGCGATTGCGGCTTACAACAGTGGTGGTGGCCGTGTATCGAGCGCAATTCGTAAGAACAAAAAGCTAGGCAAACCAACGGACTTCTTCTCTTTGGATCTTCCAAAAGAGACCAGCAGTTACGTTCCTAAACTGCTTGCACTAGCGGACATCATTGCGAACCAAGATAAGTACGGCATCGACATTCCGCCGATCCCGAACAAGCCAGTTCTGACTCAGGTTGATCCAAAAGAACAACTAGACCTAGCAATTGCGGCAGACTACGCCGGAATTGGTGTTAAGGAGCTGCAAGGTTACAACCCAGCATATAACCAATGGTCTACTGCACCTGACGGCCCACACCAACTTCTTATTCCTATCGAGAAAAAGGATCAGTTCCTTGCTCAAGTGAAGAA
The DNA here is from genome assembly GCF_001557775.1 of Vibrio sp. MOR3. NCBI lineage: Bacteria > Pseudomonadati > Pseudomonadota > Gammaproteobacteria > Vibrionales > Vibrionaceae > Vibrio > Vibrio sp. MOR3. The sequence continues at coordinate 102,852 of NZ_LNRD01000014.1, read as the reverse complement.
GAACCGTGGTAAAGGCATGAAGGTCGCACGCTATAAAGTGAAGTCTGGTGACTCGCTCAGCGTATTGGCTCAGAAGTACGGTACGACAACGAAAGTTATCCAACGTGCTAACGGCCTATCGAACAACAATATCCGCGTTGGTCAGTACCTAATGATCCCAACGTCGACAAAAGACGATACAAAGTACGCCTTAACTGCTGAAAATCGCCTGAACAAAACGCAATCTCAATCTCGTGGTCAATTCAAACTGACTCACGTTGTGCAATCAGGCGAGAGCTTGTGGTCAATCGCAAAAGAGAACAAGGTTTCTCATAAGTCTTTGGCAAAATGGAACGGCATGGGACCAAAAGACACCTTGCGCGTTGGCCAAAAACTGGTGATTTGGAAGAACTCTGATAAAGGCGCAGTGATTCGTACCGTGTTCTACAACGTACGTTCTGGCGACACCATCAGTGGTATTGCAACCAAGTTTAAGGTGAAGGGTAACGACATCGTAAAATGGAATTCTCTTCAAAAGCAGAAGTACCTGAAACCAGGTCAGAAGCTTAAGTTGTATGTTGATGTAACTAAGGTAAGTGTATGAACCCGTCGAGTAACCCGCTTGTCATGTTGTTGGATATCTTCCGATCGCCAACATCTTGCTTCTTAGCGCTGTATCAGCGCGGAGGTTGGGGGTGGCAACCGTTCATCATTTTGATGCTCAGCCCATTCCTATTCTGGGGCGCCTACTTCTCGAATGTGGATTTTACTTGGTTAAGTGATCAACTGACCGCTCAGTTCCAACAGATCGATCCAAAGCAAATCGAGTTGCTGGAGCCAAACACGCTGATGGCAAGTGCGATCATCAATGACGTATTCAATCGTTTTGCAACACTGCTGCTATTAGCGCTGTGGTTCTTTCTTGCAACCAAAGCAAGTAAACAGCAATACGGTTACTGGAAATGGTTCGCTGCTGCGAGTGCGATTTTATTCCCAGCCGTGTTGGGCGATATTGCAAGCTACGCGAGCTTATTGCTGAAGCATGGTCAGGTGATGACTTACGCTGCCGATTTGAATAGCCTAAACGGGTTGCTAAAGTTACCTTTGACCAGTGATTGGTCACACTTTGCAAGCTCATTACCATTGCTATTGCCATGGTACATCGTGCTTGGCTATGGTGTAGTTTTGACTTGGACAGAGTTCGAACGCGGACAGGCTCTTGTGATTGCGAGCCTGCCTTGGATTGCGTTTTACGTAATTTGGGCGTTGTACATCGTTATCGCTTAATGGACCAAGGTAATCCGTTAGTCGCTTAACGTAAACGACACCAACAGTGGATTATGATCGGAAGCGTCGCTCTGCGGCGCTTTCGCGTTTTTGAGGGTTAACCCGCGATAAAACACATGATCAAGCGGCAAGCCTGTAATGAACTGAGTTCGATTGTCTTGGCTGAACTTTGCTTCTTGTAGATTGGCTTTTTGGAGTGCTTTCTTCATTGCCATCACGCGCTCTTCACTCCAACTATTGAAATCCCCCGCAAACAAAATCGGGCCTTTGTGCTCTTTCAATACCCTTTCTAACACAGACAATTGCGAAGTGTATTCCTCGGTACCAACGGTAAAGTTGATCGCGTGAATGTTCACCACCGCTAAGGTTTCACCGTTGCTGAGCCTGTATTTGCTATACAGTGCCGATTTCGGCAAGCGCAACCACGGTTCTTTCGATGTGTACGCACAAGCGAGAATGGGCTCTTTTTGCGCAATGCTGATCACACCAGCACCACTTCCTAATGCTTTAAACGCACTGACTTGATTACTGACCCAATGCCCTTCCACCAGCCAGCTTTTGAAGTCGTCCGTTAAGCTTGCTTCTTGTAACAAGAGCAACTGTTTATTAACGGAGAATGTATCCAACGCTTGCTTCCAGTTGTCTCGGTTTTGTTTGTAAATGTTCCACACTAAGACATTTAGCTCGCCATCCTTATCCAGTACTTGCGGCTTATCAAACTCCATGCAGCGGATATCTTGCTTAATGTTCGTCCCTGTTTGAGTAATAATTTGTGGTTGCTCTGGCACGGTAAAAATCACCTGAAAGCTCACCACCGCAGTAATAATAAGAAAAACTAACGCAAAAGCTAAACGCGGATACATAGGCTTACCTAAATACAAAAATGGCACGCATAAAATGCGCATAATAAAAAAGGAGCCCCAGTCGGCTCCCTCTTAGCTTACTCAAATTTTCACCACATGCTGTAGTGAAATCTTATATCTATCTGGATAACAGATTAGATCGCATCTTCGTCTTCTTCACCAGTACGGATACGCACTACGCGTTCGACGTCTGTTACGAAGATCTTACCGTCACCAATCTTACCGGTTTGCGCCGTTTCGATGATGGTTTCAACACACTTGTCTGCAACGTCTTCCGTCACTACGATTTCTAGCTTCACTTTAGGAAGGAAATCCACCATGTACTCTGCACCGCGGTACAATTCTGTGTGACCTTTCTGACGACCAAAGCCTTTCACTTCAGAGACGGTCATCCCTGTAATGCCTACTTCAGCCAATGCTTCTCGAACATCATCCAATTTGAATGGCTTGATAATCGCTTCAATCTTTTTCATGTTCATCCCTTAAGCTTCAATCGTTTGCGCATATTATCGGTTAGCGCCTCACAACATTCAATCCTTGTTGTGACCAAGCACCTGAAAATCCTGACACTGGTGGGATTTATTTGCGGGCGAATGTAACAAAGTCGCCATTCTCAATCATGCCACCAATGAAAAAGCCAGAGCATAAGTCTGGCTTGGTATGTGTTTTAGTGAACGTTAATTTGAGGCTAACGCTTACTTCAAGCTCGCATAGTATGCCGCCAAGTTAGCAATGTCCTCATCAGACAGCAAACTTGCTTGTGCTTGCATCACCGCGGCTAAACCACCAGTGCGCTGGCCTGCTTTGTATGCCTTAATTGAGCTAGCAATGTACTGCTCATTTTGACCTTTTAAGTTTGGGTAGCCAGGAATCACAGCAATTCCATCTGGTCCATGACAAGCAGCACAAACGCCAGCTTTTGCTTGGCCAGCAGCCACATCGCCTGCCGCCATTGCCTGCCCACTTAACATGGCTAGCGCGATTCCTGCGCCCATAATTATTTTCTTCATTGCTTCACCTAATCGATTATTATTTAAAGATATTTTTGTTTTATAACCGATATTGTTGCATGAATTACAACATCTTGCGCCAGATCAGTTCACAGTCTTGACCACTAAAGGCTTGATCAACGAACAGGCCAGCGACGGCAACCACTTTATCTTCATACATTAGAATTGGAATTTGACGACGTTGCCAGCTCGGCACATTGTATTCCTGAAAGAGTTTTTTCAGCTTACGACTGTGGTGACGAGTCGTCGGGTGTGCAGACAAGCCTTCAGGGTTAAATGTAATTCTAAGTCGCTCTGGGTGCGCAGGTAGGGTAATACTTAGCTCACATGACTTGGTACTCAACTCAAGCTCCCCTAACGGCTCAGGAAGCTTTAGAGGCGTATTCAAAGGGCACTCGGCTTGCCACGAGGTCACATCTGAAGTTTCAGTGACCCAGTAGAGTCGATGTTGAAAGCGGCGCACTTCACCTTGCTTGATCTTCAATTTTGGGTTGGCGTCCTGTTGAGCCCGCGCCACTTCATCCCAAATCAGGTTCAACTGCACTTGAGACGGCATATTGGCATTGAGTTTTGCCAGCCACATCCGAATCAAACGTGCGCGCGCCAACTCACTGTGTGCCGTTAAAACGTCAATACTCAAACTCAAATCCGGCTGCATCGCCTGATTGAATGCCGCTTCGAGCAACTCATCTATCAAGGTCTCTTGCTGGGCACACAAAGTCGCACTGCGTTGCACCGCTTGGTGGATGCTCGGCCAACGTTCAGATAGCTCAGGCACAATGCGATGACGGAGGAAGTTACGATCGTAACGAATATCTTGGTTACTTTCGTCTTCTACCCAATCCAGTTTTTGCTCTCTGGCTGCCGCTTCGATTTGCTCTCGCTTAATGGTCAGTAATGGGCGAACTAATGTGCCACCAGCAAACGGCATGCTTTCAGCCATTGATGATAACCCCTTTGGTCCACTGCCCCGTTTAAGTGCTAACAAAAAGGTTTCGACCTGGTCATCGGCATGTTGACCGGTCAGCAATAAGTCACCGACTGCGATGTGCTTCGCCAGAGCTTGATAGCGCGCTTCACGAGCTAAAAGCTCAATGCTTTCACCACTGTTGATATCTAGGTTCACGTGTTCAACGGAACATGAGAGCCCTGCTTGCTGTGCCCATTGCTTGCACTTTTGTGCCCAGTCATCAGCATTCACACTCAAGCCATGATGCACGTACACCGCATGGCAGCGAACAGATTTAGAACCTGCTGATTGATTGTCTACCGAATGCGCTTGTTGGTAACGACTCAACAGCTCAAGCAACAGACGCGAATCCACCCCACCACTGAACGCCAAAACGATCTTAGTGTTTGGTTGATGATAGCGGTCGAGAACTTGAGCAAAATTTGAGTAAAGCGATTCCATAAGCAATCCGGTAGAAACAAAAAAAGGGCTGGACACATGCCCAACCCTTTCTATTTTATCTGTTATCTCAAGAGAGATCAGCTAGCGCTTAACGGTGACCGTAATTTAGCAGTAACCGTAGTTCATTAGACGCTGGTAACGGCGCTCAAGTAGCGTTTCGTGATCCAGCTGTTCTAGGTCTTCTAGCTGACGAAGCAGATTTGCTTTCATGTTCGCCGCCATTTGAACGTGGTCACGATGCGCGCCACCTAATGGCTCTTCGATGATTTCGTCGATAAGCTCAAGCTCTTTTAGACGAGGGGCGGTTAGACCCATTGCGTCTGCTGCTTGAGGTGCTTTGTCGGAATCACGCCATAGGATTGAAGCACAACCTTCTGGAGAGATTACTGAGTACGTTGAGTACTGAAGCATGTTCACGTAGTCGCCTACACCAATAGCAAGTGCACCGCCTGAACCGCCTTCGCCCACCACGTTACAGATTACTGGCACTTTAAGACCAGACATCACTTTAAGGTTTTTTGCGATTGCTTCAGATTGACCGCGCTCTTCCGCGCCAACACCTGGGTATGCGCCAGCTGTGTCGATGAAAGTGATAATAGGCATGTTGAAACGCTCAGCCATTTCCATCAGACGCAGTGCTTTACGGTAACCTTCTGGTTTAGGCATACCAAAGTTACGCTTCACTTTCTCTTTAGTTTCACGACCTTTTTGGTGACCAATGATCATCACTGGACGGCCTTCAAGACGTGCGATACCACCAACAATAGCTTGGTCGTCTGCGAACGCACGGTCACCCGCCAATTCGTCAAACTCTTCAAACGCGTGCTGGATGTAATCCAATGTGTATGGACGTAAAGGGTGACGAGCCAGTTGAGCTGTTTCCCATGCGCCTAGGTTGCTGAAGGTTTTCTTCTTAAGTTCTAGGCTCTTTTTCTCAAGCTGTTCGATTTCTTTATCAAGGTCAACCGCAGAATCACCACCGTGACGAGATACGTCACGTAGCGCTTCAATTTTCGCTTCTAGTTCTGCAATCGGCTTTTCAAATTCAAGAAAGTTTAGGCTCATCTATGAATCCTTTTTGACTCAGCGTCTAACATATTGCGCTGAATTTTTAGTTAAATTCGAGTTCTACCTGGCCTTTGCCAAGTAACTGTTTTAAATCGTCTAGCAATGTATCACTTGGCGTTACTCGCCATTCGGTGCCCAATGTTAACCGCGCTCTGGCGTCGGCACGCTGGTAGTATACATTGACAGGTACGGTTCCGGCTTTGTACGGTTCTAAAATACGCGTAAATTGCTCAAAGAATTTATCGTTAATTTGGCTCGCATCGATGGATACTGACAAACCACGTGCATATTTTTCACGTGCACTACCAAGATCCATGACCTCACGCGCCGACATTTTAAGGCCACCATTGAAGTCATCAAAGCTGACCTGTCCAGAAACGACCAAAATTTTGTCTTTTTCGAGAAGTTCTGCATATCTATCGAGCGCATCCGAGAACAACATCACTTCCATTCGACCACTTCTGTCATCCAAAGTCATCAAACCGATGCGTGTTCCGCGCTTCGTTGTCATCACACGAGCTGCAATAACCAAACCCGCAACGGTCACAGATTGATCACGTCGAGTCGGTGTCGCATCTTTTAGTCGACAACTAACGTACTTATTTAGTTCCTTTATGTATGCGTTTACTGGGTGGCCTGTCAAATACAAACCTAGCGTCTCACGCTCACCCTCTAACCATACTTTCTCTGGCCACGCCGGAACTTGGGTGTATTTGTGTTCCACTTCTTCCGGAGCATCGGTCAATACGCCGAACATATCAGTCTGACCAAATGCTTCAGCTTGGTGATGTTGGCTGGCCGCTTTGACCGCGTCATTCAACGATGCCATCAACGCCGCACGATGTGGACCAAGTCGATCAAGTGCGCCCGCGTAAATCAGTTTTTCAATAACGCGTTTGTTGACCTTTTTCAGATCGATGCGCGCACAGAAATCAAACAGATCAATGAAGTGACCGCCTTTATTCCGCGCTTCTAAAATCGCATCAATTGGGCCTTCACCCACACCTTTAATTGCGCCAATACCGTAAACAATCGCGCCGTTTTCATCCACGTTAAAGCGGTATAAACCGGAGTTTATGTCTGGTGGTAAGACGGTCAGTTTCATGCGAAAACATTCGTCTACAAGGCCAACGACTTTTTCCGTGTTGTCCATATCTGCGGTCATTACCGCTGCCATGAACTCTGCTGGGAAGTGCGTCTTTAGCCATAGCGTTTGGTAAGAAACCAACGCATAAGCTGCCGAGTGCGATTTGTTAAAACCGTAACCTGCAAACTTTTCTACCAAGTCGAAGATTTTCATCGCCAACTCGCCATCGACGCCGTTAGCAATCGCGCCTTCTTCAAAGGTGGCACGCTGCTTCGCCATCTCTTCAGGCTTTTTCTTACCCATCGCACGACGAAGCATGTCCGCACCACCAAGGGTGTAGCCAGACAGTACCTGTGCAATCTGCATTACCTGTTCTTGATACAGGATGATGCCGTAAGTGGGATCCAGAATCTCTTTAAGTGATTCGTGTTGCCACTTTTCATCTGGATAAGAGATCGCTTCTCGCCCGTGTTTACGGTCGATAAAGTTATCTACCATGCCCGACTGTAGCGGACCGGGACGGAAAAGGGCTACCAGTGCGATGATGTCTTCGAAACAGTCCGGCTGAAGACGTTTGATCAGTTCTTTCATACCACGCGATTCCAGCTGGAATACCGCAGTAGTTTCTGAGTTTTGTAATAGTCGGAAAGACGCCGGATCCACCAGCGGGATCGATTCAATTTGAATGGATTCTTTACCCTCACGTTCTAAACGTGGGTTAATCAGGCCCAGTGCCCAGTCGATGATGGTTAAGGTACGCAGACCCAAGAAGTCAAACTTAACCAAGCCAGCGGTTTCAACGTCGTTCTTATCGAACTGAGTAACGGGAAAGTGGCCTTCAGCATCAGCATAAATCGGCGCAAAATCGGTGATCGTGGTAGGTGAAATTACAACACCACCCGCGTGCTTACCGGCATTTCGTGTACAACCCTCTAGGATGCGACACTTATCGATCAGCTCTTTGACTTCTTCATCGGCGTCATAAAGCTCTGGTAGCGCTGGCTCAGCTTTAAACGCTTTCTCTAGCGTCATACCTGGGTCAGGCGGAACCAGTTTCGAGATACGGTCAACGAAACCAAATGGGTGGCCCAATACACGGCCAACGTCGCGGATTACCGCTTTTGCCGCCATGGTACCAAACGTGATGATCTGCGATACCGCATCACGACCGTACATTTCTGCTACGTGGTCAATAACTTGGTCACGTTTGTCCATACAGAAGTCGACGTCAAAATCGGGCATAGAGACACGTTCTGGGTTCAAGAAACGTTCGAAAAGAAGGTCATATTCCAACGGGTCAAGGTCGGTGATCTTCAGTGCGTATGCCACCAAAGAACCAGCACCCGAACCACGACCTGGGCCTACTGGAATCGCATTGTCCTTCGACCACTGGATGAACTCCATTACGATCAAGAAGTAACCTGGGAATCCCATTTGGTTGATTACGTCGAGTTCGATTTGAAGGCGATCGTCGTATTCTGGTCGACGCTCTTTACGCTCGGCTTCGTCTGGGAATAGGAACTCAAGACGTTCTTCCAGGCCTTCACGAGATTTCATCACCAAGAATTCGGTTTCTTCCATCCCTTCGGTTGGGAAGGCTGGCAGGAAATATTCACCGAGACGAACCGTTACATTACAGCGTTTAGCGATTTCGACACTGTTTTCCAGCGCTTCAGGAATGTCGGCAAACAGCTCGCACATTTCCTCTTCCGTACGCAAATACTGCTCTGGACTGTAGTTCTTTGGACGTCGTGGATCCTCTAGGGTGTAACCATCGTGGATCGCAACGCGGATTTCATGAGCATCAAACAAGTCTTCGCTGATGAACACCACTTCGTTAGTTGCAACAACTGGCAGTTCTACCTCTTCTGCCAATTCAATCGCAAAGTGAAGGTAGGTTTCTTCATCTGGGCGACCGGTTCGAACCAATTCTATATAGAAGCGGTCAGGGAAGTATTGGTTATAAAACTCGACGCAGCTGTCGACAACTTTACGGTTGCCTTTTAGCAATGCCTTACCGATTTCACCGTTTTTCGCACCAGAAAGAATGATAAGTCCTTCTGACAGTTCCGCTAACCATGCTTTATCGATAACAGGCTGATGTTGAACGTGACCACGTAAATACGCTTTGGAAATCAACAATGTTAGGTTTTTATAACCGGTGTTGTCCGCCGCTAATACGGTCAGTTGTGTCAGTTCCTCGCCAAACTCATCGGATTGCATTTTAAAGTCTGCACCAATGATTGGCTTAACACCACTACCGTGAGCTGTGCCGTAATATTTCACCAAACCACATAAGTTGGTGAAATCGGTCAGTGCCATTGCTGGCATGCCGAGTTCGGCGACTTTCTTAACGAGCGGTGGAACTTTGTTGATACCATCCACCATCGAGAAGTCACTATGGACACGAAGGTGAATGAACTTGGGATCTGACATTAACAGGTACCGTAAAACTAAATCTTGTTGGGAATTCTAACCTAAGGGCTGGCTTATAACACCAAGCAGCCGCTAATTATTCTTCAATACCAAGCACTTTCTTCACTGGCTTGAAGCTCTTGCGATGTTCACTGATCACGCCGTGCTCTTCAATCGCTTCAAAGTGCGCTTTGGTTGGGTAACCTTTGTGCTTTGCAAAACCAAACTGTGGGTATTGCTTGTCCAATTCTTCCATTTCTTGGTCACGAACCACTTTTGCAATGATTGAAGCCGCGCTGATTTCCGCAACTCGCAAATCACCCTTCACCACCGCTTGGGAATCCATTGGCAACTGCGGACAGCGGTTGCCATCGATAAGTGCGAGGTCTGGCTGCACTTTCAAACCGGCAATTGCACGTTGCATGGCAACCATGGTGGCTTGCAATATGTTAAGCTCGTCAATTTCTTCAGGAGAACAGCGACCGACCGCCCAAGCTAAGGCTTTCTCTTTAATTTCGGGCAGAAGTGCGAGACGTTTTTTCTCGCTCAGCTTTTTCGAGTCGTTCAAACCCTCAATTGGGTTATTTGGATCTAAGATAACCGCAGCGGTAACAACGTCGCCGACAAGAGGCCCACGCCCTACTTCATCCACACCCGCAACCAATTGGTAACCTTGTGGGTATTCAAACGGTGGGAGCTCTACTTTCGCTTTGGTCGTTTTTGGTTTTACAGCCATGGTAAATCTCTATTTTTCAATCAGTTTTAGAACCGCATTTGCAGCCTGTTGGTCCGCGTCTTTGCGTATCCAGTGGTGCATTTCCGTAAACTTATCCAACATCTGTTGGTTATCGCTCTCTAGTAAGCGAGACACTTCAGTGAATAAGTTTTCTGGAGTGCACTCTTCTTGCAGGTATTCTTTTACTAACTCGCTATCCGACAAAATGTTTGGTAATGACACGTATTTGGTTTTCAGCAGGCGCTTGGCTAGGAAGGCGGTAACCGCGTTAACACGGTACCCTACAACCATTGGTCGTTTTAACAACATACACTCAAGCGCGACCGTACCAGACGCCAACATCACGGCATCAGACGCCGTAATCACATTACGAGCGGTATCGTCTACCAGTTTGAAATCCAACTCTGGCGCATACTCTTTCCACGCTTGCTCGAATTGCTCGCGACGTTTCTGATTTACTAACGCAACAACAAAGCCAAGATCAGGGAACTTCTGATGCAGTTTTTTACAGGTTTCAATAAACGGTTGAGAGAGCATTTTCAACTCACTGCCACGACTCCCCGGAAGCACCGCTAACCATTGTTTATCATGTTTTAAACCTAGTAACTCACGTGCAGGAGCCTTGTCTGGATGCAGAGGAATGGCATCTGCCAATGTGTGACCAATGAATTCGCAAGGCACATTGAATTTGTCGTAAAACGCTTTTTCGAAAGGTAAGAAAGCCAATACTAGGTTGGTTGCCGCTTCAATCTTGAAGATACGTTTTTGACGCCAAGCCCAAACAGAAGGGCTCACGTAGTGTACCGTTTTGATTCCTGCGTTTTTTAAATCTAACTCAACACGTAGGTTAAAGTCTGGTGCATCGATCCCTACAAAGACATCCGGCGGGTTTGCAGTGAAATACTTAATCAGCTCTGCTTTCACTTTTAATAATCTTGGTAAGCGACCCAGAACTTCAACCAAGCCCATCACAGCCAACTCTTCCATTTCAAACAGTGACTCACAGCCTTGCGCGATCATTTTAGGGCCGCCAATACCGACAAATTCTGCATCTGGGTATTGTTCTTTAACTGCTTTGATGAAGCCCTCACCAAGAGTATCGCCTGACAGTTCTCCGGCAATGATGCCAATACGTAGTGGTCTTTCCATCTTTCTTTCGCTTTTTCCTATGCGCTATGGATAGAGAGTAATATCCGGGGATCTTGCTATTTTACCCTATCCATAAAACACAAAAAGACCGCAGCCCAACTGGGCGCGATCTTTTCTCATTAACCGCACATTCGTAAATTAACGAATGATGCCACGTTCCGTTGTTTCCAGAATGTCTGAGAAACGTTTTACTGCTGGCCACTCTTGTGCCATTTCAGCAAGGATCGGCTTTACTTCTTCTAGCGTTTTACCTGAGCGGTAAAGCTCTTTGTACGCTTTTTGCAGTGCACGGATTTCTGGTTTTTCAAAACCGTTACGCTTCAAACCAACCAAGTTCAAACCAAATGGTGTCGCATGGTTACCTTGTGCAAGTACGTAAGCTGGTACATCCTGAACAACCGCAGAACAACCGCCAACGTAAGCGTAAGCACCTACCGTACAGAATGGGTGAATCGCAGAAAGTGCCATAATGCCGGCATGGTCATCAACCGTTACGTGACCGCCAAGAATCGCGTTGTTACCAATGTGAGTATGGTTACCAACGATAACATCGTGAGCAATGTGCGCGTTAACACACAGCAAGTTATCATCACCAATCACAGTGGTTGCTTTATCTTGGACAGTGCCACGATGAACCTGAACCGCTTCACGAATCACGTTGCGGTCACCGATAACCACTGTTGTATCTTCGCCACCGTACTTCTTATCTTGGTTTTCTTCACCAATCACAGCATGTGGGAAAATGCGGTTGTCTTTACCAATTGTGGTGTGACCTTTGATCACTACGTGAGACATCACTTCCGTACCTTCACCGATCTCTACCGTTGAGGTGATGTAAGTGAATGGACCAACAGTCACGTTAGCGCCAATTTTCGCGCCTTCTTCTACCACCGCAGCTGGGTGGATTTTAGCGGTTTCATGAATCATATTAAAACTCTCGACGAGCACACTTCAGCTCTGCTGAACATACTACTTCGCCATCAACCTTCGCTACACCTTTGAATGCAGCAATGCCGCGACGCTCTTTCAAAAATTCTACTTCAATAATCATTTGGTCGCCTGGTACTACTGGTTTACGGAATTTTGCACCGTCAACACTTGCGAAGTAGTACAGCTCATTTTCAGTTGGCGCACCAAATGATTTAAATGCAAGTAAGCCTGTCGCCTGCGCCATCGCTTCCAGAATAAGAACACCTGGGAAGACTGGCAATTGTGGAAAGTGACCTGTGAACTGAGGTTCGTTAACCGACACGTTTTTAATCGCGTGAAGGTACTTCTCTTCTTGGAAGTCAATCACTCGGTCGATCAATAAGAATGGGTAGCGATGAGGTAGTAGCTCTTGAATTTCAGAGATGTTCATCGTTTTCTTTTCAGTAGTCAAAGTCGTCTTCCTATATCAATACTCAACAACCAAGATGGCAAGGCAGCGGCAAAAGCCACTTAATCAGGAAATGCCTGCAAAGTGTATACCAGCTTGGTGATAAATCTACTTATAGCGCGTCATTATAGAAGAAAAAGACCCGCATTTCGCGAGTCTTTGTTCAGAATTATGGAACTAAGATTCTTCTTTCGGTTCCAGCTGCTTCTCAACAGCTTTCAGGCGTTTGTTCATATCGTCAATGCGATGAACTCGAGTTGCCGTCTTACGCCACTCTCGGTTCGTTTGCAGTGGAATACCTGACGAATACAAGCCTTTCTCTTCGATACTACGCATAACCATGCCCATACCGGTGATAGCTACGCCATCTGCAATCGTGATATGTCCGTTAAGAACCGACGCGCCGCCGATCTGGCAGTATTTACCAATTTTGGTACTGCCAGCGACAATAGTACCACCTGGCATCACAGTACCATATCCGATCTGCACGTTATGAGCGATTTGAAGCTGGTTATCAAGAATCACGTTGTCTTCAATGATGGTGTCTTCAAGTGCACCACGGTCAATCGTAGTACATGCACCAATCTCAACACGATTGCCGATACGCACTGAACCAAGCTGAGGGATTTTGATCCACTCGCCTTTATCGTTCGCGTAACCGAAACCGTCTGAGCCGATGACTGTGCCAGATTGAACCAGACAGTCATCGCCAAGTGACACTTCATGATAGATAGTAACATTAGCCCAAAGCTTGGTGTTGTTGCCTAACTTTGCGTTTTTACCGATAAAACAGCCCGCACCAACAATAACGTTGTCGCCAAGCTCTACACCCGTTTCAATCACTGCATTTGCACCGACTGCTACGTTCGCACCCATCTTAACGTCTGCTGCAATCACGGCACTAGGTGCAATGTCTTCAGCAGGCTTCGGTGTGGTATCCATAGCTTGAACCACACGAGCAAAAGCAACATAAGGGTCAGCGACAACAAGCGCATTGCCTGTACACTGCTCTTTGTGCTCTTCCTTCACCATCACCACTGTCGCGAGACATTCAGCAAGGTGTTTTGCGTATTTTGGGTTAGACAAAAAGGTAACGTCACCTTCTTGTGCTTTATCCATTGGAGCTACACGGCTTACGACGAGTGACTCGTCACCAAATAGCTCTCCCCCGGTAATTGTCGCCAACTCGGCTAATGTTAATGTCTTCATAACTTCTTATTTTAGAGCTTTAATTACGTCTTCAGAGATGTTGTATTCTGGCTTACCGTACTGAAGAGAAGAAATATCGATTACCATATCGTAACCTTTCTTCGTTGCTACTTTCTTCACAGCATCTTGAATCGTTTTGAATAGCTTCGCTTTTTCTTCAGCTTCACGACGTGCGCTTGCTTTCTCTAGAGCTTGAGCTTTTACTTTGTACTCGCTGTCTAGTTTAGCGATGTCGATACGTAGCTTTTCAACTTCGTCTTGGCCTAGAAGTTGGCCATCACGCTGTAGCTTTTCAATCTTAGTCTTCGCTTTTGCTTGGATAGACTTCAGCTCGTCTGCCTTGCTCTTGAAGTCTTTCTGCATTTTTTGTAGAACCACTTCGCGCTGAGGAAGAGATTGGAAAACCTGAGCCGTGTTTACGTAAGCAATTTTCTGAGCAGCTTCAGCCGCGTTTGCAAACATTGAAGAGCTAAGTACAAGAAGGCCAATCCCAGCCGCTTTGATCATTTTATTCAAAATATTTTCCTCTTTAGAAGGTTCTACCGATAGTGAACGTGAAGAACTCTTCATCGTCGCCATCATATTTCTTAATTGGTTTCGCTAGTGAGAAGACTAGTGGCCCCATAGGAGACATCCATTGCAACGCCGCACCGTAAGATGAACGGTAGTTGGTTGGATCTGAGTAATCGTAGTAGTAACGGTCGCCGTATTCAGCACCTGAGCTACGGTAATCAAATTCGGTATCCCAAATACTCGCCATATCGAAGAAGATACTGGTACGAATCTGGTTACGAACTTCATCCGAAGCAAATGGTGTTGGTACGATCAACTCGATACTCGCCAGCGCTACCGCGTTACCACCAACAGAATCATCTGTTGCGGTGTCCGCACCGTTATTTGAGCCTGAGTAATCACGGTAAACCGCTTTTGGACCTACAGAGTTAGAGCCGAAACCACGTAGTGTTGTAAAACCACCTGCGTAGTAGTTTTCGTAGAATGGGAACAAGTTATCGTTACCATCCGTTTGACCATAACCGTTACCATAACCTAGACGACCACGGAACAAGAGCGTGAATTCATGCTTCTTAGTCAGTGGCACGTATTGACGAACATCATACTGCATCTTGAAGTATTGAACGTCAGAGCCAGGTACGGTCATCTTATAGAATGCACGTTGGTGGTTACCCGCTGTTGGGAAGTAGCCACGGTTTAGGTTGTTACGTGTCCATGAGATGTTGAAGTCAAAATCGTTTGTATTCAATGCGCCGCTAGAGTCGATATTGTCTGCTTGCGCTTGTAGGAACTGTTCTACCTGTAAGTAAGGCGACAAGTTACCGATCTTGTTGTGGGTATAACCAACACCAAACTCAAAACGGTTCAATTCGTCGAATGGGAAACCCCATGTCAAACTTGCACCGTAACTTTGGTTGGTATAGTCAACGATACCCGCTTCAGATGCTTCGAACTCGTCATAGAAGATCTTACCACCCAAACTTACACCATCTAGGTTCCAGTAAGGGTCGCGGTAGTCCAAACTCACGTTTTTCTGGTAGTCGTTCATCATCGCGTTAATACCGACGCGGTTACCACTACCGATAAAGTTGTCTTGTTGTAGACCAACTTGGAAGCTGACGCCTGATTCAGTACCGTAGCCGACACCAAAGTTAACGCTGCCTGAGTTTGCCTCTTTAACTGAGTAAACTAGGTCTACTTGGTCATCGCTGCCAGGTACACGTACAGTTTGTACTTCTACGTTTTCGAAGTAACCCAGACGGTTTAGACGCGTTTTACCCGTTTCAATCGATTTCGAGTTTAACCAGCTGCCTTCCATCTGACGCATCTCACGACGCAGTACTTCGTCTTTCGTAGAGTTGTTACCCGTGAAACGAATATCGCGTACGTAGATGCGGTTGCCTGGTTCTACGTTCACAACAAGTGATACTTGTTTGTTTTCGTCGTCGAACTCAGGAATGGTGTTAACTTGCGGGTAAGCGTAACCAGATTCACCAAGCACACGTTTGATACCTTCTTCCATCGAAGTCACACGAGAACCGTTGTACGTCTCGTTGTCTTCAAATGGAACCAGCTTTTCGAACGTTGCTTCTTCACCGATCAAATCACCACGGAATTTCACGTCCTTCACGGTGTACACGTCGCCTTCTTCAAGACCAAGCGTAATGTATACGCCTTTTTTGTCAGGAGAAATCGCCACTTGTGTCGAATCAACGTTAAATTTCAGATAACCGCGGTCAAGGTAGTAAGACTTCAGCGCTTCGATATCACCAGCAAGTACTTGCTTTTGGTATTTTTCGTCCGCTAGGAAGTTCCACCATGGCACGTCTACGTTTAGGTTGAAACGAGAAAGAAGGTCTTCATCAGAAAAGACTTCATTGCCGATAAAGTTGATTTGCTGAATTTTTGCCGATACACCTTCGGTGAAGACAAATTTCAGATCGGAACGGTTACGAGGCAATGGAGTAACAACCGCTTTTACGGTCGCGTTGTATTTACCAACGCTGTAGTAAAAGTCTTCCAAACCTTTTTCGATGTTGCTTAGCGTAGTACGGTCAAGCGCTTCACCTTCGCGAACACCAGAAGCGTTCAGGTTTTCTTGTAGCTGCTCATCCTTGATTGCTTTGTTGCCTGAGAATGAGATGCTAGCAATCGTTGGGCGCTCTTTCACTTGAACAACCAACACATCACCGTTGCGCAGTACTTTTACATCTTCAAAGTTACCCGATGCGTACAGTGCACGAATGATCTCAGCAACATCGCCTTGGTCAACAGTATCGCCGACACGTACAGGCATCTTCAGCAACGCAGCACCCAGTGCCACACGTTGCAATCCATCGATCTCAATATCTTGAACTACAAAGTTCTGTGCTCCGTTTGCAGATACACTGGTCGCCAGTAAACTTGCAAACAGAATTCGCTTAATCGCCATACTTGTTCTAATTATTCCTTGCTACTGCTTTTGTCTCTGAACTATCACAGACGAGTAAAATCATTAAATAGCGCTAACGCCATGAGCGAGAAGATAATCGCACCACCAATTCGATAACCCATTTCCTGTACCTTTTCAGGTACTGGGCGTCGGATAACGGCTTCGATTGCAAAAAATAGCAAATGACCACCATCCAACATTGGTAAAGGAACGAGGTTGATAATACCTAGGTTAACACTAATTAGTGCGAGAAAACCTAAAAAGTAAACCAGACCGTAGTCTGCCGTCGCTCCTGCTCCTTTGGCGATTGAAATTGGCCCACTCAGATTGTTCAGACCAACATCACCTACAATCAGTTTCTTAAGCATGCTGATTGTAAGTCCAATAACTTGACCAGTTTTGTCAATCGCTTTGCCAATAGACTCGAATACACCAAACTGTAATTCGAAGCGATAACTTTCTGGCCATTCTGCGACTTCAGGTGCGATACCCGCAAAACCAACCACTTGTTTGTTAGCTAGCTCACGGCGACCTGGAGTCAACGTCAATGATTGCTCATCACCCTGACGTAACAACGTCAGGTCAATTGGCGTTTCTGGGTTAGAACGAATGGCTTCAACCACTTCATTCCAGTTAGAAATCTTTTTGCCGTTAATCGCGACAATCTTGTCACCAGCCAGTAAACCCGCCTTTTCACCCGCAGCGCCTTCACTTACTTGCGCTAACTCCGTATATATCTCTGGAGTGAACGGCGTAAAGCCAAGTGAATGCATTGCTGATTGAGTTTCGGGATCAAATTTCCAATCACGGATATCAAGAGTTTTGGTCACTTCAGAGCCCACTTCATTCGATGAAGTTAAGGTCACTGTCATTGAATCATCGCCAATATGAGAGATTAAACCCATGTTGACTGATTCCCAATCCGGAGTTTTGATACCTGAGATAGATTTTAGTTCCATCCCTGTTTCAATTCCTGCCTGAGCAACGATTGAATTGGGCGTAACTTCACCAATTACGGGTTTAACCGCTGGCACACCAATCAGGAAAACTAACCAATACGCAACGATCGCGAACAGGAAGTTGAAAATAGGACCCGCCGCAACAATTGATGTGCGCTTCCACAATGGCTTTTGATCAAACGCCATGTGCTTTTCGTTTTCAGGTACTTCATCAACACGGCTATCCACCATTTTGACGTAGCCACCCAATGGGATCATTGAAATGCTGTACTCAGTGCCATCTTTGCCTACCTTGCTCCAGATAGACTTACCAAAACCGATTGAGAATTTCTCAACCTTGACACCACAACGGCGAGCAACCCAAAAGTGACCAAACTCGTGCACAGCCACCAAGATGCCCAATGCAACGATAAAAGAAACCAAATTCCACAAAATACCAGTCATTAGCTACGCTCGCGTAAAAATTCTAAGGCGATAGTTCGTGCCATTCTATCTAGCTCTATCAAGCTTTCCAAGCTATTCACATTCTCACTTTTATGGCTTGCAGTTATTTTGTTCAAAACTGACTCATTGATGCGAGCGATATCTGTGAAACCAAGTCGATTATTTAGGAAAGCATCAACGGCAATTTCGTTCGCTGCATTCAGAGCCGTTGTGGCATGTTGGCCTTCGTAGCACGCATCGATAGCCAGCTTCAAACACGGATAGCGTGCAAAATCTGGCTGAAGGAATGTCAATTCACCTACTTGAGTAAAATCTAACGGTTTCACTCCCGCATCCACACGGGATGGATACGACATGGTTAATGCAATCGGGGTTGCCATATCTGGCTCTCCCATTTGCGCCAGTACAGAACCATCGCGGTATTGAACCATGGAATGAATGACAGACTGAGGGTGAATGATCACTTTCAGTTGTTCACGAGCGGCGTTAAATAGCCATTTTGCTTCAATGTACTCAAGGCCTTTGTTCATCATGGTTGCAGAATCAACCGAGATTTTTGGCCCCATTGACCAGTTAGGATGAGCAATCGCTTGTGCTGGCGTCACTTTATCTAACTCTGCAATGTCGGTATAGCGGAATGGACCACCAGAACCAGTCAGCAGGATCGAGGAAATGCCATGCTCTTCTAAGTTGCAACGGCCTAGATTAGTTTGAACTTGTTGTGGTAGGCACTGGAAAATCGCATTGTGCTCACTGTCTACAGGAAGTAACTCTGCGCCATGTTCTTCAACTGCGTCAATGAACAGTTGACCAGACATCACAAGTGCTTCTTTGTTTGCCAGTAGCACACGCTTGCCCGCTTTTACCGCTGCCATTGTTGGCAACAGACCTGCAGCACCCACTATTGCCGCCATTACGCTATCGACTTCTTCCAGTGCAGAAACATGACAAAGTGCATCAACACCACCTAATACTTCAGTCTTTAGCGAGATTGAAGCTAGCTCAGCGCTTAATGCCACTGCCGCAGCCTTATCCGCCATAACAGCGTATTTTGGTTGCCATTTGCGGCAAAGTGCGACCATCTTTTCAACGTTAGTGCTGGCCGCTAATGCGACGATAGAAAACAGCTCAGGATTTTGTTCAACCACTTTTAGTGTGCTTGCACCGATTGAGCCTGTTGCACCAAGAATCGTTAACTTTTGCATGATGTAAGACCGTTAGAAAAACTCAGGAGCGACGATGCCGCTCCCGATTAAATTAGAATACGTAGTAAAGAAGAGCAAATACTGGGAATGCAGCGGTAAGGCTATCGACACGATCTAGGATACCGCCGTGACCTGGAATGATGTTGCTGCTGTCTTTGATGCCTGACACACGTTTGAACATGCTTTCAACCAAATCACCAAGCACAGAAATCACGACAGTAACCAATGTGATGACCACCATGTGAATTGGACTAGTAAATTGGATATCAAACCAACCGGCGAACAACCAGCCAACAATCAATGCTGCGATAATGCCACCAATCAAGCCTTCTATCGTCTTGTTTGGGCTCACATGAGGCGCCATTTTTCGCTTACCCATGCTTTTACCAGCAAAGTAAGCACCGCTATCAGCAGCCCATACCAAGAAGCAAACATACAGCACAAGTTTTGCGCCGTGGTATGGATCTACTGCAAAATCAGAAGCCCTAAGAATGATCACACTCCACAAGAAAGGGATCAACGTAAGGAAACCAAATACATGGCGCAACACTTTACTGCTTTGCCATAAATTAATGGTTTTAGGGTAAGTAATTGCCATTCCACTTGCGATAATCCACCAAGCAAAACCGAGTGCTAAAACGGTGTAATGCGGAGCTGCCAGTTGGTTAAGGCTTGCTGCATCAGGCGAAATGAATAGAAAACTAAGTCCGGTAACAACGGCAGCCGGAACAAGGGCAGCAATGCGAGATTTGCTTTCTGTAAACTGAGTCCACTCCCAAAAACCTAATAGGGTTATCGCGGTCAATGCGATGATAAAACCCATTAGTGGTAACTTAAAAATACCTAAAATAACCAGGGGAGCTAAAATTAGTGCTGTTATTATTCTCTGTTTCAAACTAACTAGTCCTTATTGAGCAGCCATCAATGCCTTCACTTGTTCACCAGTACAACCAAAACGACGTTCTCGGTTGATAAACCAAGTCACAGCCTCTACTAAGCTATCTTCATCGAATTCAGGCCAGTACTCAGGAGTAAAGTACATTTCAGCATAAGCCATTTGCCACAGCATGAAGTTACTGATGCGACACTCACCACTAGTACGAATCAATAGATCGACTTCTGGTAGATCAGCCATAGTCAGATGCTGGGTAATCAACTGCTCATTGATATCCTCTACACGGATCTCACCGTTACGCGCTTTTAACGCTAACGATTTGGCCGCCTCAGTGATGTCCCACTTGCCACCATAGTTGGCTGCAATGTTAATCACCATCCCCGTGTTGCTGGCAGTTAGAGCTTCCGCTTCAAGAATTTTACCTTGTAAGCGTTCACTAAAACGGCTGGTATCGCCAATGACACGTAGGCGTAAGTTGTTTTTGTGCAGCTTTTTCACTTCACTCGATAAGACAGAAATGAACAGCTCCATTAAAAGGCCGACTTCTTCTTCTGGACGACGCCAGTTTTCGCTGCTGAAAGCGAACAAAGTCATGGCTTTGATGCCAAGCTTGGAAGCGGCTGCAACGGTCTTACGAACGGCGTTTACGCCCTTTTTATGACCGAATACACGAGGCTTTCCTTTGGACTTAGCCCAACGACCATTACCGTCCATAATGATGGCAATATGTTTAGGAAGGGAATCAGAGAAGGCTTGAGAATTTTGCATAGGGAGTTAATTGAGTTCCATCAGTTGGATAGACTAACACAAAAAAACGCTGAGCTGTGAGCACAGCGTTTTCCAACAGTGATGTGGATGGGAGTATTAAACTTCCATCAACTCTTTTTCTTTTGCAGCAAGAACGTCGTCGATCTTCTTAACTGCTACGTCAGTCAATTTTTGAATTTCGTCTTGTGCTTTACGATCTTCGTCTTCAGAGATTTCTTTATCTTTTAGAAGACCTTTTAGGTCGCTGTTTGCGTCACGACGGATGTTACGAACAGCAACACGTGCGCCTTCAGCTTCACCACGAACGATCTTAACTAGGTCTTTACGACGCTCTTCTGTTAGCGGTGGAAGTGGAACGCGGATGATTGTGCCAGCAGACATTGGGTTTAGGCCAAGGTCAGACATCATGATCGCTTTTTCAACTTTTTGAGTTAGTTCTTTGTCGAAAACTGTGATTGCTAGAGTACGAGCGTCTTCAGCAACAACGTTAGCGATTTGGTTAAGAGGAGTAGCTGCGCCGTAGTATTCTACAGAGATGCCAGATAGTAGGCTTGGGTGTGCGCGGCCAGTACGAACTTTTGAAAGGTTGTTCTTTAGCGCTTCAACGCTTTTGTCCATGCGCTCTTGCGCGTCTTTATTGATTTCGTTAATCACGGTTTCACCTTAAAAATGTCATCTTTCATGAAGAAAGCTTAAAGGGCTTAAGCAAAGCAAAACGCCATCCAATGTCTCTTGTTGAATGGCGCTGAGATTTACGCGTCAGCGCAGATCAACGTGCCTTCAGCTTCGCCCATTACCACGCGACGTAGTGCGCCTGGCTTATTCATGTTAAATACGCGGATTGGCATTTTGTGGTCACGAGCAAGTGTGAACGCAGCCAAGTCCATCACTTTCAATTCTTTATCCAGAATTTCAGTGTAAGATAGCTTATCATACAGCTCTGCGTCTGGGTTTGCTACTGGGTCAGCAGTAAATACACCATCAACTTTTGTCGCTTTTAGAACTACGTCAGCTTCGATTTCGATACCACGTAGACAAGCCGCTGAATCTGTTGTGAAGAATGGGTTACCTGTACCTGCCGAGAAGATTACTACACGGCCTTGGCGAAGTTCGCGGATAGCGTCTGCCCAATTGTAATCGTCACACACACCCTTTAGAGGAATTGCAGACATTACGCGAGCATTTACGTATGCGCGGTGAAGTGCATCACGCATTGCTAGACCGTTCATTACTGTTGCTAGCATACCCATGTGGTCACCCACAACGCGGTTCATGCCCGCTTCAGCCAGACCAGCACCACGGAATAGGTTACCACCACCGATTACCACACCAACTTGAACACCCAGTTCAACCAGCTCCTTAACTTCTTGAGCCATACGGTCAAGAACCGCAGGGTCAATACCGAAACCTTCTTCGCCTTGAAGAGCTTCACCACTCAGTTTTAATAGAATACGTTGATACGCTGGTTTAGGGTTCGTAGTCATGGAGTTTACCTTCCAAAAGAGAGTTGTTGATTAACAGTCATGAATAGACACAAGATGACTTATAGCTATTCATCACGGCTAAGTTTCGCCGCTCTTTTCGTAAAAAGACCGCAGCCAAGGCTACGGTCTAATATTTGCTCTATACGCTAAGGATTAACCTTTTTGTACCGCAGCAACTTCTTCAGCAAAGCTCATTTCTGCAGCTTTTTCGATGCCTTCACCTACTTCTAGACGAACGAAAGTAGATACAGATGCACCTTTTTCTTTCAGCATTTCACCTACAGTTTTCTTAGGTTCCATGATGAATGCTTGACCAGTTAGAGAGATCTCGCCAGTGAATTTCTTCATGCGGCCAATAACCATCTTCTCAGCGATCTCTTGAGGCTTGCCTTCGTTCATAGCGATTTCAACTTGAACTTCTTTCTCTTTAGCAACTACGTCAGCTGGTACGTCTTCTGGGTTAACGAACTCAGGACGAGAAGCAGCAACGTGCATAGAAACGTGCTTAAGAGTTTCAGCATCGCCTTCACCAGCAACAACAACACCGATTTTCTCACCGTGACGGTAAGAAGCGATTGCATTACCTTGAACGTAAGCAACGCGACGGATGTTGATGTTTTCACCGATTTTTGCAACTAGTGCAACGCGAGTTTCTTCGAATTGAGCTTGAAGCTCTTCAACAGAAGCTTTAGAAGCTAGTGCTGCAACTGCAACGTCTTCAGCGAATGCAGTAAAGCTAGCGTCTTTTGCTACGAAGTCAGTTTGACAGTTAACTTCAAGAAGAACAGCTACGCCGTTTTCTTCTTTGATGATGATTGCGCCTTCAGCTGCAACGTTACCAGCTTTTTTAGCTGCTTTCGCTGCGCCAGATTTACGCATGTTTTCAATTGCTAGTTCGATGTCAGCGTTTGCTTCTACAAGCGCTTTCTTACATTCCATCATGCCAGCGCCAGTGCGCTCGCGAAGTTCTTTAACTAGAGCAGCAGTTACAGTTGCCATTCTCTATTCCTCGTTTGATTCGAAATAAGGTAAAAAACAGGGGCCTACATTGTCGGCCCCCATTGCTAACTATAACTCAGTCTATGCTACAACAAGGTTTCACATAGACTAAGTGTGACGCAGAGCCGCTATTATTCAGCTTCTACGAAACCGTCTTTTTCAGCAACTACTGCAACGTCTTTGTTGCGACCTTCAGTTACTGCAGATGCAACAGCGTTTAGGTATAGTTGAACTGCGCGGATCGCGTCGTCGTTACCTGGGATGATGTAGTCAACGCCGTCTGGGTTAGAGTTAGTATCTACCACAGCGTATACTGGAATACCTAGGTTGTTAGCTTCTTTAATTGCAATGTGCTCGTGATCAGCGTCGATTACGAATAGAGCGTCTGGTAGGCCGCCCATATCTTTGATACCACCAAGAGATTTCTCTAGCTTCTCCATTTCACGAGTACGCATTAGAGCTTCTTTCTTAGTTAGTTTTTCGAAAGTACCGTCTTGTGCTTGTGCTTCGAAATCTTTTAGACGCTTGATAGACTGACGAACTGTTTTGTAGTTCGTTAGCATGCCGCCCAACCAACGGTTGTTAACGTAGTATTGGTTGCTTGCGATTGCAGCTTCTTTAACAGCTTCAGATGCAGCGCGCTTAGTACCTACGAATAGAACTTTACCTTTCTTCTCGCCAACTTTAGCTAGTTCAGCTAGAGCTTCGTTGAACATTGGTACAGTTTTTTCTAGGTTGATGATGTGAACGCGGTTACGAGCACCAAAGATGAATGGCTTCATTTTTGGGTTCCAGTAACGAGTTTGGTGACCGAAGTGAACACCAGCTTTCAGCATATCGCGCATTGATACAGTTGCCATTTTAAAATCCTCTATGGGGTTAGGCCTCCACATCCCCCATAATTCCGACCAAGCTTCTGCTCAGCACCCCGGAACATGTGACGGAATGTGTGTGATTTAAAGATAAAAGTTAATTGGAAGAAGCTTGCTTCGCTACTCTTCTAATGGAAAGTAAAGAGAACAGTCCTCGATTCCGGCGCGCTTTATACCATATTTTAGCCTAAGATGGCTAGTAAAAATTGTTTCTTACACTTCTTACCCCCATTGCATGACCACCCTACTCTTCACCAAATTCCATCACTACACTTTAAGTAAGAATGACTCATATTCTTAACTGGCTTGGGTTAAGCAAGGGTTGTCTGATAGAATGCGCGCATTCGCACGTTTACGTGCTTACGAATAAGTAGAGAAAGCCAATGTCAATCAAGATTAAAACTGCTGAAGAAATCGAACGCATGCGTATTGCGGGCAAGCTAGCCGCAGACACTCTAGAAATGATCGAACCGCACATCAAGGCGGGTGTGACGACAGAAGAATTAAACAAAATCTGTCACGATTACGCTCTAGAGCGAGGCGCTTACTCTGCACCGCTTGATTACCATGGATTCCCTAAATCAATCTGTACGTCAATCAACCACATCGTTTGTCACGGCATCCCTGCGACAGAAGATGAAAAAGGTGCAAATGGCCAAATGAAGCCAGCGGTACTTAAAGATGGTGACATCATTAACGTTGATATCACGGTTATCGTGCCTAACGATGAAAACGCAGATCTAAGCGTTCGTCCACAAGGCTACCACGGCGACACTTCTAAGATGTTCCTAGTTGGTGATGTATCTCCAGCAAACAAACGTTTGTGTATGGTTGCTCAAGAGTCTCTGTACATTGGTATGCGTCAAGTTAAGCCTGGTGCAACAGTTGGTGATATCGGTACAGCAATCGAGAAGTACATCAAAGAGAACAACAAGAACAACCCACGCAACAAGTTCTCTATCGTGAAAGACTTCTGCGGTCACGGCATCGGTGATGAGTTCCACGAAGAGCCACAAGTGGTTCACTACAAGAACAAAGACCGTCGCGTACTAAAAGAAGGCATGTGTTTTACTATCGAGCCAATGATCAACGCAGGTAAGTTTGGCTGTACAGTCGACGCACAAGACGATTGGACGGTATACACTGGCGATGGTAAAAACTCGGCACAGTGGGAACACACCATTGTGGTGACGAAAGACGGTTGTGAAGTGCTGACGCTTCGTAGCGACGACACGATTCCTCGTTTAATGAAAAACGCATAATCGCATATCACTTTCCTTATCCCCGCCCATGCGGGGATATTTTTTATCTGCTTCAAATTTGTTAGATTGCTTACAGTAGCAAGTTGCACGGATAGCAAATATGACTCTTCAGTCCCCTCTTTCGTTTACCGATGAACAGATCAACATCGCTGAACTTAAGCAAGAACTCGAAAAATTCAGTTCATTCCAAAAACAAGAATTTCTTAACCACCATCCGGTCACCAATTTGGTGTTGTCACGCGCTGAGTACATGGACTTACTCCTCAACCGTTTGTGGCAACACTTTGGCTTCAAAGACATCCATAATATATCGCTGGTTGCAGTAGGTGGTTATGGCCGTGGTGAGTTACACCCCCTTTCTGATATCGACATTTTGATTTTGTCGAACAACAAATTACCGAACGCCCTTGAAGCTAAAATCAGTGAATTCATTACCCTACTTTGGGATTTGCGCCTCGAAGTCGGTCATGCCGTTCGAACTGTTGCTGAATGTGCAGAGATTGGACGTTCAGACTTAACCGTTGCCACGAACCTACAAGAAGCGCGTTTGCTTTGCGGCAGTGAAGATACCTTCCAAGCCTTAAAGAAAGTGGTGTTGTCTGATTCTTTCTGGCCAAGCGAAACTTTCTACCGCGCCAAGATTCAAGAGCAGCGTGAACGCCACGCGCGCTACCATGACACCACCTACAACCTCGAACCCGACATCAAGTCCACGCCGGGAGGCTTGCGTGATATTCACACTTTAAGTTGGGTAGCGCGTCGTCACTTTGGTGCGACTTCATTGCTGGAAATGAGCCGCTATGGCTTTCTTACCGACGCAGAATACCGTGAGTTGGTTGAGTGTCAGGATTTCTTATGGCGAGTCCGTTTTGCTCTGCATATTGAACTACGCCGTTATGACAACCGTTTAACGTTCGGACATCAAGCACAAGTGGCTGAACATTTGGGCTATGTCGGCGAAGGTAACCGCGGCGTCGAAATGATGATGAAAGAGTTCTACCGTACGCTTAGACGTGTAGCAGAGCTTAATAAAATGCTTCTCAAGCTGTTTGATCAAGCGATCATCAACGGTGGCGCCTCTGCAGATGCCGAAATCATTGATGAGGATTTCCAACGCCGTGGTTCACTGATCGAGGCTCGCAAACCCGCGCTGTTCCAAGCTCGTCCTGAAACCATTTTGGATATGTTCCTGCACATCGCCAATGATTCGAGCATCGAAGGCGTGAGCCCTCCTACGTTGCGTCAGTTGCGTACTGCGCGTCGTCGCTTAAACAAGTTCTTGCACACTATTCCTGAAGCGCGTGAAAAGTTTATGGCGCTGTGTCGTCATCCAAATGCGCTGCATAAGGCGTTCAGTCTGATGCACAAACTTGGTGTACTGGCGGCGTATCTTCCGCAATGGAGCCAAATTGTCGGTCAGATGCAATTTGATTTGTTCCATGTGTATACCGTGGATGAACACAGCATTCGCCTACTCAAACACATCAATACTTTTAGCTACGCAGAAAACCACAGCAAGCACCCGATTTGTTGTGAAGTTTACCCTCGTATTCAAAAGAAAGAATTGCTGATTCTGGCCGCGATTTTCCATGATATCGGTAAAGGGCGTGGTGGCGATCACTCCGTTATTGGTGAAGGTGAAGCGTATGATTTTTGTATTGAGCACGGCCTATCTAAACCTGAAGCGAAATTGGTAAGTTGGCTAGTGAGACATCACCTATTGATGTCCGTGACCGCTCAGCGACGCGATATATACGATCCAGACGTCATCACTGAGTTTGCGAAACAAGTACGTGATGAAGAGTATCTTGAATACCTCGTATGCCTGACTGTTGCCGATATCTGTGCGACTAACCCAGAGCTTTGGAATAGCTGGAAGCGTACCCTGCTCGCGGAATTGTTCTACTCAACTCAGCGCGCGTTGCGTCGCGGCTTGGAGAACCCTGTGGATGTTCGTGAACGTATACGCCACAACCAGCAAATGGCGTCAGCGCTACTGCGTAAAGAAGGTTTCTCGGCACGCGAGATCGAGGTGCTTTGGCAGCGCTTTAAAGCCGACTACTTTTTGCGTCATACCCATAAACAAATTGCTTGGCATTGTGAGAACTTGCTGCGTATGGAAGACGCAAGTAAACCACTGGTTCTGATCAGCAAAAAAGCCACGCGTGGTGGTACCGAAGTGTTCGTCTACTGCCCAGACCAACCAGCCCTATTCGCGACGGTGGTTGCAGAGCTCGATCGTCGTAATTTTAACGTTCATGACGCGCAGATCATGACCAGTAAAGATGGCTATGTACTCGATACCTTTATGGTGCTAGATCAACACGGTAAAGCAATTGAAGAAGGTCGTCATGGCGCTGTCACCAAGCACATTACTCACGTATTGGAAGATGGTCGTCCGACAAAAATCAAAACACGTCGTACACCAAATAAACTTCAGCACTTTAACGTCAAAACCAAGGTCGATTTCCTACCAACTAAGAGCAAGAAACGCACTTTAATGGAGTTCGTGGCACTTGATACGCCTGGGCTTCTCGCCAAAGTGGGGCGTACGTTTGCAGACTTAGGCATTAACTTACACGCCGCTAAGATCACCACAATTGGAGAACGTGCAGAAGATTTGTTTATCCTCACAAGTGATGCTGGTGGTCGTTTGAGTGATGAACAACAAGACGAATTGCGCGAGAAGCTGATTGAAAAGTTGTCCGATTCTGTTTCTGCGTAAAAGCGATTAAGCAATAAAACCGAGGGCAAGAACCAGAGCGATCTTGCCCACAAGTTGAGCAATTTGACTAAATATCAGCTATCTAGCTCATAAATGGGCTGCTACAGTTATACGGAAAACTTATTCTAGTTATGAGACAGAGGTAGCCTATGTATCCCCACCTCACTGGTTTGGGTATCCACGAACCAAAACAAATTGAACGTTACTCCCTACGCCAAGAAGCACACAAAGACGTCCTCAAAATTTACTTCCACAAACAAAAAGGCGAATTCTTTGCCAAAAGCGTTAAATTCAAATATCCACGCCAAGTAAAGAACGTCTTGGTCGACAGCGGCAGCCATAAGTACAAAGAAATTACTGAAATCAATCGTAACTTAACTCTAGTCATCGACGAATTAAACAAGATAACTAAACCGGTAAAAACCGCAGAAGTGGACGTGAAGCAGAAGATTCTGTCCGATCTTCGTCATCTGGAAAAAGTGGTTTCGAGTAAAATCGCCGAGATCGAAGCGGATCTAGAAAAGCTGAAATAAAACGTTAAGAACTAAACAATTTAAAAGGGGTTGGTATAGATACCAACCCCTTTCTTTTTGATTGAATCAAAGCGGAGCTCATCAAACTAACGACTTATAGCACCAATGATTCATCCCACTCGAATCGTGCAAACAATTTTTGCCACGTTTCATCAATACCCGCTTTCATTACGATTTCTTGTTCGGTAAATGGGTGGACAAAACGTAACTCCGACGCGTGCAGCAACAAACGGTGAGAATCAAACTCTGTACGATACAACTTGTTATGCTTACCATCACCATGGCTGGTGTCACCGACGATAGGATGACGTAGGTGGGCCATGTGGCGACGCAGCTGATGCTTACGCCCTGTCTTTGGCTGCATTTCCATCAAGCAATAGCGAGTGGTTGGGAACTTACCTGTTGAATACGGCACCTCAACTTTCGCTAACGGTTTGTAGGCTGTCACTGCATCCTGCGCTTCTTTCTCTTGCGAAGCGAACTTATCGGCAATTTTATCCAGCTCAACTTTTAGCGCGTAATCGAGAACGCCTTCTTCTTCGATCCAGCCGCGAACGATCGCGTGATAGGTTTTCTCCATCTTATGTTCAGCAAACATCGGCATCACTTGCGATGCAACTTCACTCGACAATGCAAACACAAGCACACCAGACGTCGGACGATCCAGACGGTGCAAAGGAAACACATGTTGGCCAATTTGGTCGCGCAGCGTTTGCATCACGAAAACTGTTTCGTGTTTATCTAACCAACTGCGGTGCACCAACATACCTGCAGGCTTATTTACTGCAACAAAGTACTCATCCTGATAAACGATCTCCAATTCCACTGGAGTAACAACTTGTGATGTTTCTTGTTCTGACATTGAGATTACTTACATAGTTCGTCGATGGTTCGGATGGTTACAAGTAGCTCAGCATAATGTGGTTCTTGCTTCCAAGCTTCCGCGAAATACGGTTCGATAGAAAAGCCACGCGGCAAAGGCTGATTACTTTCCACTAACGCGCGCATACGTGCAATAAAAATCCATTGTAACCACTCATGGGGATGCAGCGTATCAATCGCGAAAGGTTCTGTGCTCTGTAACGCTTCTGTCGTAGGCATGGTTTGTTGCCACAGCTCATAGTGCTGTAATTGCGCTTCAAGTTGTTGAAGTAAGTCGACCAATTGGATGTTTGTTGCCATTAATTCCGTCTCGAACCTTGAATTAGCCGAGAATGATACCATTTCTTGTGAAAAGAACATTAGGATGTCGTATTTAATGGAAAACATTCAAACACTCACCCAGTTGCTTAGCAACAGCCAATGTGAGTATCAAATCTTCGACCTTGGTCGTCGTATCAAGACTATCGATGCACAAGTGTTTGCGGATGTGGAAAAAGGCCAGTGCCCTTACCCATTCCCAATGCAGCGTAAAGCGCACCTCGCGATCGCGTACTGGAACGAGCAAAAGCAGCCTTGGATTTGGTTTCTAAAATTTGAGCTGGATGAACGTGGTTTGCTAAAGCAATCCGATATCGGTAACTTCATTAAATACGTTGTAGAGGCGATGGGAACTCGTCTGAATGAGGAAATGTCGGAAGAGCAACAACAAAAGCTTTCTAACAACCCATATACTTTCAAACCCGCTGAAGAGAAGATGGCGGTATTTCATAGCCGAGTTCGCGCTAGTTTAGATTTACCCACCAGCCAGTATTACGAACATACTCAGCACTATTTCACTGGTGGTCTCGGTTGGGAAAACTGGCAAACCGTTGGTCTACAAGGTATTACTGATATGGCCGCACGCCTTGGCCAAGAGCAAAATGCGGTGACACTACGTAAGGCCTTAAACCATCTACCAAACGAACCACGCTACGCTCTGCTTGGTGCTTTAGAACATGTAGAACTGCAAGAGCGCCTAGCACAGCGTATTGCAGAACAAGCACAGCAAGAGATTGAAAGTGATGAGCCTGATCTGTTCCTATTATCTGCGTTAATCCGTGCTCTAGCAGGCGCATCGTCGGAAATTTCACTGCCAGTGTTAAACACAATTTTACAAAGCCCACGTTTAAGTCATCAAGAGGTCTTAATTGGTATCGCAGGCCGCACTTGGCACTTATTGGCTGATGCAAATGTCGCTGAGCAGTTTTTACTGCGCCTTGCTCAAACAGGCAACCAAGCACTCTTCAACCAATTATTTGCCGACTTAGTGATGCTGCCAGAACTAAGAATGGTTCTGCTACCTCTATTACACTCTAGCCCATCGGAAGAGCTAGCGACGGCATTAGTCAAATTGCAGCAAGCGACCAAGGGATAATAAAGGATTAGGGATGATTGGTGACTTACTAGCCATTTTAGGACTGTGCTTTTTCTGCTTTTTGTTTTGGCAACAAAGACGCCAATCAGAATTAGCGAAAGCGGCTATTACACGCAAATGCGAGCAACTTGATCTGCAATTGGTCAGCATCGCATTTGGTGCACATAAAATGAAAACGCCAGACGGAATCTGGCGTTGGCATACAGTGTATCAATTTGAGTTCTCATCTCTTGGTGACGATTGCTACCAAGGAGAATTGACGATGATCGGGTTTAGGCCGCTGAACTTTCACCTACCGCCACATCGCTTGTAAATTCCATTTCAAAGTAAGGGCCGTATAGGTCCTTGCTTTCTCTTGTCTTTGTAAATCCAAGTTTTTCCAGTACTGCCATGGATGCTTTGTGATGACTATTCACATTTGCTTTAACTTTGTGTAGTCCAAGCTCACGGCACGCCTTCGGGAAAAACGCCTTTAGCGCTTCTGTTGCTAATCCTTTACCCCAATAAGCTTTATCAAAGATAAATCCTAGCTCTGGTTCATGCTCCAGATTCGAAATGAACACGTGTCCCATATAGTCACGGCTGGTACTTTCAAGTACCGCCATACTGTAGACATTCTCATCATCCAGAATCTTCTCAAACAACTGTTTCGCAGAAGACACGGTATGTGGTCCATTCATCTCTGCGCGATTCTTAGCGCAGCAATTTAACATCACGAACTCTAGTTGCAACGACTCATTGTAGGGTAGAAGAAGCATTCTTCTGGTTACTATGGTCAC
Source organism: Vibrio sp. MOR3 (assembly GCF_001557775.1). Lineage (NCBI taxonomy): Bacteria > Pseudomonadati > Pseudomonadota > Gammaproteobacteria > Vibrionales > Vibrionaceae > Vibrio > Vibrio sp. MOR3. The sequence continues at coordinate 71,095 of NZ_LNRD01000014.1, read as the reverse complement.
ATCTGTTCCTTGATTACAGCAAACTTAATTTATCCGCATAGCAGAAGCTCAAGAGCTATTCATTTGTTATGCGGTACATAACGCCTTTTAGAGAAGCCGAAAGTTAAACCAACTGATTGGAAAGGATATTGATCTGGATTGTTTTTTATTCAGTGTTATGAGGAATTTATAAATTATGTGATATTGACACTTTTAATTATCTGAAATTATGAAAGTGCAAAATAAGAAAGACCCCGACACTAGCGTATCGGGGTCATAGTCTTACTCGCAGCAGTCCGGCTACTAAATAGTGCTCCATGCATCATCCATAATAGTGGCTGATTCCGTCAGCTTAGTCCTTACGTCGCCGTCCTAGCGGTGTCCTTATCATCCTGATAGCTAACAATCCTCGTTAGCGCGCATCACTTGTTCCTTGAGCGGTGTCCATTGCATCTTCCTGATGCTGTCCTTACCTCAATCCTAAGAGGGGTCCATTGTCTATCCTTAGTCATCAACATCCTGTTGATGATTGTGTCCTTACAATGTCCTGCGCTCCGTGCTTGATCACTCATCCTGAATAATCAAATCGTCGTCCTGACGATGACCAAATCCTTGGTGCTTTCCTGTTCCATGTCTGCTTCCTGCCGACAAGGTTTAATTTACGCTTTTCCTTTTAAATCACAATCAGCCCAAGATATTCTTTTGTTTGAAAACTTAGTTAAAAATATGTTAAACCGTTATTTTTCATAATCTTATGCCAACCAATTTCTTTTGTTCTGACGACGAAATCGTTTTCTCTCACAACCTCTGTGAGAGATCTCGCACAAGGGTCTGCCGAAATTGCCATTCGCTAATTTCAGCGCCTCAACGTATGATGACAGAAGTCATTTTAGTAGGGACAAAATATGTTAACTCAAGACGTCACTAAAGAGCTGGAAGCCGTGATGGAGCAGTTGCAACAGCAAGGTAAAGAGCCAACCGTTGCTCTGGTCAAAGCTCGAATGAAAACGCCTGTGCCTATGCCAGCATTAATCGCAACCATCAAAAGTTGGAAAAGCGCGAATCGCATTCCTAAAGTTGAAGTTGCGGTACAAACACCGAAAGAAGAAGATCGCATCACCATTCTGGAAAACACAGTAGCTAAACTGGTGGCTCGTGTTGAAGAGCTTGAAGCCAAACTAAATGAGAAAACAGCATGAAATTATGGGTAGATGCAGATGCTTGTCCGAAAGTCATTCGTGAGACTATCGTACGTGCGGCAGAACGAACCGGTGTTGAGTGTACCTTTGTTGCAAACCACGTAGTTCCTGTACCAAAGCGTGCCAATATTCACTCTCTGCAAGTGCCTGCCGGTTTTGATATTGCGGATAACGAAATTGTTCGTCGTGTCGAAGCCAATGATCTGGTGATCACATCAGATATTCCACTTGCAGATGAAGTCATTAGCAAAGGCGCATTGGCGCTAAGTTCACGAGGCGAGCTTTACACGAAAGATACTATCAAAGCGCGACTCAATATCCGTGACTTTATGGATACCATGCGATCAAGCGGTATTCAAACGGGAGGGCCAGCAGCGCTGTCTCAAACGGAACGTCGCGAGTTCGCCAATCACCTCGACAGAATCCTCGCAAAACGTTAGGCATTCATTTTTACCCACGAAAATCGTCGCCAGTGAAATGAGAACCTCAAAACTCCGTTCTTTGTTGTTATAACAAGAATGGAGTTTTATTTATGAACGCACGGATCGTCGTCCCCTTTTCATTATTTTTCTTTTCTACGACGTTGCTTGCCAGCCAAGAACCCTTTGGCATTGTTGGCGGTAGTATCACCTCTGGCGAAAGCGCTTTTTCCGTCAAAGACACACCTCAGTTGGGTGCGACACCTAACTTGTTCTATTCCGGCCCTATTGGCTTTGTCGATGGCAGCTTAGCCAACTGGCAAGCATTAACTTATTTGGGCCTATCGGCTAATTGGCGCTTTGCGGAAGTCTCCAACACCTTTGTCGATTTACCAAATGGCATCACCGATCGCGATGGCAATGGTGAACTTGGTATTACTTTGGGCACTGTTGGCGCAAGATTGACTTATCTGCATGATGTCACCTCAGATCACGATGGTTACGAAGTTCAACTGCATCTCGGCCGGACACTAGAGACTTGGTTACCACCGTTTACCCTCACCCCCTTTCTAGAAGTCGATTACCGAGATAAAAAACTCTCTAACCATCTGTACAGTGTCTCTGCGCGAGAAGCGGCAGCATCAGGGCTAAGAGAATTTAAAGCCAATTCTACTTTTGTTTACCAAGCAGGACTTATTGGTCTTTATGAAGTCACACCATCTTGGATTGCAATCACCAAAGCAGAATTTATTCATCATGACAGTGACAGCACATTGATACAGCGTGATATAGGTTGGTCGTTAGAAGTCGGTCTAACCTATCGTTTCGCAGGTCTTTGAACGAAAAAAGCCTGCGATAAACGCAGGCTTTGATTGAGCTGAGTGAGGTTGCCTATTAAGGCGTGTAGTATGTCGCTGCACCTGGACCTACTGGTAGACCGAATACGAATACCCACAGGTAGAACAGCACACTCCAACCAACAAGGAAGACAATCGAGTAAGGCAACATGGTCGCGATCAGCGTACCGATACCTAGATTCTTCATGTAGCGCGTTGCTACCGCAAGGATAAGACCGAAGTAGCTCATCATTGGTGTGATGATGTTCGTCGTTGAGTCACCGATACGGTAAGCCGCTTGAATGGTTTCAGGAGCGTAACCGACTAGCATTAACATTGGTACAAAGATTGGTGCAGTTACTGCCCACTGTGCTGATGCTGAACCAATCATCAAGTTGATGAAGCCACACATTAGTATGAAGGCGAAGAACAGCATTGGACCAGTTAGACCAATTTCTTGTAGGAAGCTTGCGCCTGCTACTGCAAACACTTGGCCAAAATTCGTCCACTTAAAGAAAGCAACAAATTGCGCCGCGAAGAATACCAGTACGATGTACATGCCCATTGAAGACATTGACTTCGACATGGCATCAATGACATCACGGTCATTCTTCATCGTACCAACTACGCGACCGTACACAAAACCCGGTACCGCGAAGAAAACAAAGATAAACGCGACGATACTCTTCAAGAATGGAGAGCCCGCTACTGTGCCAGCGTCAGAACGTAGAACACCATCAGCAGGAACAATAGTCCATGCTAGTAGTGCAGACACTGCCAATACTGCGATACCCGCAAGCTTAAGGCCTTTTTTCTCTACGTCAGTTAGACCGCCCATCTTGTCTTGAGACAAGTCTTCAGCCGCTTCTTCGTCATTATATTTACCAAGTTTTGGTTCAACGATTTTCTCAGTAACAAATGCACCGGTAATCGCGATGAAGAAGGTAGAAACAAACATGAAGTACCAGTTTACTTCTGGACCAACAGAGTAAGTTGGGTCAATCATCTGTGCTGCTGTTTCAGTGATGCCTGATAGCAGTGGATCAACCGTACCGATAAGTAGGTTTGCAGAGTAGCCGCCCGATACACCAGCAAATGCAGCGGCAAGGCCAGCTAGTGGATGACGACCTAATGAGTGGAACAACATTGCTGCCAGTGGAATCAGTACCACGTAACCAAGCTCAGAAGCCGTGTTTGAAATGATACCAGCGAAAACAACGGTTACAGTAACCATGCGCTGAGAAGCGCCCATTACTAGGCCACGCATTGCAGCAGAAAGTAGACCAGAATGTTCTGCAATGGCAACACCAAGCATCGCAACCAAGACGGTACCTAACGGTGCGAAGCCAACAAAGTTTTTCACTAGATTTGTAACAATCAGCTGTAAGCCTTCAGCATTTAGCAAGCTTACGACTTGAATCATACCATCAGCAGCACGGCCAGGCGCACCCTCTGGGCGCGGGTCGACAACGGAAACTTCAAAGTAACCAGCGATACCCGACATAACTAGGATTGCAAGACAGAAAATGGCGAAAAGTGTGATTGGGTGGGGTAAAAGGTTCCCCAAATATTCAACTGTATCTAGAAAACGCGTGAACAGCGGCTTCTTTGGTGAGTTTTGTTTCATTGAAGCAGATGAACTCATCTGTTCCCTCCTTGTATTTATTCCTGCGCATTTGTGACAAAAATGTCATAAAGCTTGCGCAGGGTACTCGACACAAGGGTTAAGTGAAAGTTCAAAACGTTACAGAATGTAACTCAAAGGCGGATTTATGACCTATTATCGATAAAAATATAGTTATATCACCCACATACAGATCATAAATCAGAATTATAAGTCACGCCATCCCATAAATCGATACGATATTTATGGTTATTTCTGCACCGCCTTAAAGCGTGGGTTCGTTTTGCAAATAACGTATAAACGCCCTCTTCTTTTTACGATCTGACAATCTGGGTGACGGCTTTTTGCGCTCTTTAATGACTTAACAACCTTCATTTTTTACTCCTTATCTTTATTGAATTGACCAAAGCGGCGATTGAAGTTAGCAATACGACCTTCAGCTTGTACGACACGTTGCTTGCCTGTGTAAAACGGGTGAGAGGCAGATGACACATCCAGTGTGAAATATGGGTAAGTCTTGCCGTCTTTCCATTCAATGGTGCGATCAGTTTGTAGTGTCGAACCAACAACAAAGTATTCGTCTACGCTGGTGTCATGAAATACTACAGGACGGTATTCAGGGTGAATTCCTGGTTTCATATTAAAATTTCCCTCTTGATTAATTGTTATAATATAACATATCAATTAGGAATCATTCTCAACAAAAAAGCAAGCGGAATTTTGTGGTACTTTAGTTTTCATCTTCCATGTATAAGACACCATATTCATGTATTCCATTGAGCCTATTGGCGTAATTGAAAGCCCATATAAAGAGAAGTTTGCGGTCCCTCGCCAACCTCGCTTGGTGCCTGCGGCGCATTCACGTGTCAAACTTCAAGGCGCAGCAAATAGTCCAGAAGCCCTTCGTGGTTTAGAGCAGTTTTCTCATGTATGGCTACTGTTTTTGTTTGATCAGAACTTAGAAGCGGGATGGAAACCCACCGTGCGCCCGCCTCGTTTAGGAGGCAATGAACGTGTTGGCGTCTTTGCGTCACGTTCTACTTTCCGTCCCAATGGCATTGGCATGTCGGCAGTGGAAGTCAAAGGTATTAGCAAGAAAGGCGATCAGATCTATTTGGATCTTGGTAACGTAGACTTGGTCGATGGCACGCCAATTGTTGATATCAAACCATACATCCCCTACTCAGATTCTATTACAGAGGCACAAGGTGGCTACGCAGAAGACGAACCCGAAACATCTCAGATCGGCTTTTCTTCAGCTGCACTGGCGGAACTCAAAAAGCGTAGCGATACTGAGTATGTCAAAACAGTGATCGAGCAAGTTCTGGCACAAGATCCTCGTCCGGCTTACAAGAAAAACAAGCCTGACAGTAAGGAATATGCGGTAAATTTGTTCGATCTGAACGTTAAGTTCACGGTTAGCGATAACTTAATAACAGTTACTGCGATTGAAAGCTTTTGACAAAGGCATTTGGCTGATATTATAAGCGGCTAACAATTTTCCCTTTGTGGGACCTCATGCTCCTGTCCATTCTGGCTTGAGTATCTAACTTTAATAAACGGATAAATTTAATGCGTACCAGTAATTATCTTCTTTCTACTCTGAAGGAGACTCCAAACGACGCAGAAGTAGTGAGCCACCAGCTCATGCTACGCGCGGGTATGATCCGTAAGCTGGCTTCAGGTCTATACACCTGGCTGCCTACTGGTCTACGTGTGCTGCGTAAAGTCGAAAACATCGTTCGTCAAGAAATCGACAATGCAGGTGCAGTCGAAACTTTGATGCCCGTTGTTCAGCCGTTTGAACTATGGGAAGAGACAGGTCGTTCTGAGAAGATGGGTCCTGAGCTACTTCGCTTTACTGACCGTCATACTCGTCCGTTTGTTCTTAGCCCTACAGCTGAAGAAGTGATCACTAGCCTTGTGCGTAACGAAGTGAGCTCTTACAAACAGCTTCCGCTAAACCTGTACCAAATCCAGACTAAATTCCGTGATGAACGTCGTCCACGTTTCGGCGTAATGCGTGCACGTGAATTCTGCATGATGGATGCATACAGCTTCGACATCGACAAAGAAGGTCTAGAGAAATCTTACCAAGCGATGCACGACGCTTACTGTAAAGCATTCGATCGCATGGGTCTTGAGTACCGTCCAGTACTTGCTGACTCTGGCGCTATCGGTGGTAGTGGTTCTCAAGAGTTCCACGTACTTGCTGAAAGCGGCGAAGACCTAATCGCATTCTCTACTGAGTCTGATTACGCAGCGAACATCGAAAAAGCAGAAGCGGCAGCACCTGCAGGTGAGTGCGCTGAGCCAACTCAAGAGATGACGTTGGTTGATACGCCAAACGCGAAAACAATCGCGGAGCTTGTAGAGCAACACGGTCTAGCGATTGAGAAGACTGTGAAAACTCTATTCGTGAAAGCGTCTGATGAAGTAGATGCTGACATCATTGCTCTTATCGTTCGTGGTGACCACGAGCTAAACGAAGTGAAAGCAGAAAACCTACCTCAAGTTGCTTCTCCATTAGAGATGGCATCAGAAGAGGAAATGCGTGCACTGATCGGTGCCGGCGCTGGTTCTCTAGGCCCTGTTGGTCTTGAACTGCCATTCATCGTTGACCGCTCTGTTGCTGTAATGAGCGACTTCGGCGCAGGCGCAAACATCGACGGTAAACACTACTTCGGTATCAACTGGGGTCGTGACGTTGAACTAGGCCAAGTTGAAGATCTACGTAACGTAGTAGAAGGCGATCCAAGCCCATGTGGTCAAGGTACGCTAATGCTTAAACGTGGTATCGAAGTTGGTCACATCTTCCAACTAGGTAATGTTTACTCTCAAGCGATGAACTGTGGCGTTCTTGGTCCTGACGGTAAAAACGTTATCCTAGAAATGGGTTGTTACGGTATCGGTGTATCTCGTGTTGTTGCTTCTGCAATCGAGCAAAACCACGACAAATACGGCATCATTTGGCCAGACGCACTAGCGCCTTTCCAAGTTGCTATCGTGCCAATGAACATGCACAAGTCTGAAGAAGTGAAAGAAGCGGCTGAGAAGCTGTACGCTGAACTGACGGCTATGGGTATCGAAGTACTATTCGATGACCGTAAAGAGCGCCCAGGCGTGATGTTCTCTGATATGGAACTTATCGGCATTCCTCACACTATCGTGATCGGTGATCGTTCAATGAAAGAAGGCAACTTCGAGTACAAGAACCGCCGCTCTGGTGAGAAAACAGCGATTGCTATGGCAGACATCGTTGAACACATTAAAGCTCAACTGCAATAAGCACATTGTGCTGAATACAGAGTGATAAAAAGGGTTGGCTTCGGTCAGCCCTTTTTTACGTCTGTTTTTTAAGCCTTTTGGCCCTACCTAATATTGGCGCTGTTAATCTTTGGTTCAGACTCATCACCTTACACTGGATTCAATCTAGTAAGGAGGTCATTCATGGATCTAAAAAGTCTTCTTAACCAAGCGCTCAAATCAGACCTAATCAAGCAAGGTACCGATGCGATTGGTAAACAAACCAGCAATATCAAATCCTCATCAAGCTCTAGCCAACTGAAAACACTTGGTGCCGGCGCGATTGGTGGCGGTCTTATCGGCATGTTAATGGGCTCTAAAAAGAGCAAAAAGATGGCCAAGAAAGTCGGTACAGGCGCACTCAAAGTCGGTGGCGCAGCTGCATTAGGTGCTCTGGCTTACAAAGTCTACAATGATTGGCAAGCGAAGCAGGACACACAGGGCGTCAACGAAAGCTTCGATCCTGATGACAACAAACATGCAAAACTGATCCTTAAAGCCATGATTGGTGCAGCCAAAGCCGATGGCCACGTCGATGAACAAGAAATGGCTCGCATCGAACAAGCACTGACAGAAATGGGCGCAGATGATCATGTAAGACAGTTGGTTCATCAAGAACTGCACAAGCCGCTCGATCCAGCAGAAATCGCGCGTTTAGCAACGTCGCCACAACAGGCATCAGAAATTTATCTGGCGTCGTTGATTGTGGCCGATGAGCAAAACTTTATGGAGAAAACGTATTTGCAGGAGCTTGCGAAGCAACTCAACCTTTCTCCAGAGGTCACTTATCAGTTAGAAGCACAATTACAGTGATGAATGTTTGCTCAAGTTGCGTGTTAACTTGAGCCAAAACAATTCTCTGCTTTGAGTTTCAAAACGGCTATGTGTATATTTGAGAGCAGTTATCATTTCTTAAGGATTTAGCCATGCAAGTATACGGCTGTTGTGAATTAGTTCGTGAGCTTTACGCTCAAATCGGTAGTGGCGATCAAGGCTACATTCCTCAAGCGATCTCGTGTGCAGTAAAAGCGTTAAACGACATCGCTGCCGACGAATCCCTACCAAAAGAAGCTCGTGAAAAAGCCGCGTTTGCAGCAGCAAACCTGCTGATTTCAGATTTTGAGGATAAGTAATGAATCTGGCAAATTTTGAGTCCATGGATCCAATCATGTTAATGAGCATCGTCAATATGAAGCTGCGTGACGACTTTGGCGGTGATCTGGATAAGTTGGTCGTATTTTTTGATATCGACCGTGCTGCGCTTGAAGCAAAGCTAGCGACGGCAGGTTTCGATTTCTTACCTGATGCAGGTCAGTTCCGTTAATCGTGAGCCGAGACGGATAGCAAAAACACGAATAGAAAAAAGGGCTTGATGCATTCATCAAGCCCTTTTCTTTTATGTTTTGAGTCAGCTTATTAGCCGAACGAAGCCCAGATAACAGTCGCCACGAGAATCGGACAAACAAACTTCACGTATGCAGGCCACAACTTACCAAACCAACCTTGGGTGAACTCAGGACAACCTTGTTCAAGCTCTTTGATTTTCGAGTGACGATTCCATACCCAACCACCAAACAGACAGAACAACAGTGCTGCCATCGGTTGTAAATATTGCGTCGCGATAGTCGCAACCATGCCAAATAGTGCGCCGAAGTTAAATACGATAACCACACTGAACAGCGCAATCAGGCCACCCAATACCCAGCTTGTCGTGCTGCGTTTAGTGTTGAATCGCTCACCAACCAGAGCAACCGGACATTCAAGCATCGAGATAGATGACGTCAGTGCTGCAATCGTCAGCAGTAAGAAGAACACGATTGAGAACAGTTGGCCAAGCAAACCTAAGCTATCAAACATCAGCGGTAGAACTGTAAATACCAATGTATCTGAACTTAATAGAGAGCCATCTTCTGCATAGATTTGAACGCCTTTTTGCATCGCAACGAACATTGCTGGCATCACCACTAGACCAGCAATAAAGGCAACTGCGGTATCGACCATAGTCACGTTCATCGCCATCTTCGGCAGGTTCTCTTTCTTACTTAGGTAAGAGCCATAGATAAGCATCGAACAGCCACCGATGGTCAGTGAGAAGAAGCCTTGGCCCATTGCGGCAAGGATAAGTTTGCGATCCCATACTTTCTCGAAATCAGGCACTAGGTAGTGCTTCAAACCTTCCATCGCACCGTTTTGCGTCATGATGTAGATGAACAGCAAACCGAACAGAACAAACAGTGCTGGCATTAAACGTGTTGACCACTTCTCAATGCCCTGCTTCACGCCGCCTTGTACGATCAAAATGGTTAATACATAAAATGTAATCGTACCAAACAAGTTGCGTTCAACGCTGAAGCCTTTCAACCATTGTGTCGCCGCTTCCATACCCATGATGTCGGTCACTGCGCCCAACATAAAGCAGATCAACCAACCGCCTACAATCGAGTAAAACGCCAAAACCGCACTTGGCACACTCAGACCAATCCAACCAACTAGGCCGCCAAGTTTCTTGCCCACAGGGTTGTCTGTTAAAGAACGCATGCTGTCTACTGGGTTTGCTTGACCATGACGACCGATCGCCATTTCAACCACCAGCATTGGGAATGCAACGATAAGAATCATCACCAAGTACACCAACAAGAAGGCACCGCCGCCGTTACTTGCTGCTTGGGTAGGAAAGCCCCAAATGTTACCTAGACCCACTGCAGCACCTGCTGCCGCTAAGATGAATCCAAGGCGTGAGCCAAAATGCTCACGAGGCTGAGAAGAAGTTTGTTGTGTCATACCACTCACACAAAATATCAATGAACTAGCTGACTAGTACAGTATAGCAATATCTTCTACTCAACAAGAGTCATTAGGTTAATTACTCGACAATCAGATCAATTAGCAGACATTCAGTTTGTAAATTTCCACGTACATCTCATATTCGCCAAGTATCGTTTTTTGTCTTTTTGATGAATTTATAAATCAGCGTGAAGTGAGCCGAAAAATAATGAGCCGAGTTGTAAAGTACGAATAGTTCAACGTGATTTCGTGTTGAAAAGTGAAACATAACGCTTCGAATTTCTCTCCTGATGTCTATTTATCAACTAGTTATCTAATTAGTTCAACAGAACATCTTGTAACTCAAGGAGAGAAAAATGAAGGTCACGCTACTGCATGGTGCGGTCATCGCGGCACTCAGTGTCAGCTACCAAGCTCAAGCTTATAACTGCCAAAATTTATCAGCATGGGATGGTACCACCGTTTATAACTCTGGCGATCAAGTACGGACCCAAGGCGCAGCTTATGAAGCGGCCTATTGGACCCAAGGCAATAATCCGGTAAACAACTCGGGACCATGGGAGGCTTGGAAAGGCCTTGGGCAATGTGATGGTGGCGGTACAAACCTACCTCCAACAGTCTCATTCTCTTCTCCAACCGATAACGCACAGATACCAGAAGGCAGCGTAATAACGCTATTAGCCAATGCTGCTGATGAAGATGGGCAAGTGGCTCAAGTAGAGTTCCTTGCTGGGAATCAAACTGTTGCAATGGTAAGCCAAGCCCCTTTCCAAGCTAACTGGACAGCAGTAGAGGGTGTCTCTCAGTTAACGGCAATCGCCACCGACAACGAAGGTGCGGTAACCACAACCAATGTTTCTATCTTCGTTCAACCACAAACCGAATTGCCACCTCCAACCGTTTCTCTAACGAGCCCAACAGGTACAGAAACACCAAATGTAGGTGACACTATTTCGGTAACGGCCGATGCAGCAGACAGCGATGGTTTAGTCACCCAAGTTGAGTTCTTCGTAAACAACCAATCCGTGGCTGTCGATACTGCGGCTCCATATGAATATGTCTGGACGGCGGCAGTCGGTACTCATACCTTCAAAGCGCAAGCAACCGATGATTCGAACCTGTCAACCATGAGCCAAGAAGTCTCGCTCGTCGTCAGCGACTCTAGTTCTGGCGGTTGTGCAGACGCCGTGTCTTATGTGGCAGGTAACCGCTATGAAGCAGGTGCACTCGTCTCTAATCTCAACCAGAAATATCGTTGTGATGTTGCAGGCTGGTGTTCTTCTGATGCAGCCTGGGCTTATGAGCCAGGTGAAGGTTTGTACTGGCAGGATGCCTGGACTGGGCTAGGTGCCTGTTCGACACCGCCTCAAGTCGCTATCACCGCACCAAGCGAAGGCCAAGTATTACTCGCAGGCGACAATGTTGAAGTCTCGGCGGATGCCAGCGATGCAGACGGTAACGTGACTCAAGTGGAGTTCTTCGCCAATGGCACCAGTTTAGGTGTGGTTGCTCAAGCACCATACTCAGTCTTGTGGAGTGCAACGCTGATTGGTACCAATCAACTAAAAGCCGTTGCCACAGACAACGATAACAATACCTCCGAGTCTGTCGTTAACGTGACTGTGAGTGACCAAGATTTGGTGATTTCATTGACGTCACCGAGTGCAGGTCAAACCGTCGGTTTAGGTAAGAATCTCGTTCTAAGCGCAGATGCAACCTCACTAACCTCTGGCGTGAAACACGTCGACTTTATGGTGAACGGTGCAATTGTCGCAACCGACACGACGGCACCTTACTCGGCGAACTGGACACCTGCCGCGATTGGTAGCTTTACGGTAAGTGCTCAAGCTACCGACCTTGCAGGTACAACAGCGCTTTCTGATGCGGCATCGATTACGGTTGTTGAACAAACTGAGAAACGTCATAAGTTGATTGGCTACTGGCACAACTTCGTGAACGGTGCAGGCTGTCCTATCCGCCTCGCTGACATGTCTGATGCATGGGATGTGATTGATATTGCCTTTGCAGAAAACGACCGTAACAGCGATGGTACCGTGCACTTCAACCTGTACTCTGGTGACATCTATAGCGATTGTCCTGCGCTAGACCCAACTCAATTCAAGCAAGACATGGCCGCTCTGCAAGCTAAAGGTAAGAAGTTCGTTCTGTCTCTTGGTGGCGCAGAAGGCACAATCACACTCAACACTGACCAAGATGAAGCAAACTTCGTATCGAGCCTGACCGCATTGATTGCCGAATGGGGCTTCGATGGTTTGGATGTGGACCTAGAAAGTGGCTCTAACCTGCTGCATGGTTCGCAAATCCAAGCTCGTTTAGGTGGTGCTTTGTTGCAAATCGAGCAGAACATGGGCGGCGATATGTACCTAACCATGGCACCTGAGCACCCTTATGTACAAGGTGGCTACATTGCTTATAGCGGTATTTGGGGCGCATACATTCCTGTGATTAACGAAACACGCAGCACGCTCGACCTACTACACGTTCAGCTATACAACAACGGCGGCCTGCCAAACCCTTACATGTCTGGCTCCGCACCAGAAGGTTCTGTGGATATGATGGTAGCGCAGTCTAAGATGCTGATTGAAGGTTTTGAATTGGCAGACGGTACCATGTTTGAACCACTGCGTGATGACCAAGTCGCGATTGGCTTACCATCGGGTCCAAGTTCAGCTAACTCAGGTCAGGCGCCAACACAGAACATCCTAGACGCATTAGATTGCTTAACCAAAGGCACTTCATGTGGCACAGTGAAACCAGCATTCAACTACCCGAACTACGCTGGTGTGATGACATGGTCAATCAATTGGGATGAACACGATGGCTTTAACTTCTCGAAACCAGTAGGCGATAAGTTAACTCAGATGAATGCGGAATAACTCGTATAGATACTGAATAGTACCCATGTAAAAAGAGCGCCGATAACAGGCGCTCTTTGTTATTTGTGTTTCGCGAATTAAATCATGAAGACTTGGTAATCTTTTAACGCTGGGATCTTCTTCAGCAGATCTTGCTCTTCACCTGCCATATCATCCAGTGATTCACACAAATCTTCCGCTTGTTTTTCGACGTCTTTCGAATGCTCAGCTAAGCGTTCTTGTACCTTGGCTTGCAGTTCCGTCATGCTTTCAGACAGCGCAGTCAAGTTCAAACCACCGTCTTCTTTCATCTTGGCAGACAAAGCGTCAAATGCGCTGGTTAGGAATTCTTTGTTAAAGATTTCTTGTGCCTTTTCGAAGTCTTGTGACCATGATTCTGTCATCGAGTCAAAACTGTCAGCAGGCAGAATAAAATCACCGTCTTTGTAGTAACGGGCTTCTACATCGGCAAAGAAATCCTTTACCGCAACCTTAACGTTATCAAACGAATCAGGCGCATCAAGGCTTACTGCGATATCATCGATGATGTCATTTGCTAGGGCTAAGCCATCACTCGCCAGCTGTTTCGCTTGCGGAATATAAGCATTCATCTTCTCGCGGTAACTTTCAATTGCCGCTTTTTGATCATCGTCTAGCTCGATCATTTCACCTTTGATGAACAAGTTATTGTCTTCATCGACGACCGCTTTTTCACCATTGGCATGTACGATTTCTAAGTTCTGACCATCCATACGAACTTCGTTGTTAATATCAACGCGACACTGAGCGGCGTAGCCACTGGCACTGATAGTCAACAAGGAGAGCGTGAGCAGTTTCTTCATTACTTTCTCTTTTTCATGGTTATCCTGTTTAACTATAACAGCCACCTATGGGTGGGATGTCAGCAAATCGTCACGACTTCATAACAAGTTGTTTTATCGACAATTTTCATCTCTACGTCCTCCCCTTCTTCTTTCCCCATCAAAGCACGACCAAGGGGGGATTTCGGCGTAAGAACAAACACCTCTTTGCCTTGCCATTCGACAGTCAATCCGCCAGAGCAAGGCCCTATAAAGAAAGCTTTTTCGATATCATTTTCGTCCACTAATTCAATATAAGCACCAACCGCGATACGAGCATCGACAAAATCACGCAACACAAGAGTGCGGTACTGGCGAAGCTCTTCTTCACTTTCTTGCACGCGTATGGCCTGTCCATGCGCAAGATAAGATGCCTCAAGTGCTAGCGTATCGTATTTATGCTCAGGGACAGTTTCTTCATCTGTCGCAGCGTCAATAGCTCGCTGTGTAGAGGCGTGAGCAACTTGCAGCTTCTCTTCTAAGTGTTGAATGATAATTTGGACTAAGTCAGCTTTGTTCATACTTTTAGGGCGCGCATTAAGCATTGAGAATGTGGTAATTTAAAGAATCGTTTTCTGCGACAGTTTACCATCAAATAGAGGTTTCCCTATTATGCAAAGTGACCCACTTCAGCAAACACTTCAGTCTGTGTTTGGTTTTGATTCTTTACGATCAGGACAGCAACCCGTCATTGAAGCTGTGATGAGTGGTCATTCCGCTGCCGCAATCTTTCCGACTGGCTCAGGTAAATCACTTTGTTACCAACTGCCCGCGACTTTGCTACCCAATCTAACGTTAGTGATCTCGCCGCTTTTGGCTTTAATGAAAGACCAATTAAGCTTTTTACAAAGTCGAGGGATTCCTGCGGCATCAGTGGACAGCAGCCAAAGTCGCGAAGAAACTCAACAAGTAATGGCGGGCGTAAAAAGTGGCAAGATTAAAATCTTGATGATCTCGGTTGAACGCTTGAAGAACGAGCGCTTTCGAGAGTTTATTCGTCAAATTCCTATCTCTTTAATGGTGGTCGATGAAGCGCACTGTATCTCTGAATGGGGCCACAACTTCCGCCCTGATTACCTCAAACTCCCGCAATAACAGCAAGCCCTCAACAACAAACAATCTCTATTGTAAACCGCCACTGCAACCCCTGCGGTTATTGAAGATATGCAGAAGAAGTTCAATATCGCGAGTGAACACATTACAGTGACTGGCTTTTATCGCCCTAACCTTGATATCTCCGTTATTCCTTGTGAAGAAGCGAATAAGCCCACTCAACTTGGCGATCTTATTACGGCTGCACCAAAACTTCCGACCATCGTCTACGTGACACAGCAGCAAACCGCCGAGCAAGTGGCAAAGTCTTTGATCCATTTAGGCGTCAATGCACATGCTTACCACGCTGGCATGAAAAGCGAAATCCGCGAACAGATTCAACATCAATTTATGGCGTCACAAATTGACTGCATTGTCGCGACCATCGCGTTTGGTATGGGAGTCGATAAATCCGACATTCGCCGAGTAATTCACTTTGACTTACCTAAGTCAATCGAGAACTACGCGCAAGAAATTGGACGTGCAGGGCGTGATGGCGAGCGTTCAGAATGCATTTTACTTGGGAATACTTCGGGCTTAACCGTCCTAGAAAACTTTGTGTTTGGTGATACCCCAGAACCGAGCTCAATTCATTATGTGTTGGAGCAAATTCGCGAGCATGCTCCTCAATGGGAAGTAATGGCTTTGCGTTTATCTCGAGACAGTAACATTCGTCAATTGCCATTAAAGACACTGCTAGTTTATTTGGAACTCGCCCAAGTTATTACCGCAAAATACAGTTATTTTGCTGAATATCGCTTCAAGTTTTTGCAAGATCAGCAATTCATTCTCAACCAATTTCACGGTGAACGTCGCCAGTTTATTGAGGCTATTTTTACCTGTTCGACAAGGGCCAAAGTTTGGTGTCAGGTTGATTTGGAAGCGCTGTGGATGCATTACCAATCGGAGAGAAGTCGAGTGGTTGCGGCTTTGGATTACTTCCATCAAAACGGCTGGATTGAGCTGGAAAGCAAACTACTAACAGATGTGTATTCTGTCCTTCCAGAAACTCAAAGCCAAGACGGACTCGCTCAGCATTTGGTTGAATTATTTCAATCCAAAGAACGCAAGGATATTGAACGTATCCATACCATGCTGAATTTATTCCAATCTGACGATTGCTTGAGTCATCAACTGGCCCATTACTTCGCTGATCACAATGCACCGACGCAATGTGGTCACTGCTCAGTATGTCGCGGGCACGTCGCTACGTTTCCAAGCTCTCAAAATGAAATACCTGAACTCACTCACCTATCAGCATGGATTAACGAATTCATCCAACTATCACCTACCGCCGTCAGTAATGCAGCGGTTTCTCGCTTTTTATGTGGCATTAGTACGCCACTTATCACTCAGTTAAAAGCGAGCAAACTGCAAGGTTATGGAGCAATGGCGAATGTCTCTTTCGAGCAAGTATTGAAACAAGTGGAAATCGCTCGATCCTAGAAAAAGCTCAATTGACGAGCTTGTGCTTCGGGCTTGAGCATCACACTCAAGCCCAGCAAACGAATTTCTCGACCATTTTGGCGTTTAAGAATATCACGCAGCAGCACCTTGAAATCCTCTAGTTCCAACTGGGGATGAATGTGCTCAATCGTCGTAAGTTGAAAGTCAGCAAACTTGAGCTTGATGCCTTGCTTGATGATCGATTTATCTGGATTGGCTTTCTCTAGCCGTTTTTCTAATTCTGGGTAGAGTTTTTCTTCTATTACTTTCCAGCATTCATCGTAAGTCGAGATGTTCTCGCTAAACGTACGCTCAACACCAACTGATTTACGTTCACGCTCTACCACTACTTCACGATCGTCAATACCGTGACTGCGTTTCCATAACGAAGCACCTTGCCGCCCGAACTGACGCAGCAGTTCACGATAGTCACTGTTTTTAATATCTTCACATAAGTAGAACCCAGCTTGATGAAGTTTCTCCAAACTGACTTTGCCTACTCCAGGAATTTTTTCGAGTGGAAGTTTGTCCACCACCTCCTGAACTTTATCCGGCGGGATCACAAACTGACCGTTTGGCTTATTCATGTCAGAGGCTACTTTGGCAAGAAACTTAATCGGTGCGATGCCCGCTGATGCGGTCAATCCCAGTTCAACATGTATATCGTGGCGAATCGATTCGGCAATTAAAGTTGCAGAGCCTCGACATGCTGATGAGTCCGTGACATCGAGATAAGCTTCGTCTAAAGAGAGAGGCTCGATGATTTGCGTGTAACGCTCAAAGATGGCACGAATCTGCTGAGAAACTTGTTTATACACGTGCATACGCCCCGGAACCACAAGGAGGTTCGGACATAGTTGTAATGCTCTTGCGGTTGGCATTGCACTGCGTACACCAAACTTACGTGCTTCGTAACTGCACGTGCTGATAACGCCTCTCTGCTTTTCATGCCCACCAACCGCAAGGGCGACTCCCCGATAATTTGGGTTATCGCGCATCTCAACGGCAGCATAGAAACAATCCATATCAACGTGAATTATTTTTCTTATTCTTTCAAGCACGATCTACACACAAAACAAATACTGTTTAAAAAAACAGTATAGCCATAAATAGCCGCTTTGAAAATAGTGTTATCTGGAGTCAATAATCTGAATTATTGATAGCACTGTATTCACATTTCGTTATTATTGATGCAAGTAACACTAAAAGTAGGGACACTTCTTTGAGTAAGAAAATACTGGTTGTCGAAGACAGTCGCGCCTTCAGAAATTATTTGCATCAAATCTTAAGCCAAGCTGGTTATGAAGTGCTTGCCGTAGAGAGTTTTGAAGAAGCTAAATCCTTTTTGATGAATGAACATGACTTATTATGTGCCGTTCTCGACTATTGTTTGCCGGACGCACAGGATGGAGAGATCATCGACCTCCTCCTTGCTTGTAAACATAAGGTCATTGTGCTGACAGCCATGTTTCAGGAAGATATTCGAGAGCAAATGTTGGCAAAAGGTGTATTGGACTACATCCTGAAAGACAGCATGGCATCTGTCTCTTATCTTCTGCCATTGCTTAAGCGCTTGACCAATAACCAGCACCACAAATGTTTAGTTGTTGATGATTCGATGACCGTTCGTCACCATGTTGTTCAGCTATTAGAACATCAATATATTCAAACGCTTCAAGCCGAAAATGGACAAAAAGCTATTGAGCTCATCGAGCAAAATCCCGACATCACCTTGGTTTTGACAGATCATGATATGCCGGTAAAAGACGGCATCACTATGATCCGAGAACTGCGCCAAAAGCTGGATAAAAACCAACTGGCTATCCTAGGCATCTCTGGCAGTGACGACCACACCATGACCGCACGCTTTCTGAAGGCTGGCGCTAACGACTTTTTATATAAACCCTTCAACCAAGAGGAATTTTTCTGTCGTGTCCATCAAATCTTAGACATGAAAGAAGCGACTACCGAATTGTTCCGGATGGCCAACCAAGATTCATTAACTGGCTTATGGAATCGTCGATTTTTATTTGGTCAAGCTTGTTGCGGATGTGAACAGCGCAACATCGCGATGCTAGATATCGATTTCTTCAAAAAGGTGAATGATAATTACGGGCATGACGGCGGGGATGCAGCCTTGGTGATGGTAGCGAATATCCTGAAGATCTATTTCCCAGAAGACGTGATTGCACGCTTTGGTGGTGAAGAGTTCTGTATACAATCTTGTGGCAGTTATGATGAATTCGTCAATCGACTGGAACAAATGCGTCAACGTGTAGAGAAAACACCCGTACCTTATCAGGACGAGAGTATTCAAGTAACGATTAGCGTTGGAGTATCAAACATCGACGGCAACCTTGACCAACAGATTAAGGTAGCGGACGACCGGCTGTATCAAGCAAAAGGGAATGGCCGAAATCAGACCATTTACCAGTAACGAACATTCACTGTTCAGAAAAAATAAAACCCAGCGCGAAGCTGGGTTTTTCTGTCTAGGATTCACATATTAAGCAATGCGATCTTTTTCCCATGCAGCAAGTTTTTCAGCACGTAGTGCTTCACGAGCTTCACGCTTTTTACGTGCATCACATGGTTCAGGACAGTTACATACCTTCTCGATGCCTACCGCACCAAGACCACCACAACTGCCTTTCACTACCTTCTTCTGGAAGATGTAGCCAACTGCCATCGCGGCAATCACCGCAACAAAGACAGCAAAAGTAATTAGAAATGTACTCATTGGGACATGCTCACTAAGTTGTTATTTCTTCATGAACGGCTTGTATGCTTCCGAAGCCAGTTCTTTAAAACCATCGTCCGTTTTCACAATCATGAAAACTGGGATGTTATTTTCATTCGCGATTTCCATGCCTTTGTCTTCACCTAGCACCATAATACCAGTAGCAAGGCCATCAGCTGTCATCGACGACTTATCCAGTACCGTTACAGACACTACCTTATGATGAATAGGTTTGCCTGTTTGAGGATTGATGATATGAGAGTATCGCACACCATTGCTCTCAAAGTAATTACGATAGTCACCGCTTGTTGCAATTGCCATATCACCAGGCTCAATAATTTCTTGGATTGAGCGCTCATCAACAGTTGGCTTTTCAATCGCGATGCGCCATGGCACACCTTCGCGGTTAAGGCCTTTCAAGCGCATCTCACCACCAACTTCCACCATATAGTTGTGAATGCCTTGAGAGTGCAAGTAATCGGCTACTACATCCACCCCCCAACCTTTCGCAATAGTCGATAGGTCCACGTATAGGTTCGGGATGTCTTTTGACATCTTGTTACCTTCAACGGAAAGATGATGAATGCCAGTATTCGCTTTGCGTGCTGCCAGTTCTTCATCTGAAGGCACCACATCAGGGCGCGCTTCAGGGCCAAACCCCCAAAGATTAACCAATGGTCCTACCGTTACATCAAGTGCACCTAAAGTAAGACCGTTAAGACGAATCGCTTCTTTCACTACCGTAGCGGTTTGTGGCGAGACTTCAAACGGTTCACTGGTTTGATGCTGATTAAATCGACTCAGCTCTGAATCTTCACGGTATGTCGACATTTGATCGTTCACTTCTTCAAGTAAGCGATCAATCTCTGCCTGCAAGACATCTGGTTTTGGTAAACCATCTTGCTCGATGTATTTGATGTTATAAGTCGTACCCATTGTTGGGCCACTTAGGTGAATTTGATCTGCTGGTTGGTCACAGCCAGCTAAAACCAATAGAGAAGCGAATGCAACAAGCCATTTACTCACTTGTTTACTCCTATTGTTGTTAAATTGATATGGAAAATGGGTTCTCTTGAGATAAACCGATTTCCTATAGCAACTGTTGAATATCATTTTGTATTTTACAAAAAAGAATGGCTAGCTCTTAGAGAGCTAGCCATAGATTCAATCACTTAGAGGGATTAACCACCGAAGTCATCTAGTAGGATGTTTTCATCCTCTACACCTAGATCTTTTAGCATGCCGATTACAGCCGCGTTCATCATAGGTGGACCACACATGTAGTATTCACAATCTTCTGGTGCTTCGTGATCACGTAGGTAGTTCTCGTAAAGAACATTGTGAATGAAGCCTGTGTAACCATCCCAGTTATCTTCTGGCATAGGGTCAGACAGAGCACAGTGCCATACGAAGTTATCGTTGTCAGCCGCTAGGCCATCAAAGTCTTCTACGTAGAACATTTCACGCTTAGAACGTGCACCATACCAGAATGACATCTTACGCTTAGAGTGCAGACGTTTTAGCTGGTCGAAGATATGAGAACGCATTGGAGCCATACCTGCACCACCACCAACGAATACCATTTCAGCGTCAGTGTCTTTCGCGAAGAACTCACCGAATGGACCAGAAATCGTACACTTGTCGCCTTCTTTTAGAGACCAGATGAACGATGACATGATACCAGGTGGTACGTCTGGGTTGTTCGGCGGCGGAGTCGCGATACGAACGTTAAGCATGATGATACCGTGTTCTTCTGGGTAGTTAGCCATAGAGTACGCACGGATCGTTTCTTCGTTTACCTTAGACTCGTAGCGGAACAGGTTAAATTTATCCCAATCACCACGGTACTCTTCAGGTACATCGAAGTCAGCGTATTTAACGTGGTGAGCTGGCGCTTCAATCTGGATGTAACCACCAGCACGGAAAGGTACTGATTCGCCATCTGGGATTTGTAGCTTAAGCTCTTTGATGAATGTTGCTTTGTTATCGTTAGAGATAACTGAACATTCCCACTTCTTAACACCGAAGATTTCTTCAGGAAGCTCGATGTCCATGTCAGTTTTCATTGCAACTTGACACGCTAGACGCTCACCTTCACGTGCTTCACCTTTAGTAATATGGTCAAGCTCGGTAGGTAGGATGTCGCCACCACCTGATTTAACTTTTACGCGACACTGACCACATGAGCCACCGCCACCACAAGCAGAAGATACGAATACGCCAGCACCAGCTAACGCAGATAGTAGCTTACCACCTGGTTGTGTAACGATCGCCAGTGAAGGGTCATCGTTCACAGAAATTGTAATGTCACCTGTTGGTACAAGCTTAGACTTAGCGAAAAGAATCACTAGTACTAGCGCAAGTACGATCAGAGTAAACATCACTACACCAAGAATAATGTCCATTGACTATTCCTTAATTAATGCGGTTTACCCGACTTACAGTTGAACACCAGAGAAAGACATGAAGCCTAACGCCATCAGACCTACAGTGATGAACGTGATACCAAGACCACGTAGACCAGGAGGTACGTCTGAATACTTCATCTTCTCACGGATACCTGCAAGAGCAACGATTGCTAGCATCCAACCCACACCAGAACCGAAACCGTAAACAACAGATTCAGCAAAGTTGTAGTCACGTTGTACCATGAAAGATACACCACCGAAGATCGCACAGTTTACTGTGATCAGCGGTAGGAAGATGCCAAGCGCGTTGTACAAAGGTGGGAAGAAACGGTCAAGAACCATCTCTAGAATCTGTACAAGTGCCGCAATTACACCGATAAAGGTGATGAAGTTTAGGAAGCTAAGGTCTACGCCCTCAACTAACGCGTTCTCTTTTAGAACTAGATTGTAAACTAGGTTGTTCACAGGAACCGCGATAGTAAGTACTACCACTACTGCAACACCCAGACCAAAAGAGGTCTTAACTTTCTTAGATACGGCAAGGAAAGTACACATACCTAGGAAGAAAGACAGTGCCATGTTCTCGATGAAAATCGATTTAACTAGCAGACTGATGTAATGTTCCATGACGTCCTTACTCCTTCGCTTCGATTTGTTCAGGTCTGATAATGCGGATAGCCCAGATCATGAAACCGATTAAGAAGAATGCTGATGGTGCAAGTAGCATCAGGCCGTTTGGCTGGTACCAACCACCGTTGCTCACTAGAGGTAGTACTTCTAGGCCAAATAGTTTGCCTGAGCCAAACAGCTCGCGGAAGAAACCAACAGTGATAAGAACGAAACCGTAACCAAGACCGTTACCGATACCATCAATTAGAGATGGGATTGGCGCAGACTTCATCGCAAATGCTTCAGCACGACCCATTACGATACAGTTCGTAATGATCAGACCTACGAATACAGATAGCTGTTTGGAGATATCGTATAGGTATGCTTTAAGCACTTGGTCTACCACGATTACTAGAGATGCGATGATCGCCATTTGAACGATGATACGCACACTGTTAGGAATGTGGTTACGGATTAAAGAAACAGAGAAGTTCGACAGTGCGGTTACGAATGTTACCGCTAGTGTCATTACAAATGCTGTTTCTAGTTTAGTTGTTACTGCAAGAGCAGAACATACACCAAGAACCTGCAACGCGATCGGGTTGTTATCCAACACCGGCGCCATAATGCTCTTTTTAATGTTTTGTGCGCTAGACATTAGTTCAGACCTCCGTCACGAACTTTTGCTAGGAATGGACCAAAGCCCATGTCACCTAACCAGAAGTCGAATGTACCTTGAACACCGTTACCAGTTAGTGTCGCACCAGATAGGCCGTCAACGCCGTGTTCAGAACCTTCTGGAGCACCACCTTTAACAATCTTGATTGCTGGTTTGTGGTTCTCGTCGAATAGTTTCTTGCCAACGAATTGAGCACGCCATGCTGGGTTCTCTACTTCACCACCAAGTCCAGGAGTTTCACCTTGCTCGTAGTAAGTGATACCAGACACAGTGTCACCGTCAGTTTCAACCGCAACGAATGCGTACATCATTGACCAAAGACCTGTACCGTGAACAGGGATGATAACTTTAGATACTTCATCACCGCTTTTCACTAGGTAAACGATACCTGTATTAGCACGACGTAGGATCTTAGCTTTGTCTTCATCAGCTGTTAGCTTGATAGACTCTGCTGGATCTTTCGCTGCTTTACGTTGGTCATAGTTAGCTGCTGTAGAACCGTCTTCTGCAGTCTCGACAAAATCACCTGTTTTGAAGTCAACTAGACGAGGTTCAATGTACTCAGCAAATAGCTCAGGTACTTTTTTACCGTCAGCTTCAATGCCAGCAACTTCTACAATCTTTGATTGCTTATCTAGGACAGCGTTAGCTTTTTGCTTATCACGCAGGCCTACTGCCGCTGTTGATACGATGATTGAACAAACAAGGCTCAACCCGATAACAACACCCAGCGTCTTTTTAATGCTGTCGTTATTACTTGCCATAGCGTGCTAGTCTCCGCTTGATGTTCTTCTCGATAACTACATGGTCGAACAGAGGTGCGAATAGGTTCGCGAATAGAATCGCCAGCATCATACCTTCTGGGTACGCTGGGTTAACTACACGAATCATCACACACATTGCACCGATAAGGATGCCGTACCACCACTTACCACCGTTGGTAAATGAAGCTGATACTGGGTCCGTCGCCATGAAGAACATACCGAATGCAAAACCACCTAGAACTAGGTGCCAATGCCAAGGCATGTTGAACATTGGGTTGGTGTCAGAGCCAATCACGTTGAACAACGTAGACACTGCAATCATACCGATCATTACACCCGCAATGATGCGCCATGAAGCGATTCGCATGTATACGATCATCGCTGCACCGATCATTAGAGCTAGAGTCGATACTTCACCAATTGAACCTGGGATGTTACCGATGAAAGCATCCATCCAAGTGATAGGAGCGCCAGTGATGTTGTTGATCAACGCGCCGCTACCGCCGTGAGCCCATTGGCTAAGAGCAGTTGCACCAGAGAAGCCGTCAGCTGCTGTCCATACTACGTCACCCGAGATTTGAGCTGGGTAAGCGAAGAATAGGAACGCACGGCCTGCAAGTGCAGGGTTAAGGAAGTTACGACCAGTACCACCGAAGATCTCTTTAGCTACAACAACACCAAATGTGATACCTAGTGCCGCTTGCCATAGAGGTAGCGTTGGTGGAACGATAAGTGCGAATAGAATAGAAGTTACAAAGAAACCTTCGTTAACTTCGTGCTTACGCACCATACAGAAAAGCACTTCCCAGAAACCACCAACAATAAATACTGTTGCGTAGATTGGTAGGAAGTAAGTCGCACCTAGTAGCATTTTACTGCCAACACCTGCTTCAGCACCTATGGTGCCGCCAAGCATTTCTGTTAGCCAGTAGTGCCAGTTACCAGAGATAACTGTCGCTAGTTGATCACCAGCGTACATGTGGTTAAGTGCTGCGATAGCTTGGCCACCCGCGTTGTACATACCCCAGAACATTGCTGGGAATACCGCGAACCAAACCATGATCATGATACGTTTTAAGTCAACGCTATCACGGACGTGCGAGCTACGTTTTGTTACTAGACCTGGCGTGTAGAAAAGCGTTGCCGCTGCTTCGTACAGTGCAAACCATTTTTCGTGTTTGCCGCCTGGTTCAAAATGATGCTCGATATCCTCTATGAATTTCTTAAGCATGGATTACCCTTCCTTCACAATGGTATCTAGGCATTCACGAAGTAGCAGACCGTACTCGTATTTACCAGGACATACAAAGGTGCACAATGCTAGATCTTCTTCATCCAGTTCAAGCGCACCCAGTGTTTGAGCACTGTCAGTATCGCCTGCACATAGATCACGAAGCAGCAAAGTAGGCTCCATATCAAGTGGCATTACACGTTCGTAGTTGCCAATTGGAACCATTGCACGATCACTACCGTTAGTCGTTGTTGTCATGTTGAACAACTGACCTTTAAAGATGTGACCAAGGAAAGATTTCGTGATTGAGAATTTGTTTTTACCAGGAACAGCCCAGCCAAACAGTTCTTTCTCACGACCTTCACGCAGGACAGAAACCTGCTGATGGTAACGACCAAGGTAAGCATGTGGACCAGACGCGTGAGTACCTGAAAGTACAGAGCCTGAAATCACACGAACTTCACCTGGCATCAATTCGCTGTCAGTTAGGTCTTCAAGAGAAGCACCTACAACAGTACGAAGAAGACGTGGGTTATTCACTACAGGACCAGCAAGAGATACAACACGATCTGTGTATAGCTCACCAGTAAGGAATAACTTACCGAACGCAATAACGTCTTGGTAGTTGATGCTCCAAGCCACGTTTTGTGCATTTACTGGGTATAGGAAATGCATGTGGGTGCCAGCAAGACCTGCTGGGTGAGGGCCATCGAAGACGTGTTCTTCTACGTTAGACTGAGAAGAGCGTGGCAAACTAGTGCCAGATTTACATACGTAAACCTTGTCTTCTGTCAAGGCTGAAAGAATGTCTAGACCTGCAACGAATGCTTCTTGTTGTTCATTGATGATCAACTCAGGCTGAGCTGCTAGTGGATTAGTATCCATTGCAGTTACAAAGATAGCCTTAGAATTTGAATCGATTGCTGGAACCTTGCTAAACGGACGAGTACGTAAAGCGGTCCAAAGGCCAGAATCAACCAGTTGAGTCTTGATCGCTTCACGATCTAGATTTGCTAGTTGAGCTGCTTCGAACTTATCAAATGTTACCTGCTCTTCGCCTGCCACTTCAATCACTACAGATTGAAGAACACGCTTAGCGCCACGGTTAACTTCGATCACTTTACCGGCTGCTGGTGCTGTGAACTTAACGCCAGGGTTCTTTTTGTCTTCAAAAAGAACTTGCGCTTTTTTCACTTCATCACCAACGCGGACATGCATGGTAGGACGCATGCCAACGTACTCTTCGCCAAGCAAGGCGACTTTTTTGATGGTCTTACCATCATTAATCACCTGGGATGGAGTTCCTGCGATAGGAAGATCCAAGCCCTTCTTTATTGTAATCATACGCACTTGCACTACTTTTATCGGGAAAAAGATTCTTTTGATTGCGTAACTTTTAGACACGACATCAGTGTCCGGTTTCGATGCTGTTTAAAACATCAAAATCGCAACATCCTATTAATTATCTCGTCACAAATATTAGGCGAGATTTATCAGGTGCGGTAGTCTAGCATTTTTTAGGAACTTGATGCCATGACCAATCTTAGGAAAGGAGGGTTTATTTCGGTAGAATCGAGTGTAAAAGGTTAAAGAATAGTCATAACTTTGACCCATCGCACAAATGCCAAATCCCTTGCATCTGCTAAGGAAATAAAACATTCACGCTTTGAAACATGCGTTAATTTTCATTCATTTGTTGAAACACTGTTAACACATTTTTTAACCTTTATTTGTGCCACATTTTAATCCCGTAAAGATGTAAAACAAAAAAAGATGGTCGAAACCATCTTTCTAAATCAGTGTTTTAATCACACTCTAACGACCGCCACCCATACACATCGGACTATCTGGTGCACCGTCTTGCTCTTGTTTCCATTCTTCATTGGTGTAGGTGTGAATCGCCAATGCGTGAATGTGATTATCAAGTTCATCAGCCAGTACAGTGTGTACTTGACGGTGACGCCCAATGAGGCGCTGACCAGCGAATGCATCACTGACCACTATCACTTTAAAGTGACTTTCTGAACCCGGTGGAACGTTGTGCATGTAACTCTCATTGATCACTTTCAAATAATTAGGTTGCAACTCACTATGCAGTTTCTTTTCTATGATTTCTTGGATCATATTTCATCCTCATCGATGCCAATTCGCTAAGTATATACTCTCGATTGGCAAATTAAATAAGCGAACTCATATTCCCCTCTCTTTCAATGTGCCATGATTTAGCAAAAGCCTGTGAAAATCAGTAAATTTGACAGCTTTTTGTATCTTGAGCTCTCATCATTTGCGACAATAATCACTTATTTCCAAATTGACTTACGTTTAGCTATGAAAACCGAACTGAATCTTCACGAGAGAAGCCTATCGCTTCATCGTTTCCCTAAGCGCTCTAACGAGACTCTTCAAGCATGGGATGCGGGGGATGAGTACCTCATCAATCACGTGGAAGAGTTAGCAATACCAGATAACCAAAACATTGTTGTTATTAACGATAGCTTCGGCGCTTTGGCATGTTGGTTTTCGGACAATCACAATGTCACCCTCATGAGTGACTCCTTCATCTCACACAAGGGTGCACAGCAAAACCTCGAAGATAACCAATGTAAGCCAGTCGCCTTTCTCACTACGATGGACGATATCCCTGAGAATACAGACTTGGTCTTGATGCAATTGCCAAAAAGTAATCGCCACCTAGTTTGGTTATTAAGTCAACTACGTAAAACGCTACCTGACTCTTGCCCAATTATTGCCGTCAACAAAGCAAAAGAGATTCACACTTCAACACTTAAATTGTTTGAAAAACACTTAGGTGAGACAAAAACGTCTCTCGCGTGGAAAAAACATCGTTTGGTGCTTTCTAATGCTAATGCACTGCCAATCATAGAAGTCGATCCGATGACCGTTTGGGGAGTAGATGGAGAAAACATTCAACTGAAAAACCTACCAAATGTTTACTCAGGCGAAAGTCTGGACTTAGGTGCACGTTTTATGCTTCAACACCTACCTCAAGATCCAACGTTGAAACACATCATAGACCTCGGCTGTGGCAACGGTGTGCTATCAGTGAAAATGGGCCAATTAAACCCTCAAGCCCGCCTAACGAGTGTGGATGAAAGCTTTATGGCTATCGAGTCAGCTAAACAAAACTTAGTTGATAACCTAGGCGAACCTTACGACATTCAATGCATTACAAATAACTGTTTGGATGGTTTTAACCCTGATAGTGCTGACATGGTGATGTGTAACCCGCCATTCCACCAACAACAAGCGGTAACCGACCATATCGCTTGGCAGATGTTCTGCGACTCTAAACAAATTTTGAACAAAGGTGGCAGATTACTAGTCATAGGTAACCGTCACCTTGGTTACGATGCGAAGCTAAAACGTCTGTTTGGCGATAAAAATGTGAAACTAGTCGCTTCTAACAGTAAGTTCGTGATTTTACAGGCAACAAAAGATCCTGCTAAATTAGGCGCAAAGCAATAAAGCCCTGACTTTAGCAACATGTTTAAAAGGAATAATAAAATGAGAAAACTGGTACTCGCGGCTTCGGTTGCCTTGCTTGCTGCATGTTCAACGCCACAACAACCACAACTGAACCTACAGGCTGAATCGACACTAAGCACTAACCCGATCGTGCAAGGCAAGACGTACAGCTTAACCAGTAAAGACGTTCGTGCAGCGCAATACGTTGCACTTGTCGATAACGGACGCTCTAACATTCTGCCAATCCATGCCAAGCAAAACCTACGTATTTCGCTAGAAGAGGCGCTAGAGAAACAGTTCTCTTCTCAAGGTTTTCACTCGGATTTAAACAGCGATAATTCTATTCAATTAGAAGTACAAGAAGCGCTAGTCAACGTTAAACATTCTGTGATGGAAAACGAGATGGACGCGAAAGTGATTCTTGAAATCACCGCAGAAACTCCGCAAGGCAAGCTAGTTAAGACCTATACTGGTACAGCTAAACGCTCAGGCACACTTAGCGCTTCAGACTCAGACATTGAACAAACATTGAATGATGTCGTGGCTTTAACTCTGAAGGAAATCGCAAACGATCCTGAGCTTCGTCAATACATGCAGGAGCGATTCTAATGTTACGCAAAGCGATTCTTTCTTTGGCACTATTAAGTTGCAGTGTTTTTGCAGGCCCTAAAGTGGCGTTTGAAACAACACTAGGTAACTTTACTGTTCAGCTTAATGAAGAGAAAGCACCTATTACTGTCGCTAACTTCCTTAAATACGTGGAAGATGGCAGTTACGAAGGTACCATTTTCCACCGTGTTATCCCTGGTTTTATGGCGCAAGGTGGCGGCTTCAACCAAGACATGCAGATGCAAAAAACTTACGCGCCAATCAAGAACGAGGGTAACAACGGTTTGAACAACGACCGAGCAACGATCGCTATGGCTCGTACAAACGCACCTGATTCTGCAACACGTCAGTTCTTTATTAACCTCGTCGACAATGACTTCTTAAACTATGGTGCTCGCCCACCTGGTTATGCGGTATTTGGAGAAGTGACGGAAGGTTTTGACGTCATTCAGAATATGGCGAAGCAGCCAACCAAGTCTATCGGTCGCATGCGCGATGTCCCAGAGACGCAAATCGTCATTACCAAAGCAACTCTACTCAAGTAGCCAAAACCATAAGCCCTTTGAATATTCGAAGGGCTTTCTCTTTTAGTGGCTCTATTTTAACGGATTGATTTATGTCTTCATTACCTTCCATCACTTGGTTGGAAACGGTAAAAAGTTACCTCGATAAACGCCTACTTTGGGTTTTCATGCTGGGTTGTTCCAGTGGTTTCCCTTGGGTCCTTATCGGATCTAATATGTCTGGCTGGCTAAAAGATGCGGGCCTGACGCTTTCTGCTATCGGTTACTTTGGTAGCGTGTTCGCGGTTTACGCGATCAATTTTACGTGGGCACCTCTGGTAGACCGACTTAAACTGCCCATTTTGCATCGTTTGCTTGGGCAACGTCGAAGCTGGATATTCCTTTGCCAAAGTATCGTGTTAGTAGCGACGCTGTTTATTGCCGGTGTAAACCCTGCCGAGAATCTTGTGTTGGCATCATTACTAGCACTCTGCATTGCGACCGCTTCTGCAACACAAGATATTGCTATTGATGCTTTCCGTATCGATACCTTCCCAAAAACAGAAGAATCTAAACTGCCACAAGCTTCTGCTATGGCGGTGATTGGTTGGTGGACGGGTTACTCACTCCCTGGGTATCTAGCCTTTATCAATGCAGACAGTATCGGTTGGAATGGTGTCTACTACGGAATGGCGTTTATTGTCATTTTACTGATGATTTTTACGCTGTTGGTCGGTGAACCGAAAACCCAACGAGAGCAACTTCAATCTGAAGCTGAGCAACGCCATAAAGAAGTGGTGGGTTCTAAAGTAGTAGCTTGGTTTACCGTAACGGTTGTAGAGCCCTTCTTAGACTTCTTTAACCGAAATGGTGTTCGCGTCGCTATCACGCTATTGCTGTTTGTTTTCTTATTTAAGATTGGTGAAGCTTTCTTAGGTCGAATGTCGATTGCCTTCTACAAAGAAATTGGATTTAGCAATGAACAAATTGGCTATTACTCCAAATTGATTGGTTGGGGCGCAACCATGTTGTTCACCTTTGTCGGCAGTATGTTTAATGTGAAGTTTGGTATCGTACGCGGCTTAATGATAGGTGGTATCGCAATGGCAGCAAGTAACCTGATGTTTGCTTGGATTGCGAAAGTGGGTCCAAACGAGCATCTTTACTTGGCAACGATCATTGTCGACAACTTTACAACGGCATTCTCGACCGTTGCATTTGTGTCCTTCTTGACTATCTTAACCGGACAAGCCTTCTCGGCAACTCAATACGCCTTGCTTGCATCTCTTGGCAACTTTGGTCGCACTACCCTCGCCTCTTTCAGCGGGGAACTGGTGGATTATCTCAATGATTGGACGACTTTCTTCATACTAACCGCATTAATGGTTGTGCCTAGTTTGATCATGCTTTATTCACTCAGACACTACTTTACTGAGCTACTCGAGAAAGCAAGGCAAAGAGATTAAAGAAAAATGATTGAAAAAAACCACCGAGATTCGGTGGTTTTTTGGTTTTGTCTGCCGCAATGTTTAAGGGTACATGCCTTTACCAAACAAGTTAAAGATTCTTGCTACGCCTTGTGTAAATATCATCGGCTCGGTGAGTACGGTTAAACATAAACAGTCTTCACCTGCTTTAGTAAATGGGCAGTGTTTAACAGACGCATCTCTGACAAGTACATCACCCACTTCGTAGTGACCATCTTCATCACTAAATCCACCGTGCAAAACCAACGTTGACTCTTGCCCTTTGTGTGTATGCTGAGGAATTCTCACGTCTTCGCTTATGTACATAAGATTGACACGTGCATCTTCGCCCAAATCAATCTGTGCGCTGTAGACTTTACCACCGTAACTCTTCCATTCACCGACTAGATCAGAAAAACGACTCAGCGTTTTCGGCAACTTAAAATCTTTACCAGCCACGGCAACTCGCGCAACATCTTTTATGATAATGCTGTCTGATTTTGGCTCAGCGGTGATGATGTCATTGAACATACTGTCAAATTCGACGTCATATTCCATCACCGAGCTTTCTATTACTACGTCGGCCTGCGCCGCTTCTAACTGGTTTACATACGCCCGACATTTTGAGCAGGTTTCTAGGTGAGTGGCAACCACCAAACCAGAAACTGCATCAATGCTTCCCGAAGCGTACGCCTCTAACAAGTTGTTATCTGGATGTTTGTTCATAATTGCTCCGTATGCATCGAATGCCTCAGTTTTTCAACCGCTAACCTCAATCGAGACTTCACAGTGCCCAAAGGTATATCGAACAATTCAGCGACCTGTTGGTGCGGCAGTTCTTGAAGGTACACCGCTTGGAGTACTTCTCTTTGGTTTTTCGGCAGTATGTCTAAAAATTTGACTACCTGATCTTTGAGCATATCTTGCTCTGGTGAGTAATGGTCAACCAAATCAGGCGGGTAATAATCTGAAGGCCAAATGTCGTCAGAATGAATATGTAAGTCTTTGCCTTTCTGCTTTCTCAGCAAATCAAAACAGAGATTACGAATTATGGTGTAAATCCATGTGGATAAAGCACTCTTTGTACCATCGTACAAATGAGCTTTCTGCCAAACGGTTGCCATGGTCTCTTGTACCATCTCCAAAGCAACTTGCTCGTTTCCAACATGCTTGTAGGCGAACTGTTTTAACTTAGGCGCATAAAAACGAAAGACAAATTCGAACGCATTTTTATCCCGCGCCTTCACCTTGTCCATGTATTCATTCCAATCGCTACGCCCAAGTTTCTGCGGGCTTTCACTCATCATAATCGGCCTTAATCATTGGGAGGAGTGCCCTCCTCCCCCTTCGTCCTTAGTCTGTGATGTCATCAACGATTAGGTTGAAGCCACCATTGTTGCCATCATCGATAGCGACTACTTGGTATACGACGCCATTCATTACCGTTACAGGTGCAGAATCTATGGCTACTGTAGATGGGTCGCCGGCAACCGTCACCGTCACAAAATAAGACCCTTCCGTCACGTATACGCCTTGTACACTTTCTTTATACGCAAAATTAGCTATTGCTGGATCACTTCCTTCGATTCCCGCGCTAGAAGTGAGATAAATATCGACCATTTCAGCCACAGGATTCGCAGCTGCATGCGTTACGTTCAAGGTTGCGCTGGTTGCAACTGCACGACGCATGTCTTCAACGACCAGTGGTTCGATTGCAATTGCAGGAGTGACAACACCAACTGCATAAACGCTATAATCCATACCGCCTTTCACTTCTAAACCGTCAACATCGATAATTGGGTCCGTCGTTGTGCCATCGACAAACACATCAATATCATAAGCTTTTGGCGCAAGGTCCAAGTACCCTCGAATCTGTTTAAACTCCAAATCCGCAAGCGGAGCAAACGCAGCACCATCAACGTGGACGTCTACAACCGGAGCACCGTCAACTAAGTGCCCTACTCGCACTTCGGCTTGGCTTCCCATATCTTCAAGTATAGAAGAGCCAGAACCATCTAATACCACTAACTTCACCGGAGAGGTGCTATTTGAATCACCAGTCTTAATAGCAGCAATGGTCAAATTAGCATTGGCTGGGAGAGGAATGGTTCCCGAATCAAACGCTACTGTGTCACCCACGGCCAATCTCACTTGGTAATCGCCTGCAGGGATATTCAGCACATCCGTTGACGCTTTATAAGCGAGATTAGTAATCGGTGATGAATCTGCCAAGGCTGCACCGGGTGCAGTCACATAAAGGTCTACAGCTGGGACGCCAGAAGCGGCATGTACCACCTGAACATCTAAACTATTTGCATCCGCCATCGAAGTCGCGCTACGAGTAACAATTAAAGGTTCAACAGGATTTGGTGCTCCTGAAGCGTCACCCACGACAAATGCTGTATAGTTTAGGTCCGAGTCGAGATCTAATGAAGTTTTCGGTACAACAGTTACCGTTTCAGCGCCTGGAAGCTGTACATCAACTTGAACAGAGTTACTGCCCTCGGGTAACTTCACGTATCCCGACCCGACGCCATAGTCTACGCCGGTTAACGCCGCTCCATCATTTATCCAAACATTAGCCAACGGCGCGTCAGCGGAAGCATGTACTGCTTGAAGGTTTGAATACTCTATCGAGTCGCTATCTGAGCCGCAGGCAGCAATCCCTAGCACAGCAACCAGCGTTACTGCAGTTTTGGTTAGTCCTTTCATATCCTTGTCTCTCTTTGAGGTGGGGCTTCGATGGCATCATTAAGAAAATCGAGTGCCGGAAGACAATCCTCTGCACTCACCAATCGTTCAAATAGAGCGCTGTCCAATGGCAATAGCTCGAGCCATCTTTGCACTACCCACGACGGGTCATCATAAAAACGATGTTGGTAAAGTGTCCCTAGTTGAGGAAACTGCTCGTACACGTGAGCGAGTTGATGGCTTAAGTAAATGAAGTCTGGCGACGACAAAGGCTGCTGCCAGTTGTCTAACCACTCAACCTCTGCATGACGCAAACCATCTGAGTCTGCTCTAATTCGCTTGACCGTAAACCGTTTTTCACCGACTACGGTGATACCAAGAAGCCCATCACTGAGTGTTTCAAAATCAACGATGGTGACCAAAGTTCCGATGGATGACACATTTCCCACCGCTTTAGGGTCCCCCTCACTACCGACAAGACAAACACCAAAACCCACGTTTTGGAGGCTGCATTCTTTTACCATTCTTGTGTAACGTGGCTCAAAAATACGCAGATTCATTTTGCCTTCCGGTAAAACTACTGAGGTTAATGGGAATAACATGACTTCTTTCATTCAAACGTCCTCTTTGGTTCCCACACTCATACGAACGGACTATTAGTCAGATCACTAACGATTTATGTTGGTTAATCGACTGGCTTAAAAAGTCATAAAAACGTTTACGCAAACGACACTCGTCACATATTTATTGCAAACTAATGCAACAACCAAAAAGTTCCGTGAAATAAATGAATTTCGTGACAAGCCTCACTAAAAACCTTCATTTTTGCATCCTTTATCACTTTCATTTGAGATTTTTATCGCTATTATTCCCGCCAATTGGAAAGCGCGGCACAGATTGCGTGTTCTGAATCATTACAAACATAGAGAGTCCCCTTATGCGTAAATCACTTTTAGCTCTTAGCCTTCTAGCGGCTACTTCAGCTCCAGTTATGGCTGCTGACTACTCAGACGGCGACATCCACAAGAACGATTACAAGTGGATGCAATTCAACCTTATGGCTGCTGTTGATGAACTACCTGGCGAATCAACGCACGACTACCTAGAAATGGAATTCGGCGGCCGCTCTGGCATCTTCGATCTTTACGGTTACGTTGATGTATTCAACCTAACTTCTGATCCAGGCAGCGACAAAGCTGACGCAGACTCAAAAATCTTCATGAAGTTTGCTCCACGTATGTCTCTAGATGGCCTAACTGGTAAAGACCTATCTTTCGGTCCAGTTCAAGAGCTATACGTAGCTACTCTTATGGAGTGGGATGGTTCAAACGGTGGCGTGAACACTCAAAAAGTGGGTCTTGGTTCTGACGTGATGGTTCCTTGGTTCGGTAAAATCGGTCTTAACCTTTACGGTACTTACGATTCAAACAAAAAAGACTGGAACGGCTTCCAAATCTCGACTAACTGGTTCAAACCATTCTACTTCTTCGAGAACGGTTCATTCATTTCTTACCAAGGTTACATCGATTACCAATTTGGTATGGATGACGATTTCGGTGCACTTAACACTACTAACGGTGGTGCTATGTTCAACGGTATCTACTGGCACTCAGATCGCTTCGCAGTTGGTTACGGTCTAAAAGGCTACAAAGACGTGTACGGTCTTAAAGATGACGGTCTAGCTGGTAAAACAACTGGCTTCGGTCACTACTTCGCTGTAACTTACAAGTTCTAATAGAACCGATAAGTTCCCCAAAAATGGCGCCTCTTGGCGCCATTTTTATTTGCTTTCCTTTTTTCCCTCATTATCCTTGCAGCAAACCTTTTTAATGAGAGCGTTTGGTGAATATTCTCATCCTAGGTCCAGGAGCCGTTGGCTCACTTTGGGCGACTAAATTCAAACTTGCTGGACACAATGTTTCCTTGTGGGGAAGAAGCTCAAACAGCGAGCAGTTGCTCCAACTTGATGACAACTCAGCAATCAGTTTTTCTAATCAGCACATCCCTTCTGTTCGAAATGCAGATCTGATTGTCGTGACAGTAAAAGCATGGCAGGTTGAAACCGCGATTGAGCCTCTTCTTCCTTACATCAACACTGACACCATCATAATGTTGATGCATAACGGAATGGGAACCGCACAACTCATCGAAGCCAAACTTGCTGATAACCCATTAATAGTTGCAACAACAACACACGGTGCTTACAAACCAATTAAAGAACAGGTGCTTCACACTGGTCAGGGAAATACTCAACTGGGTGGCTTTAATGCTAAAGGTGTTCAATGTGGCTTCTTAGCGGAGGTGATGAATCACGCTTTGCCAGAGGTGAATTGGAACCCAAATATCAACGCTGCACTGTGGACCAAGCTTGCGATCAACTGTGCTATCAACCCTCTAACCGCCATTCATCAATGTAAGAATGGTGAGCTTGCCGATCCGGGATTTGCCTCCGAGTTAGCGAACATCACCCATGAGTTGGTGGAGGTAATGAATACAGAACAGATAAAGGTCGATTTTGATTCTCTTCACACCACCATTATGCAAGTGGTGAACGCAACAGCAGCCAACTACTCTTCAATGAGACAAGATGTTTTCCACCAACGTCGCACCGAAATCGATTTCATTACCGGTTATTTGCTGAAAGCTGCTGAAAAGCATCACATTAGTACGCCAGAGAACGCCAAACTCTATCAACGCATCAAACAGATTGAACAAAGCTGGACAGAACAATGAATAAAAAGATCTTAGTACCTATCGCGCCGGGCACAGAAGAAATGGAAGCGGTAACCGTTATCGACTTAATGGTTCGAGCAGGCTATGACGTAACCGTCGCAAGCGCAGATTTCGATGGTGCACTGACTATGAAAGCGTCTCGAGGCGTGACACTAACCGCGGATTGCAAGCTAGTTGATATTGCCGATGACGAGTTTGATGCGATTGTTCTGTCTGGGGGCGTAGGTGGTGCAGAAACCTTCCGTGATAGCACCATCATGATTGAGATCCTGAAACAGCACATGTACGAAGGTAAGCTGGTTGCGGCAATTTGTGCAGCGCCAGCTTTGGTTTTGCAACACCACAACCTTTACCCTGAAGCCCTGATGACATGTCACCCAAGCTTCCAATCTCATATTCCTGAAGACAAATGGCGAGCTAAGCGTGTCACCATGGATGTGAATCACAACCTACTGACAAGTCAGGGGCCAGGAACCGCGCTTGAGTTCGCGATGGAAATCATTATCAAACTTTCTGGTAAAGAGCATGGATGGATGGTCGCAGAACCGTTAGTCACTATCCCAACACTGCATTATCACGAATTCGGTGACGAATAATGTTTGACGTATACGCTGTACGCGAACAGTTCCCAGCCCTAAATCAAGACGTCAACCAGTCGCCTTTGGTTTACCTTGATAGCGCAGCTACAACGCAAAAACCGCAGTGCGTGATCGATGTGATTAGCCGTTACTACAGTGCACAAAATGCTAACGTGCACCGTGGCAGTCATAGCTTAACAGCCAACGCGACCAGCCAATTTGAAGCCTCTCGTGAAGCCGTTGCTAAGTTCATTGGGGCGAGCAGTTCAAAAGAAATCATTTGGACTCGAGGCGCAACCGAAGCACTAAACCTCATCGCGCAAACTTATGCTCGTAGTACACTCCAAGCGGGTGATGAAATCCTGATCAGTGAAATGGAACACCACGCGAACATCGTGCCTTGGCAGATTGTCGCGGAGCAAACGGGCGCAAAAATCATTAAGGTTCCGATGACCTCCGGTTGCCAATTCGACATCAATGCGTTTGAAGCACTGTTGTCGGAGCGCTGTAAAATCGTAGCGTGCGCACAAATCACCAATGTGACGGGCTCTCGTCAACCTATCGAGAAAATCATCGCCATGGCACATGCGGTAGGCGCAGTTGTCGTTGTCGATGGTGCACAGGGCATTGTTCATGAACAGTTGAACTTGGCAGAGCTCGATGTCGACTTTTATGTCTTCTCTGGTCACAAGCTATACGCCCCCGCTGGGATTGGTGTCCTGTATGGCAAGCTTGAACTGTTAGAAGCGATGCCACCATGGCACGGCGGCGGTAAAATGGTAGAAAGAGTCTCGTTTGAGAAAACCACTTTCTCTGCCTTGCCGGGTAAGTTTGAAGCAGGTACACCGAACGTCGCAGGCGCGATTGCTCTAGCGAAAGCCATCGGTTGGTACCAAGGTTTCGATCACGCCGCAGTAGAGGCACATCTGCATTCTCTGCAGAACAAAGCTTACCAAGAACTAAGCCAATTGGATGACATTCAAATCCTCGGTTATCAACCGAATGCTTCAGTGCTTACTTTTGTAATGGATGGCGTTCACCACCAAGACATTGCAACGCTGCTTGATCAACAAGGTATCGCTGTTCGCGCTGGACATCACTGTGCTCATCCTCTGATGGATGCGCTTAACGTCAAAGGCACGGTGCGTGTTTCTTTTGGTATCTACAATACGTTAGAAGATGTTGAGAAGCTGATTGCAGCAGTCGAGAAAGCGGTCGATATGCTTTAACAATACCACCGTAGATTTATAGGAAAAGGGTTGAAACCGTTTGGCTTCAACCCTTTTCTTTATTCTGTTCTTAGTGCGGTTTTAACTAACGCCAACTACTGAGCTTGTGCTTTGATCTGCTCAACAATCGCTTTCAAACCATTGCCACGCGATGGGCTTAGGTGAGCAATTAAACCCAGTTTTTCAAAGTAAGCATCAATATCAAACGCTTGGATTTGCTTTGCCGTTTTGCCATCGTAAGCCGCCATCACCAAGGCAATCAAACCACGAACAATACGCGCGTCAGAATCAGCGCAGAAGTGCCATACACCTTCTTGCTCTTTACTCACCAACCACACTAAGCTTTCACAACCAGATACCGTAACTTGCTCTGATTTAAGCTCTTCAGGCATTTGAGGCAGCTTTTTACCCCATTGGATCACCTGACGGTAGCGGTCTTCCCAACCTTTAAATTGCTGCATGGTTGCGGCGATGTCTTCACTGGTGATGTCAGTGCCAAACGGCGAGACAGGGAAATCAGTCATGATGTACTCTCTTCTCTGAATTACTTCTTATGCTTTTGGATCAGCTTTTCAACGATGCGTGATACCGCAACAAAACCGAAAGTTGCGGTTACAACCGTCGCTGCGCCAAAGCCACTCGCACAATCCATACGTTTAGGACCTTCTGCTGTCGATTTCACGCCACATACTGACCCATCGGCTTGTGGGTACTTCAATTGCTCGGTAGAAAACACACAATCGATACCAAACTTACGCGCTGGATTTTTTGGGAAGTTATGATGACGACGTAATGTGTCTTTGATCTTCTTCGCCAGTGGATCTTGGATAGTCTTGGTCAGATCCGCCACCATGATTTGGGTTGGATCGATTTGACCACCAGCACCGCCGGTTGTGATCACTTTGATCTTGTTGCTACGACAGTAAGCCAGTAGAGACGCCTTTGCTTTTACGCTATCGATCGCATCCAACACGTAATCGAACTCTTTGCTCAAGTACTCGTGCTGGTTATCTGGCGTGATGAAATCGTCAATCAGATTGACCTTACACTCTGGGTTAATCAGCTTAACGCGCTCTGCCATCACTTCAATTTTGCTTTGACCAACCGTGCCAGTCATCGCATGAATTTGACGGTTAATATTGGTCACACACACGTCATCCATATCGATGAGCGTCAACTCACCAATACCAGTACGTGCGAGCGCTTCTACCGCCCATGAACCAACACCACCAATACCAATCACACACACGTGTGCAGCACGAAGAATTTCTACTTCGCTGTTACCGTAGAGACGACGAGTGCCACCAAAACGTTGGTTATAGCTGTCAGATGCCGGAGTATCGAGTTCACGCATATTGAAGTTCCAGATGATCGATAGAAAAACAAAGAGTGCGATTTATACGCACTCTTTGAGGAAATGTCTAGATGATGAGAGGTGATTCCTCTCGCTAGGCGGCTATTGTAACTTCTCTGGCGACAAAGCCCAAGGTGCTTGCGTTGGCGTGTTTTCCAAACCCAACTTCCACACGCGACCAAAGTGCTTGTAGTGACCCGCTTCTGTACCAGCACGTGGTCCCATACCGTGGTATAGATCGAGATGGTTTTGCTTCACCGCGCCGCCAGTGTCTAACACAATTAGAAGACGAAGCTGGTGCGCGCCACTCCATGTACCGTCTTTATTAAGCAATGGCACTTCCGCCAAAATTGGCGTACCCATAGGTAGAATCGAACGATCGCCTGCTACCGATGCCATTGGTAATAGTGGAATACCTGCAGAGCCCGTTACTGGTGCATCCGCTTGTGGAGCAAAGAACACATAAGAAGGGTTCTGCTCTAGCAACTCACGAACCGTTGCTTCATCATTCTTCATCACCCAGTCTTTGATGGCTTTGAGTGACATCTCTTCACGTGGCACTTCACCACGCTCAATTAGAATTCGGCCAATACTCACGTACGCTTTATTGTTCTTACCTGCGTAAGCAAAGTATTCCAGCGTATCGTCATCTTCGAAATGAACAAAGCCGCTACCCTGCACTTCCATCATGAATGGATCAATACGGTTGGGTGCGTAACCCAATACCAGACCTTGACCGTCTAACGCTCCGTTATAAATTTCTGCACGTGTTGGGCAGCTTGAACCACAATTTGGCTTGCCATAAACCGGGTACTTATATGTTGCATTTGGTTGATGACGCAATTCCATCACAGGAGAGAAATAGCCTGTGAACAACACGTTGCCCTTCTTATCACCACCACCAAGCTGCGCAGCTTGAATACCGTAAGCACTGAGCGCTGTCGTATCACCACTCTGCAATGCCCATTCACTCAACTTCTCGTAAAGTGGCTGGTACATTTTTGCCATTGAAGGCGACTTAATCACAACCTGTTCAGCTTGTTTGTTGAACTCAGTGAAATCTTGCGGCTTGTTGGATTCAACGACATCAGCTTTGTTCAAGATATGCGAAAACTCGCCATCGTAATCTTGCTTAGCAAGTAGGTTCTGTTCAGGCTCAGCGGCACAGCCAAATAGCAGGCTCAAAGAAACAATAGGAAGGAGTTTTTTTAACACGTGTTTTTTCCGTAATAGAAGATAGCAAAAGGATGGCAAACAAATGCAAACGACGCAATTGAAAAGCTGCGACAAAGTGTATCAGCGATAAGGCAAAGGCTTTAGTTGCTGCCAATTCATCCATAAAAATAGAGAAGCTAGATAATAACAGCAATGTAATCAAACAATTGTCCGGACAATGTCTGATAGAAGTGGCAGGAATTTTAAGATCCCCAAAAACGCTGACCCTCTCACACTGAGACTCAGCAAGCAGTTATAGAAAGAATTTTACGAATATGAAGCGCTAGCGAATAGCTAGGTTCGAATGACCTTCTAGGTGAAAAACGGGCAGATAGTGGGCATTTGAATCTAACTTCATTTCAGAATGATGCTGATCGAGAAAGTCAAATCGACGCACTGTAGAACCAACCTTATAAGAAAGTGTGTCGCCATCAAATTCGAAATCCGTTGCGACGGTTGAACCTCTCACCATTACACCACGCTCACTAAGAATAAACTCTTCACGAGCATATGGCGCCACGTCTTGCTCTACCCACTTGCCATAAATCACTGACTTAGAAATTGGTGGGTTTATATATCGAGTAATCAAATCACCATACATCATAAATACAACTATCGTACCTACGATCGCCGTTAGCATAAGCGAACGCTCAATCCATTTACGAAGTGGCGATTTTGTAGAGATATTTTGCTCTGATTGAGCAGCGATCGCAGCATTCTTATTTACAACTGAAGACATGAGGCTCACGTGTTTGAACTAGACGGGAACATTGTACCCTCATCAACCAAACACAGCCAAGCATCACGCTCACGATGTTTGTGCTTTATTCCAAAAAATTACCTTGCCAATAATTGAATAAAAAGACAATATTAAAGCATAAATAAACACAAGGAATGGCTGTAGTGAAAATTCGTAGTACTGCTCTGGTTAAAGGATTCCGTCAATCCACACCCTATGTTAACGCACACCGTGGAAAAACCATGGTTTTGATGCTTGGGGGCGAAGCCGTTGCCGATAAAAACTTTGGCAACATTATCAATGATATTGCATTGATGCATAGCCTTGGTATTAAAGTCGTCGTTGTTTATGGTGCCAGACCACAGATCAACCAACTACTAGAGAAACAAGATCTTACTACGCCATACCACAAAAACGTTCGAATCACAGATGAAGCCGCGCTTTCGGTAATTATGCAAGCAGCAGGACAGCTTCAACTGGCGATTACCGCGCGCTTATCCATGAGTCTTAACAACACGCCAATGGCGGGTACCCAACTTAACGTTGTGAGCGGCAACTTTGTCATTGCTCAGCCACTCGGTGTTGATGACGGCGTCGACTATTGCCACAGCGGGCGCATTCGTCGAATCGACACCGATGCAATCCACCGCACACTCGATCAAGGCTCAATTGTGTTACTCGGCCCAATCGCCAGCTCAGTGACAGGGGAATGCTTCAACCTTCCCTCAGAAGAAGTCGCGACCCAACTAGCGATTAAGCTTGGTGCGGATAAATTGATTGGGTTCTGCTCTGAGCAAGGGGTTATTGATGACAACGGTAACGCCGTCGCGGAATTGTTCCCTATTGAAGCAGAGCATGTCATCACGAAACTCATGGCAGACACCTCACCAGATTCCGACTATAACTCTGGAACATTACGTTTTCTCAAAGGTTCGATTTCTGCTTGCCGTGCAGGTGTGCCAAGAAGCCATCTTATTAGCTACAAAGTTGATGGCGCACTCATCCAAGAATTGTTCTCTTTCGATGGTATCGGTACACAGGTTGTCATGGCCAGTGCCGAACAGGTGCGTGAAGCGGACATCGATGACATTGGCGGTATTTTAGATCTTATTCGCCCACTAGAAGAACAAGGTGTGCTAGTAAGGCGATCTCGCGAGCAACTTGAGCAAGAAATTAATAAGTTCACCATCATCGAAAAAGACGGCTTGATCATCGGTTGTGCGGCTTTGTACCCATATATTGAAGAGCAAAAAGCGGAAATGGCTTGCGTGGCTATTCACCAAGATTATCGCGATGGTAACCGTGGAT
This sequence comes from Vibrio sp. MOR3, assembly GCF_001557775.1. Lineage (NCBI taxonomy): Bacteria > Pseudomonadati > Pseudomonadota > Gammaproteobacteria > Vibrionales > Vibrionaceae > Vibrio > Vibrio sp. MOR3. Next base: position 28,332 of record NZ_LNRD01000014.1, on the reverse strand, counting down.
TATTGCTACTCAATTACATGAAGCACCGTTCAAAATCAGACAACATCAATCAAATCTTTGTGCTGACCACACACAGCCTTCATTGGTTTAGAGAACAAGGCTTTTATGAAGTGAGCGTTGATTATCTTCCGGGGGCAAAACAAGGACTGTATAACTTCCAGCGTAAGTCAAAAATTCTGGCATTAGACCTGTGAGAATTAAAGAAACGTAATTCAACCTAAACCTAAATAGTTATGCAAACCTTTACATTGACATTGGTCGCAATTTAACCTTTTCAATATACATACTGTTGGTTATACTCTGCGCGACAAACGGTCGTATTTTAAACAATCGGCAAATGGATCTAGGTGAATAACTATCACCCTAAAGTGCGGAGCAAGCTTGGCTGCTCTGCATGACGCATCAAGGACAGTTGTTACTCTTACAATGAATAAGATGAGCACTGTTATGAAAACCATTATTTGTAACTCACTTCAAAGCTTCTGGGATATGGCGGATAACCATTTTCTCGAAGGGCTCGACGTCCACTGCGTATTTCCCGTCAATGACGCCATTAAAGATTTTATCTTGGCTTATCAGCAACAATACAAAATTCGCAGCGTGTCATTTACCAATGCGTTTACACAAAATTAAAAAAGACCGAGCATCGCGCTCGGTCTTTTTGTACGTATGCTCAGTGAAAGGTCATAATTAATAACGTCAAAAATATAACGAATAGAATGATTAGCAGTATCAACCAATAAACCACGCTAACCTTAATAAGCCATTGAGGACTTATGCTGCGTACATCGCTCAGTCCCCGCTTTTTCCCAAGTCGAGGAAACGCGATGGTCGCAAGCAGGCCGGTGCCATAGATAAGAGAGCCAAAATGAAAACCGGAGCTGATGGCTAGCTCAACTTCAGAAAAATGTCGCTCGTTGAAAGCGTACTGCTTTACATTTTTGGGTGTAAAGAAGACGAGAAAAGCGCCTAGCACTACAAACCAAATAAACAACGCAGCACCTGATACAAAAAAAGCGATAAATGCGATATGTAGAAGCCAGGAAAAATCCACGGTCACACCTCACTCGACATCAAAGCTCAAACAATATCGTCGAAAAAGCATGGGGTTCAATGCAGGTCGAATGACTCAGACATAAAAATGGCGGGATTACGACCCGCCACATAAAAACATATTCAGTTCATGAAAACTTCTCACTTTTGAATGAGTAAACTCAATTTCTAAGTCGCTCAACCAACCCACTCGCTCGGGTGGTTTTTACTTTAATTCCGCGCTTGAGAACATTCATCTCAGCGAACATCGCAAGGCGTTTCTTTGCACGAGTAATACCTGTGTAGATCAGCTCGCGAGTGAGGATTGGGCTGAAATCTGGCGGCAAAATCATTAGCGTGTATTCAAACTCACTGCCCTGTGATTTATGAATGGTCATCGCATATGCGGTTTCATGCTCAGGGACTCGGCTTGGCAGCACCGACTTCACGCTGCCGTCTGGCAGTTCGAAGAACACTTTAAGGCGCGGCTCACCTTCGCTGTCGTCTCGCATACAAATGCCGATATCACCGTTATACAATCCCAAGCCATGATCATTACGCGTGACCATTACTGGCCTGCCGTGATACCAAAGCTCGTCTTGGGTTTGAATCAACTTACGTGCAGCTAGTGCTTTTTCAATGCGTTGGTTTAAACCGCTCACACCAAAATCACCTTCACGAATGGCACACAACAAGCGGCATTGGTTAAAGGTATCCAGCACTGTTTTGGCTTTGTGGGTCAGTATTTCTGGTTCCCCAGTCTTCTGGTCAATCTCTTGCTGTCCGATGCGTTTTAGATAACGACCATATTCAGCAACCAAAGTCTGCATCATCTGATTGTAGTTTTGGCTACTCAATGCGAAATGCTCGATATCAGCAAAATCACGATTCCAAACGTCGTCTACTTTTGCCGCTGAGCCAGCGTTGACCGCTTTTGCTAGCTGACCGATACCAGATCGAGCGTCGAATCGGTAACTCTTTTGTAGCATGCACAAGCTATCGGCAATCGAAGCATTACTGTTGGTACTGTACGCCAACGTGTCAAAGCCTGTTAACTTCGCGACCGCAGACGCCTGCTCTTTGCCAAAGCCAAATGCGTGGAACGAACAGATATCACCGAGCACCGCACCTGCTTCTACCGATGCCAACTGATCTTTATCTCCCAGTAGAATCAAACGCGCATGCTTGGGCAGCGCATCGACGACTTTGTACATCATCGGCAGATCGACCATGGAGGCTTCATCCACCACTAAAATATCGAGGTGTAGCGGATTTTGTTTGTTGTGACGAAACTCTGCACTGTTTGGGATCGCGCCCAACAGGCGATGTAAAGTGCTCGACTCGGTTGGAATTTTCGCTTTAAGCTCAAGCTCAACTGGCAACTCTTGAATCGCTTTACCAATAGATTCCGTCAAACGTGCGGCGGCTTTACCTGTTGGCGCCACCAGCTTGATGGTGAGGTTTTTCTCTTGCCCTGCTTGCTCAATCAGCGCGGCTAGCAGTTTGGTTACCGTGGTGGTTTTACCCGTCCCCGGACCACCGGAAATCACCGCAAAACGACGCGTCAGTGCTACCGCTGCCGCGACCTTCTGCCAGTTAACACAAGCTGATAACGGTACAAGCTTGTCCAGCACTTGCAATTCATGAACCTGTTTTGCTTGGCAGACTGCCGCATCAATGGCTGCCCAATCGAGACTGTCTACAGTGACCACATCCAAATGATCACAGACTAATTGCTGACGTAGCACTTGGTTGCTGGTTCCTGCCTCTTCCGCTTTGGCTAATGCATTGAACAAAAAGTGATACTGACGAGCGAATAAATGATGCAGCAACTCAGACAAACGTGTGAACTCTTGAGGCTGTAAGTTTACAGCCGCACCGAGTTGATTGAGTTTGTCCGCCAACGTCACTTCATAGTACCAGTAACGATGCAAGTAGAGACGCTCGCCATCAAACATCATTGGTAAGGCTTCACCTTGAGTACCAACCAAAGGCGATACTTGCAGAAGCTCCACCCAATTGACGCCCTGCAGTTGAGTATTAAGCGCTAACGCAGACTCTCCAAACAGACCGAGCTTACTGCCAAGATCTGCTGGTTGCCCTTGGCTATCAAACAGAGGCAAGCAGATGTGTCCTTTGCCTAACTCACTGCTGACCACACCAGCAATAAAAGCCAGTTCTTGGCTGTTCTCTTGTTGCTCAACTTGAGAATAGATAAAGCGTGCGAACTGGAAATCCAATTGGCGAATCGCCCCTTTATTTGCTAGCGATTCTAACGTTGCCAATAGTTCTGGCGTTGCCGCTAGATCTCGAGTTGCCACTGGGCTGCTTTGCTCAGAAAGAAGATCATTGGTTTTCATCAAATTAACTCCATCTGACCAGATTCGCTGGATCGCGTGTCTGGTGCTTGACCATCAATCAAATGATCCATCTCTTGTAAAAATTCAAAGGTTGGCTTGGCAGAAAAAATACCGTGATCACTTTGTCCATCCATACCACGCAAGAACAGGTAATAAACACCGCCAAAATGCTGTTCATAATCATAATTTGGCAATCTGCTACGTAAGAAACGATGCAGCGCCAAAGCGTAGATTTGGTATTGCAGATCGTATCGGTGATCCGCCATCGCCGACTTCAACGCATCGCCATGATAGTGGAACACATCATCGCCTAAGTGGTTCGATTTCCAGTCGAGGACGTAGTATTTACCTTGATGCTCAAACACCAAGTCAATAAAGCCTTTCAACATGCCTTGCACGGTTTGGAAACCCAAATCGCCCGCTTTGGCAGACAGCGGATCATGACGTTGAATCACACGGTTCAATGCTGGTGCAGATAGCACTTCAATCGGTAATAAAAATTCCATCTCAACCAAACGTTGCGCCGGACCTTTCTGATTGAGCAGTAGTGCTTTGCTATCCAAAGGCGTTGCCAGCACGGTATCAATCAACTGTTGCAGGATTGGCAGCCACTCTTCATCAAGCTGCTCACTTTCCATCAAACCGAGGATAATTTGGGTGTTCTCTTCCGTTGTCGCTGGTTGAGTAAACTCAATTTCCTCAAATAAGCTGTGCAGGAAAGTACCCGGACGTGCGCCACGCGGGAAGTTGAAGATAGAGCGTTCTGGCTCAACCAATTCCGCTTCATCTTGCTCTTCTGAAGAGTCGATATCAAAGCCGGTGATTTCAATCGTCGCGTCATGTTCAGCATGATGAGAGCCTTGCTTAACCAAGCCCGAATAACTGGTGATGCGCCAGTTTCTATCAATCGGGTTTTGCAGCTCTTTGGCAGTCAACGCTTCTAACTCGGTTTGCTCCGCAACATATATCTCGTCGTGCTGCTTTGGAGGGTCACAAATCATGACGTTATCGAGATTCTCTTGTTGCTTCTTCAGTCCTACAAACAGGTCGTTGATGCCGCCCTCTTGACCATTTTGCACCAAGTAACCAATCGCACTGTGATGCACACCGGTTGGCTCTTTGGTTGAGCGACCATTGCGCAGTGGTGAAGCACCAATAAAGCAGGCATACACGGCACGCGTTAGCGCTACATAGATAAGGCGTAAATCTTCAGCAAGGCGTTCTTTATCTGCCTGTTTTAACGACGCATCGTTACCCGTGATATCAAGTACAGTACGATCGTTCTCAGCGTCGTAGTATTTGGCTTCACTTGCTTCTCGGTAACCAAACACAAATGGTAGGAAGACCAAGTCATATTCCAGACCTTTGGATTTGTGAATGGTGACGATTTGCACCAAGTTACGCTCTGATTCCAGACGCTGAATTTGGTCATCGCTGCCACCCAACCCATGCTCTGCATCGCTGATGGATTGCGCCAACCAACGCAGCAAACCGTGGTCGCTGTCTAATTCGTTACTTGCTTGCTGCAATAGTTCACCAATGTGCATCAGATCGGTAAGTACTCGCTCACCGTTTTCGCTTTGTGAGCTCGCCCCTTCTTCTAGCAGACGTTCAGCAATATGGCGTTTGCTGATCACTGCTCGAAGCATAGGAAGCACACCACGTTGCACCCAAAGTTTGCGGTATTCTTTGAACTCATTAACCGCGTTTTCCCACACGGTTTCGTCGTTATTGAGGGCGTCTAAGCTGGCTGCATCCAGAGCAAATAATTCTGACGCTAGACTGGCGCGTAATGCTCTATCGTTTTCTGGTGTTAATACTGCTTGCAGCAAACGCTGTAAGTCTTGCGCCACAGAGCTAGTAAATACGCTATCACGGTTGGACAAATACACACTAGCAATGCCTTGGTCTGCTAACGCCTGTTTGACCATGCGACCTTCGCTACCCGTGCGCACCAACACTGCAATGTCACCCGCTTTGACTGGACTCTGCTTTTCGCCATTGACCAGACACGCTTGACCTTGTTGTGCTGCGGTCAAAATGGTTTGAATTTGGCTTGCTGTCGCCTCTGACATAGCAGCGAGGTATTCACCTTTTGGCAATGGTTTATCTTCCGCTTCTTGCAACCAATAAGTCAGCGCAGGTTGCTTTTGACCACCCATAGTCCAAACTCGTTTGTCAGCACTTGGGCTGTAATCCACAGAATGGAATGGAATGTCAGAGTCGTAAATAAACGGGCTATCTGGCAGAGCAAAAATCTGGTTCACTGCCAATACCATATCGGCACTTGAGCGCCAGTTGGTGCCAAGCGTGTAGTGAGCACTAACTTGGTTACGCGCCTTGATGTAGGTAAAGATGTCCGCACCACGGAAGCCGTAAATCGCCTGTTTCGGGTCACCGATCATAAACAAACCGCACTCAGAATTATTCAAATAAATGCGACTGAAAATACTGTATTGCAGTGGGTCGGTATCTTGGAATTCATCGATCATCGCAACCGGATAAAGCGTGCGAATGCGCTCTGTCAGTAGTGCGGTTTCATCGGTATCAATCGAGGCAGAGAGCTGAGTCAGCAAGTCATCGAATGACAACCATTGTTTCTGATTTTTTGCTTTTGCCAGCATCACGCGACAATGCTCAATTGCGTGAGCCAATAGCGGCGCTTTTAAGCTGATTGGGTTGGCAAGGAAAGTTTCAATCGCCTCAAACACAGGGTGCTGTGGCGCAGTGCCTTTCGGGGTTTTCTCGAGCAACACATTCTGGGTGAACTTCTCCAGCTTATCTGGATAGTCATAGCCCGTGGTTTCTGTCGAAGCCCATACGTTAACCGCTTCTAACCACGTCGGCAAAGACTTTTTGGTGTAGCTGCGTTTGTTGACATCGGAATCAGAAATCAGTGTGAGGAAGTCCTCTTGGTTATCACGCCATTGGGCTTTCAAAGCATCAATTTGCTTTAAGTTTTGCTCATGCAAATCGGCAAGGCTACCTTCCATTGCAGGAACAGAGAGACTTAGCGGCGCGCCTGTGAGGTAGTTGCTGATGTCATACAACAGATCCGATGGCGAGCCCCAGAGTTGGCGTACTTCTCCAGCCAAAGCGAATGGCAGAGGGTAGAAGTTACGACGCCAGTAATCGGCAACGACTTGCGCTTTAAGATGGCTTTCGTCTGTCACAAACTCATTATTGAAACGACTACCGGATTCGAATGCGTTTTGCGTCAGCATGCGTTGGCAGAAACCGTGAATGGTGTACACCGCGGCTTCATCCATTTGGCGCTCTGCTTGCAATAGGATCTCAGCGGCTTGTTTATGATCCTCTATTTCTTCCAACAAAGGTTGAATCACAGGATCTGAGCTTTGTCCGCGAGCGAATGCGATCCTCGCGTCGTGAATACGCGCACGAATACGATCACGCAGCTCCGCCGTTGCAGCTTCGGTAAAGGTCACCACCAGAATTTGATCCACGGTCAACGGCACGCGGTGTTTGGTATCTGTCGTGCCATGCCCTAGTAGGAGTCGCAGATACAAACCCGCGATGGTAAAGGTTTTACCCGTACCCGCCGATGCTTCAATTAACCTTGCACCATGCAGTGGAAAAGTCATGGTTTGCAGTGGAGTTGGAACTGACATTTGCGCCATAACGCTGAATCTCTCCGGATTATCGACTGACCGAACTGTGATCTGTCGTTAAAAATTCTATTTATATGTCTAACAAGTTGGAATATTTAAAGGTTAGTGGGATCTCACTCACGGTTATCCTGATCTTCAACCGCTAGTATGCGCCTCACGAGATAAGCCAAGCCTTTCAGGCAGCTACACTCAAACGAATCATGGTCCCTCTGACCTTGTGGCCGTACAGCGAACGCCCTACAAAAAATAATGATTTTCTGGCGGCCACCCTACTCTCTTCTCTGTCTAAATAATCCAACTTACTTTTCATCATCAGCATCTTGTGCTGCCAATCTTGCGCCTTGAAGAACCAATGCAGTCAGCGTGCGAACTTCTGCTGCAAGCTCATCATTCCAAGCAGACCAAATACGCGAAATATACGCATTGTTTCCTTCGCCTGGGCTCATGTAACCATCATTGAATGCGTCCGCCATTTTCTTCAGCGATTTCTCTTCGTCATCAGCCCAGTGGCCACGACTAAAGCCCGCTTCGACACACGCCAGTGCTGTTTTCGGGAAATATGGTAATGGCTTGGTCATGCCTTCAAAAAACAAACGCACTAATTCAGCAAGCAGTTGTTTCGCTTGCGCAGCGTCTGCCATTGCTGGGTAAACTAAATGCACCGCGCCTTCCTTGCGGTCATAACCGATAACGTGGGTCTTTCTAGCGTGACCAGAGGCAGACATAGCAAGATGATCAATCCATGCAGCGAGGTAATCCTGCGCACGAATTTTTCCGCTGCGGTAACGAATCAAACCAGACTGATAGCATTGAGTTAGCCAACCGGTTAGACGGATGTTTTTTCCTTCACCAAGCACATCGAAGGTAAGGTCAATTTCTAAATCGTCTTGTGGTGCACCGGATAAAAACGCCAACTTATCCACCAACTCTTCAGCTTGCACACGGTTGGTTTCAAACTCGATATCACCAAATGCGCCAACCGGTAATTTGCCCTGCGCGCGTTGCTCACTCATAAAATGTTTGAGTACGTCTGCTTTTGCGGACGGTTGAGTAATGGCGGTTTCGAGCAAGGTTTCTAGTAACTCATCGCGCATTTGATAGCTTTCTAAGCCGCCTAATACAAAGGGCTCGTCATCTTCCATCACAGGCAATGGCGGCTCGAACATCACTTTCAAACGGCGGTTAAAGAAATACTGAACTGGCAAACGCCAGAAGCGTTGTAATTCCACCAAGTCCAACTCGATTGGGAAGGTTGCGCCAAGCAAGTAATCATCCAATGCGCGGTTAAACTCGCCACGCGCATGACCTTGCGATTGATTGCTTTGGGTTAACGCGGCCGGAATCCACTCCTTAGCATAGCTTGAGTGAGAACCTTGGAATGCACTTGGGCTAAATGGCACCATGGCATGCACATTCACTAACTCCTTGAGTAGTTTATCACCGGAGTCATCGACTGGCTGGCCTTGATCGCCATTTAGGCAGTAGTTTTGATGGCAATATTCCATCAACTCTGACACCAGCACAGACGGCACGCGCTCAGTGTTATCTTGAATAGAACGCCCAACGTAACTGATGTACAAACTTTGTTGTGCAGACAGCACGGCTTCTAAGAATAGGTAACGGTCATCGTCTCGGCGTGAACGGTCACCCGGTTTAGTGCGTCCTGTCATTAAGTCAAAACCTTCTGGTGGCATTGAGCGCGGGTACACACCATCGTTCATACCGAGTAGACATACGGTTCTAAATGGGATCGAACGCATCGGCATCAGCGTACAGAAGTTCACTTGTCCGGCAAGGAAGCGCTGGCTGACTCGTGTTCCTGACAGCTTGTTTTGTAGATACTGGCTAACAATAGAAGGCGACAAGGCCTCATCAAATGCCGCATCGGTTAGCTGTTCTTTCAGTTGACTCAAGGTATCTCGAATGGACTTAAGCGCCATTTCCCCTTCTAGCTCAACGGAGAAGAAGTCATCCAACATCGCCACCAAGGTTTCACGCCATGCATCAATCGACTGAAGATGGGAAAGTTTGCGGCGATATTGGCTAATTTGTTGAATAAAGTGGGCTAACTTACCAGCAAGTTCTGCGCCCATCCCTTGTACTTCATTGTAGGGCGAGAGGCTACCTTCTTGCGCTTCAAACAAACCGGCAGATTCTGGCATCGCGTAGCCTAATAACATACGCTGAATACCAAATTGCCATGTATTTTGGCGTGTTTCTGGCAGTTCAAATTCGCTGCCCGTATGGCTATCTAGCCCCCAGCGAATGCCAGATTCTTCCACCCATTGTTTGGCTTGAAGGAAGTCATCTTCGCTTAAGTCGAATCGCTTCAAAATCGCCGGCGTTTCTAACAGCTCAAGTAATTCAGAAGCCAAGCAACGTGTATTCGGTAAATTAACTAGTTGCATGAAAGCCGCCAAAATTGGGCTTTCTTGATCGGCCGTTCGGTCTGAAATCGAGTAAGGAATAAATCGCTCACCCGGCGCATTGCCGAACACCGCCTGAATCGCAGGGCTGTAGGCATTGATGTCTGCTACCATGACAATAATATCGCGCGGTTTCAGTGTTGGATCAGCATCGAACATCGCCAGAAGCTGGTCGTGTAGCACTTCCACTTCTCGCATTGGGCTGTGACAAGAGTGCAAGCTCAGAGATTTATCACCCAAACTCACCACTTGTTTGTGCTGACTGCTGTCGATTTGCTCGTCGTCTTGGTGCTCTTCTAGATTAAGAATATCTGCTTGAAGTTGATGGAGCAGACTATCGCGCTCGACATCAACAAAAGCTTCTATCTCATGGGATTCAAGCTGCGACAACAGATACATGTTATCGCGTCCAAGTTTGCCCATCGACGCCAACAAGCTGTTACCCACCACATCGGTATGCAGCTCATCCACCACGTTTTCTTCTAGTGAACCTTTTAACTGCTCACTCTCACCTTGCACTTCAGAATGGTCTTCTTGCCACACCACGTGCTGACGATGCTTTGCAGCTAAGCGAGCTAGGAATTTACGGTCGCGTACCTCACCCCAGTAATAACGGCATGGGTTGGTAAACATCAGATGCACATCAATGTGTTCACCAATGGCTTTGAGCGCATCCATGTAACGTGGCGGTAGTGAAGAGATACCAAACACAAACAAACGCTTTGGCAGATGGTCAAAATTACCGTTGAAGTTTTCGAGCGTATCAATGAAGTGTTCGTACAAATTGGCACGATGATAAGGCGATTGCCCAAGGGTAACCGTGTGGTCGTACAGCGCCTGCCACAAAATCGGCTGCCATGGGTGTTCGTCTTCAAGTTCAGGCACCGTTTGTCCGGCTTCCCAGCTTGCAATCCACTCTGGGCGATACACCAAATAACCATCGAAAATATCGGCAATTTTCTCTGCCAATTGATACAGCTTGGAGTTGTCACTGTCGTCTTGAAGATAACGTGCCAAAGGTTCGAATGACGCTTCGTTTAGTAAACCCGGAAGCAAGTGCATCAGCTTCCACGTCATAGCTTCTTTGTTGAAGGCACTGCGCTTAGGCACATCAGCCAATACTTGGGTGAACATGTCCCAAATGAAAGTCGCTGGCAGCGGAAATTCTAGGTTTGCCGCAACACCAAACTCTTTCGCCAATTCCATTTTTAACCACTGAGACATACCCGGGCTTTGCACCAGAATTTGCTCTTTTTCGAATGGATTTTCTAATGGATTGATGCGAATCAGTTCAACAAGAAGTGATTTGAGAACATCGACCTGATTGGAGTGATAGACAGTAAACAAAGTAGGTGCACCGAATGCCAATGGAAACTGCTAGCAAGCTTAGCACAGCCACATTTATTCCTAGAGCGATCTCGATAGCTTAAATAACAAAAGGTTAGAGATTAGACAAAGTTTGAACAAGTAATCAACTGCCTGTAGACAATGACTTCCCTTCCTCACTGAGTACTCAAGGTAGATATATAAAATACAGCGGAGTTGGAAGGAAGGGATAGCTCACACCAGTGCCCCCCTCCCTCCTAGCGAGCATATTGATGAAGTAAGTGTTGCCTTAACACAGACACACTCGACAATATCACCCTCCTTTGGAACAAATGAGGGTGATAGTTCTTTGAACTGTAGCCGACAGGAAGCCCAGTTTTGTCATCAACTAACCAAGAGTCTGCTGGATGACACTTATCCAATTTGTAGATAAGTGACCAAACGCTGACACCTAGGATTTCAGCGACCGCTTTATTACTGGCTCTAAAATGGTTGTCGTTCAAGTAGTGTAAGATTTCTTCGAGAGAATACTGCATGCTGATACCGTGTCTGAGCGTGTTATTTGCGCAGCAATCGGAAAACAAAAAGCAAAATGACAGCGCCGATGGTCGCAGTAATAATCCCCTCAACGCTCAACACACCTACAGCACCAAAACCAAACATTGAACCTACGTAACCACCGACAAATGCACCGAGCACACCAAGAATGATGGTTGCTAGCCAACTATTTGAAGTTCTCGTCGGCAATATCCATTGAGCCAATACACCAGCAACTAACCCTAAAACCGCCCAAGCAATGATAGCCATGTAAAAATCCTTCCTATTGAGAAAGTTAACATTCTAGAAAGTTATATTTTTTATACATTAGCACTCGGTAATTTATACATTTGCGAGTGCCTAAGTCAGCCAAAGGTTATGACTTTGAGTAGGCATAGTGAAGAGAGGTAAATTTCGAATTGCCATTTTCTGCATGAGAACTCTCGCTACAATGGCTGCGGTTACTAAAGTTTGATGTATTAAAATTGTATCTAATTTTCCGCCACCCTTTTGGGGTGGCATTTTTTTATCTGCAGATTGGCTTTAGATCCCACCCTACCGATACAAAAAAAGCCTCTTGGCGAGAGAGACCAAGAGACTTTGCTTTACGAGTAAGACTTATGCGTGATGTGTCGTCATCAAGCGTGGTTGGATTAGTAAGTTATTGATGTATTGCAAACCTACGTAAGTCACCACAATCGTTGCCACAATCAATTCGATACCTGCTAGACCGCGAACTTGTTGTACATAGTGCGCTGCTAGACCATTTGCTTCCATCCAATTTGCTGTTTTGAACAGAGCCGTTGCACCAATCACCATTGGGAAGGTAAACGCTGCGTAACCTGGGCTAAATGGCAGTCTTAGCAATTTAAAGAAGGCTAAGTAGATGATGGCTGTCATCAATACCGCGATACCAAACAACAGAGCAATAATCACTGGTGAAGGTGTTGCCGTTACGGTTAGGTAACCAGCCAACGATAGGCTAGCTGGTGCCGCCATGATTGCCATGGTTGGTTTTGCTGCATCTGGGATTTCATGAGTGAACATGAAACGGTAGATCATCATTGGCAACATCACCGCGTAAGCCACCATACCGAAGACCAACGCACCGTGTGCAATAGGTGCAAGCACTGGGTTACCTGAGAAAGACACATCTGCAACGATAATACCCACTGGTGGTACGAACCAGCTTGGCACCATGTGGTGTAGTTCGAAGTCTTTCGCGCGGTGGTACAAGAAGCTCACTAGGAACACGATATGTAGAGCTACCGCCACTAACCAAAGCACGTCACCTGCAACAGGGAAAAAGTGCCCTAGAGAATTTGAAACCACCATGGTTCCCATCGCGAAAGTTGGAACGACACTACCCACCACAGGGTGCGCAAGATCTTGTCTCAACAAATGATTGTGAAAAAGAAATTTAGTCGCCAAGATTGCTAGCAGTACGCTTGCAATACCTGCGCTAATCCACTGTCCATAGCCATTTAATTCGGCGAAGTTTTCCCAACTCCAACCTAAGCTCGCAATACCAAGAGCCAGACCCGCCATTGGCGTTGGTGCTCCCATTACTTTTGCTTTTGTTCTTTGAATCATTACGACCTCAAAATCTAAGCTAACTTTCTATGGGGTGTATATTACTCTTGCACTTCGTTCCAATATATCTAATTATTTAAAACTAACGTTCAGATAAACTTAACGGAATATCATGCCTAGTCATATCTCTCTTAAACAACTGAAAGTTTTTACTACGATCACTCAGCACAAGACGCTAACTGCGGCTTCGGAAAGCCTGTTTCTTTCTAAGGCGGCCGTGAGTATGGCGCTGTCTGAGTTAGAGAAACAAATTGGTCATCACCTATTTGACCGGGTGAACAACCGCTTAATTCTCAACCAAGAAGGACAAAAACTTTTGCCCCTCGCGGATGAACTCCTCAACCGAGCTCGGGATATTGAGAGTGTGTTCGATGGCGACCAAACCTTATCAGGGCTGCTTCGCATCGGTGCCAGTGACACCATCGGCAACCAAGTTGCACCTTACCTGTTAAGTGATTTTCGTGATGAAACGAATCACCAGTCGCAGAGTTTATTCATCTCTAACTCTGCCCAGATTTGTGACATGTTGATCGCGTACGAACTCGACATCGCGCTCATCGAGGGCAAGACCATACACCCAGAGTTGGAATCAACGCAATTCAGTGAAGACGAAATGTGTGTGATTTGTCCGCCGGACTATCCTAACTTCGATGAAGGGCCAATCAGCCTAAACGAACTCGAAGACACGGAATGGATTCTGCGAGAGGCGGGTTCTGGCTCTCGAGAGTTCTTTATGCGCGCCATCGCTCCGCGTCTAGAACACTGGCATGAGGCTTTTCAGCTCAATACAACAGAAGCGCTGATCAATTCGGTATCTGCTGGGCTGGGTTTAGGTTGTTTATCACGCCTATCTGCAGAACCTGCAATTCGAGATGGTCGTGTGAAAATGCTCAACATGCCACTGGATATGAAGCGTCGCTTCTGGCTTTTGATCCACAAAGAGAAGTATCAAAACCCGCTCCTACGTACATTCATTGAATTCTGCCAAGATTGGGAGCGACCAGAGAACCCACATCTTAAAGATGGCTAGTTCGAGATGGGTCGTTCACGGGAGATAGTTCAAATGCTGGTCACTTAGTTGTACACGGCTCTCATTCTGAGGCTTGTCGCTAGACTTAACTGGTCAAAAACTGTATAAAAAGCCAGTATAAAATTTAACAAATTAACTTAGAGGACCAACCATGGCTGTAATCGTCAAGTACGTGGTAGAACGCAATGGAGAAGAGAAAATGACTTTTACCTCTAAAGCGGAAGCTGACGCATACGACAAAATGCTGGATATGGCGGACGAGTTATTCTCACTGCTAAGTAAGAGTGAACTTCTAGAAGACGAAGGTAAGCAAGAAGATCTTGCAATGTACCTTGCGCAAAACAAAGAAGAAGTGCTTTACGCTCTAGGTGCAAAACGTAAACCTGCACCAAAAAAAGCAAAGAAGCTTGAAGCTGTTGAAGAAGATAGCGAGCAAGAAGACGCTGCATAAGCCTCTCACTTGTTTAGAAAAAACGTCGCATAATGCGACGTTTTTTTATGCGTTGCATTTATCGCTATATATCTCTGAGAATATAAAGAACCGATTTAATATCCCAAATTGCTCTAAATTTCATGTTGCAGATTAGTGTGACTTAGATCTAATCTAAATGGGCACGGTGATGGGGTGCCACCGGAATCGAAAGATTCGAACCGCTTTAAAGCTAATGACTCCTACAGAAACGAAAACAGGTCAGCCCTGTTGGAAATGCTTTCACCTATATTGTGAAAGCAAGAGTTCTGTAGTGAGCAATTCAACTCTTCTCCAACCCCGCACCTGTTTTCTCAAAAATTAAAAAGATATCCAAAATAGTTGTTAACTCAACAAGGCGACAAACGCGTGAGCCTCCTGAACATAGTTTTTCTATCTGATGGAGCGAATAAGAGCAATCAACGCCGTTGAGTCTGACCAATATGCCGGATATCGTACACTGGGAAAACATTATGCAATACTCACACGAAATCCAATCAATGTGCCCGATTCAACGCGGCGATCTTCATGCATCTGCACCGATCCCTGTTGAAGGCGCAATGATCAATCCAAAAGACGTTATCGCAATTTCTGGTCTTAGCCACGGCGTTGGCGCTTGTGCTCCTCAACAAGGCGCAGCAAAACTGACTCTTAACGTCAAAAACGGCATCATCGAAGAAGCTTTGATCGAAACGATCGGCTGTTCAGGCATGACTCAATCAGCCGCGATGGCCGCAGAAATTCTAACAGGCAAAACCATTCTGGAAGCACTGAATACCGACTTGGTGTGTGATGCTATCAACGTTGCGATGCGCGAAATCTTCCTTCAATTTGTTTACGGCCGTACTCAATCTGCTTTCTCTGAAGGCGGCTTGGAAATTGGTGCGGCACTGGAAGACCTTGGTCAAACTCAACGTAGCCAAGTGGGTACTAGTTACTCAACTAAAGCAAAAGGCGTGCGTTACATGGAGTTAGCTGAAGGCTACGTAACAAAACTCGCACTAGACGAAAACAAAGAAGTGATTGGTTACCAATATCTCAACCTAGGCAAGATGATGAAAGCCATCAACGAAGGCGTATCTGCTGCAGAAGCGGCAGACAAAGCAACGGGGACTTACGGTCGTTTTGACGAAGCCGTATCTACCATCAACCCACGCCAACAATAATTGCCACCTAGAGGAAAGAGATTATGAACACTCCAATTACTGAATCTGTACTTCGCACATTAGACGAAATGCAACTTTCTTCTCTGGAAGAGGCTTACCAATACTGTATGGATCGTGGTATCGACCCTAAAGCGCTGGTGATGGACACTCAACCTATCGCGTTTGAAAGCGCTGCAGATGCCTACACACTGGGCACTGCTTTGGCGATTTTCCGCGGTGCAAAAACAGCGGAAGAAGCTGCAAACATCATCGGTGAAGGCCTTCAAGCCTGCACAAAACCAGGCAGCGTGGCAGAGCAACGCCAAGTGGGTATCGGTCACGGTGCATTGGCGGCTCGTCTATTGAATGAAGAAAGTGGCTGTTTCGCTTTCCTTGCCGGTCATGAGTCATTCGCAGCGGCAGAAGGCGCAATCAAAATCGCATTGAACGTGAACAAATCACGTAAAAATCCATTGAAAGTTATCCTAAATGGCTTGGGTAAAGACGCCGCTTACCTAATCTCACGCATTAACGGTTTCACTTACGTACGCACTCAATACAACTACCAAACTGGTGAGTTAGTGGAAGTAGAACGTCGTCGATTCTCGCAAGGTCCACGTGGTGAGATCCTTTGCTACGGTGCTGATGATGTACGTGAAGGCGTAGCTATCATGCATAAAGAACAAGTGGATGTGAGCATCACCGGTAACTCAACCAACCCAACTCGCTTCCAACACCCTGTAGCAGGTATCTACAAAGCAGAACGTAACCGTGAAGGCATGCCTTACTTCTCTGTGGCATCAGGCGGTGGCACTGGTCGTACTCTACACCCAGACAACGTGGCGGCAGGTCCTGCCTCTTACGGCATGACCGATACCATGGGTCGCATGCACGCCGATGCGCAATTCGCGGGTAGCTCTTCAGTACCAGCACACGTAGCAATGATGGGCTTCATCGGTATGGGCAATAATCCAATGGTAGGTGCAACGGTTGCACTTGCGGTAGAGGTCGGTGAGCTAAGCCTCTAAGTCGATTTATCGCTTTACTATCCAAAGCCAGTAAATCCAACAAACCCAGTGTAGGGGGAGTGACTTCGGTCCTCCCCTTATTTTTTTTGCGATGCCCTCTTCTCCAACGTCACTGTGTCTCTGCCCAAAATCGGTCTGATAAGGCTTTTGCGACACATTTCTCATCAGACAAACATATCTCTAAAAAGACAAAAGGTATCCATCTACAGACTTTCTCCATTTCCCCTCTTTAAACTCCCCAACACTCTCTTTATGATGGCTGACAACTTAATTATTTCTTGTCAGTGAACAGACGAGACACAAGACTCAACACATGGAGATCAACTATGGCTTTCTTCTCTCTAGCCTTTGGTACGGCAACTAAAAACCGCGACGGCAAAATCATCGAAGCGTTTTTCCCAAACCCAGTTCTTAACCCAAGCGAAGCGCTTGTTAACGCACTAGCAGCAGTAGCAGGTTACGAGCAAGGCAACCAAGCTATCGAGATCTCTGCAGCACAAAGCGCAGAACTGGCAGCAGCATTTGAAGCAAACGGCGATACTGCAAACGCATCTTTCGCAGCAAAAGCAGCAGAATCAGCACAACCACTTGTACTGGTTATCCTTGCAACTGACGAGCAGCCACAAAGCGTTGCTGAAGGTTTCCTAAAACTTCAACTTATCTCTAACCGCCTAGTTCAACCACACGGCACGGTACTAGACGGCATCTTCGGTCTACTACACAACATCGCATGGACTAACGAAGGCCCAATCGACCTACCTGAACTGGCAGAGCGTCAAATCGAAGCTCGCCTAGCGGGTCGTGCACTAGGCGTAGATTGCGTAGACAAGTTCCCTAAAATGGTGGACTACGTGGTACCAACTGGCGTTCGTATCGCTGACACTTCTCGCGTACGTCTTGGCGCACACGTTGGCGAAGGCACAACGGTAATGCACGAAGGCTTCATCAACTTCAACGCGGGTACAACTGGCGTGAGCATGGTTGAAGGTCGTATCTCTGCTGGCGTAGTGGTTGGTAACGGCTCTGACATCGGCGGCGGCGCATCTATCATGGGTACGCTATCTGGCGGCGGTAAAGTTGTGGTTTCTATCGGTGAAAACTCTCTACTAGGCGCGAATGCAGGTCTTGGCTTCCCAATGGGTGACCGTTGTACTATCGAATCAGGTCTGTACGTAACTGCTGGTTCTAAAGTGCGCATGCTAGATTCTGCTGGTCAAGAAGTAGAAGTAGTGAAAGCACGCGATCTTGCTGGTGTTTCTGACCTACTGTTCCGTCGTAACTCTGTAACAGGTCAAATCGAGTGTCTTGCAAACAAGAGCGCGGTTGAACTGAACAGCGAACTGCATAAAAACAACTAATAAGAATACCCAAATAACCTCGAGATGCTTGATTCAGCGAGGCTGACTTGGCTTGCAGGCGCGGCAACGAGTTGAAGATCTAGTCAGTCTAAATCAAAGCTCGTTAACAAAGCATGAAAGCCAAGACAACTCGCCCTTTGGGAGCGTGTCACTATCACGATTCCCACGTCAAATAACTTGAAAATAGCGAGCTATTTCACTTCGTCATTTTCCTTGAACTCGTATCAGTGACCACGCTCTGAACTGAGCATCTTGAAGTCATTTGGGTATTGCAGTGAATTAGCCCTACGAAAAATCCCCCAGCAGGAAACTGTTGGGGGATTTTTTAATTATCAGTCTTAACTAGCGCTTTATCGGACGAATCCACATCGATAAATCAGGGCATTCGTACTTTAAGTGATCCATTAATTGCTTTGCTTCCGAGTATTTGAAATACACGTCACTAAACAAATAGTACGAGCCGTGAATATGGTGCTCATATAAAGGTGCAGTCGCACATTGTGCAAATACCTTGTTCGGAGGCTTAACGCCAGAGTAGAGCTGAACAACATAAGCCTTAGAGTTTGATGTCGATGGTCGAGATGGTTTTGGTGGTGGCGCTGGATTCGATTTCTTTTGACCAGTTTTTTTCTCTAATAATGAACAGCTGGCAGCGTTGATATCAAAAGACATCACTTTCGATTTATCCGCGGCATCCAGAATATTGACGCGCTGAGCCTTCGCATCTCCAAAACACTCTTTTGCCAACGCATAAGTTGCCAGTTCGCTCAATACACAAGATGACGAGTCGTAATAGATTTGCTGCACACCGTTGTTCAACTGCGCTTGCGGAGAGCATTTCACCATCTGACGGAACTCTGCGCCATCCAAGATCCACAAATCGACCGCTTCTTGAATCGTGAGCTCTGCTTGTGCACTAGAAGCAAACCCAAAACAACTCAATAGTAAGCCCCCCCAGAAATAAGGCTTACCTTTATTCGACGGAAACACCTACTCGTCTCCACCACCATCTTGATCCGAAGACGCTGGCGCTTTTCGTGCGTAATTTGAGAACGCCTCTGGACCATCTCTCTCTGCAGCTAGCTTCTCGATTTTTTTATCCGTTTCGTAATTAACTAATGCGTATACAGACCAAATGGCAGCGGGCAACCAACCAACCAAAGTAATCTGCAATAACAAACAGATTACTCCCGCCCAATAACGGCCAATAGTAAAAAATTGCAGCCAAGGAATTAGAATGGCAAGTACTAGTCTCATGTCATGTCCTATTAAGTCTTTTATTATTCATGATCGTATTGCGCACTAATGCTCGGCTTATCAGAGAATGAATTGCCGTCGGGATCGCTTTGTTCAAAAGAAAAGGCCGCCTAAGAATTTGGAGCTACGAACCGACATGTGAAGCAAGACTTAAGCGGCAAGCTGAAAGGGCAAACTAAGCCAATGGAACACAGTCTTCTCCACAATGGCATTAGCAAAGGGCACCAATTTACAATACCCCTGTATAGTAACCATATCGGTGGTGTGAATATTTAGCATCTGCAAATCAAGAACAATGGGAATGCATACACAGCGGGAGCAATGAAAGAGAAGTAAAAGGTGTTGATCGTGTTCCATACATATAAAAATCCCCCAACAGGAGAGTCACTGTTGAGGGATAATGATTGCTCAATGAGAGCCTATTGTTACGACATGGCGTGTGACGTAATACTGAGCGTTTCAAACACTCAGTTTTTTAGAACTTTACTTGTTCAGAAAGTTCACCGCTTTATCAGGGAAATCAGTAAACAAACCATCCACTTTCACCTGATTGTAGAAGATGTCCATCATCCCATCGAAGCTGTCGGTGTAAGCAGGAATACGCCCAGGGTCCGCTCGGAAAGTATAAGGGTGTACTTGTAAGCCCGCGTCTTTTGCCGCTTTCATCAAAGGTTTGATGATGATGTTATCCTTGGTTGATTTGTCATCCACCAACATTGGCTTCCAAGGACCGATCCCTTCCGCGTATTCCGCGACCTTCTTCATACCATTGGCTTCAAACATCCAGTCATAACTGTATGGTGTTGCCTTGTCGCCTTTGTACTCCATGGTCTCGTTCCAGTCGGTGTAAGCCATGAGCTGAACGAGCTTTAAATCCATGTCCATTGCAGGCATGAGCTCACTGTTGATGCGTTGAAGCTCATTCGCATCAAAACACTGAAGGTACACTTTGTCGTCTTGTGAGTCGTAACCGTACTGCTTTAAAACGTTAAGCACCGCTTTTGAGATGTCTTTACCTTCATGGCGATGGAACCAAGGCGCTTTAATTTCTGGGTAGATACCGATGTCATAACCCAGTGTTTTATTTAAACCTTGGATCAACTCAATCTCTTCCGCAAAAGTAGGAACGGTAAAATCTGATTTCCACATTGGGAATCGTGTCGGATAACCAGCAACCTTGTTACCTTTATCATCGATGTTAAAGCCTTCAGTGACTCGCAATGATTTGATTTCTTCCAAAGTGAAATCAATCGCGTAGTAGCGACCATCTTTACGAGCACGGTCTGGGAATCGCTCAGCCACATCGGTCACGCGATCGAGGTAATGATCATGCAATACGACGAGTTGATCGTCTTTGGTCATCACCACATCTTGCTCGATGTAGTCCGGCTTCATTGCATACGCAAGAGCTTTTGCTTCTAACGTATGTTCTGGCAGATAACCCGATGCTCCTCGGTGCGCGATAACAAGCGGTTGTGCAACCGCTCCAGCTGAAATGCCGAGAGCGAGAATCGTCATGCAAATTGACGTTGTTTTCATTGTTCTTTCCTTAACTTATTGAAGGAGCAGTATTCCACCGCCCCTTTAATGTTTTATGACGCCAATGCTTCTTTCTCACGTGCTTTTTGTTCGTGATGAGCGCGTTCACCCAAGAAAGCGTAAATCAAGCAGATAATAGAGGTAATACAAGACCCGACAAGAATGATGAACCCACCATCCCAACCGAAGTGGTCAACGGTGTAACCAAGAATAGCGTTCGCAGCAACAGCGCCACCTAAGTATCCGAATAGCCCGGTCAAGCCAGCGGCAGTACCCGCCGCTTTTTTAGGAGCAAGCTCTAGTGCATACAAACCAATCAACATCACAGGGCCGTAAATCAAGAAACCGATAGCCACCAGCGCCATCATATCGACGGCTGGATTACCTGCTGGGTTAAACCAGTAAACAAGCACCGCAACCGTGACAAGAACCATAAATAAGATGCCAGCAGGGGCGCGGCGACCTTTAAACACTTTGTCAGAAATCCAACCACACAATAACGTACCAGGAATACCAGCCCACTCGTATAGGAAGTAAGCCCAAGAAGATTTATCTACTGAGAAGTCTTTTGCTTCTTTTAAATACACTGGAGCCCAGTCCAACACACCGTAGCGGATCAGGTAAACAAACGCGTTCGCGATCGCAATTGACCACAACAATTTATTAGAAAAGACATACTTGAAGAAAATCTCCTTCGCACTCATTTCTTTCTCATGAGACTTGTCGTAATCGTCTGGGTAGTCGTCTTTATACTCTTCAATTGGCGGAAGACCACAAGATTGAGGTGTATCTCTTACCGTGAACCAAATAAAGACAGCTACGAGCGTGGCAAAAAATGCAGGAACATAGAAAGCGGTGCGCCAATCGTCGTTAAATGCCCAAAGACCAAGAATAAATAGTGGACCAATTAAACCACCACCTACGTTATGCGCCACGTTCCAAACCGATACGATCTCGCCACGTTCTTTACGTGACCACCAGTGAACCATGGTTCGACCACAGGCAGGCCATCCCATACCTTGGAACCAACCGTTTAGGAACAATAGAATAAACATCGCGGTAATGCTGCCCGTAGCCCAAGGCATAAAGCCGAAGCAGAACATCACAAGCGCAGACATTAACAGACCGCCACTTAAGAAATAACGAGGGTTAGAGCGGTCAGAAACACTGCCCATTAAGAATTTTGATAAACCGTAAGCAATGGAAACTGCAGCTAAAGCAACACCTAAGTCACCACGGCTAAAACCTTGCTCAATAAGGTAAGGCATCGCCAAGCTAAAGTTTTTACGCACTAAATAATAGCCAGCGTAACCGACGAAGATACCGATGAAGAGTTGCCAACGTAAGCGAGAATAGGTGCCGTCGATCTTATCGGACGATAAGCGATCGATATGCGCCTTAGGTTTGAATATTCCAAACATAGGAACCTCATTAATTATGTGAGCGATGGTAGGGAGTAATAAATCGCGAACGAGCAAAAAGGAGTTTCGTTCGAAAGTGAATGCATTTTATGAAATACAATTTTTATTTCTGTGATAAATGTTGCATAGGAATTAAATTTCAGTAAATACAGTGAACTAGAAGCATTTAATTAGACAGTGCTTCCATTTCCCCCACATTCCGTTACTGTCTATATAGAGCATGAAGTGCGCAAACGAACAAAATCATCGCTATCTTAAGTAAACCAAGCGCTCAAATGACCACATAAATGGATAAAAGGTAGAGGTTGAAGAGATAAAACACGCTATTTAAGTAATTAAAGACCAGCATGACGTGTTGCAACAATGTCACTTCGTTAACAATTAGCATCGACATCAGCCAACCAATCCCAAAGCGCATTCAAAACAAATCTCTAGTAAAAGACGTCGTATCAACCACAAATAAACTTCTTCATTCTTAACGGTGGTTTAACTCAGAGCAACGAGCGCATCAATATCAGCCTCCCCCTTATCATCATTAGTGTCAGCTAGCTCTTTAGGGTTAGTTTTCAACCAGTAATCTGAGTAATTTCCCACCATTCGCGAAGCAGCTTCACAAAACTCCTCTTACCAGTTTGTGCATTGATTTTCACATCGGTAGTTTTAGGCCGAAAAATAGAAGTAGAAGCTTCTGAATCGTTTTATCGAGTTTCCTTTTTGAGCAAAAGATGCGTCAATTAACAAAAACGAAGAGTTTGATTAACAAATTTATGCTCAAACGCTCACTTTTAACGCTCGTTTGTTTTCGCAAACGTTTATATATGCACAATAGAACCGTGCTAGATAAGCATAAATATTAAAGGACTCTTAACATGACAACGAACAAACACCCCTCACTGCTCGGAGAATGTTTGGCCGAGTTTATCGGTACCGGATTACTTATCTTTTTTGGCGTAGGCTGTGTTGCTGCACTCGTTTTGACCGGAGCTCAATTTGGTCAATGGGAAATCAGTATTGTATGGGGCTTTGGCGTCGCCATTGCAATTTACTGTACTGCGGGCGTATCCGGTGCACACATCAACCCTGCAGTTACCATCGCGCTGGCGATGTTCCATGGATTCGATAAGGCGAAAGTGGTGCCTTATATCATTGCGCAAATGCTCGGTGCATTTTGCTCTGCCGCTTTGGTTTACAGCTTGTACAGCAACCTATTTACTGATTACGAAATCGCACACAATTTCGTTCGTAGCAGCCAAGACGCATTAGCAACAGCAGGTATTTTCTCGACTTACCCACACGCTTCTCTCTCTTTCTTTGGCGCTTTTGCTGTGGAATTCGTGATTACTGCAGTGCTAATGTTTGCCATTCTTGCTCTTGGTGATGAGAACAACGGTGCACCTCGCGGCGCTATGAACCCATTACTTATCGGTATTCTCATTGCGGTTATCGGTGGTTCTTTAGGCCCACTGACTGGCTTTGCGATGAACCCTGCTCGTGACTTCGGCCCTAAACTGTTTGCTTACTTTGCCGGCTGGGATTACGCACTGACCGGTGCGCGTGAAATCCCATACTTTATTGTTCCAATTCTTGCTCCTATCGCAGGTGCTTGCTTCGGTGGTTGGTTGTACCCGAAAGCGATTGCTGCATATCTGCCACAACAAGGTCATGGCTGTACTATCCCTAACCAGTGCGAGACCGAAGAAGAAGCAGAACAAGCTCAAGCTTAAAACCAACTCATTCGAACATTTACTAAAATATAAATAACGAAACAAAAGGATTCTTACCATGACTGAGCAAAAATACATTGTTGCCCTAGACCAAGGCACGACAAGCTCTCGTGCTGTCATTCTGGATCATGACGCGAATATCGTAAGCGTCGCTCAGCGAGAATTTACTCAGATTTATCCAGAGGCTGGTTGGGTTGAACATGACCCAATGGAAATCTGGGCAACTCAAAGCTCTACTTTGGTTGAAGCACTTGCAAAAACCGGTATCCGTAGCGACCAACTTGTTGGTATCGGTATTACCAACCAACGTGAAACCACAATTGTATGGAACAAAGAAACAGGCAAGCCGGTTTACAACGCGATCGTGTGGCAATGTCGCCGTACTGCCGATATTTGTGAAGAATTAAAGGCGCGCGGACTAGAAGATTACGTTCGCGACAATACAGGTCTGGTTTTAGACCCTTACTTCTCTGGCACAAAAGTGAAGTGGATTCTAGATAACGTTGAAGGCGCGCGTGAAGAAGCGGAAGCGGGCAAGTTGTTATTCGGTACAGTGGATACTTGGCTGGTTTGGAAAATGACACAAGGCCGCGTTCACGTAACCGATTACACCAACGCTTCGCGCACTATGCTTTTCAACATTAACGACCTATGCTGGGATCAGAAAATGTTGGATGAATTAGGCATTCCAGCGTCGATGATGCCAGAAGTCAAACGCTCATCAGAAATCTACGGCCAAACCAACATTGGTGGTAAAGGCGGTACTCGCATCCCAATCGCAGGTATTGCAGGTGACCAACAAGCCGCGCTTTACGGTCAGATGTGTGTTGAAGCTGGTCAAGCGAAGAACACTTATGGTACAGGTTGTTTCTTATTGATGAACACAGGTCAAGAGAAGGTAACCTCTAAGAATGGCCTATTGACCACCCTAGCATGTGGTCCAAAAGGTGAACCAGCTTACGCCCTTGAAGGTGCAGTATTCATGGGTGGTGCTTCAATTCAATGGCTACGTGACGAAATGAAGATTCTGGCTGGTGCTGAAGACTCGGAATACTTCGCAACTAAAGTCGATTCTTCAAATGGGGTTTATGTCGTTCCTGCCTTTACTGGGTTAGGTGCACCATACTGGGATGCTTACGCTCGCGGTACGATTGTCGGTCTAACTCGTGGCGTAAACTCTAACCACATTATCCGTGCAACTTTGGAAGGCATCGCTTACCAAACTCGTGATGTGCTAGATGCAATGCAAGCAGACTCGGGCATCAAACTCGCGAACCTTCGCGTGGATGGCGGCGCAGTGGCGAACAACTTCCTGATGCAGTTCCAATCTGATGTTCTTAATACCGAAGTTCATCGCCCTCAAGTAACCGAAGTAACCGCTTTGGGTGCTGCCTACCTAGCTGGTCTAGCGGTTGGTTTCTGGGATAGCATTGATGAACTGCAAGACAAAGCAGTGCTCGATCGCACATTCGAACCACATGATGATGAAGAGAAACGTAACCGTCGTTACAAAGGTTGGAAGCGCGCAGTTAAGTGTGCTCAAACCTGGTCTGAGCTTCACGACGAAGACGATTAATTTCTGATAAACGATTAGTTTCCCCCTGATTAATCGTAAAGAGCGCCGAGTTGGCGCTCTTTTTTTGCGTTCGATCGCGGATTCCACACTCCCACAGCTTCTCACAATGCGCTAATTCGAGCACAATAGAGCAAGTTTCTATTTTCGATTTTGAAGCATTGGCGGTTACCAGTGCACAAGGGAGTGCTAAGTGAAGCAAATACCAAGACACCAACAGATTGTTGAGTTGGTGAAAAAACAAGGCTATGTCAGCACGGATGAGCTGGTAGAAAAATTTAATGTTAGTCCTCAGACTATTCGCCGCGACCTAAATGACCTCGCAGATGAAAACAAAATTCGTCGCTACCACGGTGGTGCAACCATTCCTCTCAGTTCAGAGAACACCTCATACAACACGCGTAAAGCGCTTAACTTCAATGAAAAAGATGTCATTGCGGAAGAACTCGTAAAACACATTCCAGATGGCGCAACCTTGTTTATTGATATTGGCACGACCCCAGAAGCCGTCGCTCGAGCGCTCAATAAAAACCACAAACAGCTTCGCGTGGTGACCAACAACATTAATGTTGCCACCATTCTTTTACCGAACCCGGAAATCAAAGTGATTTTGGCGGGCGGTGAAGTTCGCAACCGAGATGGCGGCATTGTCGGTGAAGCGACGCTCGATTTCGTCAAACAATTCCGCCTCGATTTCGGTATTTTGGGCATCAGTGGTATCGATTTTGATGGCTCGCTACTGGACTTTGATTACCACGAAGTTCGCGTTAAACAGGCGATTATCGATAACAGCCGCAGCGTTTTCCTTGCGGTTGACCATTCGAAGTTTGGTCGTAATGCGATGGTGAAACTGGGCAATATCGCGCAATTGAACATGGTATTTACCAACAAACAACCACCAGAAGAGATTCTCGCGATTCTAAAAGAAGCAGCCGTTCCGCTCGAAGTGGTTGATACACAAATGGAAAGAGCCATAACAGAATAGCGTTTACACTCACTATTTACGCGCATAAATGACCTCTGTCTTAATTAGGCAGAGGTTTTTTTGTGCCCAAATCACACAAAACGCTCACAAACGAAAATAAATAATGACCACAAACGAAACCTAAGCTAGGATAAGCTCATGTTCCAAAATGCTCGTTCGCTCACCAAGAGGTCAAATTTATGAGTATCCAACAAAATGCTTCCACGACGAATTCATCCCCTACTCTAGACATGATCGTGATCGGCGGCGGCATTAACGGGGCTGGTATTGCTGCAGATGCTGCTGGCCGTGGTTTAAGCGTCGGTTTGTACGAAGCTAATGACTTCGCATCGGCAACCTCTTCTGCAAGTTCAAAACTGATCCACGGCGGATTACGTTACCTTGAACACTATGAGTTTCGTTTAGTTTCGGAAGCGCTCGCTGAACGTGAAGTGATCTTACGTAAAGCACCACATGTGGCTCTACCAATGCGCTTCCGTTTACCTCATCGCCCATTTTTACGCCCAGCTTGGATGATCCGCTGTGGCTTGTTCCTTTACGATAACTTGGGTAAACGAACCACTCTTCCAGGCAGCAAAACCGTCAACCTAGCAAAATCAGGCCTATTAAAACCTGAAATGAAAACCGGTTTCGAATACTCAGATTGTTGGGTAGATGACGCACGCTTGGTGTTGTTGAACGTTCTAGCGGCTAAAGAGAATAACGCAGAAGTTCGCAACTACTGTCGCGTAGAAAAAGCACACCGTGAAGGCGGCATTTGGCATGTCACTATTCATGACGTCACCACAGACCAACGTTTCGAACGCAAAGCGAAAGCTCTGGTTAACGCTGCCGGTCCATGGGTGAAACAGTTCTTTGATGAAGGATTAGAACAAACCTCCCCTCGCAACATTCGTTTGATCAAAGGCTCGCACATCGTTGTTCCTCGTATCCACAACGAGCCGCAGGCCTACATCCTACAAAACAAAGATAACCGCATCGTATTTATGATCCCTTACTTAGATAAGTTCTCGATCATTGGTACAACGGATGTGGAGTACAAAGGCGATCCGCGTGAAGTCGCGATTTCCGAAGATGAAGTCGATTACTTGATCGATATCGTTAACCAACACTTTGTCCACCAGCTAAGCCGCGAAGACGTGGTGTGGACATACAGTGGTGTACGTCCGTTGTGTGATGATGAGTCTGACTCACCGCAAGCGATCACACGTGACTACACACTAGAACTGGACGCTGAATACGACCACGCACCTTTACTTTCAGTGTTCGGTGGCAAGCTCACGACTTACCGTAAGCTTGGTGAAGCAGCAATGAAGAAACTTGCCCCGTTCCTGCCTGAAATGGGTAAAGATTGGACAGCAAACCAAACCCTTCCTGGCGGTAACTTCAGTTGTAGCCGTGAGCAATTGGCGAAGATGATTCATGCGAAGTACTCATGGGCATCAGAAGCGATGTTGCTGCGCTATGTGACTCAGTTTGGTACACAAACTTGGGACCTAATGGAAGGCACTAGCAACGTAGAAGATCTTGGTCATTGCTTTTCGGAGCAAGCAAGCGGCGTATATCAACGTGAAATTGATTTCTTGATGAATCACGAAATGGCGCTAACCGATGAAGACATCTTATGGCGTCGTACAAAACTTGGTTTATACATGAACGAAGAGGAGAAAATCGCACTGGCAGAATATCTAAAAGAGAAGCTGCAACAGAAAGTCGTTAGCCTCTCACAAGTAAGTTAAATTGGACTCTCCTAATACAAAGCCTGCCCCCCGCCTGTCTCTTATACACAAATCCCCAAGCTTGTAGCTTGGGGATTTTTTTTGAACTCTTTCAAGTGTGTGTGATCTGATCACTTAGTAATCCTTACTGAAACACTAAGATGACACACTCAGACGCTAAA